>JBBSTF010000021.1:0-52994 GCA_038236135.1 Lysobacterales bacterium
ACCGTCGAGGTCGATGCGTTCTGCTCGTGATCGGCGTGCAGGATGAAAAGAAGATCCAGCGCCTTGGCAACGACTGGCTTCATTTCCAGCGGCTCGCTGGATACCTCGAACATCATGTGCAGGAAGCGGTTGACGTAATCAAGATTGTTGCGCGGATAGCGGATCGGCCAGCCGATGCTGTAGCGGTAGGCGGCGGCGGCGATGGTCGGAATCTTGGCAATCAGCCGTATCGCGGCGAGGCGACGCTGGTCTGGATCGTTCATGTCCAGAGTGTCGTGATAGAACGCCGACAGCGAAGCGACCGAACCACACAGCATTGCCATGGGGTGGGCGTCGTAGTGAAAGCCGTGGAGAAAGTTCTTCAGCGACTCGTGCATCATCGTGTGATGCGCGACTTCGTGCGAGAAGCCTTCAAATTCGCCAGCACTCGGCAACTCGCCGTGGATCAGCAGGTACGCAACTTCTAGGAAATTGGACTGCTTGGCCAGTTGCTCGATGGGGTACCCGCGATAAAGCAGGATTCCCTTGTCGCCATCAATGTAAGTGATCGCGCTCTTGGTGCTGGCGGTCGACACGAAACCGGGGTCGTAGGTGAAGTAGCCGGTCTCCTTGTGGAGCTTGGCGATGTCCAGCGTTGGATCGCCCAGCGTGCCGGTGACGATCGGAAGATCGATGCTGATATCGTTGGCGGAATCGGTGAGAGTGACGTTGTTTGCGGACACGAAGTTTCCTCGGCGCAGGGGGCCGGCGACGCGCCCGACAGTGGGGAAGGGGATCGCGGCTGGTGGAAAGAGTGACTACCCAGATCCAGCGATCCCGGGAGATCGCACGCGCGACGCTCGCCGCACGGCTGCGTGTCGCTGGGACCCGGCGATTATCGCACAATCAATATTTCGGACACGTGTCGGCAGTCATGCGCAATGCGCGGCGCGCAACAAAAAACGCTGGCAATCAGCGATCACCAGCGTTAATCAATTTTGTTGCAATGGCTCGAGTGGGTTGGCGAGCAGCGGCAGATTACTTGCCGGCGTAGCGCTTGCGGAACTTGTCGACTCGACCGCCAGTGTCCAGCACCTTGTTCTTGCCGGTGTAGAACGGATGCGACTTGCTGGAGATATCGATCTTGATCAGCGGATATTCCTCGCCGTCTTCCCATTTGACGGTTTCCTTGCTGCTCATCGTCGAGCGGGTCAGGAACGAGAAATCGCTGGAAAGGTCCTGGAACACGACCGCCTGCGACTGGGGATGGATGTTGGGCTTCATGAATCGCTCCGGGATACAACGTGAAGAGTAGCCGGACATGATATCGGGCGCGGGTGTTGGGTGCAAGCATAGGTCCGCGCTTCCGGGGGCTGGCCGGCCGCGACTTTCCGGCCGGAAACGTGTCGCCCGTCCTTACATGATCTTGCGCGCAGGGTTACCCTGTCGACGCGGCGCGACTGTGCGACGCAATTCCGCGTGTGGAGCGCTCATGAGTATCTGGATCGGCTGGTTGGTTGCACTGATTGGCGCGGTTGCGCTGGGCATGGTGTGGCAGTGGCTGCGCCAGGAGATTGCCGAGCGGATCGACCTGGAGCGTGAACACGCCGTTCTGGACGTGAAGATGCGCGAATTGCAAGCCGAGCACGAGCAGGTTATGAAGATCGACCATCTGGCTGGCCTGGGCCAACTGATGGCGGGCGCTGCGCAACAGGCGAGCCAGCCAATCGCGATGGCGCGCGAACGCATCGATGCCTTGTCCGGCCAATGGATTGCCCATCGCAATCTGGCAGCCGCTTACGACGAAGCCGTGCAAACCTGTCTTGCTCCGCTTGACATGCTGGTTGGAACGGACAGCGCTGACTTGGACAGCGCTGACCTTGCACGCGTGCTTGGCCATATTGAAACGAGCCGCAAGCGCGTGTTCGATGCGCGCGCCAGTCTTGTCGCCAGCCCTTTCGAGCTGGCCGGCAGCAAGCAACTGGGCGATGTGGACGAGCGACTTGGCCGTGTTGAAATGTTGCTCAAGGGCGTCGGCAGTGGCCCGCGACCAGGTGACGCTGGCACCGAGCAGGTCGACGTCAACCAGGCTCTTGATGGCGCCTTGTTGATTGCATCGCGACAACTTGGCGAGCGCATCCGCGTGGTCCGTCGCTACGGCGATTTGCCGCTTGTGGCCGGGTCGATCGCGCAGATCCACCAGATGGTTTTGCACTTGGTCGCCAATGCCAGCGACGCGATGGCCGGAGATGGCGTGCTGACGCTGGATACCCGTCGCACCGAGTTGGAGACGATCGAAATCGACATCACGGACTCGGGCGTCGGCATCAGCGACGAGATACTGTCGCGCGTGTTCGAGCCGTTCTTCACGAGCCGGCCATCGCATCAAACCGGCTTGGGATTGACTGTGGTGCACCGCATCGTCAAGGCGCACCAGGGTTCGATCCAGGTGCGCACCCAGCCTGGATCAGGCACACGCTTCACGATCTCGCTGCCGATCGAGCGGCCGGCGGCGAGTAACGTCACGCCGTTGTTTCGCCAGCGCGATCGCGCCTGACGGGCGCGTGGAAGCGGTAGACGATGGCGCTTGCCTGATCCTGGGTGCGAGCGGGACGGTTGGCCGATACCTGACGATTCGCCTGCGGGAATCCGCTTCTGAATTGCTGGCCTTGTCGCGTCGCACCGTTGCCAGCAGAGACCGTCGTATTCGCTGGATCCAAGGTGATCTTTACGGCGATGTGCCCGATCTCGCCGAAGCGAAAATTCATTCGATCTACAGCGTGGGGCCCTTGGATGGTTTCGCACGATGGCTGCGCAACAGCAACCTGCCGTCGCTGCGCCGCGTGGTTGCGTTGAGCTCGATGAGCCTGGAAGTGAAAGCGCAGTCAAGCGACCCCGCCGAGCGTGACTTGGCCGTCAGGCTGGTGAGTGCTGAGCGTGACGTCATTGAATTTTGTATCGGTCGCGATATCGCGTGCGTCGTACTGCGGCCAACGCTGATTTACGGCGGTGGATTGGACCGTAGCCTAAGCCTGCTCGCGAGCGCCGGGCAACGCTGGCACATGTTCCCGAGCATTCCGGGAGCGACCGGATTGCGCCAGCCGATTCACGCCGACGATCTTGCCTGGGCCTGCGTGAGCGCAATGGAAATTGCTGGCCAAACGCCGAAGATCTTTCGGCTCGGCGGCGGGGAACAACTCACCTTCGCTGCGATGCTGTCGCTCACCCGCAAGGGCCTGCCAAGCTGGACCATTCCGGTGCATGTACCCTTGCAACTGGCCCGCCTCGCGATGCGATTGTTGCGACTGCTGCCGCGCTGGCGGCACCTTGATCAGGGTTTGGTGAACCGACTGCGGCAGGACCAGATTGTCGACAACGAACCGGCGATGCGCGAGTTGGAGTGGCAGCCAAGAAAATTTGAGCCCGCGTTGCGACAGACTTTTCTGAACGAATAGTCATAATTCCCAATCATTTCCGTGCACTGCCGTATGGGACGCCCAAAAGCCTGACCTGTAAGGGAATTTAGTATGTTGCACTGCAGCTAGCAACGATTCGGCAATCGCCTAGAATCAACGCAGTTAACATACGTTTCACTTTAGGGGAGACACCCATGCAGGTCCGCATTCTTGTGGCCGTAGCACTTTCGTCGGCATTGCTCGCAGCCTGTGGCGGCAGCAGCAATAGTTCGCGAGCGGTTCCGGTAGTACCAGTCAACAACAACAACGGCGCCCCCGCGACGGCTGTAATCACGGCCCGATTCGATCCAACCGCCGGCGTGTTGCCGTTCCCGACCAACCTGGTGTTGTCCGGTACGACCGATCTCACCCTGAACATACCGGTCGTCGACCCTAATAACTTCGGCGATCCCAAGGTTGCCCTGAACGCGCTGGACGGCTTCGGCACAATCTCGCCTTGGACGACCTCGTTCTCGACCGCGCCCAAGGCATCGACGCTGATCGCGGGCCAGACCGTGCGCATGTTCCAAGTCAACCTGACCGGCCCCGGCGGTGGTGTCACCGGCATCGTGCGCGAACTTCAGCCGAACGCCGACTTTGTCGTCGCCGTGGTCCCTTCGGACAGCTCCAGCCGCACGATCGCGCTGGTGCCGACCAAGCCACTCGCGCAGTTGACGTCGTTCATGGTAGTTGTCACCAACGGTGTCACCGATGCCGCTGGCAACGATGCCACGCCTGACCAGACCTACTTCCTGACCAAGCGCACCACGCCATTGTGCGTAAACGGTGTTTCGCAGGAGCCGTTGCTGCCGAACGCTTCTGCTTGTGCACTCGAGCCGCTGCGCCAGTTGACCGGGTCGCAGGAAGCCGCTGCTGCCGCTGCCGGAATCCCAAAGGCCAATATCGTTGTTTCGTGGGTGGCCACTACGCAGTCAATCACACCGGTTTTGCAGGCAGTCCAGAATCGCACTGCGCAGAATGCGCCGGCAACGACGATTGTTGCGCCAACCGGTCTCACCCTTGGCAGCCTTGGCGTTGGCTTGCCTCCGGTAGCTGACATTTACATCGGTTCGATCGAGCTGCCGTATTACCTCGGCGTTCCGACGCAGGCCAATCCGACCGCCGCACTGACTTCCTTCTGGCGTGCCGCACCGGGTGCTTACGTGCCGCCGTTCGCATCGCTGGGTCTCAGCCCGCAATCGACGTTCGTCACCTTCGCCAATCCGTTCCCGGTCGTGACCACGGCACAGAAGGTGCCGATGATCCTGACCATTCCAAACGCCAATTCGGGCCGTACCAAGCCGGCAGCTGGCTGGCCGATCGTGATCTTCCAGCACGGCATTACCCGCGACCGCAGCGATGCTTTCGCGATTGCCGCGACCATGGCAGGGCAGGGTTACGCCGTTGTCGCCATTGACACCCCGCTGCATGGCATCACCAATCCTGCCAATCCGCTGTTCGTCGGCAATACGCCGCTGGCAGCCTTGGGCGTGCGCGAGCGCACCTTCAACATGGACCTGACCAACAACAGCACTGGCGCTCCTGGTCCGGATGGCATGATTGATCCGTCGGGCAGCACCTTCATCAACCTGTCCAGCCTGCTCACCTCGCGCGACAATATCCGCCAGGCTTCGGCGGACTTGTTTACCCTGGCCCGTGCCATCCCGACCATGCGCTATTCCGGTCCGAACGATTTCGACGGCGCGCGGATCGGCTTCGTCGGCCAGTCGCTGGGATCGATTATCGGCACCACCTTCATGGCGCTGGAGCCGAGCGTTCAGACCGCCGTCTTGAACGTACCGGGCGGTGGCATCGCGCGCTTGCTCGAAGCCTCGCCGACGTTTGGCCCGCGTATTCGCGCTGGCCTGCTGGCTGCTGGCGGCCCCGCGCAGGGAACGCCTGATTACGACACCTTCTTTGGTGCCGCACAGATTGTCATCGACTCCAGTGACCCGATCAATTTCGCGTTGCCGGCCAATGGCGGAATGCTTCCATCCAAAAACCTGCTGATTCAGGAGGTCGTCGGCGGCGGGAGCGTTCTGCCTGACCAGGTGATTCCGAACACCGTCGCTGGTGCGCCGCTGTCGGGTACCGAACCGCTCATTCGCATTCTGGGCCTCAGTTCGATCACCGGGACCACGCAGTCCGCTTCCGGCATTCGTGGAGCGACGCGCTTTCTGGTCGGTGACCACGGTTCGCTGCTGAGTCCGGCCGCATCACCTGCCGCCACCGCCGAAATGCAGGGCGAAATGGCAAGCATGATCGTCAGCCAGGGTACGGTGGTACAGGTCGCCAATCCGTCGGTTATCCGCCAATAAATTTGCGTGGCGCCAGCGCCACCAAGGGGAGCTCAAGTTCATGCAAATTCATATCAATAACCGCCAACCGAATCGTGACTTGCGTCGTCACTTGTTGGCAGTCGCGACTGCCGCCGCGTTAGCCGGTTTCGCTGGTCAGGCCTCAGCGGTCAGCTTCGGCAGTCCCGATGGTTTCCACGGCACAATCAGCACGACGGTCGCTTATGGCATCGCGCTTCGCGCCGCTGATCGCGACGATAACCTCGTCGGAAAAGCCGCTCTTAATCCGGGCGTCAGCGCCTTGGGTCTGGGCACGGCGGCGCAGCGCGCGGCACCAGGACGCTACTCAGTTAACGGTGACGACGGTGATCTCGCCTACGACCGGTGGGACCCGATCTCAAACGCCATCAGCGCCAACGTCGAGTTCGCGCTCAACTACGGTCCAAACGCTGGTGCGTTCATCCGAGCGTATGGCTTTTACGACTTCGAGAACGCCCATCGCGACAACCTCACCAGCATCGCTCGCGCCCGCGTTGGCACGCAGTCGCGCATCCTTGACGCGTTCGTGTTCTACAACTTCACGGGCGACGTCAATGCGTCGGTGCGACTGGGCAAGCAGGTGGTGAGCTGGGGCGAGAGCACCTTCATCCAGCAAGGCATCAACGTCATTAATCCGGTCGACGTGTCCAAGTTGCGCGTGGCCGGCTCCGAGCTCAAGCAGGCTTTCCAGCCGATCAACATGCTGTTCGGGTCAATCAACATCACCGACAACCTGTCGCTGGAAGCCTTGTACATGCTCGAGTTCGAGCAGACCGATCCCGATCCCGTCGGCACTTACTTCTCGACCAACGACTTTGCCGTTCAAGGCGGCGAGTACGTGATGCTGAACTTCGGCACCGTGCCGCAGCCGGTGATCAACGCTGGCCTGTACAACGATGTCTGCAACAATCGCAACTATGCAAACAGCGACACCGGATTGCCGGCGAATCTGGTTGCGGCGGGCTGCTCAGCTGCATTCCCACGAGGCAAGACGCGCGAAGCCAAGAGCAGTGGACAGTACGGATTCGCGCTGCGCTACTTCGCCGACCAACTCGGCGGTACCGAATTCGGCTTCTTCGCGTTGAACTATCACAGCCGCCTTCCGATAATCACCGGCGTTTCGGTAACGAGTCCGGTAGTGCAGACGGGAAGTTTCTTCACTGAGTATCCGGAAGACATCCGCCTCTTCGGCCTGTCGTTCAGCGGTCAGCTTGAAGGCCCCGGCATAGCCTTGCAAGGCGAGTTGTCTTACCGTCCGAACGCGCCGTTCCAGATTGACGATGTTGAACTATTATTTGCCGGTCTGTCGCCACTTAACGCGGTGATTCAGGCACCTTACAACCGCTTCTACAGCCAGTTGGGGCAGTACGGACCAGGGCAGGAAATCAGCGGCTACGAACGCTTGAAGCAGACCCAGTTCCAGGTCACCGGCACCAAGATCTTCGGGCCGGGCAACATCTTTGGCTCTGACCAGCTTGCAGCGGTGGCCGAAGTGGGAATGACGCACGTGAACCTGCCGGGTAACCTCAATTTCCAGGGTGATGGCACCGATACAGGCGCCGGTCCGGACGTGGGTAGCGGTTCGGGTCGTAACCCGATCACCCAAGTGGGTGGGTTTCCGACGCGGTTCTCGTGGGGCTATCGCGCCGCCATGCGTGCCGATTACAACAACGTGTTCGGTAGCGCGTTCAATCTGTCGCCGCGCATCGCTTTCAACCATGACGTCAACGGCACCACGCCCGGGCCGGGCGGTAACTTCATCGATGGGCGCAAATCGTTGACGATCGGCGCTGAGCTGAATTACCTGAACCAGACCGCGTTTGACATCAGTTATACGAATTTTTTCGGGGCTGGGAACTTCAATCTGATCCATGATCGCGACTTCGTCGCTTTCACCGCGAAGTATTCGTTCTGATGATGAGGACTACCACGATGAACAGATTCAAGATTGCCCTGTTGGCCATGGCCACTACCGCTTGTCTCGCAGGCGTCGCGCAGGCGAAGGCTCCTGCCAGCGAAGTATCGAAGCTCGGCATGAGTGGCACCGAGATGTCGCCGGTTGGCGCCGAACGCGCTGCCAACGCCGCGGGAACCATTCCAGCATGGGACGGCGGCATCACCAAGCCGCCCGCCAGCTTCAAGCCCGGTGGCTTTGAGACCGATCCGTTCCCTTCCGAAAAGCCGGAATTCACGATCACGGCGTCCAATTACAAGGACTACGGTGACAAGATTTCTGCCGGTCAGATCGCGATGTTCAAAAAATATCCAAACTGGAAGATGCTGGTCTACCCAACCCATCGCACCGCCTCACTGCCGAAGTCTGTGTACGAATCGTCGATGAAGAACGCTGCCACCGGCACGCTCGAATCGGGCGGTGATGGCGTGGTCGACGTCATTTCGGGCATTCCTTTCCCAATTCTAAGCAAGGATCCGTCCGCAGCCGGCGCCGAGGCGATCTGGAATCACAAGCTGAAATTCAAGGGCGAGACCTTGCAGCGCTGGGCGAACCAAGCCATGCCGACCGCGAGCGGCCAGTATTCGCTGGTGCGCATCAAGGAAGAAAGCATGTCGCCGTTCTACCGGAAGGGCGCCACCCTGGCCGACATTAATAATGTCCTCATTTATTTCTATCAGGAAGTGACGGCGCCGCCACGCTTTGCCGGTCAGATCCTGCTTGTCCACGAAACGCTGAACTCTGCGAAGTCGCTTCGCCAAGCGTGGGTGTACAACCCGGGCCAGCGTCGCGTGCGCCGTGCGCCTGACGTGGCATACGACAATCCAGGTACCGCGTCGGACAACCTGCGCACATCCGACATGCTTGACATGTTCAACGGTGCAATGGACCGCTTCAACTGGAAGCTGGTCGGCAAGCGCGAAATGTATGTGCCGTACAACTCGTACAAGGCACATTCGCCGGACACCAAGGTTTCCGATCTGGTCACGCCGAACTTCATCAACCCCGACCTGCTGCGTTACGAACTGCATCGAGTGTATGTCGTCGAGGCGACGTTGAAGCCCGGCCAAAGCCACATCAATCCGCGTCGCACGTTCTATCTTGACGAGGACAGCTGGCAGATCCTGACCACCGACCACTACGACACCGATGGCAAGCTGTGGCGTTATTCCGATGCGCCCACCATCAATTATTACGATCGGCCGACGACCTGGTCCACCCTGGAAACCCATCATGACTTGAAGAACGGCCGCTATGTCACCAGCGGACTGGATAACCAGGAAACACCGTACAATTTTGGAATCAAGCTGACCTCGGACAACTTCTCGCCGCAGTCGCTGCGCCAACGCGGTATCCAGTAACGTTTGACACGGCACAAGAGCTTGGCGATCCCGCCGCAGCAATGGCGGGATCGCTTTCACGAACACGAAATTTCAATATGGAAAGATATTGCTGGCGCCCGTCGCGTCGCTGTAAGTTTTTGGTGACGGAAAGCCCTACGGAAGCGAACTCACTCCACGCGCTGCCGGTTTCTGCCTGAGGCGATTCCAACGCCTCCCGCGCTACCATCGGTCGGTGCCGACCATGGCAGGAACGATGCGAAAACCAAACACTGTCATTGCCTGTCTTGTGCTGCTGCTGGCCGTCGTGTTGCCGGCATCGCGGGCGGACGAATCGACGAATTCCGAGTGGACTGATCCAGCCAAGGCAGCAGCGGAGATCATGCCGCGCGCGGATCGCGGCTTGTTGCTCGATATCGTCCGCAGCGGCGACCGAATCATCGCGGTTGGCGAGCGCGGAAATATCATCTGGTCCGCGGACGGGAAGTCCTGGAAGCAAGCGCAGGTTCCAACACGCGCTACCCTGACCTCCATCGCAATTAATGGTGATCGCGCCTGGGCCGCAGGGCACGATGGCGTGATTCTGCGAAGCGATAATCGCGGCGAAAGCTGGCAGCTGCAGCGCAGCGACCCGCTCGACGGCGGCATCCCGACTGACCAGCGGGATCCGCGCCAAGGCGCGCCACTGCTCGACATCCTTTTTGTTGATGCTGAGCGCGGCTACGCCGTCGGTGCGTACAACCTGATGCTGGAAACAAGGGACGGCGGTGCAACATGGAATCGCGTTTCACTGACTCAGCCAGCGCCTGCTGCCTCTGCGACCTCGACCGAAAACGGTCAAATAAAAATTGATGCTCAGGCCGATGCGTCTGCGGCCGCACCAGTAGTCGCCGGTACACCGGATCAGCCCGTCGATCGCTACGCTTTCAGCGATGAAGAACTTGAGCTGGGTGCCGAAACGGACCCGCACTTGAACGGTATCGCGCGCACCGGAAGCGGCGCTTTTTTCGTCGTGGCCGAACGCGGCAGCGCCTATCGTTCTCGCGATGATGGCGCGACATGGCAACGGCTGAAGTTGCCCTACGACGGGTCGATGTTCGGCGTGATTGGCTATGAGGGCGAGCATATGCTGGTCTATGGCCTGCGCGGCAATGTCCTTGAATCGCATGACCTCGGCGACACTTGGACGAAGGTAGAAACCGGTACAGGGTTCAGCCTTGTCGGCGGCGCTGCGCTTGGCGATGAGGGCGCAGTTCTGGTCGGCGCAAACGGAACCATGCTGGCGCGCCGCGACGCTTCCGCAGCATTCAAGGACACGATGGACCTCAACGCCGGCGCACTTGGTAACGTTCTGCCGCTCAACGACGCCAAGGCACTGGTGGTCGGCGAAAACGGTGTTAATGAAGTGGTGATTCCATGAGTGCTCCCTCGCAGATCCCCGGCGAGCCGAACGGGATGCAGCGCTTCGCCGAGCGTCTCGTGTTCGGCAACCGCCCGATCGTGCTGATCCTGTTTGCCTTGATCACGCTGCTGCTCGGATTCTTCGCTGCGCAGTTGCGCATCGACGCCGGTTTCAAGAAGCAGATTCCGCTCGAACACGAGTACATGAAAACGTTCATCGACTACGAGCAGGAGTTTGGCGGCGCCAACCGCATCCTGATCGCCGTGATGGCCAAGAACGGCAACATGTTCACCTTGCCCTTCATGCGCACGATGGAAAACGTCACCCTCGCCGCGAAGGGAATCGACAACGTTGATGAGGCACGACTTCGTTCGATCTTCACGCCAAACGTGCGCTTCATCGAAGTCGTCGAGGACGGTCTCAATGCCGGCAACGTGATCCCGGCCGGCTTCACCCCGAATCTCGAAGGTTTCAGTCCCGACCAGGCCAAGTTCGACGAGATCCAATCCAACATCGTCAAAGCGGGAATCGTCGGGAGACTGGTCGCCAAGGATTTCTCGGGCGCGATGATCTGGGTCGATCTGGTGCCGGAAAATCCGGAGCTGGGTGTCAAGGTGGACTACAACAAAATTGCCGCCCAGCTTGAAGCGATACGCGGCAAGTATGAAAACGCCGATACATCCATCCACATCATCGGTTTCGCCAAGATGGTTGGCGATATAACGGATGGCGCGAAGTCGGTCGTCGTGTTCTTCCTGCTGACGGTCGCCTTCACCTGGTTGCTGCTTTTTGTCTATTCCTCGTCGGTGAAGTTGGCCAGCTTGACCGTGCTGTGCGCGCTGGTGTCCGTGCTCTGGATGCTTGGTGCGTTGCGCCTGCTCGGCTTCGGCATCGACCCGATGAACATGTTGACGCCGTTCCTCATATTCGCGATTGCGGTCAGTCACGGCGAGCAGATGATCAACCGTTTTCGAGGCGAGATATTCTTCGGCGGGCTTGAAGAGGGCACCGTGGAGGAGTTGCGCAGTCGAGTAGGCGTCGATTCGCATACGGCGGCGCGACTGGCCTTTCGGATGTTGCTGATCCCGGGTTCGGTCGCCCTGGTCGCCGGCTGCATCGGATTCGCGACCATCCTGATCATCCCGATCCGGATCATCTTCGAATTGGCGATCACCGCCACCATCGGTGTCGCGCTCACCATCCTCACCGACCTGGTCTTGCTGCCGGTGCTGTTGTCGTACACGAAGTTGCGCAACCTTGAGCGCAAGCGCGCCTATCGCCTGCGCCAGCTGACCCAGTTCGACAAGATGTGGACGGTATTGGCGCGGTTCTCACGGCCGATTCCGGCGGCGATAATCCTGGTGATCGGCGTGCTCATCTGGTTCGTCGCGTTGATGCACGGCAAACAGGTAATGGTTGGCGATGCACAGAAGGGTGTCGCTGAATTGCGCCCCGACGCTCGCTACAACCAGGATGCCAACCTCATAAGTAGCAAGTTCGCGTTGGGCGTGGACATTCTTAATGTAATTGCGGAAGCCGCACCCTCAGCGTGCATCACCAGCTACCCCGCGATGGAAACGATTGATCGATTTGCCTGGCACATGCGCAATGTGGAAGGTGTCGCCCAGGTCATCACGTTGCCTATGGCGGCCAAGATCGTCCACGCCGGATGGAATGAGGGCAACCTGCGCTACCGGGTGCTGCCGCGCGGTCCCGACACCCTGCGCCAGGATACCCAGGGTTTCGAAACCGATTCCGGGCTTCTCAATTCCGATTGTAGCGCCATCCCCATCATGATCTTCCTTGAAGATCACCGCTCCACGACTATCGATCGGGTCGTTGCGGCAGTGAAGTTGTTCCGCGATGAGAACAAGGTGTCATCCGGTGGCAACGTCAATCTTCGGCTGCAGTTGGCGGAACAGGCTGCGGCCGCGCAGGCGAAGGGCGAAGAGTTCCACAGTGATCAGCTCAACTTGCGCTTGGCCACCGGCAACGTCGGCGTGATGGCGGCGACCAACGATGAAGTCCGTGCGGTGGATCGGTACATGCTGTTGTTGTTGTATGCCGCCGTTTTCCTGATGTGCTTGCTCAGTTTCCGCAGCCCGCTGGCGGCGTTGTGCATCGTGCTGCCACTGGTGCTGGTGACCGAGTTGGGTCACGCGTTGATGGTGGAACTGAACATCGGCCTGAAGGTAAACACATTGACCGTCATCGCGCTCGGCGTCGGTATCGGTGTCGACTACGGCATTTACATATTTGCCCGGATGCGGGAAGGCATGCTTGCTGGCAAATCGCTTACCGACGCCTATTTCGGCGCACTCAAGACCACGGGTATCGCGATCTTTTATACCGCGCTGACGCTTGCCGTTGGCGTCGGCACCTGGGTGTTCTCCGACCTCAAATTCCAGTCCGACATGGGCCTGCTGCTCACCTTCATGTTTCTGGTCAACATGGTCGCGGCGATCGTGTTCCTGCCGGCGTTGTGTCGCTGGCTGTTGCGGCCGCGCGAAACGGTCGTTTGACCCGCGTCGCCGTCTAGCGATGTGGCCTTAGACTGCCGGGATGAAACTGCTTGCCATCGAAACCGCCACGGAATTCTGTTCGGTCGCACTGCTCTGTGACGGCCAACTAATCAGTCGCGGCGAACTGGCGCCACGCCGCCATGCAGAACTGTTGTTGCCGATGTGCGACGAAGTTCTCGCTGAGGCTGGCGTGACCCGCAATCAGCTTGACGCTATCGCGGTCGGTCGCGGGCCCGGTGCATTCACTGGCGTTCGGCTTGCCATCTCGGCGGCCCAAGGAATCGCATTGGGAATCAACCGACCGATCGTCGCTGTGTCGTCGCTGGCCGCACTCGCACTTAATGCGCCCGACAACGGCGCACCGACATTCGCCATCATCGACGCCCGCATGGGTGAAATCTACGCGGGCTGCTTCGTTCGCGATCAGCACTGGCTGTTGCGACCAACCAGCCCGGAAAGCGTCGGCCCGGCCGAGCACCTGGAGCTACCAGTGGCCGCCGCGAATTTCGTTGGTACTGGCTGGGAGACCTATCAGTCTGTTCTGACCGCGCGGCTGCACAGCCCCCCCCTCTACGGTGATGGCAGCTTTTTTCCCCGGGCAGAACTGATCGCACGTTTGGCGCAGCCGATGTTTGCAGCAGGAATGGCGGTTGATCCGGCAGATGTTCGCCCTACATATTTGCGCGACAACGTCGCGTTGACCATTGAGCAACAACGGTCCGGCAAATCCATTGCTCCGGGTGCGAACGCCTGAACAACGCTAAAAGCGTGATGTGATCGTGGTGTTAGGTTTTCGTCAAGATTGTTATACTCGACGAAGAAATGGGCTCTGCGCCCTGTATACCGACCCCAAATCTACCTCTCGCGTTGCCGCCCCTAAGGTTCGCGGGGCCGTAACACTGTAGCTGCTGCCAACCAGAGTCCGGATGTTCAAGTTTTTCGCCAGCATTGCACTCAGCCTGACGTTGCCAGCAATGGCAGCTGCACAGGTAATTGCACCGGCCGCGCCGGAAGCCCGCTATCCATTGGTACAGCAGCTGTTGTCGCCGGACTATGTGCCGTTGGGCAGTCCCGTTGGTAGCAGCCAGCCCGTTCCTCTTTGGGCAAGCCCGGATGGACGCCTGTTGGCGTTGGTCAGCCTTTCCGGAAATGACGGTGGGCCGCTGATGCCGCGCCAGCCATTCCCGAGCAATGCTTCCGACTTGCAGATCATCGACGCGACCAGCCTGATCGCTGGTGGGCTGCGCTGGCAACTGGCTGGCGGACTGGCCGCGAGCGCTAACCTTTCGCAATCGCGAGTGTCGACACTTTGCGCGGTGGAAGGCTCCATTTGTGCGGATAACTCACTGGCGACCCGGGGCCTGCTTTCGAGTGAACTGGGCATCAACTGGACCTCGCCCGACGCCAGTAGCAGCTTCAACTATGGCGTTACCTGGCTGCACGGCAACTCCGCGATCCAGCCATTTGTCAGCGATGCAAGCCCGTCGCTGCTACCTTATCGAATGGACCAAGGTCAAAGCGTCTTCGCGAATGGCCAGATCGTCATCGGCAATAACACGCGGTTCAATTTCGACGCGTCGCGCGGGGCGATGCGGCTGTTGCCATTTGCGTTTGGTAGCCAAGCATTGGGCGTACTCGACCTCGACCAAACCACGCTCGGCTTCGGCATTACGCAAGGTAACCTGTCCGGCACCGTCGTCGGACGCGTCATCGACAGCGCAGGTGGAGTTCTACCCGGACAACGCTGGACCTTGCTCGATATTGGATTGTCGTGGCGTACGCCGTGGCAAGGCCAACTCAGCGTGGGTACCCGCAGTTACCTGGCTCCCAAGAACGACGCCCCGAAGAGCGATACGGGCATCGCGCCATCTCGCGTCCCATACGTGCAATATCGCCAAGACCTGTAGCTCCTTCGGTCCGCTGAACGATTAAAGCGGCAAGCAAGCACACGTCGTGTGCCGTCTGATCCAAGCTGCGCATGCATCGTTGTGTGATTGTCGACTGAATGCTTCCATTGCATTTTGCATAACAGGTCGCCTTGCCGGACATTTGCGCCGTTATCCAAAAGTCCCGCGTGCCCATGGCAATTGTCCCCATGCCGTCAAGAAAGTTGGCGTCTCTGATGTGGATCACTTCACATTCTATATAAATCAACAAGATACGTGTGGTTGTTAAACGAACCGATGAATAAACAAAGGGTTCCCATAGCGTAAGATTGTTGTTAGTATTCGCCGATGCGCGGGTATCAGTGGCATGCCGTTGGGTATGTCCTGGCACTGAATCAAGCGATTTGCCTCCGCATGCGAACCCAAAATTTTACTGAACGACTGACGTTGGAGATTGATATGACCTTGACTAGCAGCGAGCTTTGCAAAGCCGTGCGCTACGCGCTGTATGCCAGTGCCACGGCGGTAGTGGGCCTTACCGCCCTGCCTGCCATTGCACAGACCAGCTCGGGCGAACAGACCGATCAACTGGAGACCGTGGTTGTTACCGGTTCCCGCATCCGTCGCGTCGACTTGGAGACCGCCAGCCCGGTTTTCTCTATCGATGCCGCCAGCATTGCCAAGTCCGGCAAGCTGACCCTCGGTGATCTGATCCAGGAATCGCCGTCCATCGCCGGAGCCGCGACCAACCCGTCCGTCAACAATGGCGGCGGTACTGGCGCCTCGACGATCTCGATCCGCGGCCTCGGTTCGCAGCGCACCCTGTTGCTCGTCAACGGTCGCCGCCTGGCCTATGCCGACGTCAACTCGATTCCGATCAACATGGTCGAGCGCATCGACATCCTGAAAGACGGCGCCTCGGCCATTTATGGTTCCGATGCTGTTGCCGGCGTAGTCAACTTCGTGTTGAAGAGCAACTATCAAGGTATCGAGGCTTCGGCCGATTACGGTATCTCCGATCGCGACGACGGCGAGCGCAAGGGCTTCCAGATGACCATCGGACAGTCGTCCGATCGCGGTAGTCTGATCATCGGTGCCAGCTACAACAAGCAGGATGCAGTAGGCGCCGGCGACCGCGAGTTCTCCAATCCGGCCCTGTACAACTCGTATGGCACCGTTATCCCGCTCGGTTCGGGCAGTATCCCCAACGGTCGTTTCGTGATTCCGCGTACGGTCGCAGCTGGCTTTGGCATCAATTGCCCGGGCACCGGCGGCAGTGTCAGCGTTACGCGCGACAACGGCGTTGCCGGCACCAGCGGCTCGCAGTACCGCTGCTATCGCGGTCTGGGCAACAACCCTAACGATACCTACAACTACTCACCATTCAACCTCGAACTGACACCACAAGAACGCGGTGGCCTGTTCGTGACCGGCAACTACAAGTTGACGGACAACGTCGAAGCGTACATCGACGCGTTCACCAACAAGACCCGCTCGCGCTCCATCATCGCGCCGTTGCCATTGATCATTGGTCAGGGTGGCTTCAACCTTTCTGCGCAGAGCATCTACAACCCGTTCGGCGTCAACATCGGCGCGGGTGCTGGCGGCTTGCGTGACATCAGTGGCGGCAATCGTGAAAACCGCTACCAGACCCAGGCGGATCAGATCGCGCTCGGACTCAAGGGCAGCTTTGGCGATACGTGGTCGTGGGATGCGGGCATCCTTGCCGCACGCACCACCCAGGATCACCAGGCGACCGGCTACTACAATCTCTCCAAGCTGATTCCAGCCGTCGGACCGTCGTTCCGTGATGCTAACGGCGTGGCACGTTGCGGCACCGCAGCAGCCATTATTGCCAACTGCACACCGATCAATATTTTTGGATTGAACAACAGCGGTGCGCCCGGCGCACTGGCAAATCAGGCCGCCTTGCGTGCGCTGCAGCTCACCGTGGGTGACACGTCGTATTCCACCCAGAAGGGTGGCATGGTCAACTTGACCGGTGAGCTCTTCAACCTGCCAGCGGGTGCGGTCAGCCTCGCCGTCGGTGCAGAATACCGCAAGGATTACAGCTACTTCACGCCGGATTCGATCTCGCTGATCACCGATCCGCGCAACCCATCCTGCGGCACGTTCCAGGATGCGTGTGCGTCCGCTTCGCGCGGTACGCTGTCGGTTCGTGAGTACTACGCCGAGTTGTTCGTCCCTATCCTCGCAGACGTTCCGTTCGCCAAGTCCTTGAACCTCAGCTTGGGTTCGCGCTACTCGGATTACTCCGCGTTCGGTGGTACGACCAATTCGAAGATTGGTATTGAATGGCGTCCGATTGACGACTTGCTGCTGCGTGGCACGGTCGCTGAAGTGTTCCGCTCGCCGACGATCTCCGATCTGTTCTCGGGCGTTACCCCGAATGCTGCTACCTACCGCGATCCTTGCGGCGGCAACGGCTTTCAGGCTGGAAACCCAGCTTGTGCGGGCGTGAGTGCTGGGTTCACCCAGACGACCCAGCAGACCAATACCTCCGAAGGTTCCAATGACATGCTTCTGCCGGAGAAGGGCAAGTCCTTCACCTACGGCATCGTTTACGATCCAAGCTGGTTGCCGGGTCTGTCAACCTCGCTGGACATCTGGAAGATCTACTTGACTGGCACGATCGGTGGCCTCGGTACGCAGACCATCATTGACCAGTGCTACAACTTCGGACGCTTCTGCAACCTCTTCACGCGTTCGCCGCTGGGTGACATCGATGCGGTAAACAACCGCCAGCAGAACATCGGTCGTACCGACGTTGCCGGCGCTGACTTCAGCATCAAGTACCGTCTGCCGGAAACGCGCTTTGGTAATTTCCGGGTTGGCCTGGATACCACTTACTTCCGTGAATACAACGAGCAGCTCATCACTGGCGACGTTTCTACCGAAACGCACTATGCCGGTAGTTACTTCAGTTCGGCCTCCGGTGGTCAGGGCAACCTGAGCCGCTTGCGCGGAATTGGTAGCCTTGCCTGGAGCATGGGTAACCTTGACGCCAGCTGGCGCGCACGTTATGTCGGTCCTGCGGCGTTCGGTCTGACTGCCACTGCGGGTGACGGCTTCCGCACCATCCGCAAGACGGGTGGTGCAGCCAACAGTGCTTACCGGATTGGTGCATCGACCTTCCACAACTTCCAGATGGGATACAACATCGAGCCCATCAACACTCGTGTGGAAGCAGGTGTCGACAATGTGTTCGACAAGCAGCCGCCACAGTTGTACCAGTACGGCTTCAATGGCAACACCGACGAGCGTACCTATGACGTGGTCGGCCGTTACTACTGGGCCCGCATCGGCGTGAAGTTCTAATAACTCGCTGACTGTTGTTAGTTGAAGGCCGGGTGGTTCTCCACCCGGCCTTTTTTGTTGTCCGCCGCGTGTTCCGGGCGCACTTGGCTTTCGGCGATTTTGTGGTGAGGGCGACTCAAATCGACGGACGCGCCGACACCCCAAATCTTCGACATTCCTGCGTGACCAGCCGTTCGGCTGTTGAAAGACGCAGGAATGGCGAATCACTACCGTGGTTGACTAAGCGAGTCCTCGCGAGCGTTCCCGGACAGCAGTGTGCATCGCAGGAATGACGGGTATCTCAGGTTTCAGCGCGCTCTGCGGTTGCCGCCCACGCGCCGCCATGTCGACAAAATCCATGCGTGTCCGAGCCTGTGCGATACCACGCAGAATCACACGCCGCCAGCACATCGCGCCAACTAGAATTCGCGAAACCGGCTTTCCCGAAACCATGACGTGGCTAGCCATTTTTCTCCCCGACGGACAGGCAACCCAGCATGCAGGGTGGTCGAATCGGGAGAGCCGTCAGCATTGACGTTGTCGAACAGGACCACGCGTCCTCGCTCCGGCGTAATGGTGATGCTCAACTCGGGAAAATCCGTTTCGCCGCCGGCTTCGACATCGTTGAGATAACAGAATGCCGTAGTCAGACGCTGGCCAGCGCGGTCGGCCTCTCCGATGGCGCCAACGCGCAAGTAGTCACGATGAGGTCGGTACTCTTCGCCGACTCCGTAACGCAACACGGCCAGCCGCTCGGCATTGAGCAGTGGAAGGCCTGCGAGGCGCGCCAGTCGGCGTTGCAGATGGCGCAACCAAAGGTCGCCGTCATGGCCTGGAAACGCCATCGACTGCGAACTGCGATTGGGGTGACGTATCGGTCGACCCGAGACTGCATCGTTGACGTACGACGGTGATAGCGCAGGTTCCGCCAGCGCAATAACGTACTCACAGTCCAGCTCCGAGAACACACCGTGATGGGTGGATAGACGAGGTCGTTCGCGGTAAACGACAGTGGCGAAATCACCGATTTCGAAACATGATGGATCGGGGGCTGACGGCAGTCTGCTGGGCACCGCGACCTCGGCGAGCGGTGCTTTCTTGTCAACACGTCGGGCGGAACTCTGGATGCCTACGCTGGCGGCCAGCGCGTGCAGGTGTTGGCGGTCCATAAGCTGTTCGGTCAGGCAAGCAAGCAGGGCGATCGCAATCGGATCACCACGAGACCACGCCAGCGCAAACCATTGGCACGCGTCTTCCCTGGCGCCCGTTGCCTCAGCCGCCAGACCTAGACAGCGCAGCGCCGGCGCGAACCCTGACTGCGCCGCACGCATCAGCAGCTCGATATTGCTGGCGGAATCGAATGCGACGTCCACTTCGCCCATCGCAAACAAGACAAGCCCGCACAATGATTCCGGATCGCCCTCGGCGGCCAACTTGCGCATCTCATCGATTTGCATGGCTTCTCCAGCTGAACTCAAGCAGACCAGAATAGGCTGATTGCGATCTCTCTGTACACGGCGTCAAACCTGATCGAACCGGTGATGCTGCCGCGAATATGTCCGTCGATATCAACTCATACCGTGACAACGTTACCGCACAGCGACACGTTGGCTTTTACCCGAACGCTGGGTGATTCGCCGTGCGGCAATTCTTGCGCCGCTCGAGATGTGCCCGCTCATGTCACGAGTCCGTCGCGCATTGATACTTGTGCCTGCGGTCAGTGCCGTTATGCTTGTTGATTCCCGAAAACAAAGTGTTATCCATGTTCCAGTCGATATTTGAGCTGCTCCAGTCCGGCGATGCCCCGCGCGCAGAAACGATGACACGCTCGATACTTGCATCCGATCCGGATGCCGAATCAGCACTGGTGCTGCTTGCCCTTTGCCTTGATGCGCAGTATCGATCCGCCGAGGCGTTGGCGGTGTTCGAGCGACTTACCCAGTTATATCCCAACACGTCCTCGCACTGGAGCAACCTTGGTGCGGCCCGCCGTGACCTCGGCCAGCAAGCGGGCGCGCGTGAAGCGTTTCTGAAAGCGTACTCACTGGACCCCACTGATCCCTCCGCCTTGCTCAACCTTGGCAATGCGGCAATGGAAGACGGAGCGTTCGCGGACGCTCGCGCGAAGTTACTGGACGCGCTGGTAGCGGAACCGAACGACGCTACGATTCGAACTCAAGCGGCAAACGCATGCTATGAATGCGGTGAGTTCGATCAGGCGGAACGCTTGATTGAAAACTGGCAGGACTGGTGTGCCAACGATGCGCTCAACATCAATGAAGTGGGTTGGCTGTTGACCCGATTGGGCAGGGCGGACAAGGCCGGTGACGCCTTGCATGCGGCAGCGGCGCTCGCTCCGGGCCAACCGCGAATACAGCTGCGACTGGCGGCTTACTACGAGCGCAGCAATCGCGTTGAAGAAGCGACCGCGACACTGGCAGCAATTGATTCGATGGCTGCAGTGCGCGAAGGTCTTAGCAATGATCTTGCCATTCTTCGCGCCAGTCTCGCGGCTCGCGGTGACGACCTGAATTCCGCAATCAGCCTGCACGAGCCCCTTCTCGCGGATGCGTCCGTGATGCGTCGTGATCCCCAGCTGTTGAGCCAGTTGGCAAGGCTGCACGACCGCAACGGCGATCCGAATGCTGCCATGCAGAGCTTGATGCGCGGGCGCAAGGTTCAACTGGAGCAATTGCGCGACCGCGTTCCGCAGCTTTTTGAAGTGGGCGCGGATCCCATTCGCATTGTGCGTAGCCGGGTCAGCCAGGAACAGCGCTCGCGTTGGGATGCCATTGACGCCCCCACGTCAGCCGAATCGCCGGTCTTCGTGGTCGGCTTTCCCCGGTCTGGAACGACCATGCTGGAAACCATGCTGGATGCCCATCCAGGGCTCACCGGAATGGACGAACGTGCCTTCATCGACAACGCGATCGATGAGTTCAAGCAAGGCGGGTTCAACTATCCGGACCAGCTTGGCAAGATCGACACGACAATGGCGAACGAGCTCCGCGCCAACTACTGGAAGCGAGTGGACGAGCGAGTGGAACGGCCACCGGGGGTGCGTCTGGTCGACAAGAATCCGCTCAACATCATGCGGCTTCCGCTGATCGCCCGCCTGTTTCCGAACGCCAAGATCATTCTCGCCCTGCGCCATCCCTGCGACGTCGTACTCAGCAACTACATGCAGGCGTTCCGATCGCCGGCCTACATCAAGCTCTGTGAAACGATCGAGTCGACAGCGATTGGATATGCAGACACGTTCGCATTCTGGATCGACCAGGCGGATGTGCTGAAACCTGACGTGCTTGAACTGCGCTACGAGGATATCGTCGACGATATCGACACGCAGTCACGACGCATCGCAGATTTCATCGGCGTCGACTGGGACCAGCGCATGGTTGATTTCCACGAGCGAGCTCGCGAGCGCGGCTTCATCGCCACGCCGAGTTATTCCCAAGTCGTCGAACCGCTCAATCGCAAGGGCGTTGGTCGATGGGAGCGCTACCGCGAATATCTCGAACCCGCGATGCCGCACCTTCAGCCGTATATTGATCGCTGGAACTACGTAACGTGACTGCCAACGCCACGTACTTCAGTCCGTCGACTCCGAGTCGCCGGGAATAGCGGTATGGGTTTCCCGGCTGAAGTCGCCGATCTGGGCCACCAGCTCGGCGACTGCCAGCTGTTCGACCTGGGTCATGTGCGGATTCCACGAATCCAGGAGCAGCACGACCCGCGTCTTGTCGCTGTGGTTCCACGCTTCATGCAGGAACGTGTCATCGAAGCTGAAACAACGGCCCTCCTGCCACATTCGCGCTTCACCGGCGACGCATAGAGCGCCATTGCCAGGAACGATCAGCGGCAAGTGCGTGACGGTGCGCGTGTTGGTCACTCCGCGGTGGGGCAGGATGTGAGCCCCGGGGCTGAGTACCGAGTACAGGCACTCGGGTGCATGGTCGCGAATACGCACGATCGGCACAGCGTCCAGCGCCGCGGCCGTGGTCGGGCAGCGCGCGCAATGTGCGTCGTAACGAACGCCGTGTCGATGGAAGAAGTAAGCACCCCATTGTGGTTCCGCTTCGCTGGCACCGGTGCTTCCCATGAAGGGCAAGCCCTGCACGTTCACCGGACTATCAAGGAAGGGGACCAGTTCGTCCGGCTCCTGCATGACGGCGACCAGCTCGTCCCGGATCGTGCTCCAACGACTTTCCAGTTCTTCGTACCAGGGGAACAGGGCGCGATCGAACCATGGCGTGCTTGGTAGTCCAGGAAAGTAAAGGAAAGTCGGCTTCTGGCGAGGATCGGCGTACGTGGTGGGCATCTGTTCCAGGTACATCGCCAGCGCGAGTTCGACCCGCACCATCGATTCGCGTCCGTAGCGATCACGTAACGGCGCGATGCTGCGGTCGAGCAAGATGGGGCGCTCGCGCTCGATGACCGCGATGGCATGTTCGACCAGTCCTGCAAGCGCGGGCGGCGTGGTCTCCCTGCTACGCCAGAACCCTTTGCCCTGCGCGTTCGAAACGGCGGCAAAGTAGTTGACCAGCGCTTCATGGGTCTGTCCGCGCGACTCCTGGATGGCTCCCAGGTGCAAGCGCGAGCGCCGTTGCGTAGGGTCGACTTCGACCGCTCGCTGCAGCGTCGCTGTCGCTTCGTCCAATCGCTGCGCGCGTCGATAGGCAATACCCAGATCCTGCAGGATTTCCGCGCCGTTCGGCCCAAGATTTTTCGCGCGTTCCAGCAGAGCGATCGAGTGATCCAGCTGATTGCTCATCAGCGCAAGGCGTCCAAGGAACCCTAGCGGTTCAATCGCATCTGGCTCGCGCTCCAACCACTGCGAGTACAGGAGCTTCGCGGATGCAGTCTCCCCGCGCTCGGCATGTGCTCGAGCGCTGCGGGTAAGTTCAGCGGTATCCACGGAGCAGTGTTCTGGCGTCACGTCTGGTGGGGACTCAGTGCGCATCAGGCATCGAAGCGGTATCCGAACATCTCGATGTCCTGCCGGTATTTTTCGGCGACCAAGTCACGCAATTGAGGGTTGTAGTAATCGACATAGGGGCGATGACGCGAGCTGTTCACCTTTTCCAGCGGCTGCGTCGCCAATTTCAGATGCTCGCAAATGTGGCGGTAGTCATGCTCCATATTCTCCACGCGGCCAACGAAATCCATTGCCAGTCTTCCGTCCTGATCGATGAGCAACTGGGATTGCGGTTGATAGAGCATGTGCTGCAACGGTGGTGGGCTGTGCATCATCCGCGCCATGAAACCGTGCGGATCCTCTTCGAAACGCCCCGTCGCGCGACTGATGAAAGCACAGAACGAAATGAAGCGGTCCCAGGGGTTGCGGACGAACGCGAATTTGAAATAGCGATCAAACGTTTCAATTCCGAGATTGGGCTTGACCTGCTCGACGCTGAGGTGACCATGTCCGATGGCCTTGAGTTCGGGTTGCGAAAAAGAGCGACGTTCGAAGAGTAGAACCTGCTCTTCGTCGCTTGCATCCAAGTGTGGACGCAGTGCCTGGCGAATCGAATGCGTTCCCGTCTTGGGAACCGCGAAGAAAATGAACTCGTGCTTGTGGGAAATGATCATGCCGTGTTCCGTGTCCGGGCACCGCCGATTATCGCATGCGATATCACCACGGCTTTGATGCGCGGCAGGTAGCACGCGGGTGGCTGATAGAATCGGGGCTATCGAACGCAGGAGATTGACGATGAAACTACAGGTTCCTTTCCTGCAACTGCCGATCAGTTTCGATGCCGATGCGCTGGCCGCTGAAATCGCCGTGTTGAGCGAATCGGCGTGGCGTCCGCACCCGCAAGGGTTTGCCGGCAACTCGGCGATTCCGCTGGTGGCCCGTGATGGTGATCCGTCCAGCGACGCGGTCAGCGGACCGATGCGCCCGACTCCACAACTGCTGGCTTGTCCCTATCTTTTGCAAACCATGGCCGCGATTGGCGGTGTGTGGGGTCGCAGCCGGTTGATGCGATTATCCGGCAATGCCGAGGTTCAATCGCACGTCGATGTCGACTACTACTGGCGTGAACACATTCGCGTCCATGTGCCGATCGTGACCCAACCTGAAGTGCGTTTCGAGTGCGGCAACGCTGCCGTGAACATGGCGGCTGGCGAGTGCTGGCTGTTCGATACATGGAGTCGGCATCGCGTACTCAACGCCGCCAGTTTGTCGCGTATCCATTTGGTTGCCGATACGGTTGGCGGCCCGGGATTCTGGAATCTTGTTGCCGGTGCTCGCGTGCCCGAAGCGGCGCCGCCCGGGTGGCAGGCGCATCGCGTCGTGTTCGAAGCGGGTATGAAGCCGACCTTGCATGTCGAGTCAACCAATGTGCCAACCGTGATGACGCCGTGGGAAGTGAAGGAACATCTCACGTTTGCATTGGACGATTGCTTGCCGCATCCGCGCATCGGCGAGGTGCATCAACTGGTTGGCCACTTCGCACGACACTGGCGCTCCTTGTGGGCCGAGCATGGCGAATCACCCGCCGGATTTTCCGACTATCGCGCCGCGCTGGATCAGTTCATGTCGGGGTTGCGCGAGATGGCCAATGGGATGGTTCTGGAGAATGGCACACCGCTGGCCCATGCCATGCGCCGCCTGGTCATCGACGTAGCCGTGAACGAGCACGGTGACCAAACCATGGCGGATGAGCGAAGCAGCAACGTCTCGAGCGCGGCAATGTGATGTCGGTATGAAGGTCGAATCAGCGCATAAAAAAAATCTCGACACTCGAGGCGATTCTTGTTGGCGGCACCATCGCGGCAACGCTCGATATCCTGTTTGCCATCTCGTTCGCCAGCTACAACGGGGTCGCCCCGGCGCGTTTGCTGCAAACGGTAGCGAGTGGCATGTTGGGCACGTCGGCCTTTGAAGGAGGCTTGAATACGGCTGCGCTGGGCCTTGTGCTTCATTTCGCCATGTCATACGCCTGGAGCGCCTTGTTCCTTGCTGTCGCCAAGCGTGTAGCTCGCCTCGCGCGGCACCCATTGGTCTCCGGTCCGCTATTCGGCATTGTTGTGTTCGTTTGCATGCGCTTGATCGTTCTCCCGCTCTCGGCATTTCCCTACGCAATCAACTTCAAGCCGCTTGCCACCGTGCTGGATCTTTTATCTCACATGTTCCTTTTCGGCATTCCCATCGCCATCGCTGCTCACAGGAGTGTGGCTGACAGGTCTGACAAATCCCTGCGGTCGAAGACAGTGCGAGAGTAAGAATGATGTTGCGATCAACCCGTGTTCTGGATCCCCGCTGCAATCCCGTTCACGGTTGCGATCAGCGCTTGCAGCAACGCGTCATCGTTTCGATCAGCCGCGCGCCAGCGTGCAAGCAAATCGACCTGCAACAGGCTGATGGGATCGACGTAGGGATTGCGTAGGCGGATCGACTGGCGAAGCCGGAGGTCGTGGGCGAGTAGTTCGGTTTCACCCTTTATCGCGAGGACGGCGTCTCCAACGCGCTCGAATTCTGCGCTGATGATGGCGTGGCAATATTCGTGCGCGTCCGCTTCTGCAAGTCGAGAGTAGCGCTGGAATAACGCCATGTCGCTCTTGGCCAGCACCATTTCGACATCATCGATCAGGGTCGCGAAGAACGGCCAGTCGCGTGCCATTTCAATCAGCGACTGGACCCCATGCCGCGCAATCGCATCGGCAAGCCCGCTGCCGACACCGAACCACGCGGTCATGCCTGATCGATTCTGCGCCCATGAGAAGACCCACGGAATGGCGCGAAGGCTGGACACGCCGCCATCGCCACCGCGACGTGATGGCCGCGAGCCGATGCGCAATCGCTCGATCACATCGATCGGCGTCGCCGCGCGGAAATAAGCCGGGAATTGTGGGTCGTCGTGAATAAAACCGCGATAGACGCGACGTGATTCCGTGGCGATCTCGCTGACGATTTCGCGCCACTTCTCTTCGCGAGGCTCGGGCGGCCGTGGTCGCAAGGTAGCGCGCAGCACCGCGCCGGTCATCTGTTCGAGATTGCGCAGAGCCAGCGCGCGAATGCCGTACTTGCGATGGATCACTTCGCCTTGTTCGGTCAGTCGCAACGTCGCATCGACGCTACCGCGCGGTGCGGCGATGATGGCTCGCTCGGTCTTGCTGCCGCCTCGGCTGGCCGAGCCACCACGACCGTGAAAGAATACGATGCGGACGCCGCCTTCGCGCGCCAAGCCCGTGAGTGCAATCTGGGTTTGTTGTAAGGCCCAGCGCGATGCAACCAGGCCTCCATCCTTTGCACTGTCGGAATAGCCGAGCATGACGATCTGTCGATTGCCGCGCGTCGCCAAGTGACGACGGTATACCGGATCCGCAAACAACTGGCGCACCACGGATTCCGCCGCGGCAAGATCGTCGACGGTTTCGAAAAGTGGTGCCACATCCAGCGGCACTGCACCTTCGCCGTCGCGACAATCGGCGACCCCTGCCAGCGCCAGCACGGCGAGTGCATCGGCCGCGCTGCGACTCATGCTGACGATATAGGGCCCGAACGCGCGGGCGCCATAGCGTGGCTGCAAGCGCGCAACCGTGGCGAATACTTCCAGACAACCGCGCGCTGTGTCGCTGATGGTGTCGCTGGCTTTCGCCGGTTCGGCGATCATTTTTTGCAGTATTTCGAGTCGCTGCGCCAACGGGCGCTCGCTCCAGTCGGCATCGCCGACCAGCTCGGCCAAGGCCGTATCGTGAATGGCGGAATCCTGACGCAAGTCGAGCGTGGCGAGATGGAAGCCGAAGGTCTCGGCGCGACGCTGCAGCCGGCGCACCGCAAACCAGCCCGCGTGATGGCCGCCGTTCTGGTCGAGGCTGTCAGCGATCATCCGTATGTCGGCGACGAATTCTTCCGCTGTGAGGTAACCCGTGCTCTTGTCGGCGGCGGTCTCGGCGAGTCGCGCGGAAATCAAGCGCAACAGTTGCCGGTATGGCATGTCGAGCTGGCGTGCCTTCAACTTCGCCGCGGCGACCGGCATCAGGGCGCGATAGAAGTCGATCCTTGCCAGCACGTCATCGCTGAATTCACTGCGCGAAAGCGACTGCGTCAACTCGGCGGCGAGTCGATTGCTTTCGCGCCGATACAGCGCGATCACCCGACTGCGCTGGCTGGCCAGCGTCGCCGCAATCGTATCCGCGCCCACGTTCGGATTACCGTCCATGTCGCCGCCGACCCAACTGCCAAAACGAAGCAATGTCGGCAGTGGCGTATCGACACCGGCGTCTTTAAGGGCCTCGCCAAATACTTCGTAAAACACCGGAACGATGCGATACAGCACGTCGGTTAAGTAAAAGCCAACATGCTCGCGCTCGTCGGCGACGGAAGGTTTTTCAAGTGCTGTGTCGGCGGTTTGCCAACTGGTGGTCAGTGCAACGCGCATCCTTTCCAGATCGATGCTTCGTTCGACGGGCGTACGGTCTGGATCGAATCCGGCCACCAATCGACGCACGAGTTCGTGTTCTTTTTCCAGCATCGCGCGTCGCACCGCCTCGGTTGGGTGCGCGGTGAATACCGGTTCGATCAGCAGACGAGCGACGACTGCGGTGATGTCCGTTGCGCTGACGCCGTCGCCACGCAAGCGTTCCAGCACGTCACGCAAGCCACCCGGCTGCGCTGACGAGCCGGCACGTTCGTAGTCACGGCGACGACGGATTCGATGCACCCGTTCGGCGACGTTGACCGCCTGGAAATACGTCGCAAACGCCCTCACCAATGCGAGTGAATGAGGCAGGTCACAGCCGGCTAATTCGCGTTCCAGTGGTTCCAGGTCCGCACCGGTTTCGCGATGGACGATCGCCGAACGGCGGATCCTCTCGACTTCATCGAAGAACGCCTCGCCTTCCTGATCGGCGATGATTTCCCCGACCAGCGCACCGACACGATTGACGTCGTCACGCAGGGGTCTATCGGTATCGGGCAAATCCCGGGAGCGCAGACTGTCGGCAGCGGCGTATGTGGTTTTCGTCATGACGACAGCTTAGCAATCCGTGCAATTGTCACAACCTTGATCCTCGTCATTCCTGCCTACGCAGGAATGACGAGGACTCGGTTTTGATTGGCTGAGTGAGCCCTTACAACTGTTGCGGAAAGCAGCGCGCTTCAGCGGAAATCACGCCCGTGTTGAATTCGAGATCAACTGCCGCGAATCAAAAAATTGCGCACTAACCAATCAATCCGTCGCGCGTTTTCTCAGCATCTGGCGCACGCCCGGTATCGCATGGCGATTCGCACCCAGTTCGGTTGCCAGCTCGGCGTAGCCGAGTTTGGCGGCAATTTCGCCAGCGCTGCGACCGAGTCCATCGGTCAAGTCGAGCGGCGCGCCGCGTGCCTTGAGTTGGCGCGCACAGCCGATCAAGCCATGCATCGCGCAGGCGTGCAAGGCGCTGACGCCGCGATCGTCCTGTTGATCCAGAACGGCGCGGTGTTCAATCAAGCGAGCCGTCAACAGGCTCAGTGACTGTGCATCGCACGCGGTCCCCGGTTCTGCGCGCGAGCCCAGCAGCAGCATCAAGGCGTCACTGCCTTGATCGTCTTGCTGGCTGGCATTTGCACCGTGTCGCAACAAGTGCTCGAACAATGCCGATGCGCTGGCCGTGTCGGTGCTGGCGAAGCCGAATCGCGCGGCGGCGTGAAGCGCGGTAGTGCCGGTCGCGTCGACGTCGACAGGCTCTGCGCCAGCATCGAGCAGCAGCGCGGCGATCACCGGCAGGCCTAGTGCAGCGGCGACATGCAGCGCAGTGATGGCCTGTGGCAAACGTTGTCCGACAGCGACACCGCGCTCCAGCAATAGCCGGACGACCGCTTCGCGCCGCGCGCTGATTGCGACTGAAAGTGGTGTAGCGCCACTGCTGGCTGCATGCCCGTGATCGGCACCCGCGTCGAGCAGCACGGCGACGGCACGCACATCGCCGACTCCACATGCGCGGATCAGGGCTGTTGCGCCGCGCGCATCCTCGGTTTCGATCGCAAGTCCCAGACGGATCAAGCGACTGACTGCATCGGCGTCGTGGGCGGCGGCAGCGGCGGGAAGATCGCTGTCACGCAATGGCCTACCCGGAAGCATCCAACGCGTCCAGTTCAACCACGTCGCCATTTCGCGCCGACCTTGCGCAAGGCAAAGGCCGAGTGCGGTCTCGCCATTCGATGCCGCAATCTCCGGCTGCGCGCCAGCACGTAGCAGCACCGGAAGCAGCGCCAGGCCGGCATCAGCGGGGAGTTCAACCGCCGCATGCAAGGGCGTTCGACCGACGCTGTTGCGGGTATTCGGATCCACGCCGCGCGTCACCAATTGTTCGACCAACGAGGCATCGCCACAGGCGACGGCGAGATGGAGAGCGTGTTGTCCTGCGTGGTGCCCGTGGCAGTCAGCGCCCTGTGCGATCAACTGGGATACCAATGCCAGCAGGTCGGCATTGTCGTTATCGGAAACAGCGTGGGCGAGCAATTGCGCGACTACACCGCTGCCGTTGATCGCAACGCCACGTTCCAACAGATGGCGGAGCAGCGGTAAGCTGTCCGGCAATTCGTCGATCAGTCGTGCGGCGAGGCAATGACCGCCGTCGAGCTTCGCGTTGGCATCGACGCCGCGATTGAGCAGCCAGTCGCGCGCCGCGGTTTGGCGTGGCGTGTGCAAAAAGCGCAGCAGTTCGATCTGTGCATTCGGTGACCAGTCGCGGATCATTCCCTGGTATGCGGCGGCGACGCGCCAATGTTCAAAGCGCAAGGCATCGGCGAGGTGCTCTGCATTCGACGGTTCCATCGCATCGACGGTGACGCTTATGTTGCTCGGCAATTCGTAATCGGGGTCCAGCAGGGCGACCACGTGCCAGCGTCCTGTGGCGGCGGCGTGGTCGACCGGTCGCAGGCCACCGTTGTCGGCACGTTCGTGTTCGGCACCGGCGGCAATCAATGCGCGAACGCTGTCTTCATGCGCATCCGGTGACGCGCAAGCGATGGCCAGCGCCGTACGACCCGCGCCATTTACCCGATCGACATTGGCCTTGCGCTTGATCAGCGCGTGCAGGATGTCGACCGCGCCGACTTCGGCGGCTGCCATCAGCGGCGTGCTGCCGTCCATCGCGACCGCATCGGCGTTGGCGCCGCCTGCAAGCAGCGCGTCGACAATTCGGTTATGGCCGGCGACGCACGCGTCGATCAACGCGGTGCGGCCCTCGCTGCCGGTCGCTTCAATGCGTGCCTTGCGCTTGAGCAACAACTTGACCACGCCGGGATCATCTTCGGCAATGCTGGTCGCCAGACACAACGGTGGTTCCGCGGACTCAAGCCATGCCTGCGCGCCTCGTTCCAACAGGAACGCAACCATGCGCTCGTTGGCATTTGCGCAGGCGACGCCAAGCGCCGTGTGTCGGTCGTGGTTGATGGCGTCGACTTCTGCACCAGCGTCCAGCAATTGTGCGGCGACTGTCGGCTCGGCGCAGCGCGCCGCGTGATGTAGGGGCGTGTTGCCGTCGTCGTCGGTCTGACGTGGATCGGCACCATTTGCGAGCAAGGTCAACACCGCTTCACTGCGTCCTTCGTAGCTGTCGCGCGTCGCCGCCAACAAGGGTGTGCCACCGCCGCTGCGACCGTTCACGTCGGCACCAGCGGCGATCAGCGCGCGCAGTGCGCGCAAGTCGGGCAGGCTGACCGCTAGCGCCAGGGCGCCACGATGATCGCGTCGCTGCTGCTCGGGTATTGCGTTGGGGTCGGCGCCCTGTTCCAGCGCTTCCAAGGCGAGCGCGACATCGCCACCGCGCAAGGCATCAAGCAGGCTGGCGTCAAGTTCTGCCTTGCGCAGGCCGCTCGGCAGGCGTCGTGTGCCTTGTCCGTCAGCGTGCCATTCACCGAATCGATCACGCGGGTGTTTTGTTCTCGCGGCCGAGTCGAGCAGTCGGCGGCCACGGGTCAGAACCGTCAATTGCGCAAATGGAATGACGATCGAGGCCAACAAAAGCCCCGCCAAGCCAAGATTCGCGATGGGGAACAGCTGCGGGCGAAAGGTCAGCAAAAGAATTCCGGCAGATGTCAGCAGCAAGGCCATCGCTGCCGGCAGCCCGTGGCTGAAAAATAATTCGCCGTCGCTACTCAGCTGCCATGACTCACGCAGCAAAGCACGCGGTCGCGCAGTTTGGTCGCCGGCGATCAGCGGCAATGCAACGAGTGGCCAAGTGCGTGACAACACCAGCAGTGGCAGCAGCAAGGCTGCCGAAAAAATCAGCGCCGCGTTGAACGAGTGATCGCGCAGCAATGTATCCAGCGGCAAGGTCAGCGTGGCTGCAACCAGCCCAAGCAACAACGCAGAAACAATAACGTGTGAGGCGAGGCGTCGCAGGCGATGGGAGCGGTCATCACCCAGACGCAACCGCGACGCGATCGCCCAACCTACCACCGTCTGGATCAACAAATAGCCGAGCAAGCACAGTATCTGCACCACCAAACCCGGAATGACCAGGCTGGCGATAGTCAAAGGCTGCGCAAGTGCTGCAGTCATGCAAGTCGGTCGGATTCGGCGGCCGCTGGCGGCAGTTGCAGGTGGTAGCCCTGATCGGTCAGGTTGCGCATCACTGTTTCGACGTCCTCACGCGCCAGTGGCCGACTTGAGTCCAGAAGTAATTCGATCACGAACACGGGAGGACCGAGCTTTTCCAGCAGTTCGGCGGGGATCGCGTCAAATGCGCCCTCTTCGCGCAAGTACAGGTAGGTATCGGCTTTGCGAACGCTCTTGTAAACGAAACTGCGCATGCATCATTCCATTCGTGGCTGGGGGCGCCCTCGTCCCCCGGCTGCAAAGCATAACGCTGCTGAGCCCGGAAACCAGAATTGGCGGGCATGTCAGGATGAAATCAGCTCGGTTACAGCGGTAGTGCCCACACATTCCTGGACAGGAACAGTCGAAAGCGCAGTTCAATGTGTCAAACATCCGTTAACGTCGCCGAACTGGACAACATCAGAGTGCTATTGCAGACTGCCGTCCCTGTTTGAATCAGGCGGTGCCAGTTTATCAAGCACGGCCGGAGAAGCCTTGGTGGCAGCAATACTCGTACTCAATGGTCCCAACCTCAACCTGCTCGGCAGCCGCGAGCCGGAAATTTATGGCCGCCGGACCTTGGACGATATAGAACGGGACCTGCGCGACTTGGCAGGAGCTGCAGGCGCGACGCTCGATTGCTTCCAGTCCAACGCTGAACACGCACTGATCGACCGCATCCACGCAGCGCGCGGCGAGCGTATCGATTACATCATCATCAACCCTGGCGCCTTCACCCACACCAGCATTGCCTTGCGTGATGCGCTCAGCGCGGTAGCCATTCCATTTGCTGAGGTGCACCTCAGCAACGTTCATGCGCGCGAGGAATTTCGCCGCCATTCGTACATTTCCGATCTCGCCATTGGCGTCGTGACCGGCTTCGGAGCCGACAGCTATCGCGTGGCGATGGAAGCAATCCTGCGGCGCCTCGCGACTGCACACTAGAGCTTTTCCACTTCGTGCCGCTCTGGCGGCAACTATCAGGACTCCCCATGGACCTGCGCAAGATCAAGAAACTTATCGACCTGCTGGAGGAATCCAACCTCAGCGAACTGGAGATCAAGGAGGGCGAAGAAATCGTCCGGCTGTCGCGCTTCCCGAAAGGATTTTCGATCGGCGCCCCAACCATGGTTGCAACGCCACCCCAGATAGCGCCGGCAGCAGATACACCCGCTGCCGCAGCCGCTTTCGCAGCAATGGAGCCCACTGCAAGTGCGCCAGCCGCTCCGGATGGCCAAGTCGTCAAATCGCCGATGGTTGGCACGTATTACTCATCCGCATCACCCGGTGCGGCGCCGTTTCTCAAGGTTGGCCAGCAGGTCAAGATTGGCGAAACCATTGCCATCATCGAAGCGATGAAGATGTTCAACCAGATCGAAGCCGAGCACGCTGGCACGGTCAAAGCAATCCTCGTCGAGAGCGGCCGCCCGGTCGAATTCGACGAGCCCTTGTTCGTGATCGGCTAGGCCATGCTCTCTAAAGTCCTGATCGCCAATCGCGGTGAGATCGCCCTGCGCGTGCTGCGCGCCTGCCACACGCTTGGCATCCGCACGGTTGCCGTGCATTCAACCGTTGATCGCAACCTCAAGCATGTCGGCATGGCCGACGAATCGATCTGCATCGGTCCCGCGCCGGCATCGGAAAGTTATCTCAACATCCCACGATTGATCGCCGCCGCCGAAGTAACCGACGCCCAGGCGATTCATCCTGGCTACGGGTTCCTTTCCGAGAACGCCGACTTCGCCGAACGCGTCGAGCAATCCGGTTTCATCTTCATCGGGCCGACGCCGAAAGTAATCCGCCTGATGGGCGACAAGGTGGAAGCGATTCGTGCAATGAAGGCCGCAGGCGTTCCTTGCGTGCCGGGTTCGGGCGGCCCTCTCGGTGATGACACGGCGGAAAATATCCGAATCGCCCGTGATATTGGCTATCCGGTCATCATCAAAGCGTCCGGCGGCGGCGGCGGTCGCGGCATGCGCGTTGTGCATACCGAAGCGCATCTGGGCAACGCCGTTTCGATGACGCGAAGCGAAGCGCGCGCTGCATTCGGCAACGATCAGGTCTACATGGAGAAGTATCTGGAGAACCCACGCCACGTGGAAATTCAGGTCCTCGCCGATGGACAAGGCCATGCGATCCACTTGGGCGAACGCGATTGTTCCATGCAGCGCCGTCATCAGAAAGTGGTCGAAGAAGCGCCAGCACCCGGCATCACCGACAAGCAGCGGGCCAAGATCGGCGCCGTTTGCGTCGACGCCTGTTTGCGTATCGGTTATCGCGGCGCTGGTACCTTCGAGTTCCTTTACGAAGACGGTCGCTTCTACTTCATTGAAATGAACACACGCATCCAGGTCGAACATCCGGTTACCGAGTTGATCACCGGCGTTGATTTGATTCGCGAACAGCTATTGATTGCCGGCGGCGAAAAACTGTCATTGCGCCAGCAGGACATCGTATTCACCGGCCACGCCATCGAGTGCCGCATCAACGCCGAAGATCCGGACACTTTCATGCCCAGTCCCGGCGTCATCAAACGCTTTGAAGCACCCGGCGGACCCGGTGTCCGCATCGACACCCATCTCTATGACGGCTATCGGATTCCACCGAATTACGACTCGATGGTCGGCAAGCTGATCGTGCACGGGCGAAATCGCGAAACCGCCATTGCCCGTATGCGCATCGCGCTTTCGGAAACTGTGGTTGAAGGCATCAAGACCAACATACCGCTGCAGCAACGCATTCTCGCCGACGGCGGGTTCCAACAAGGTGGACAGAACATTCACTACCTCGAAAAGCGCATCAGCGAGGTCAAGGAAAAGACGATTGCGTTGACGGGTTGAGGCGATTCCCAATTTACCAACACACATACCTTCGTCATTCCCGCGAAGGCAGGAATTCATTTGGATTTTGCTGTTTTATCGGTAGCGTAACGAAGATCAAAATGGGTCCCCGCCTACGCGGGGATGACGAGTGGGTACATCAATGCAAGCGGCGACGGTGACGTCTGGTCAGGGCGAAAGCACCGTGCCACCCGCCTCAGCATCAGCTTCCTTCTCCGCCAATTCCCTCGCGTTATCCTTGCTGTGATCAGTACCCAGCAGCATGTAAAACGCCGGCACGACGAACAACGTGAAGATGGTACCGATGGTCATGCCGGTCACGATGACCAGTCCCATGTTGTAGCGGCCTGCGGCGCCCGCGCCACTCGCGACCACCAGCGGAACAACACCGAGCACCATGGCCGCGGTGGTCATCAGGATCGGACGCAAGCGGATCGCTGCGGCTTGTTCGATGGCTTCGCGCTTGGTCTTGCCGGCGCGCTGCAATTCGTTGGCGAATTCGACGATCAGGATGCCGTGCTTGGAGATCAGGCCCATCAACGTCACCAGACCTACCTGCGTGTAAATGTTGAGCGATGTCGCCCATCGTGTTGAAAGTGCGCCCATCTGCACGAAGCCGGGAATCAGGTTGATGAAGATCATGGCGCCGAAGAGCGCCATTGGCACCGACACCAGGATCACGATCGGATCGCGCAGGCTGTTGAACTGGGCCGCCAGCGCCAGGTAAACAATGACCAAGGCGAATAACAGGGTCAGCGCGAAGCCTCCCGATTCGTTGACGAACTGGCGCGCCTGCCCACCGTAGTCGATCTGATAGCCGGACGGCGCAACATCGCGGATCACGTTGACGACTTCGGCAATGCCTTCGCCTTGGGTGACGCTGGGTACGCCATTGAAGGTCACCGCGTTGAGCTGCTGGAAGCGTGTCAGCGACTGCGGCACCACCGAGTTCTTGATCTTGGCGACCGTCGATGCCTGCACCACCGAGCCATCGCCGGCACGGATGTAGTAGTCGAGCACTTGTTCGGGATTGAGTCGATCTTTCTGCAACACCTGTGGGATCACCCGATACGAACGCCCAGCGATCGAGAAATAGTTCACGTAGCCGCCACCTAGCGCTGCGCCCAGTGACGCGCCGACATCCTGCTGGGTCAAGCCCAGCGACGTGATCATGTCGCGATCAACTTCCACTGTGCTCTGCGGTTTGTCGATCTTGAGGTTCATGTCGACAAACCAGAACTTGCCGCTTGCTTTCAGCCGCGCAAGAACCTTCTGGCCCACCTCGTAAAGATTCTCGAAGGGTTCGGTGGTCAACATCACCACCTCCACAGGCTGACCCTGCGCCCCGGGAAGGGAAGGCCGCTGGAACGAGAACGCATTGGTGCCCGCCATCGCGCCCCATTTCTTCTGCAATTCCTGTTGGATCTGTGTGGCATTGCGGTCGCGATCGCCCCAGTCCTTGAGCCTGACGCCTGTCAACACCGAGTTGGCGCCGGCGACGCCAGACAACTGGAATGTTTGGGCGACTTCGGGAATCGACTTGGTGATTTCCTGCATCTGCTTCATGTAACCCTGCACCTGGTTGGGCGCAGCGTTCGGCGCGCCGGTCGCAATGCCGAGGATGAAGCCCTGGTCTTCCTGCGGAGCCAGTTCGGACTTTGAGTTCATGAAAAGAAACACCGTGCCGCCGAGCAACATCAGACCCATCACGACCGGGACAATCCAGGTATCGAGCGTGCCGTGCAGGCGGCGTGCGTACCAGCCATGCAGTTCACTGAACCGCGTGTCGATGAATTTGACGAAGCGGTTGCTCTCGTGATCGTTGCGCAGGAACTTGGCACTCAGCATCGGGCTGAGGAACAAGGCGATGATCGCCGACACGGTGACCGCGCCAGCGAGCGTGAATGCAAATTCAGTAAACAAGGCGCCAGTCAGGCCGCCCTGGAAACCGATCGGCACGTATACCGCGATCAACACGATGGTCATCGCGATGATCGGCCCGGTCAATTCGCGCGCGGCGATAAGGGCCGCTTGCAGCGGTGTCTTGCCTTCCTCGGTAATGTGCCGGTCAACGTTTTCGACGACGATAATGGCGTCATCCACCACAAGTCCGATCGCAAGCACCAGCGCCAGCAGGGTAATCAAGTTGATTGTGTAGCCCAATATCAACATGACGAAGAATGCGCCGATCAGGGACAGCGGCATTGCGATCACCGGAATGATCACGGCGCGGAAGTTGCCCATGAACAGGAAGATGACGAGGGTCACGATCAGCAAGGCCTCGATCAGTGTTTTGATCACTTCGTCGATTGAGGTATTGATGAAATCGGTAGCGTCAAAGGCGATGTTTGCGGAAAGGCCGGTCGGCAACTGCTTCTGGATTTCCGGGAATTGGTTGCGGATGCGCGCGGCGACATCCAGTACGTTGGCATCGGGTGAGGTTTTGATACCGATGAACACGGACTGCTTGCCGTCAAACGCCACGAACGAGTCGTAGTCTTCGGCACCGAGGACAACATTGGCGACGTCTTCGAGCCGAACCACCGCACCATCCTGGCTTCGCACCGCCAGCTTTTTGAAATCCTGCACGGTGTGCAGATCGGTCGACGCCGTGAGCGATACCGTGGTCGAGTCTCCCTTGGTCGAACCAAGTGCGGCCAGGTAATTGTTGGCCGTCAGCGCCTTGGAAACATCAGCCGCCGTCACGCCTTGCGCGGCCATGCGCACCGGATCCAGCCAGGCACGCATCGCGAACTGGCGGCCGCCAAGAACCTGCGCTTCCTGTACTCCATCCACCGCGTCGAGCTGCGGCTTGATCACGCGCAGGATGTAGTCGGTGATGTTGTTGGTAGGCAGGCTGTCGCTGTAGAAACCCAAGTACATCGACGCCGTGGATTCGCCGACGGCTACCGAAATCACCGGCTGCTGCGCCTGTGGCGGCAGCCGGTTGCGGACCGAACTGACCTGGGTCTGGATTTCGGTCAGGGCGCGATTGGCGTCGTAGTTCAGCTTGAGTGTCGCCGTGATGCTCGACACGCCCGCGACGCTGGACGACGACAGGTAATCAATGCCCTGCGCCTGCGCGATCGCCGACTCCAACGGCTGGGTAATGAAGCCGGCAACGGTTTGCGCATCGGCACCGAAATAGGCGGTGTTGACACTGACGACCGCGTTCTCGGTCTTGGGAAACTGGCGCACGTTGAGATCGGAAACCGAGCGCAAGCCGAGCACCAGAATGGTCAGGCTGATGACGATTGCCCAGACCGGCTTGTTGATGAAGGCATCTGTGAATTTCATGGCGACCCGATGGTTCGTTGCGGCAGCACGCCAACATCAGCACGTCCTGATGTTGCGCAAGGCATAAAAAGGAAAGAACTCACGTCGTCACTTTTCCTGCGGAGTCGGCGCTGCCTGATCCGCTGGCTGGTGTGTGTTGTCGATGATCAGCGGCGTGCCGTTCTTGATCTTGAGCTGGCCACTGGTGACCACTTCGTCACCCACCTTGATGCCGGTCAATACGGCAATTTGGTCGCCTCGCTTGTCGCCGGTGGTGACGAATACCGATTGCGCGACTGGTTTGTCGGAGTGGTTGGTGCCATCGTCCGCGGGCTTGGCATCGGTGTTGTCCTTGTCGTCGGCCTTCGCCACGGCTTCGTTTGTCGCGGGCGCAGGGTTGGCTGCGGTGGCGTCATTGCCCGGCAGCTTTTCACCTGGCTTCACGACCAGAAACACAGTCTCGCCATACGGATTAAATGTGATGGCGGCCTGCGGCAAGGTGAGGTAATTTTTCTCGTCTCCAACTTTGATGGAGACATTGGCGAACATGCCCGGCTTGAGCGCTTCATCATCGTTGGCGACGCGCGCTTCGACCTGAGCATTGCGGGTCGATGCATCCAACTTCGGGCTGATTGCGGTCACTTCGCCGTCAAAGGCGCGATCTTTGAAACCATCCACGCGCAGCGCCAGTTTCTGGCCAACCTTGATTTCGCCGAGGCTGCCTTGCGGCACGTTGAAATCAACGTAGATCGGATCGAGCTGCTGCAGCGTAACGACAGGCGTTCCCGCATTGATATAGCTGCCGGCCGTCATCGTAATGATGCCGACGCGACCATCGAATGGCGCACGCAACTGTCGCTTGGCGACGAGCGCGCGTTGCTGGTTGATGCCGGCCTGGGCCGCTTTCACATTGGCTGCGGCGCTGTCGTACGCAGCCTGGCTGATGCCCTTGTATTCCAACTGCTGTCTGGAGCGATCCAGTGTCGTTTTCAGCAAAGCCGCGTTTGCCTCCAGCTGACGTTGCTGAGCCACGAATTCGTCGGCATTCAATTCGACCAGCAGCTCGCCTTTCTTGACTTGCTGTCCGGACTTGACACCGATCTTGCTGACGATGCCGCCGACATCGAAGGCCAGATCGGCACCCTGTACCGCGCGCAGCGAGCCGACACTGCCCTGTTCGGGCTGCCATTTCTGTTCGCCGGCGATGGTCGAGCTGACTGTCTGCGGCGGCACCTGCTGGTTGGCCGCGAATTTCGCGCCCATGATCTTGCCCATCACGTTCCAGCCGATCAGCGCCGCCAGCAACAGGCCGACGATGATGACCATGATGATCATGCGTTTGGTGGTGCTGGGTTTGCGGTCTTCACTGCGCGGGTTCATGCGCATTCCTCGTTCAAGGTTTGAGTGGGGCAACGCCGATGGCGGCGCAACAAGTGATTGATGATGGGAGAGAGTGTTCGCGAGCTCACTGGGCAGTCGACACACTTACCGACGTACCCGACTCTTGCCAGCCTCCACCCAGCGACGCATACAGCGCAGCGGTGTCGGCCAGGCGTGCAGCACGTGCAGCGATCAGCGCGAGTCGCGCTTGCTGGTATAGCCGCGTGGAATCGAGAACCTGCAAATAGTTGATCGATCCGTCGCGGTACTGCTTTTTGACCAGATCAAGACTGCTCGCCGTGGCCCTCTCGGCTTCCGACTGCGCAACAAGGCTTTCGGCATCCAGTTCAAGTGCACGCAAGCTATCGGCCACATCCTGGAAAGCCGTCAGCACGGCGCTGCGATAGTTGGCGGATGCTTGATCCAAGCCAGCCTCGGCAGCGCGCTTCTGCGCACGCAGGGTGCCGCCACGGAAGATCGGTTGCAGCAGGTTCAAGCCCAAGCTCCACACGCTGGTGCCGGATCCGAAAAGATCGCTCCCGCCGTCGACGGCCTGCGAACCCCACGAGCCCGTCAACGAAATCTGCGGAAAAAGATTCGCCGTGGCAACACCCACCTGAGCCGTCGCGCGATGCAGTTGCGCTTCGGCGGCACGGATATCCGGGCGTTGGCGAACCAGTTCGGACGGCAGGCTGACCGGGATATCCGTGGGCAGTACAATCGCATCGAGCGACAGCGCGGTCACTTCCGCACTTGCCGGGGTCTGACCGAGGTAGACGGCCAATTGCGTTTGCGTCGCTGCCAACTGCTGGCGCAACGCCGGCAGCTGCGCCTGCGCACTGGCAATCTGCGCTCGTGATTGCAACACATCGCCCATCGAAATCGCCCCGACGTCGAACTGCTTCTGGACCAGGTCGAGTTGTTCGTTGAACAGGCTGACGATTTCTTCGGTACTGCGAATCTGCTCGCGTAACGCCGCTTCTCGAAAACTGGTGGTGGCGACGTTGCTGGCAAGGGTCAGATACGTCGCGCCAAGCTGATAGCGCTGCGCATCCGCGAGTGACTGCTGTGCTTCCACGCCACGGCGCACGCCGCCAAACAAATCTGGCGCGTAGCTGACCGAAACGCCGGCGTTGTAGATGGTGTATGCCGACCCGCCGCTGCGTGCGACGCCCGGCGTGGTCGAGCCACCCGTGTTGCCGCTGTTGCTGAATCCGCCCAATGCGCTCTTGGACCGCGTCGCGCCGGCATTCGCGTTGACGGTAGGGAACAGGCCACCGCGCGTAGCATCCACGTTCGCCTCTGCCTGTCGCAGTGCAGCCTGCGCTGCTGCAATCGTTGGGCTATTCGCGAGTGCCAAGTCGACGCGACGGTCAAGTTCGGAATTCTTGAACGTGCTCCACCAGCGCGCTTGCACCGGCGTCGCCTTGATGAATCGTTGTGCATCGCCTTGTGGAACGCCATCGACGCCGCGTGTTTGCGCGGCCAATGCATCTTTTCTATAACCCGCATCGGCGGGTGCATCTGGCGAAGCGAACTGGGGCCCGACCGCACAGCCGGCTAGCGCCGCAAGCAAGGCAACAGTCAGCGCCGCACGCGCGAATCGACGGCGCGGAAGCAAGGAAAACCTGGAGACGGCGTACAGGCGTCGCATCATAGGAATCAAAAATAAACTGGAGAGTACAATAATAGGGGCGGCACTATTCCTGCGCAACCCCCGGCAGTCACAGTTTCCGTAACCAGGCCCCACACTAGGCCGGGTGTGTGGCCTTACGATGAATTTTTCGCCGATGACGCCCAGTTCAGTTCCTCGCAAACGTTGCCTCGTCATCGGTGCCGGGGTGATTGGCCATGCTTGCGCGTTGCAGCTTCAGGTGGCCGGGCACGCCGTTGTCCTGACCGATCCCGACACGGATAGGGTTGGACCTTCCTGGGGCAACGCCGGGCACATTGCGACTGAGCAGACCCAACCGCTCGCCTCGCCGGCGGTGCTCGCTTCGTCGCTGCGCAGGCTGCACGTATTTGGTGGACCGCTCGACGTGCAACGACCGTGGGCGTTGTTGCCGTGGATCGCGCGTTACGTCCTGTCCTGTTCGTCGCGACGTGCGGCAGCGGGGCAGGTCGCGTTGAGTGCCTTGCTTGAAGACGCGTTGCCGGCATGGCGGCGATTGGTCGACGCAATGGCCTTGCCGGATTTGCTGCTCCAGCTAGGACATCGGGTCGTTTGGGAATCAGCAGACACCGCTCAGCGTGGTCGGGACCATTGGCAAGCCACGGCGACGGGAACAGCGCGTTGGAACGATCTCGACGAACGCACGCGGCTGTCTACGGAAACGATGCTTCACGTTTCGGTCGCCGACGGTATCGCTTTTACCGGCACTGCCCAAATTACCGATCTGCCGCGACTTGCCGACGCGATGGCGAATGCGTTTGCCGCTGCAGGCGGCGTGCGTCGCCATGATCGCGTTGTCGCAATGCGTTCCGGCGCAGAGCGCGCGAGTGCCGTGCTTGAAGACGGCAACGTGATCGATGCTGACTGCATCGTTGTCTGCGCTGGCGCCCGATCCGCATCGCTGATGCGCGACCTCGGTGAAACGGCGCCGCTCATTGCCGAGCGCGGCTATCACCTGCAATGGACCGATCACGATTGGCCAGTGCAGCCGCCACTCGTCTTCGAAGATCGCTCGATCATCGCCACCCGTTTCGAGTCAGGCTTGCGTGTCGCCGGATTCGTCGAATTCGCGCCATTCGATACACCGCCGGATGAAAGCAAGTGGCAACGCTTGCAACAACACGTCGACGCACTTGGCTTACCGGTTCGCGGCGAGCCGACGCGTTGGTTCGGCGCACGGCCAACCTTGCCCGACTACCTGCCCGCCATCGGTCGATGTCGCGCGGTCGACAATGTGCTTTATGCGTTTGGCCACCAGCACCTGGGTTTGACGCTCGCCGCAATCACCGGCGAGTTGATTACACAGCTCGCCGGAAACGAACCGCCCTACGTCGCACTTCAACCGTTCGATCTGTCGCGCTTCGGGCGGTTACTCAAGTTTCGCTGATTCGGTTGAACCTGCGCCGGAGTGTCAGTCTGGCAACGCGTAGTCAAACATGTAGTAGTGCTTGCCATCGCGAATGTCGATGCTCATCGAGCCGGTCAGCTCCGTCAGTTCATCCGTGCCCGAATCCGGGACCACGTTGACCTTCAAGGTTGGGTTACCGCGATCCATCGTGCCGCTGTGTTGCAACACGAAACTGCCGCTGCGGCCATGCAGCATTCCGATCACGCGTTCGATGGCGACATAGCCGGCCGAGCCTTGCACGCCGCTGCGTGCACTCAACATTTCGCCTCTGCTGTTCGCTTCAAGGTCGCCATGAAATTGCTTGTCAAGCGACAGACGACCCATCGAAGGATCGGCATTGGTGTCAGCCAACGCTTGCGGCGCAAGATTGACGTTGAACTCGCCCTTGGCAGTTAGCTTCACAAACTTATCCTCGAATTGCTCTGGTAGACCATCAATTTGGTCGGCTGGTTAGATCGCGCCGATGGGGATTTCGACATCACGCGATTTCGCGATTCTCGGGAAACGGAATGTATTCGAGATTGTCCGCATCGGGCAGTTTCATTCGACCCTGTATCCAATCTTCTTTTGCCTGCAGCAGCCGGTCTTTGCTGGACGAGACGAAATTCCAGAGCATGAAGCGTTCACCGATTGGCTCGCCACCAAACACCATCACCTTCGCTGCTTCCAAAGCGCTTACAGGCACACCCTTTCCGCGCTCGAGTACGGCCATTTGCCCAGCATGAAGCCGTTGTCCGCCGACTTCGATTGATCCGGAGGCGACATACACGGCGCGTTCCGAGTGTTCCGGCGGTATCGTCCGGCCGGCGCCCGCTGTCATGTCCCAGTGCATGTAAAACTGGGGGGAGTGAACCCTGACTGCAGCCTCCATCCCTTCCGCTGTCCCGGCAATCAAGCGACCACGCACGCCTTTTTCTTCCCACGATGGAAGTTCTTCGCCAGCACAATGAGTGAATGACGGCTCTGCCTCCTCGTCGCCTTCCGGCAACGCCACCCACGCCTGGATGCCATGCATGCGCGCCCCATGCAGCCGCGCATGCTCGAAGCGCTCGGAATGGGTGATTCCGCGCCCAGCAACCATCCAGTTGACTTCGCCGGGGCGAATTTCCTGGTGAGTTCCCAAGCTATCGCGATGTGTGATCGCGCCGTCGTAGAGATAGGTAACGGTCGCAAGTCCAATGTGCGGATGCGGACGAACGTCAAGCTCCCTCGGAAGGCCAGCAGCCAGTTGCACCGGCCCCATATGATCGAAGAAAACGTAAGGCCCGACCATGCGGAGCGCGCGCGACGGCAAAACGCGTCCTACTTCGAAACCTCCGCCGAGATCGTGCGTTTTTTTCTCGATGACCTGTTCAATCATGGTTGCCTTCCCGTTGGATCCGTCGCTCTCCCACAACGTTGCCACTTCTGCCCATCACGCTCTCATCGCGCCGAAGCTACCACTGTGAAAATCGGCGAAGGCTTGGCGAATTTCTGCTTCATTGTTCATCACGAACGGTCCGTGTCCGAAAACCGGTTCGTTGATCGGTTCGCCGGTCATCACAAGCAACACCGCATCGGTATCTGCCGTAACGGTAGCGCCTTCGTGGTCGACCGACAGGCGCGCGATCTCGGCTTCAGCGACGGTCTTGCCGTCTATTCTGATGCTGCCGGAAAGCACGGCGATCATCGAGGTATGTCCTTCCGGAAGCGGCAGGATTTCTTGGGCGCCGGCATTCAGTCGGACATCCCACAAGTTCACGGCGGTGAACGTGCGTGCCGGTCCATTCGTACTTCCGAACGATCCAGCGATGACGCGTGCGCGACCACCATCCAGGGCAACCTCGCGAATCGTATCGCGCGTAATTGCCTGGTAGCCGGGCGCGGTCATCTTGTCCTTGCGGGGCAGGTTGACCCACAACTGGACCATCTGAAACGGCCCGCCGGCGCGAGAATATTCCGCCGAGTGAAATTCTTCATGGATGATTCCTGAGCCCGCTGTCATCCACTGCACTTCGCCCGCTCCAATCGTGCCACCGCCGCCCGTCGAATCGCGGTGGCTCACTTCACCGTCATAGACGATCGTCACGGTTTCAAAGCCGCGATGCGGATGCTGTCCGACGCCGCGCGGGCGACCCTCGCGGGGTTCGAAGACCTTTGGGCCCGCAAAGTCGAAAAGCAGGAATGGGCTGATCAATTTTGTATCGCCTTGATAGTCAAACAGGGAGCGGACGGGAAATCCGTCGCCGACCCAGTGGCCGGCGTCATTACGCAGGATCATTTTGAGTGTCTTCATGGCGGTTCCTTCTAGAAAGTGATGGCGTCGGCTCCCGATCGGGACAATGCCACTGTCTGGACGCCAAGATGGGACCGTGCTGTCATGCGGACAAGTACGGTCCACGGGGATACTGTGATCAACGATTCGCGCGACGAAACCAGCGGCTGGCATTGCCCCGCCGAACTGAGCCTGGAATTCCTCGCAGGAAAATGGCGGCTGATGGTCATTTTCTGGTTGATGGCGGGGCCGAAACGCTTCAACGAACTGCAGCGACGATTGGATCCGATCACCCATCGAACCCTGTCGAAAACGCTCAAAGAAATGGAGGCGGATGGTCTCGTATTGCGGACCGACTACGGTGAAATTCCGCCGCGCGTGGATTACGCGCTGACGGATCGCGGCCTCAGTTTGAAGCCGGTACTCGAGGCGATGGAGCGCTGGGCCGAGATCGACCGTTCGACGAACAGCCAAACCTGACCGCTCGCAAGGCTTCCATAGCGTCTGTACTGGCCAACTCATCCGACGAAAATACTTCTTCGTCATTCCTGCGGAGGCGGGAATCCATTCTGATTTGCTGTTCTTTCCGCAAATTGACGAAGATCAAAATGGTTTCCTGCCTTCGCAGGAATGACGAGGCTTGAGTGTTTCTGCGATCCCCTAAATTTGGTTCGCCCACACCGCAACACTGCCGAAATGTGAGGCGCGATTGAGGTTGCGCGTCGCCTACGCCGGCGGCCGCTTGATCGCATTACGCGTCCACTCGCCATCGACGCAGCGCTGAATGCCAAGCGGATTCGCATCGCGCAGTTCTTTGGGAAGGCGCGCGTCGCTGACCTGGTCGTAACTTTGCAAGGTTGCAAAGCGTCGAATCGACGCCGGCATGCCGACCGACGTAAACCCGGAATGGCTGCTCGCAGGAAACGGGCCACCGTGCTGCATCGCCGAGCTCACGGCAACGCCAGTCGGCATCCTGTTCTGGATCAATCGGCCGACCTTGTTTCGCAGCACGCTGCCAATCGCCTGCCAACTTGCATCATCGCTGCCGTCGCTGGCGGTGAAGATTGAACCGGTCAGATTACCCTCGAGCGCCCGTGCGACGCCGATCATCTGGTCGAGATTGTCCGCACGAATTACCAGATTGACCGGTCCGAAAACTTCGATCTGCAGTCGCTCGCTGTCGTCGATGAAGTCGCTGGCTTCAATACCGAGCAGGGTTGGTGCGACGCGAAATCCTTCGCCGATACCGCCGCTCGCACAGGCGAGAACATTCGCGCCTGCCATACGCAGGACATCAAGATTGGCGTCGGCATCGCGCTGTACGCCAGCGCTGAAAACCGTTGCTGCAGATCCGGCGCTGAAATGTTCGGAAAGCGAGGCGACAAACGCGTCACCTGCAGTTCCGTGCGGCACGATCAGCAAGCCGGGATTGGTGCAGAACTGGCCGCTGCCCAACATGCACGAACCAAATACCTCATCGGCCAACGCATCGCCGCGTTCGCGCAAAGCGCCGTCGAGCAGGAAGACCGGATTCACCGACGACATCTCCGCGTACATCGCGATGCCGGCGGAATCGGCTGCAGCCTTCAGTGCCAATCCGGCTTTGCGGCTGCCGGTGAAGCCAATCGCGCCCAAGCGACGGTCCGCGCACAGTTTCGCACCGAGTGTTGGCGGAATGTCGTAGAGCAGCTGCACGCTGGCCAACGGCAGGCGTGCGTCGCGAGCCGCTTGATGGGCTATCTGCGCCAGCAACTGGCTGGTCGCTGGATGTGATGGATGCGCCTTCGCGATCACCGCGTTGCGCGCTGCGATTGCCGAGGCGAAATCGCTGCCCGCGATCGCGTTGAACGCAAAGGGAAAGTTGTTTGGTCCGAAAACCAGCACCGGTTTGCCGAGTGATGCGAGGTGCGAGCGCAAGCCAGCCTTCGTATCGACGACCGGGTTCGTCCATGCGCGAGAGAGAACCGCCGCCGCCGCTTGCCGCAACTGGCCCGTCGTTCGCGGCAATTCGTTACCGGCCAATCGCGTAGGCGCGGGCAGGGCGGTTTCCGAGTGCGCTATTGCAACCAGTTGCTCGGCGGCTGCCTCGATACCATCCGCGTAGCGTTCAAGGAAGGTCGCGATCAGCTCGGGATCCATCGTCGACAACGCCGCGCTCGCATCGACTGCTGCCGCGATTGCCGCTTCGATATCGTCCGCGCCACTGATGGGAAAGCGCTGTCCGATCAATGCGCCCGTTGTCGGATTGCTCGCTCGGAAATCGCCTTCCGGCTTTCTGGCCGCGCGCCAATCGCCAGCAATCAGGATAGGTTGCAAGGCGTCATCGCCGTTGTCGCCCATCTCAGTTTCCCACCGGATGAGCAATCGCGTCTTCGATGACTTTCAGTGCGGCCGCCCGCTCGGCGCCTTCGACAACCAATCGCGGCGCACGCACGCGCTCGCTGCCCAACTCGACGCACTGCTGCGCCAGCTTGATGAGCTGCACGAACTTGGGAACCGTATCCAGTCGCAGCATCGGCAGAAACCAGTGATAGAGATCGGCCGCTGCGTCGTAACCACCCTCGACAGCGAGGTCGAACAAGCGCACGGATTGTTCCGGAAACGCGTTCACCAACCCCGCGATCCAGCCGGTCGCGCCCATCGCCACGCCTTCGACGACGGCATCATCCATGCCGACCAGCAGTTCAAGCCGATCACCCAATTCACTACGAATTGCCGCGAAGCGTCGCACGTCGGCGGACGACTCCTTCACCGCTTGCAGGTTCGGACACGCCTTCGCCAGTTCAGCCATCTGGCCGGCTGAAAAATCTGTCTTGTAGGCGATTGGGTTGTTGTAAAGCATGCACGGCAGCGATGTCGCGTCGATCACGCTGCGCATGTGCGCACCCATCTCGCGCCAGTCGGTGGAATACACGTATGGCGGCAACACCATCATGCCCTTGCAACCGATTTGCTCCGCTGCTTTCGCGAGCTTCACCGCTTCGCCCGTGGACAACGCGGCGATACCCGGGATCACCGGAGCGCGATCGTTGCAGGCATCAACCAGCGTGCGCAGGATGTCGAGCTTTTCATCGAACGACAACGTCGCCGCTTCTCCGAGCGAACCCAACGGAACGATGCCAGTACACCCCGCATCGAGCATGCGTTGCGCATGGCGACCGAGGAAATCGTGATCAACCTTGTCGTCAATGGTAAACGGTGTCGTGATGGCGGGAATAACCCCGCGCCAGATGGATGCGCTCATGCAAACTCCTAGTAAGTCGTTTTATGCGATGCCCCAACCGAACGCGTCGGCAGGGTCAATCAATAGTCGGCCTTCGGCCATGATGTGCGCCGTGCCGGTGATGCGCGGACGGATGCCGTTGGCGCTCGTTGTATAGCTTGCGTCAAACACGCTGCCGAGCAGGCTTTCCTGACGCCAGATGTCACCCGGTTGCAGCTTGCCATCCGCAGCAAGGCAGGCCAGTTTCGCACTCGTTCCGGTACCGCACGGTGAGCGGTCGTACGCAAGCCCAGGACACAGCACAAAGTTGCGGCCATCGATCCCGGCAGTCTGCGACGGTGCGTTCAACTCAATGTGATCGATCTCGGCACCATCGCGTCCGCTGATGCCAGCGCTCACCAACGCATCGCGAATCGCCGCACAGTACGACGTCAGTTCGCGCCAGTTCTCCAGTGCGATCGGGATCGTCGATTGCGACGTGATGAAGAACCAGTTGCCGCCCCAGGCGACATCGCCGGTGACCAAGCCATGTCCTTCAACTTCGATCGATACGTTCGTCGATTCGCGCCAGCTTTCGACGTTGTCGATCGTCACGCGACCATCCGCGTGCAACTCGGCAGCGACATCGCCAACCGGCGTTTCGATCACATGCGTACCCGGGCCAATACGGCCCATGTGCGCCAACGTGCACACCACGCCGATCATGCCGTGCCCACACATGCCGAGGTATCCGACGTTGTTGAAGAAAATCACACCCGCCACGGCATTGCTCGACAGCGGTTGCTGCAACACCGCACCCACCATCGTGTCCGATCCGCGCGGCTCGCAGGCAATTGCACTGCGCCAACGATCGTGCTCGGCACGAAACCGATCGCGCCGCTCTGCCATGTCGCCGCCACCCAAATCAGGAAAGCCAGCCACAACCATCCTCGTCGGCTCACCGCCGGTATGGGAATCCATGAAGTCAATCGAATGCATCCGCCTATCGTGCGGCGCGAACGCCCCGCCGTCCAGCCGTCGGCTATCCTTCCGCGACGTGAATTGAAGGGCAGGCAACGCACGGATGATCGAAACCAGCGACGTACAGGCGAAATACTTTGCATGGGAGCTGACCCGTCGCCGGCGCGGTGGCGAGCTGGACCGAATCGGTCAAGCCCTGTTCGACGCCGCAGTCGATCTCAATCCGCACCAGATCGAAGCCGCGCTATTTGCGTTGCAGAACCCGTTGTCAAAGGGCGTGTTGCTGGCGGACGAAGTCGGTCTGGGCAAGACCATCGAAGCCGCACTCGTGCTTGGACAATACTGGGCCGAGCGACGTCGTCGACTGATCGTCATCTGCCCGGCGTCGTTGCGCAAACAGTGGGCCATCGAACTGGCCGAGAAATTCCACCTACCCACGCAAGTGCTGGACGCATCGACCTGGCGAAAGGCGCGAAAGGCCGGCATCTACAACCCGCTCGATCAGGACGTCATCAGCATCGTCTCCATTCATTTCGCGGCGCGGATGGAGAAAACCATCGGTGCCATTCGTTGGGACTTGGCCGTGATAGACGAAGCCCACAAGCTGCGCAATGCCTACCGGGAAAGCCATCACACCGGGCAGTCGATCAAGCGCGCCTTGGCAGGTGTCCGAAAACTGCTGCTGACGGCGACACCGCTGCAAAACTCGCTGCTCGAACTCTACGGTCTGTCGACGGTAATCGACGACTATCTGTTCGGTGACCGCGTCAGCTTTCGCGCCCGTTACATGCGCGGCGATGCGGACTTCCCAGCGCTGCGCACGCGCCTTGCCGAGTTCACCAAGCGCACGCTGCGCCGCGACGTGCTGGAGTACGTGCAGTACACCCAGCGCAAACCGTTGACCGTGCCGTTTGCGCCCGGCGAAGAAGAACAACGTGTCTACGACCTGGTTTCGGGCTATCTGCTCAGGGATGACAGCTACGGCATCCCGTCGCGGCAGAGACACTTGGTCGGGCTGATCCTGCGCAAGCTGCTTGCCTCGTCCACCGAAGCGGTGGTCGCGACTTTGGAAGCGATTCTTGCGCGTCTGAAAAAGCTGGAAGACAGCCAGGCCGAGCAAGGCGACTGGCTGGCGAATCTCATCGAGGAACAGGAACTCGATGCCGATGCCTTCGACGAGTCCGACGACGAGATCGAAGACGAAGCCAACACGCCTACCACCACGACGACAATTGATCGCGAAAAACTGCGCGCCGAAATTGTCGAACTGGAGCAATACCTGCTGATCGCGCGTTCCGTTCGCGAAGATCGCAAATCCTTTGCATTGCTTGAAGCGCTCGTCACCGGCTTTGCCCGCATGTCATCCATCGGCGCGCCGCGCAAGGTGGTCATCTTCACCGAATCGGTGCGCACGCAGGACTACCTTGCACGTTTCCTTGAAGCGCACGGACACGCTGGCCGCGTGGTGAAATTCAGTGGACGCTCGTCCGACCCCGGCCTCAATGGAATCTACCAACGTTGGCTGGTAACGAATGCAGGCACCGATCGCGTCACCGGCAGCCCAGCGATTGATCGACGCACAGCCGCAATCGACGAGTTCCGCGATCAAGCCGAAATCCTCATTTGCACTGAAGCCGGCGCAGAAGGCATCAACCTTCAGTTCTGCGCGCTGGTTGTCAATTACGACCTGCCGTGGAATCCGCAACGCGTCGAGCAACGCATCGGTCGTTGCCATCGCTACGGCCAGAAACACGATGTCGTCGTCGTCAATTTTCTTAATCAACGCAACGCCGCTGACCAGCGCGTGCTGGAACTGCTGTCCGAAAAATTCCACCTGTTCGAGGGCGTGTTTGGCGCATCGGACGAAATCCTAGGTCGCATCGAGAGCGGTACCGATATCGAGCGTCGTATTGCCGAAATCTATGACACCTGCCGAACGCCTGCACAAATCGACGCGGCCTTTGCCAGCTTGCGCGCGGAACTGGAAGAACAAATCGCCATACGCATGAAGGAAACCGAAGAAGCGCTACTGGCTACCTTCGATGCCGGCGTCGTCGAACGCCTGCGGCTGAATCGTGACCAGGCCATCGCGCAGCTCGATCGCATCACACGTCTGTTCTGGCGCCTTACCCGCCACATGCTTTCTGGCGAGGCGCGTTTCGATGATGCGAAGCTGTCATTTGATCTTTCCGCGTCGCCCGTCGACACCGCGCCGGATGGCCGCTACCAACTCATTCGCAAGGGCCAGCCCGCGCCCGAGCATGGCCACCTGTATCGGCTCACCCATCCGCTGGGCGAGTTTGTCCTCGACGCTGGCCAACGCCTCGAAACGCCTTCCATAAATCTCAGCCTGGATCTTTCATCTGCCAGTCCACGCATCGCCGTGCTCGAACAACTAGTGGCGAAATCGGGTTGGCTGGAACTAAACCTGCTGCAACTGGAAAGCTTCGAGCTGGAAGAACACCTCGTCTTCACCGGCCAAGCCGATGATGGCACGTGGCTCGATGCCGATGCCTGCCAGCGCCTGCTTGAGCTTCCCGGTCGCGAGCAGCCCATCGATACCGCGTCGCCAATTCCAAATCATTTCGACGCCAACGTACGTCGCCAGATCGAAGCGGCGCTGGCGAAAGCGCTGGAAGAAAACAACGGCTACTTCCAGGCCGAGCGCGAAAAGCTCGACCAGTGGGCCGAAGATCGACTGATTGCCGCCGAGCAAGCCATGCACGACACCAAGGCACGGCTGAAAGACGCCAAGCGTCGCGCCCGCACAGCGAGTACGGTGGATGAGCAATCCGCCGTGCAGGACGAAATCAAATCGCTGGAACGCCAACAGCGCCGGCAACGTCAGGAAATCTTCGACGTCGAAGACGCCATCGAGGCCAAGCGCGACGAATTGATCGCTGCCCTACAACGCCGCCTCAACCAGCGCAGCCAGTCCTTGCTTCTGTTCCGGGTACGCTGGCAACTGGTTTAGCGTTAGAACAAAGCAAATCATCGACACATTCTAGGAATATGTCGATAGAGTGATTGTGTATCGACACGTCAAGCGCTAATGTCGACCACATCGACACGTTCCAAAAACGTGTCGAGCATCTTTGGAAAAATCGACATGACGTTCGACCCCACGCGCCCACACAACGCCTTGTCCGATCTGCCGCCAGCGGCAGACATCGAGAGCAAGCGCCTGCTCAAGGCCTGCATCCAGGCGCGCACGGCGCTGGCTGAGCTGAAAAGCGCCGGTGCCCTGATCCCCAACCAGTCCGTGCTGATCAATGCCATCCCAATGCTGGAAGCGCAAGCCAGCAGCGAGATCGAGAACATCGTCACCACCAGCGACAAGCTGTTCCGCTACGCGCAGGACGAGCAATCTGCCGACCCCGCAACAAAAGAAGCGCTGAACTACCGCGCCGCCTTGAAGCTGGGGTTTCACTCGCTTGCGCAACGGCCGCTATCCACCAACACCGCGGTACAAATCTGCACACGCCTGCACCAAACGGACATGGACATTCGCCGCCTGCCAGGCACCGCGTTGAAGAACGCCGCCACGGGCGATGTTGTCTATACGCCACCCGAAGGCGAAGCGCTGCTGCGCCAGAAGCTGGCCAACTGGGAACGCTTCATCCACGACGCCGTCGATGTCGATCCGGTTATTCGCATGGCAGTCGCCCACTACCAGTTCGAGGCCATCCATCCCTTCCTCGATGGCAACGGTCGCACCGGTCGCGTGCTCAACCTGCTGATGCTGGTCGAGCAGGGTTTGCTCGATCAACCCGTGCTCTACCTGTCGCGCGCCATCCTGCGTCGCCGCGCTGACTACTATCGTTTGCTGCTTGCCGTCACCCGTGACGGCGCATGGGAAGACTGGATCGACTTCATGCTCGATGCGGTCACCCAGACGGCGCAGTGGACTACCGCCAAGGTTCGCGCCATTGTCCAGCTCCACGACAACGCGATGGCGTTCGCCCGCAAGCACGCGCCGAAAATTCACAGTCGCGAGTTGATTGATGCACTCTTCGTGCAACCCTACTGCCGCATCCCCAACCTGGTCGACGCCGGCATCGCCAAGCGCCAGACAGCCTCGGTCTATCTGAAGCAACTGGTCGACATCGGCATGCTGGAAGAAAGCCAGGACGGCCGCGAAAAGCTGTTCGTGCATCCCAACTTCATTCGCCTGCTCACCAGCGACGATCATCCCGTGTTGCCCTACGGCAGCAACGACCCTCCAAGGAATGCCTGATCCATGAGCGACGCCAA
>JBBSTF010000022.1:0-52206 GCA_038236135.1 Lysobacterales bacterium
TTCGCTGCAGGTGCAGGGATGCGCCTTCAGCGAACCCCGTAGCCAACTTGCGTAGTCGTGCAGCTTCATCGCACGACCGACCCGCCAAGGGCGCATCTTTGGCCCACGTTTCTCTGCGAGGAGAAAGGTGGGGCGGCGGGCGGCAGCCCGGCGAAACGCTTGACCAGTCTGGTGACAGCCAGACAGAGCGAAGCGGACGAGCGAAGCCGCGGGCGGCAGCCCGGCGAAATATTTGACCATTCTGGCGACACCCAAAGACAAGTGCGGAAGCGCTTGCCCAATCCGGCGACAGCCGCAAAAAGGCCGTCTATACGGCCAAAAAAGCGAAGATGAAATCTTCGCAATAACGGACAACGACGCAAGAGTCGGACCCTCATTCGCGACCCTTTTTCCGACGGGAGAGGGGAGAAATTCGCGCTGCTCGCAAACAGCCGTCGCCTGCGGCGACAATGGAAGAATGATCGAGAGACGAATGTTGCAACTGGATGTGTTCACCAACCGCCCCGGGTTCGGCAACGCGCTTGCCGTGGTGCTTGATGGTGAAGGTATCGATGACACATCAATGCAGAGATTTGCCGCGTGGACGAACCTGTCGGAAACCACCTTCCTGCTACCGCCGACCGATCGTCGCGCTGACTACCGGGTGCGGATTTTTACGCCACGCCAGGAGTTGCCGTTTGCGGGTCATCCGAGTGTAGGCACTGCGTATGCGGCGTTGCATGCCGGATTGATCACACCCAAAGACGGCAAGCTGATGCAGCAGTGCGCGGCAGGACTATTGCCGATGCGTGTGGAAGGCAGCATAGGTAGTTGGAAAGTGCATGTTCGCGCACCCCAAGCGCGGCAACGCAGTGCAGGTGAGGACGAGTTGCGACTGTTGTCACGCATCTTTCCCGTGCTGGGTCAGTCTTTGTTCGAACGCGCCGTGGTCGTCAACAACGGCCCATCGTTCTGGATCGTCGCCATGCCGGATGAAACTTCGGTAAGAAATCTGGTTCCCGACCTCGCCGCGATGGCGAGGTTGTGCGACATGTCCGCCTGTGTGGGCGTGGCGATCTACGCGCCAACCGACTCTGGCAGTGCCGAACAGCTCGTCGTACGTGTGTTCTGCCCGAGTGACGGCATCGCCGAAGACCCTGTCACCGGAAGCGCCAACGCTGCGATTGCGAGCGTGTTACACACCAATGGAGAGCTTGCCCGTATCGGCAATTCCTATCGCGCCAGCCAGGGACGCGAGTTGGGTCGCGACGGTATCGTCGAGGTGTCAGTTGAGAACGACGGCGATGTGTGGATAGGCGGCGAGTCGGTTGTCGTGATTGAGGGCACGATGCGCTGGGGTTGAGGCGCCTCAGCGTTCAATCGCCTATTTCTTGGCGAATTGCTTCATTACAGCGGTCACCGCATCAACGACAGCTTGTGGCTGATCCATCTGCATGTCGTGTCCTGAATTGGCCACGTCTATCCGAGTGCTACGCGTCGTGTTAGCGGCAATGTTGGCAATGGTTTTCTCGCGCGATTTTTCTAACGCCTCGCGTAAAGGCGACGGGGCTTCGGCGTATGTGTCGCCAGCAACCAGAATTACAACTGGCAGGTCGGACCTATTTTTGTGCACAACGATGGGCGCGTTGAACACGGTTTCGTTGTAGGAAAGCTCTGACTTGATCGTTCGCCAGAATGCTGGATTCAACTTATAGGCACGAATCGAAGCTCTCACTGCTTCCGGCCATTTGGTATCCGGGTCCGCGACGCATCGAGAAAGATCGCCGTCACCTTTTGCGAGCGTGCCCGCAATGGCAGCATCCAGGCAGGTTTGCAGTAACTCGAAACGCTGCTTGTTAGAGGCACGCTCGGACGAATCCCAGTCCAGTGCGTATTTGGAGATGTAGTGTTCAGGCGGATCAACCAGAACCAGACCCGCGACGCGATTTCGATGCCGCTCGGCGTAGCGTCGAACGATGTCGGTACCAAGGGAATGTCCGACCAGCACAGTTGGCGTCTGGATACCTGCAGCGGTGATCAAGGCGTCAAGATCGCGAACATCGGCATCGACATCGCGTGGCAAGGGGCCTTCTTCACTGAACCCGTAGCCGGCGCGATCGTAGCTACAAACTCGCGTTTGTTTAGCAAGCAGCGGCTGCACGCGGTACCAGGTAATGGAATCGGCACGACTACATGCCTCTAGCAGAACGCTGACCGGGCCGTCGCCTGTGCAACGCAGATTGAGTAGCCGGGTATCCGAGGCCCTAGTCGAGGGGATCGCCACCAGCTGCCCCGGCTTCGCGTAGGAACTGTCCGGGACAGAAGCGCCTGCCTCTTGGGCGAGATTCAAGCTGGAAAATACCAGCAACGTCAGTGCAAGCAGCGACTTGCCTACAACAGATAGATTCATCTTCGGCCTCGTCACTCAGAAACGGAATGGTCCAACATTGCCAGCATGGTCAGTAATCGGCAACAAGCGTCGTTGTCAAAGCACAGCTAAACTTGGGCCATGCTCAAGATCGATACTCACACCCATGTGCTGCCCGAAAGCTGGCCGGACCTTGCGACCAAGTACGGTGATGATCGCTTTCCGGTGATCGTCAATTCCGAAGGGCGGCGGCGCATATACAAGGATGGCAAGTTCTTCCGTGAAGTCTGGGACAGTGCGTATCACGCGCAGACTCGCATCGACGATTACCGAAAATTCGGCATCCAAGTGCAGGTTGTCTCGACCGTGCCGGTGCTTTTTTCGTACTGGGCGAAGGGCAACCAGGCGCTGGAGTTGCATCGTTATCTCAACGACCACACCGCCGGTCTTTGCCGCGATCATCCGAAGAACTACATCGGCATCGGCACGGTGCCTTTGCAGTCGCCCACGTTGGCGATCCAGGAGCTGGAGCGGTGCTTTGAGACATTGGGCCTTCCAGCCGTGCAGATTGGTTCGCATGTGGAAAACTGGAATCTCGATGCACCGGAATTGTTTCCATTTTTCGAAGCCGCTGCCGATCTAGGCGCGGCGATACTGGTCCATCCCTGGGACATGATGGGCAAGGAAACCATGCCGAAATACTGGCTGCCTTGGCTCGTCGGAATGCCGGCAGAGCAGGCGCGTGCGGCATGTTGCTTGATCTTTGGTGGGGTGCTGGAACGCTTGCCGAAACTTCGGGTGTGTTTCGCGCACGGCGGTGGCTCGTTTCCGTACAGCATCGGCCGCATCGAACATGGCTTCCGGATGCGGCCCGACCTGGTCGCCACCGACAATGCACGCAATCCACGCGACTATCTCGGCAAGATGTGGTTCGATTCCTGTGTGCACGATCAGGCCGCACTGCGATACCTGCTGGAAGTCGCTGGCAGCAACAAGGTGATGCTCGGCACCGACTACCCCTTCCCTCTCGGAGAGCAGGAACCCGGTGCAGGCATTGCGGCGCTGAATTTATCCGAGATCCAACAGGCCCAGCTCTATCACGGCAGTGCGCTGGAATGGCTGGGTCTGCCACTTTCCCGCTACAGCAAGGAGGCAGCATGACGGCGATTGATATAGGAACTCTTGAATGGGCGCAGTCGCAAGACGCGGCAGACGAATTGGCCAGCTATCGGGACGAATTCCTGATTCCGCAGCATGATGGCGAGGACATTGCCTATTTTTGTGGTAATTCGCTGGGGCTACAGCCACGATCAACGCGTGCGGCAGTCACGGAAGAACTGGATGCCTGGGCCGAGTTGGGCGTGGAAGGACATTTTCGCGCAGCGCGACCGTGGTTGACGTATCACGAAACCCTGCGCAGCGGCCTGGCCGAAGTGCTCGGCGCATTGCCTTCCGAAGTCGTCGCGATGAACTCGCTAACCGCAAACCTGCACTTCATGATGGTCAGCTTCTACCGGCCGACCGCGCAGCGCAATGCGATATTGATCGAGAAGAACGCATTTCCTTCGGATCGCTATGCGGTTGAGTCGCAGGTGCGTTTTCATGGATTCGATCCCGCGACGGCGCTGATCGAACTGGAAGGTGACGAACCCAACGGCACTATTTCCGGACGCGCAATCGAAGCGATTCTGGAAGAGCAAGGGTCGCGCATCGCCTTGGTGATGTTGCCGGGCGTGCAGTATCTGACCGGCCAGGCGTTCGATCTTCGTCGCATCGCCGAGATTGCCAGCAACAAGGGTTGCAGGGTTGGCTTCGACCTCGCCCATGCAGTTGGCAACCTGGCTTTGCATCTGCACGACAGCGGGGCTGACTTCGCCGTCTGGTGCAATTACAAATATCTCAACGCGGGACCGGGTGCGATTGGCGGCGCCTTTGTACACGAGCGCCATGCCAGCGCGAACTTGCCACGCTTTGCCGGCTGGTGGGGCCACGACAAGGAAACGCGATTCCAGATGGGGCCGCAGTTCAATCCCACACCGGGCGCCGACGGCTGGCAACTTTCCAACGCAACGGTGCTTGGTCTTGCGCCTTTGCGATCATCGCTCGAATTGTTCCAGCGTACCGGCATGGCGGCATTGCGCGAGAAGTCCGAAGCGCTGACCGGTTATCTCGACTGGTTGATCTATCAGCAGATCGGCCAAGTGATCGACGTGATTACGCCGAACGACGCGTCACGCCGTGGATGCCAGCTCTCTTTGCGGGTAAAGGGTGAACGCGATGCAGGACGCGCACTGTTTGACTACCTGACGGCACACGGCATCGTGGTCGACTGGCGAGAGCCGGATATCATCCGTGCCGCACCAGTGCCTCTTTACAACCGTTACGTGGATTGCCTGCGGCTGGTGGGATGCATTCGCGACTGGTCGAAATCGCGCTGACCCGAGCCGCCAGATTATTCTGTCCGCTGCCTCACCGTTCAACAACCCACATCGCGGCGCAATGAAAAACCCCGGACCGCGAGGCCCGGGGTTTTTGATTTGCAGCAAGTTACTGTTGCATCACGGCACTGCGGAATCGAAACCGTTCGCGAAGATCGAATCGCTGAGAGATGTCGGCAACGGCCATGCCCAAGCGCCACGTCCACGGGTGAATACCGAGAGCGTGGTTGCACCACGGTCGATCGCCATGTCCCAGATCATCACCTTCGGCAAGCCATTGTCGAAGCGGAACCAGATGGGACTGGCAGCAGTGATGTCGTTGGTGAAGTAAAGGCCCCAGTCGGTGCCAGCAAAAACCTGGCTTGGAATGCGCGGATTGAACGTCACCGAGTTGGCCGGGATGTTCGGCAGATTGCCGGACACGTTGCGCCACGTGAAGGTTGCGCAGCTGTTCTGGCACTGCAACTGGTAGATGTGGCCTGGTTGCGCCGGCGTGTTCTGGTCAAAGCCGCCGAGTGAGGCATAGCCCGTGGAGCTGGTTCCCGGCATCATCGCATCGCCAACATCGATGGCGACGTCCATCACCGGGCGATTGGGAAGCACGCTGTTGCCGCCAGTCACATTGGTCCAAGTCGCCGTGTTGGCCGTACCCTGATTCATGCCATGGCCAACCTGCACGTTGCCGTCGTTGGTTCCGGCAATGACCACGGTTGGGCTGTGGTAAGCGTGCGCCAATTGGTTGATGAAGGAGCGGTTGCCGAGTGTGCCCTTGGTCAGGACGGGGCTGTTCGCATACCAACTAGTGGTCGGAACCGCGCCGGTCAGAGTTTCCCAAACCCGGTTAGTCCCGCCGATCATGTAGCTGCAACCGAGCGCGGTCGTACAACCGCTACCCATCACGTTCAGTTCGCCATAGCGGTAAAGCTCAAATGGCATGACGAAACTGAGGGTGTCACCGCCCCAACTGCCTGGGGCCGCCGCGCCGACCACTTGGCTGTTGGGGCCGTTGGTGGAGACCACCAATGCACCATTCTGGCTGGAGTAGTACCAGCGCAACTCGTTTACCGGCTCGATGCGCGTATAGATGCCATCGCCGCCATTGCGAACGGTCCACTGCGCTGCACCCGGATTGCCTGTGTATCGAACCCACTCACTGCCGTTATCCTGGGCACCGGCGCTGGCGCCCGGCGTTGCCGAAGTCGCGAAATTGGCAGTGATATCTCCCGAGTACAGCTCGATTGAACCGATGGTAGCGTTCAGTGAAATATAGCTAGGACGATTCGCAGCGGTCGTACCGCCCGTGCCGGTAAGCACGTTTGCAGTATAGAAAACACCACCATCGCTCCCCGTCAGCACTTTGTTGCTGTCGTAGCCGCCGCCGGCGGCTGGTAAATAGGCACGAGCGTGATGATCGACGTGAACGTTGCCGCCGCTGTAACCGCAACTAACGTCCTGGAAAGTGACGCCACCGTTGGTCGAGCGGAACAAATCGACGCCGCTCAACAACACCGTGTTGGCATCGTTTGGATCGACCGTCAGGCCCGCGTCGTACCACATCTGGCCGCCGCCATTTGTCGCGTTACCGCAACCTTGCGACTGCACATCGGCAGACTGCGCGGTCTGCGCCCACGTGGTGCCGCCATTGCTGCTACGCCAGACACCAAGAACACCACTGGTCGCGGAATTCGCGCCCATGGCGTAGATAACGTTCGGATCGGTTTTCGCGGCAGCAAGTTCGATGCGGCCCAGCGTCTTACCCGTCGGATCACCGTTACCGGTGCCTGCCGGGAAGTTGTTGTCGAGCAACGTCCATGCGCCCAGCGTCGGGCAACCGGTGGTCGGCAACGCCGCGCGATAGACGCCATTGGCACCCAGGTTGGCGAGATCAGGTTGCACCGTGGTTGGATTGCCACGCGTACCGACCGCTACCAGCAGATTGGTTTGGCCGCCGCCGGAATCACGCGCGAGTAAGCCTGTGATGTCCTGCCGCTGGCTGAGGTTGTTGTTGGTATAGCAAGGCCCTACCCAGTTCACGCCAGCATTGTTCGAAACAAAAAAACCTGTCTTGGTGCCTACGATGACGGTGTTTGAGTTGTTTGGATCCGTGACCACCTTTCCGATCGCCTGATATTGCGGAAAGCCCAGCCCAGCAGACGGCGGGTAGAACGGGGTGAATACATCGCTGCCAAGCACCGTCCACGTTTCGCCCTTGTCCACACTTTTCAGCAGGCCAGACGTACCAAATGAGAACGAGCCATAACGCAGGTCACCGGTACCGGCATAGACCACGTTGGCGTTGTTGGGATCGATGTAGATGTCACCGATCGCGATGCCGGCGATATCGGGCTGATCCGTGGTGTTGCGCCACGTCGTCGCGGCCGTGCAGCAGTTGGTCGACTTCCAGACACCGCCGCCATCCGATGCTGCGAAAACGGTCTGGTTGCCACTAGCGTCTGGACCCGTCGGATCAACCGCAATGACATTGACTCGGCCAGAAACCTGCACGCCGGCATTGGACAGCGGAATCGGACCGAGGAACGTCCAGTTGGTCGGATTCAGCGCCAACGGCGACTGCGATGATCGGCGATAGGCCTGATTGCCCGCAGGAACGGCGGACGCAACCAAAGCGTCTTCAACCTTCGCGTCGTTGTACCAACTCGGGCTGAAATGCATGGTCGGATAGGCGACGCGGTGCGCCCAATAGTCGCCCGCAATGGGCTTGGCACCGATACCTTCGGACTCGTATTGCGAGTCCGCGTCGAAGAGCGCATCCGGGCGCAAGGTGATGAACGCAACAGCCACACCGACAACGGCAATGGCGGCAACGGCTGCAAGTGAGCGGATTCGCATGATGGATCCCCGGAACGGCCCCCGGACGGGGGTGCGGGGCGACTTTATAGAGTGCGCAGGAACAAGTCTAGACGCCTGATTCTGTTCATTTTGGTCGGCAATCGAGGCGTTTGGAGCCGCATTCCGTGATAGTGCCAAAAGGCCTGCACCGGAGGTAAATTTTTGTGATGAAGCATTTCCTGATTCTGTCTGGATTTCACCCGCCGTGCTCGGAACGATCAGATCTGCGTCTTCTGCAGCTTCAGCTGACGCAAACGTGCGGGCGGGTTCTGCAGCGGCAAGTTCGGCACCCGCTACGATAAAGCGGATCGGTCGATGCTCGAAAAGATGGTGCGAAGGGACGAGGTCGGGATTGGTGGACGTCGGATCGTGCGCAAGGATCAGGATCGGGTTTTCGACGTCGTCAGCCAGCGCATCCAGAAACGTTGCCCATTGGCTGTCATCAGGCGTTCCTTGCGACACCAGCCAGCGCATCTTGCGCTGGTTGCTGACCGCAATCATCAGATAACGAAGCGGCGCTGCTTGCCGATCGGACTTTCGTACCGCTGAGCCCGCTGCAGCGACATCGCAGTCATACAACTGGCGGGTTTGCAGCCACTGAATTTCGGCTTGCTCGCGGCGCACTCGCTGCACCAGCGCGCGGTAGTCGGTCGCCAGCCACGCAGCCTGTCGCTCGCCCTTGGAAGATTTTTGCTGCGGTAATGGCTCCACAGCGACAAACCCCCAACGGTTGACGTAATTTCCAACCGCCCGCTCGGAGAGTTTCAGGCCGCATCGTTGCTCGATGAGTTGGTCGACCGACGACCGGCTCCACATTGTGTCCGACAATCCGAGTTGATCCGGACGCTGGTTGCAGATCAGCTCGCAAATCAATAATTCCTGTTGCTGGGTCAAACTACGTCCGTCACCGTCGCGTCGGCCACGAGTCGCCGGCTTGATCGCGTCCGACCCGCCGCTTTCGTATCGATCAATCGCGCTGCGGACTGCCGGCCAGCTCATGCCAGTCGTGCGAACGATCTGCATCACCGGAACACCGGCGCCGTGCAGCCGCACGACCTCTTTGCGGCGCTCGTGCAACTGGGCGAGGTTCAACTTGCGGGCGTCGTTCTTGCTCACGGCAACTCCTGTCTGACTGCGTCAACACTCTTGGTTGCCGACTCGTGCGGCAGCGATGCATGTTAGCGGCCTGCTTCCGCGCGCGACTCCGCCTCAAGGCGGAGCTGACAATCCTCGTGCCTCAGGTTTCAGAACTTCCAGCCGATACCCAGGCTGACATCGCGCCCCGGCTCGTCGAGACCCGAACCATGCTCGCGATAGCGCTTGTCGGCGATGTTTTCGACCGACAACTGCAGGCGGGTGCGCTCGTCGATGTTCCAGCGCACGCGCGCGTTCAACGATGCCCAGCCAGCGGTGCCATCGGGATTGATGCGGGCATCGCCGACATCGCGCGGGCTTAGTCGATTCTGCCGCGTTGCGTAGATCGACCAACCCTCCACTTCGATGTTTTCCGACACGGCGTAGCGCATTCCCAACTTGCCGAACAGCGGCGGGATGCGATCCGCGGGATATTCAGCACCCTCGAACTGCTCTTCACCACGCGTGTAGGTTGCCGTCGCGTATAGATTGATCGCGGGTGTTGCCTGCCAATGCACGCCACTTTCGAAGCCACTCAGGTCAAGTCGGGTCGCGTTACGCGACTGCACGATCGCCCGGCCGTTTGCCGTGTTGTCGCCAGTGAGAACCGAAGTGATCTTGTCCTTGTAGCGTGACGTGAAAGCTATCGCTTCGAACTCCAGCGTGTCGCTGGCGTATTTCAAGCCAATGTCGGCGCTGGTCACGCGTTCCGGCGACAGGTCGGGATTGGGAATGTTGAAGCGGCCACCGGGGCGATCACCAAACGTGCCGAGATCGAAGATGTTTGGCGCACGAAAACCTTGCCCAATATTGCCGACCAGGCGCAGGCCCTCGTTGAGTTTGTATGCGAAGCCGAGCTGGCTCGTCACCTTGTCGGGCTTCAGCTCTACACCCGTGCCATTGATAACCGGCGGCAGCTCGATGTCGAAACGGCTGTAACGCAGTCCACCAATCACGTCGAGGCGATCGGTCAACCTCCAGTCGTCCGTGATGAAGGCTGCGAGGCTGTCCATGGTCGAGTCGTCGGGGAATCGCGAAGTCCGCGCACTGACCGCGCCGGAGTTGATGTTGGTGCGCTGACGGGACGAGTCCACCGTGTCGGCGTAGTACTCGACGCCGTAGCTGATGAAGTGCTGGTCGTTGATCTGCTTGCTGGCCAGTGCTGTGACACCGCGCAGCGTGCTGGAGTTTTCTTCGGTGTCGCGGTTGGCACTGCCGAAGTCGCGTGCGGTGCGATCGTCGACGTACTTCTGGTAACCGAGGCGCACATCGATCCTGTCCGCGAACACGCTTGGATTGCTGTAGCGATAGTGCAACTGGGTGAACCGCCGTTCCTGCGGCCGATAAAAAAATTCGGCGTTGTCGGGGACGGTCTGGCCGAAGCCCGCGACGAGTGCGTCGTAGCGTTGCGTGCTCGGCTGTTGGGAATACTGCGCGGACCAGGTCAGCTCATGGCCGGGCGCGGGCTTGAAATAGACCTTCACATCGCCGCTTTGCTGCCGGTACGCGGTAAATGGCAGGGTGTCGCCACCACCTACCCGCAGGTTGTTGACGTCCTGATGGCTGACACCGCCGGAAATGGCGAGTCCATCATGTCCCGCAGAGAAGCCAGCGCGGCTGTGGTTGGATTCGTCGGCACTCGAATAACGTGTGTGCAAGTCGGCGTGTGCTTCCCAACTTTCGCCATTGAATCGCGGATCAGGGGTCAGAAACTGGATCACGCCGCCCATCGCATCGCTGCCGTAGAGCGTCGACATCGGTCCGCGCACCGCCTCAACCTGATCGATATTGAGCGGATCGACCAAGGCGATGTATTGGTTCGGCGCATTACGGAAAAACGCATTGTTCAAGCGAAACCCGTCGACCAGGTGCAGCACTTCGGAACCTTTCAAGCCACGGATGATGATCACGCCCTGCCCTGCCCCAGTCGATTGCACGTAGGTGCCGGGTTCGCCGTGCAAGAGGTCGGCAACCGTTTGCGCAACAGTGCGCTCGATCTGGCCGCGCTTGATGATCGTGATCGCGATCGGGACGTTGTTGGCGTCTTCCTCCACACGTGTCGCTGTGACCTGGATGCGTCCCAACTGGCTAAGTTTTTCGTTCTTGTCGTCCATCATTTCGGCGGCGGACGCCGGAACCGGGGAGAAAAGGGCGGCAGCCATGGCGGCGGCGAGTGGTGGGCGGTACATGCGATCTCCAGAGGTGAGTGCCTGCAAATTCGGAAGGCTGAGGAGAAGATGATAACGACTCGCATTTACTTTGTAACCTCGAGTGATGCGTTCAAACACCACCCACTCCCCTCAAAAAAAGTGGTCAGGAGGCCCAAACTGCTAGACTCTGCGGCTACTTTTTGCGGCCAGCTGTTCGGGCGCCGCACCCCAAGACAGGAGATTTCATGTCGCATCACATCCTCACCTCGCTCAATCTCGAAGCCAGTAATTCGGGCAGCTACCTCGGCCAGGGCCAATGGTCGAAAACCAGCGATGCCGGTATCGTGAAGTCGGTGAACCCGTCCAACAACGAGACGATTGCCGAGGTTCATGCCAGCAGCGACGCTGATTACGAACGCATCGTTGAGCGCGCCCAGTCCGCGTTCAAGACTTGGCGCACCACGCCGGCTCCTCTGCGCGGCGAAGCAGTGCGCCTGTGCGGAAACGCCTTGCGAAAGCACAAGGATGCGCTGGGTTCGCTGGTGGCATTGGAAATGGGCAAGAGCAAGCCGGAAGGCGATGGCGAAGTGCAGGAAATGATCGACATCGCCGACTTCGCGGTCGGCCAGTCGCGCATGCTGTACGGCTACACCATGCATTCCGAGCGCCCTGGACACCGCATGTACGAGCAGTACCAGCCGCTCGGCATCGTCGGCATTATCAGCGCCTTCAATTTCCCCGTCGCGGTGTGGGCTTGGAACGCATTTCTTGCAGCCGCTTGCGGCGATATCTGCATCTGGAAACCGTCCAATAAAACGCCGCTGACTGCGTTGGCGACGATCCGCATCTGCAACGAAGCGCTCAACGATGGCGGCTATCCCGACCTTTTCTTCCTGTTCAACGACTCCGGCACCGAACTGGCAGAGAAGATGGTTGACGACAAGCGCGTCGGCCTGATCAGCTTTACTGGATCCACCGCCGTCGGCCGCACCGTTGGTGAGCGTGTCGCACGCCGCCTCGGTCGCAGCCTGCTCGAGCTGGGCGGTAATAACGCGATCATCATCGATGAATCGGCCGACCTGAAAATCGCCCTTCCGGGCATCGTCTTCGGTGCGGTCGGCACCGCCGGCCAGCGCTGCACGACGACGCGCCGATTGTTCATCCACGAATCAATCTATGACAGCGTGCTGGCCACGGTGGTGAAAGCGTTCAAGCAGGTCGAAGGCAAGATCGGCGACCCGACCGACGCGGCCCATCTGATGGGTCCATTGAACAGCCCCGAAGCGGTTAAGCAGTTCCTTGCGTCGATCGAGAAGGCAAAAGCGGCTGGTGGCAAGGTCGAAAGTGGCGGCACTGCAATTGATGGCGCCGGCAACTTCGTCCTGCCTACCATCATCACCGGCCTCGACAATTCCGCCGACGTTGTCCAGCACGAAACCTTCGCGCCGATCATGTATGTGATGAAGTTCAGCACTCTCGATGAAGCCATCGAAATGCAGAACGCGGTGCCGCAGGGTTTGTCGTCTTCGATCTTCACCCAGAACCTGCGCGCGGCCGAGCAATTCCTGTCATCGGCAGGTTCGGATTGTGGCATCGCCAACGTCAATATCGGCACCAGCGGCGCGGAAATCGGCGGCGCATTCGGCGGCGAGAAGGACACCGGCGGCGGACGCGAATCCGGCTCTGACGCGTGGAAGGCCTACATGCGTCGCCAGACCAACACGATCAACTATTCCGACTCGCTGCCGCTGGCGCAGGGCATCAAATTCGATCTCTGACCACGTTCCGAAACAGAATCAAAGGACGCATATCTTGAACACGACGACGTCAGTCCCGGCACCGCTATCGCAAGACAGCGCGCTAGTCCCCGTGGCACCGCCAGAAAACAACATGCTGGCGATCCTCAGCCTGGTGGCCGGCATTCTCGGTTGGACCCTGCTGCCTTTCCTCGCCAGCATCGCCGCGGTGATCTGCGGACATCTAGCTCGGGCGGAAATTCGTCGCGAGCCGGGCCGTTACAGCGGTGATGGTCTAGCAATTGCCGGGCTGGTGCTGGGCTGGCTGTCGATCCTGTTCTGGATTGCGCTGGCCTCGGTGTTCGTCGCGTTCTTCGGCGGCCTGCTCTGGCTCACCTCGCACGTCTGATCATTCGCCGAAATTTACTTGGCGAAGACCGCGAACATGCCGACGTAAGGCTTGATCAGGAACGCCGGAGCGCCGCTGTAACCGTCTTCAGCGGTCCAGATTCTCGAAAGGGTGCCATCCAGATACAGTGCATCGCGGCAGCCCAGTCGGTCGCGGAACACTCGGGCGAATTCGTGGAAGCTGACCGGTGACGTACTGACGACGAACTCGACGCGATCGGGCGTCGGCGCACAGACGCCGCTACGCCACTTTTTGCTTTCCGACTTGACATCGAATTTCGGGTTGATGTCGCCGTCGATCAGCAACATCGGACCGGACTGCGATGCGACCATCACCTCTCGCGGATGATTGGCCCAGGTTGCCGTGGAGTCGACGCCGGCACGACCTTGCGCATCGACCCAAAACACGCCGTTCGGCTGTATCGCGAAATTGCCGCTACCTTCGTTGGCTGTCACTTTGTTGAGGTTGCGCAACGTCTCACCGTTTTCGACATGTAGCCCCAACGGACGCTGCGATTTATCGTAGATGCCCGCGTTGGTCGCAAACAGCAGGCGTCTACCGGATGCCGCCGAACCGTCGCGCAACTGCTGGATGCTCGTAATCGGCTTGCCATCGGCGTCCTTCCAGCGCAGCTCCAGTTGCTCCCGTGCCGGGGCGATTGTCACCACGCGATAATCGAGTTCGCCGTCCTGGATGATGCGGCTCTCAACGGCCTGTGACGCGCACGGCGAGGCAGCGAGGATTGAGGTAGCCAGATGCGCATACAAGTAGCGTCGTTTGAACATGCGTGGATGGTGGCAACTACGCATGACGACTGCAATCATCACCTGCGGCGTGAGGTATTTGTCCGTTGGCGGTTCAGTCGCCGTGCGCTAGATTCCGAAACTGAAAAACGGTTTTTTGACTCGCCAATCTGGAGTTTTTTCATGTCATTACGACTTCACTTCGTCATTGCCGGGGCCGGCGCTCTCGCCTTCTCTTTGTCGGGTTGCGGTGAAAAGGCCACGTTGACCGTCAAGGATGGAATGGGTCCAAATCCGACCCTGCCAGAACCGAACAAGACCCTGCTGCCGACCATGAATATCGCGCCTGCCCAACCTTGGGCTGATGGTGCCAAACCGATTGCCGCGCAAGGTTTTGCGGTAACCCAGTTCGCTGGCGGCCTGGATCATCCACGCTGGCTACTGGTATTGCCGAACGGCGATGTATTGGTCGCCGAGTCGAATGCGCCGAAGCGGCCGGAAGATGGCAACGGCATCAAGGGTTGGGTGCAAGGTCTGGTCATGAAGCGTGCCGGCGCGGGCGTTCCGAGTGCCGACCGTATCAGCCTGCTGCGTGATGCCGATGGCGACGGCATCGCCGAGACAAAAACAGCGTTCATCGAAGGCCTGCCTTCGCCATTCGGCATGGCCTTGGTTGGCAACTCGCTCTACGTCGCGAATACAGACGCGATCGTCAAGTTTCCCTATGTAACTGGCGCTACGCGGATTGACCAATCCGGTGTGAAGGTAGCCGATCTTCCGGCTGGTGAAATCAACCATCACTGGACCAAGAACGTCATCGCCAACGCCGATGGCAGCAAGCTCTATGCGACGATCGGCTCCAACAGCAATGTTGCCGAAAACGGTATGGAGGCGGAAACCAATCGCGCCGACATACTGGAGATCGATCCGGTAACTGGACAAAGCCGTGTCTTCGCCGCGGGCCTGCGCAATCCGAACGGGATGGACTGGCAGCCTCAATCGGGCGTGTTGTGGACCGTCGTTAATGAGCGTGACGAAATCGGTAGCGACCTTGTGCCCGACTACATGACCTCGGTGAAGGACGGCGCCTTCTACGGCTGGCCGTACAGCTACTACGGCCAGAACGTCGACGTGCGCGTGAAACCACCACGGCCCGATCTCGTGGCCTCGGCAATTGCACCGGACTACGCACTCGGCCCGCATACCGCGTCGCTGGGCCTGGCGTTCTACAACGCCGCGTTGTTCCCGCAGCACTATTTCGGCGGCGCCTTCATCGGTCAGCATGGTTCCTGGAACCGCAAACCGCATAGTGGCTATAAGGTGATCTTCGTGCCATTTACGAATGGCGTGCCATCTGGAGCAGCAGAAGACATCCTCACCGGCTTTCTCGACAAGGACGAAAACGCGCAAGGCCGACCGGTTGGCGTTGTGGTCGACAGGGCCGGCGCACTGCTGGTCGCCGACGATGTCGGCAACCGCATCTGGCGGATTACGCCAATTGCCAAGCCGTAGCGACTACTTCAGCGCCGCCGCGTGATGTCGAAGATGGTCTTCGATAAAGCTCTGAATGAACCAGTAGCTATGGTCGTAGCCGGCATGGCGGCGCAACTCGTAGGGCTGTCCGGCCTGGATCGCCGCTGACTCGAATAGTTGCGGCTTCAACTGGGTGTCAAGAAACTGATCATCCAGCCCCTGGTCGATCAGAATCGTTCCGGGAAAACGCTGTCCCGAAAGCAACAACGACACACTGTCGTAGCGCTCCCAGCGTCCGCGATCACTGCCCAGGAACTGCGGAAATGCCTTCTTTCCCCACGGCACTTGGCTGGGTGCCATGATGGGCGAGAACGCCGACACCGAGCGATAGCGATTCGGACGATTCAATGCCATGGTCAGTGCGCCATGGCCGCCCATCGAATGACCGAAGATGCTTTCGCGGGAGAGATCGGCAATGGGGAAGTTGACGCCAATCAGTTCCGGTAACTCAGAACTGACGTAGGTTTCCATGCGGAAGCGGCTGCGATAGCCCTCGGTTGTGGCATCAAGGTAGAAGCCTGCCCCTTCGCCGAATTCCCAGTCGCCGGTCGCGCCGTCGATTCCAGTATCGCGAGGACTGGTATCGGGCATCACCAGCATCAACCCGAGGTCGGCGGCGCATCGTTGCGCACCGGCCTTGATCGCGAAGGTTTCGTGGTTACAGGTGAGGCCGGCTAGGAAATACAGCACGGGCACTTTGCCGTGCTTTGACTGGGGTGGCTCGTATACGGCGAATTCCATCGTCCCGCCGGTAGCTGCCGACGTGTGTCGGTAAGTGCCTTGGATACCGCCGAAACAGCGTTGCTGCCTTAAGGTCTCGATCGTCATGTCCTGATCCATTTAGTCACGGCACCGCTCGTTCGGCGATCACCGGATTGGCTTCGTCGATTTGACGCTGGTCGCGCATGTTTCGGCTCAGGCGGATCAGCCAGATAACCACCAGCAGCCAGATCATCGCCACCCCGAACCACACTCCGGCCCTACCCGCGATGCCTAACCCAATCGCGCCCAAGGCGTAATAACTCCAACTGGTCACCATGTCGCCACCGCGATAAACGACGGTGTCGATGAAATTCTTCGCCTTGTAGCGCGCTTCGCGATCAACCAGCGTGAACAGTGATTCGCGCGCGGGCTTCACGAATGAGAACGAGAGCCCGCGAGTGCTGATCTGGACGGCAGCCAACATCATCGCGCCCTGTGCCAGCGCGATGCTGCCCATCCCGAGTCCCGCCGCAATCGCCGGAACCAGCAACAGCGGGCCAACGCCATAACGAACAAGAAGCTTGCGTGTCACCAACACCTGGATGACCAACACCGAAATGTTCATGAACAAATCGATGGTCGCGAAGTACTGGGTGCGATCTACGCTCGAGAGATTCATTGCCCCCACTGTCTGCGCCTGCGCGTTGTACAAAAACGTGCCGATGCTGACGCCGAAGAACATGTGCAGCATCAAAGCAATCAGCGCCGGTCTCTGGAATACAACCTTAGCACCGGCCAGAATCGATCCTCCTATCAACTGGTCACCATTGGCGCGTTTGTTGCGCAGCTCCTGCCCGCGGGCCCACGGAATCAGCCGTAGCAGGCAACCGAAGCACAAGGTGTAGAACGCGGCCGAGATCAGCATCAGCCCGGACACTTCGACATGCTCCACCAGGAAGCGGGTCGCCAGAGGACCCAGGATTGCTCCCGCCGTACCGCCTGCTGCGATGATCGCGTAGAAGCGCTTGGCCTGGTTGCTGACGAAGATGTCAGCCATGAAGCTCCAGAATACCGAGTCGGTGAAGAGGTTGATCACGGTCAGGAAGATGGCGAATGCGGTCGCGGTATGAGTCGACATCGAGCGGTCCAGCAGCATCGAAAATCCAACCAGGGAGCCGATGACAATAACGTAGATCGCCGGCATGAAGTGGCGCCGCTGCACGCGCGCGACGAGGGCGCCGTACAGGGGCATCAGCGCCAGCATGCAGAAAAATACCGACGTGAACACCGTCGGCAGCAGGCGCGCGCCGTCAGCCGCGATCAACGACTCGCGCACGGAACGCAGGATGTAGTAGCCAAATAGCTGGAAGAAAAAAAACAGGAACGACCATAGCAAGGCGACACGTTCGTGCGGATCGGCGCCGGCGATAAGTGCTCGCCAGCCCTGCGGCGGTACTGCGTCGGTGTCGGTCATGAGTCGTGCTTGGGTCGAGATCGGCGCAGGGTAACGGAAAATGGTGGCGGGATCTGGTGGTCATCAACCGGTGCGACTACATCCTCCTCTCGTTTACATAGTGATGTTGAAGAACTGACGAAACCTATCAAGTGCAATCTGCGAGAAGTTCGAGTGGGATGGATAAGCATGGAGACCCTCGACGACCAGATCTCGAGGTGACCGGCCGGAATCGGCATCCTTTTCGCGCGACCGCGTCACAACGCTCTGGACTAATTGCTGCGCGAAATATGAAATGGACGGGACCGCCACGTCAGCGTCATGCCTTGGTCCGTTGCTGTCGTTCAAACCCGTGTGGAAGATTGCAGGAGCAGCCAACCATCGTTATCGGGCCATCGCTTCAAGAAATGCCGCGCCATAACGCTCCAGCTTCGCGCTACCGACACCGCTGATTGCCGCGAGGTCGTCTCGCGTCTGCGGCTGCTCGCGCAGCATCGCCAACAAGGTCGCGTCGTGGAAGATGACGTATGCAGGAACGCCTTGCTCCTTCGCGAGCCTCGCCCGCGTCGTTCGTAGCGCCTGCCACAGCGTTTCGTCGTGCTCGGCAATCTCGACACTTGGCTTGCGGCCGTCGCCCTTGCGCGCCTTGCGGCTGGTTCGGCGTTCGCTGCTTGTCGCCGGTTGACGAAGTTGCAGGCTGATCTCGCCTTTCAGCACCGGGCGCGCGGCATCGGTGAGACGCAAGGTGCCGTAGCCTTCGTCGTCGGTAACAAGCAAACCATTGGCGACGAACTGCCGGAACAGACTGCGCCACTGTCGGTCGTCGTATTCCGCGCCGATGCCGTAGGTGCTCAACTGATCGTGGCCCAACTCGCGAATACGCGCATCGTCCACGCCGCGCAGCACATTGACGACGTGGCCGACGCCAAAACGCTGGCCTGTTCGATAGACACAGGACAGCGCCTTGCGGGCCACTTCACCGCCATCGAATGCGGTCGGTGGCTCCAGGCAGTTATCGCAGTTGCCACAGGCGACTCGCATCGTCTCGCCGAAGTAGCCGAGGAGGCGCTGGCGGCGGCAACCTGCCGTCTCGCAATAGCCAAGCAAGGCGTCCAACTTGGCGCGCTCGACGCGCTTGCGCTCATCGCCCGATTCCGATGAAGAGATGAAACGCAGTTGCGTAACCAGATCCTGCAAGCCATACGCCATCCAGGCTTCGGCGGGCAGCCCATCGCGCCCGGCGCGGCCGGTTTCCTGGTAGTAGCCTTCCAGACTTTTCGGCAGGTCCATGTGCGCGACGAAGCGTACGTCAGGCTTGTCGATACCCATGCCGAACGCAATCGTCGCCACCATCACAATGCCGTCGTCGCGAAGGAAGCGTTGCTGGTTCGCGCTGCGCGCGGCGCTATCCATGCCAGCGTGATAGGCCAGCGCGTTGACGCCCTTCTCTACCAGCCACTGCGCCGTCGCATCAACGGATTTTCGCGACTGGCAATAGACGATGCCCGATTCGCCATCGCGACCGATCAAGAAATCCTGCAATTGCTTTTTCGCGTTGTCTTTCTCGACGACGCGATAGCGGATGTTCGGCCGATCAAAACTGGAAATGAAGTGTCGGGCGTTCTCAAGCGCCAGCCGCTCGACGATTTCGGCACGCGTCGGCGCATCGGCGGTTGCGGTCAGCGCAATCCGCGGCACGTTCGGATGACGGTTGTGCAGCACCGTCAATTCGCGATATTCGGGACGGAAATCGTGTCCCCACTGCGATACGCAATGCGCTTCGTCGATGGCGAACAGGGACAACGCCACGTCGTCGAGCATACCGAGGAAGTACTCGTTGAGCATTCGCTCGGGCGCGACGTAGAGCAACTTCAATTCACCCGCGCGTAACTTGCGTTCCACCTCGCGTTGCGAATGTTGATCAAGGCTGGAGTTGAGGAATGCGGCACTGACGCCAAACTGGCGCAGCGCTTCAACCTGGTCCTGCATCAGTGCGATTAGCGGCGATACGACGATGGCCGTGCCGGGCCGGATCAGCGCCGGGATCTGGTAACACAGCGATTTGCCGCCGCCGGTCGGCATCAGCACCAACGCATCGCCACCGCCGACCACCTGATTGATGATCGCCTGTTGTGGATCGCGAAACGCGGCGTAACCGAAAACGTTGTTGAGTACCTGTAGTGCAATGTCAGCCATCGCCGCCATTCTACCGGCGCGTTGTATCAACTCACCCTCTGTGGCCTTCACCCTGTAACATTTTCGCTTGACGATCTTCTGCAAGGAAAACTTCATGAGAATGCTTCTGGCCGTAATCGCCGTGCTCGCCGCCGGCTGTGCGTCCACGCCAAAAAGCAGCGTTTCGCGCATTGCGCCGACCGATCAAAAGTGGATCGCGTCGGCCCCATCGATCAGCATCGACGTTGAACCCGCAGCAAAGTTCGAGCGTTTCGGTCCCAAACAGCAGGCGCAAATGATGACTGGGATGATGTTCGGTGCAATTGGCGGCGCGGCCGGCGCGGGCATTGCGATTGCATCAGCGCGCAAGGAAGGTGCGTTGCTTGTGGAAAAACATTCCCTGACAGATCCCAGCCTTCGTGTTGCCGAACAGATGAAGCGAGCCCTCAGCCAATACGAATTGACAGACGAAGGGAAGGCTTACGTCTTGATTCGCTTGACGACCAAGGGCTGGCGCTTGACCAAAGGCCGCATCGGCTACGCTGTTGAACTGGTGGCGATCAAGCCAGCGCGAAGTGCCGTGCTGGCGAAAAGCGAGTGCAGAATCTTGAGTGACGAGGGTGGTGACGACAACGCAATGCTGGCCGATTCGGCCGCTCGCCTCAGGGCGGAGCAGGAACGCGTTGCATCACAGTGTGCTGATTATTTTCTGGAGCACGTGTTCGCAGGCGCACGCAAAGGCTAAAGAAAAGCCGACTCGGGCTGATTCAGGGCACGTCCGAAATAGTCTCTGCGTCAGTGGGCGAGGAGTCTTCGTCGCCATCGGAGGCGCCCTCTTCAGCGTCCGCCGAATCGGCATCTCCTTCAGTGCCATCTGCTTTGCGCGCGAGCTTCTTCTGCCGCTTCTCTTCCTGCTTCTTCTGCTTGGCGATATCGCGCTGGCGTTTTTCAAAATTGTAATTGGGCTTTGCCATCGGGTTTCCTGTTGGAGTTGTTCAGCCCGCGCATGCGCCGACTTCGGGGTGTCGCGGCCACCCCTGGGCCGTTGCGTGCGCAGATAACTTACCGGCTGCCCTTCTTTTCTTCCTTGGCTTGGCGCTTTTCCTTCAGCGTCTTTTCCGGCTTTTTCTTGCTGTCTTTCTTCTGATCCATGCCTTTGCTCATGACGCCCTCGCGTTGGTTGGTGGAGACGAATGAGTGGACACTCTAGCGCGGTTTTCGACGCTTCGGAATCGGTTTGGCAGAACTCGCGTCAGCGCGACGCACCCAGCTTGCGCTTCGCCCAGATATTGAGTGCTTCGACGCCAATCGAGAAACCCATGGCGAAGTAGATATAGCCACGCGGGACATGGAAACCGAGCCCATCGGCGATCAGCACCACACCAACCAGAATCAGGAATGCCAGCGCCAGCATGCGCACGGTCGGATGCCTGTCAATGAACTCGCCGACAGGATTCGCCGCAAGCAACATGATGGCGACCGCGATCAGGATAGCCGCAACCATGACAGGCTGGTTGTTGACCATGCCGATGGCCGTGATCACCGAATCCAGAGAGAAAACGATGTCGATCACGGCGATCTGGGCGATCACCATGCCGAAATTGGAAAAAACCTTGCCGCCCGCGCTGTCGCCCACCGGCGGCTCCATCTGCGCGTGGATTTCCACAACCGATTTGTAGAGCAGAAACAGGCCGCCGAGGATCAGGATCAAGTCGCGGATCGAAATCTTCTCGTCCATGAACTGGAACAGCACGCCGCTGCTGTCGTCCATGCTGGCCAACGTCGAGAGCACCAGCAGCAGCGCGATGCGGGTGATGCAGGCGAAACCGATGCCGAGCCGCCGCGCGAGCGAGCGACGCTCTGGCGGCAAGCGGCCAACTGCGATCGACACAAATACGAGGTTGTCGATGCCGAGCACGATTTCCAGCGTCGCCAGCGTAGCCAGCGCGATCCAGATGTTCGGATCGAATACCCATTCAAACGACATCGATCACCCGTTCCGGGTCAGTGGATGCAGATGCGCGAGCACGACGCACCTCATGCGAACAGCCACTGCCAAGCGCGTGGTGCGACGATGAGCCCCCAGCACAACGCGACATTCAGCATCAGCATGAACACCGCCGCCGAACCCATGTCCTTCGCGCGCCCGGCCATTTCGTGGATTTCCGGGCTGACCTTGTCCAACACCGTTTCAACCGCCGAGTTGATCAGTTCCATCGACAACACCAGCAGCAGCGAGCCGGACAGCAGGATTTTCTCGACGGCGCCCTGCCCGGCCCACAAGCCAAGTGGAAAGAGAACAACGCTCAGCCATACTTCAAGCCGAAACGAGGCCTCATAGCGCCAAGCGGCGCGGAGACCCTTGAAGGACCAGATCATCGCCGCGGCGATCTGGCGCGGGCCGCGCGATTCAGTGCTGGCCACGACTATCCGGACTGGACTGAGCGACGACCAATCACGCCGCGCCTTGCCAAGCGATATCAAGTTCCTTCGCGGCTTTCACGTCGTCAAGACGTCGGACCGGCATCGTCAGCGGCGCGTCCTTCATTGCCTGCGGGTTCTCGCGAGACAATTTGAGCAGATCGGCCATTACTTCGACGAAATTATCGAGTGTTTCCTTGGACTCGGTTTCAGTTGGTTCGATCAACAGGCACTCAGGCACCAGCAACGGGAAGTAGTTGGTCGGTGCATGAATGTTGCGATCAAGCAGGCTCTTGGAAAAGTCGAGCGCCGTGATGCCGTTCTCTTTCTTCTGGCGCTGCACGGTGACGATAAATTCGTGACTGGCGCGACGCTTGGGATAGGCCAGATCAAAACCGGCGTTGGCCAGTCCCTTGGCGACGTAGTTGGCATTGAGCGTGGCGTACTCGGCCACGCGGCGCATGCCCTCGCGACCGAGCAGGCGCGCATACACATAGGCGCGCAGCAGCACGCCAGCGTTGCCCGCGAATGTGGTCAAGCGACCGATCGACTTGGGTCGGTCTTTCTTTCGAATCCATCCGAAGCTCCCGTCATCGAGCTTTTGGATCATCGGGATCGGAAGGAACGGACGCAGTCGCTCGGAGACGCCCACCGCACCAGCACCAGGACCGCCGCCGCCGTGTGGCGTCGAGAAGGTCTTGTGCAAATTCATGTGAATTGCGTCGAAACCCATGTCACCGGGACGAACCTTGCCGAGAATCGCATTGAGATTGGCGCCGTCGTAGTAAAGCAAACCGCCCGCGTCGTGGACCAGCTTGGCAATTTCCTGGATGCGCCGCTCAAACACTCCAATCGTTGACGGGTTGGTCAGCATGATGCCGGCCGTTTTGGGGCCGAGCACCTTTTTGAGCGCTTCGACATCAATGTCGCCATCGGCTAGCGTCGGGATTTCGCGAACCGTGCAGCCACACATCGACGCGGTCGCGGGATTGGTTCCGTGTGCAGCATCAGGAACGATGATTTCGGTGCGCTCGGTATCGCCGCGATCACGGTGATACGCAACGATCATCGCCACGCCAGCGAGTTCACCTTGCGCGCCGGCCATCGGCGACAGCGACACGCCGCCTTTCATGCCGGTGACATCGGCGAGTATTTCCTGCAGGTCGTACATGCAGTGCAGGAAACCTTGCGACAAGGATTCCGGCGCATAGGGATGGCGGGCCAGGAATCCATCCAGCATCGCCAGCGTATTGCAGGCGCGCGGGTTGTATTTCATCGTGCACGAACCGAGCGGATAGAAATGCGTATCGATCGAGAAATTCTTGCGCGACAGGTTGGTGTAATGGCGCACCGCCTGCAGCTCCGAAACTTCGGGCAGGCCAATCGGCGATTTGCGCCGAAATTGCTCGGGAAGATCGGCGGGAATGGCGCAATCGGCCGGCATTTGGGCAGCCGCGCGGCGACCAGGTTGTGAGAGCTCGAAAATCAACATTGGATACGTGCACCAGTCGGGATCGGCAGCCTGCAATGATGCCACAAGCGGCCGATTGTTCGGCTAAATCAACGTGCCTTGTTGTCGCTGTCGATGATGGTCTGGCGGCTACCAAACGCGTGCGCCAGCGTGCTGCGGTCGACAAATTCCAGCTCGCCGCCGAGTGGTACGCCATGTGCAAGGCGGCTAGCCGGAACGCCGGCCGCGTGGGCCAGCATCGACAACATGTGTGCTGTCGCCTCGCCTTCCACGGTCGGATTGGTGGCGATGATCAGCTCGTGGATCTCGCCCTCGCCCAGACGCTCGGCCAGCATGTCGAGTCCCAATTCCTTCGGTCCGTAACCGTCCATGGGCGACAGCCGCCCGAGTAACACAAAATAGTGACCGCGATAGCCGGTCGCATTTTCGATCGCGTATTGGTCGACCGGCGTTTCGACGATGCATAGCAAATGTTGGTCACGCGCGGTGCTGCGACACAGCGTACAAATGGGTTCCTCACTGAAGCTGCGACAGCGCGAACAATTGCCAATTCTCTCGACGGCAGCGGCGAGGCGATCCGACAAACGCTTTGCCCCATGGCGATCGCGCTCAAGGATATGAAATGCCATCCGTTGCGCGGTCTTGGCGCCTACACCCGGCAGGCAGCGCAGCGCCTCGATCAAATCGGCCAGCAGCGGGCTGCTACTCATTGCCTAGCAACTTCATGTGCGACGTTTGAATTGCAATCACGTCAGAACGGCAGCTTCATGCCGGGCGGCAGGTTCATGCCGGCGGTAACGTCGCCCATCTTCTGCCTGGTCAGCTCGGCGATCTTGTTGATGGCGTCGTTGAACGCAGCGGCGACCAGATCTTCAGCCATCTCCGAATCGTCTGCGAATGCCTGCTTGTCGATTGTGACTTTTCGTACCTCATGGCGGCCGCTCATGGTCACGGTAACCAAACCACCACCAGCTTGACCGATGATTTCCATGCGTGCCAGCTCCTCCTGATTGCGCTGAACCTCTTCCTGCATTTTCTGCGCTTGCTGCATCAAACCGGCGAGTGGTCCTCGCATGGGGTTCTCCTGTCGTGTTCGAGGACGTCGTGGGAACGACGCCAGAAATTATTGGGACTTGGGTTGTACTGAATCCGCTACCAGGCGCGCGTTGAAATCGTTGACCAGCGAAAGTCCCACCGGATCGTTGCGAATGCCATCTTCTGCCTGCCGCTGGCGCGCGGCATCGGCGTGCACGCGTTGCTCGGCCGGTGTGCCGCTGATGTCGCTGACAATCTCGTAGCTGACCCGAACCGGTCGCCCCAGCGCGTCACCCAATCGTTGTTCCAGCATCTTCGCCATGGTCCCATTCGTCAGGTCCTGATGGCTTTCCTTGATGCGCAGCCGAACACGGTCACCTTCGATGCCAAGCAACAATGACTGCCGCGCCAGCTCGCCAACCGGACCGCGCAGGTTGGCTTTCTCGATAAGGGTCGGCCAGTCGTCGGTATCGTTGGCGATGGGTTTCGCGGACATCACCGCCGCAGTCTCGGCAACGCGATTGTGATGCGTGGCGCCGGGTGCGGAGCTCTCGTCACCGGTTAGAGCTTGTCGCGATGGCGCTGGCGTCGCTTTCGGCGCAGCGATCTGCGATGGCGGCGCTCCCAGAATCGCCGCCTTGGCCGCCGCGGCGGCGCAACCGGGCGCTGCGCTCGCTGACCTGCTCGGCGCAACGGTTCGGGTTGGCGCAGGAGCAGTGGAGGCTGCCTTGGAGGCGCCAGTCGATTGCGGCGCGAACGCGAGCATGCGCAGCACGCACATCTCGAAACCAACTCGCGCGGTCGGGGCCATCGGCAAGTCGCTGCGACCGCTGATCACCATCTGGTACCAAAGGCTCACATCACGCGCATCGACCCGTTCCGCCAGCGCCGACAGCGCGGCATCGTCCGTGCCGTTGTTGCCGACAAGTTGCAGCAACTGCAATCGATGTAACACGCCGGCCAGTTCGTCAAGAACCATAGCGAAGTCGGGTGCGAACTCGGCAATTCTCTGAACTTCCTCAAGCAATGCAGCGCCATCGCTGGCGATCAAAGCTTCCAATAAAACTACGACACGCCCACGTTCCACCGTACCCAACATCGACCGCACATCCTCAGCACGCAGGCTGCCGCCGCCAAATGCAATCGCCTGGTCGAGCAACGACAGACCATCGCGCAGCGAACCATCGGCTGCGCGCGCCAGCGCTTCGATAGCGGCGTCGTCGCCCGCGATCCCCTCCTCGCCGAGGATGAAGCTGATCTGGCCGGCAATCTGCTCAACCGTCAGCCGCTTAAGGTTGAACTTGATGCAACGCGACAGCACCGTTACCAGCAATTTCTGCGGATCAGTGGTCGCAAGCAGGAATTTCACATGCGGCGGCGGTTCTTCAAGGATTTTCAAAAGCGCATTGAATGCCGCCTTGGAAAGCATGTGAACTTCGTCGATCAGATAAACCTTGTATCGACCTCGATTTGGCGAGTACTGCGCGCTCTCTATCAGCTCGCGGACGTTGTCGATGCCAGTGTTGCTCGCCGCGTCAATTTCGAGCAAATCAATGAATCGCCCGGCATCGACTTCCGTACAGATGCCGCAGACACCGCAGGGTTCCGCCGATTCACCGCGCTCGCAGTTGAGCGATTTCGCGAAGATGCGAGCAATCGTCGTCTTGCCCACGCCGCGCGTGCCCGTGAACAGGAACGCGTGATGCACGCGCCCGCTCTCCAGCGCATGCGAGAGCGCCCGCACCACATGCTCCTGCCCGACCAGTTGGGCGAATGTGCGCGGGCGCCACTTGCGGGCAAGCACCTGATAGGACATCGAAGATTCCAGGACACGGCTGACGATTGTGCCAAGATCGGGGCGAACTGGCCAAACGGCAAGCCAATCGCAACGGAAGTTGTCTGTATCCAACGCGTCCGGTATTCTCCGCGGCCCTTCGCCGTTGCGAGAAACGCCAGTTTCTAACGCTGAAGTGCAGCACCGGAGAGATGTCCGAGTGGCTTAAGGAGCACGCCTGGAAAGTGTGTGTACGGTTCATCCCGTACCGAGGGTTCGAATCCCTCTCTCTCCGCCACCTACAAAAAACGCGCCTCCGGGCGCGTTTTTTGTAGGTGGCGGAGAGAGAGGATCGTTCACACTCTCTCGGTTCGACAAAGTCGCCAGGAGCGAATTTGGACAGCCGCAGGCTGGCCCGAGCGGCAGCGAGGGTGAGCCCCATGGATGGGGCGAACAATCCCTCTCTCTTAATTTCTACGCTCGATCAGCCACCGCAGTCCAATCGATCGGGGTTCCCCCATCCGGCGGAACAGGTGAGCACTCGCTTCAGTCACTCGCTCACCTACTCGAAGTTGAATCCGTCACATACGAGATTTCAACCTCGTCGAGTTTCGTTTTCATAGCACTTGATCTGGCGCTTCCATAGTCAACGATCAGTTGGTCACCATGCCATTTCAAACCTTGGATATCGCCCTCGAACACAGCAAAACGGTCCTTCTCGAAATCGATCTGCGCGCCGCTACTCGTGAGGTCAAGCCAAACAACATCCTTGGTCGTGGCGCCACATCCAACATCCACCACGTATGCGGTGTAGGCCCCATCGGGTGATGTTGCGCTGGTACGAATAACGTGATCACAGGGATTTAATTCACACCCGCCAACTACAGCCGAAATCGCGGCGATCACCACGAGTCCATCCAACCTCCTCATATTTCCTTCCTTACGGGATACACAAGCCATCTTGGAGCGTGATCATCCCTTCGAAACACACCTACAAATCCCGCGCCACCCGAAACCCTACCTGCGCACTTCGCATCGTGCTCGCTGCCGCCAAGCGATACGCCGATCGCGATTGCTCGGGCGCACTGCCCCACGATCCGCCGCGTAGCATGCGGCGCTGGCAGCCGGGATTGACCCATGCAGTGCTGTCGCGGGGTGCTCGGACAAAGTTTTCGTGCGAGCAATCCTGTACCCACTCGGCTACGTTCCCGACCAGGTCGAAAAAGCCGAACGCATTTTTTCCGTAAGTGCGTATCGGTGCCGGGCCCCAGTAGCCGTCGGTGTAATTTGGGAACGCGCGTGCCCAACTGCGCTTGCTCGGTGAGCGGTCGCCTTCGCCGGTCAAATTACCGCGAACCTTGTCCGGATTGCTGTCACCCCAGGGGAAGCGGTACTGGCTGCCTGCGCGAAGCGCATATTCGAACTCGGCTTCGCTGGGCAGTCGGTAGCTCTTGCCGGTCTGCTCGGAAAGCCACGCTGCGTAAGCGCTGGCGTCATTCCATGAAACATTGACGACCGGCGCGGAATCCGAGGACCGATTGCCGTGGTAGTCGGTCTTCCAGCTGATGCCGCGCTTGTCGGTCATGCGGCCGCTGGATTCGTCGTAAACGCTGCCCGTTCCCAGCCGCTCGGCGTCGGTCTTGTAACCGGACAAGCGCACGAATTCACGAAATTCGCCGACCGTGATTTCTGCCTGTCCAAGCGCGAATCCCTCACTGATGGCAACGCGACGTTGTGGTTCCTCATTATCGCGATGGCCTTCCTCGTCGGCCGATGAGCCCATCACGAATGCGCCGGTTGGCACCACCACCACTGTCGGCCCCGATCCTGAGTTCGAGACGAAACTGTCGCTGATGGTCTGGCCCGGCTTGAAGCTCGCATAGAGGCGCGCATTGCGTAGACGTTGGGCGAAGTCGTCGAGGCCCGGCAAGTCCGAACTGATCGCCTGAGCTTGCTGTGCCAACTGTTCTGCCATATCGGGATTGCCGGAATCCAGAGCCGACAAAGCCTGGTTCAACACGGTTTCCGCACGTTGGCTGCGGATGCTCTCAATGCGGATCCGGGTGTCTTGCAGGTTTACCGACCCGGGCCTGATCGCGCCGGCATCGTTGAGAATACTATCGGCAGCAGCGAAGTCGTCCTGCGCCGCCGACGAAAGCGCGCGGTCGAGGAACTCACGTTCGATCTGCGCCAACCCTTGGTCAGCGACCTTGTTGCTGGAATCGATGGCAAGCACCTTGCGATAGACCGCAAGCGCGTTGTCGTCGCCCTCGCCCATCACCTTGTTCTCGCTCATCAAAGCGGCTGCGCTAACCAGCAGGGGCTGGACCTCCGCGAGGGTTTTCAAGCGCGCCTGTAACGCTGCCAATTCCGTATCGGAATGCGGAAGTTCATCGAGCGCCGCGACGTAGCGTTGCGCCGCCGCTTCATCGTTGCGCTCCATGGCTGCAATCGCCCAATCGCGCAGTGCGCCGCCAATGCGGGCCAGTCCTGCTCGCGCCTCGCCATTATTCGGGTCTTTTTCCAACACGGCCCGGTAAAGCGCAACGGCATTCTTGTCCTTGGGCTCGAGGACTTTACCTTGCTCCTCGGCGGCGCGCGCACGCTTGAGTTGTGCGGCAATCTCGCGCGTTACCGGCGTCGGTGGCCCCATCGCCATGCCTTCCGCCAGCGTCGTGCCCTTGTAGCCAGGAATCTTCGACGAATCGTCAGTAAGTGCCGCCTGATTGGGCAGCGCCGCGATCCACGGCGGCGGTTGCGAAGCTTCGGTGACCGCTACCGGCTGTTGTTCCTGCGACTCGACATGCAAAATGTCCGGAAAATAGCGGTACGCCAAGGCCATCGACAGCACCGCGATGCCGGCGATTCCGCCCCACGTTTGTTGTTTGCTGACGACTTCTGTACCTGGCATGGGTCGATCATAAAGCAGCACTGCCATTGCCACGAATAGGAAGCACCCATTTGACAACCTGGATTGACACTGCCGATGCGCTACAGGATCTGCTGCCAAAGCTGGGGCCTACGCTCTGCATGGACACCGAGTTCATGCGCACCGATTCGTTCCTGCCAAAACTGGCGCTGATCCAGATCGAACTGGATGGCGATGGCGCACTTGTCGATCCCACTGCTCCTCTTGACGCCGCGAGCCTAGGCAATCTTTTGTCCGACACTGATCGCCTGTGCGTGATGCACAGCGCCAGCGAGGATCTCGAGGCCTTGCGACCCATTGCACCAAACGGCATCGCTCGATTGTTCGACACCCAGATTGCTGCCGCCTTTGCCGGACTAGGGCCGGGATTGAGCTACCAAAAACTGGTCGCCGACGTCACCGGCGTCACTCTTCTCAAGGCGGAAACACGGTCAGACTGGCTGCGGCGACCCCTGACCGCCGAACAGATCGAATACGCGGCGAAAGATGTTGTCTATTTACCGACGATCCACCAGCACTTGATCATACTGCTCGACCAGCGTGGATACAGCGCCTGGCACGCCGAGGACTGCGCTCGGTTGGCCGACAAGGCACGCCGCGACGAGATCGACCAGCAACCGCAGAAAGCGCTCCGTGCAGCGTCGGACTGGAACATCGACCGGCAGGCGCTGTTGCGCCGCCTACTGCTCTGGCGCGAAGACCGCGCACGAACGCTCAACAAACCCAAGCCGTGGATACTCGACGACGCTCGCGCGCTGGATTTCGTTGCCCATCCGCCTCGGGACGACAACGATCTCTACGAACGAGCCAAAGGCTTGCGCGCTTTTCGCGGTCCGCAACGCGCGGAAGTTCTGGACCTTTTGCTCGAACCCATCCGCGAAGATGAGCGCGAGTTCGACACGATCCCGCCAGCGCCAAGTTCCCAGGAACGCAAGGCGATCAGCGCACTGAAGGAAATCGTGGTCGCGAAGGCTATGGAACTCGACATTCCGGATGGGTTGCTCTGCTCACGCCGGCACCTGGAATCGCTCTGGGCATCGCGAACATGGCCGCGCGCGCTCGAAGGCTGGCGCCAAAGCGTGCTGCACGATGCGTTGATGGCGCAGCTGCCCGACTGAGCGCTGACGTCGGCTTGGCGCTGCGCCGACTTCCCGTTATCCTCCAAGGCATCGCCTGGTCCATATGCTTGGGAACAGGGGTGCATCGTTTCGAGTGGGGCGGTAGCTCAGCTGGGAGAGCGCCGCGTTCGCAATGCGGAGGTCGTGAGTTCGATCCTCATCCGCTCCACCATTGAATAGAAAAAGCCGGACGGTGAAGTCCGGCTTTTTTTGTGTCTCTAAGATAGTTAACTTGTGTTCCCGCTTTGATTGAGTAAACGTCGCGGGTTAAGGAATTCTTTGTCGCGGGTCATCTTGCCAATCAGAACTGGCTCCATACCAAACCACCTACGGCCAATGCCAGGACCGACTCGGCGACGACCCAGCCGCCGACGGTCAGGCCGCGCAGGATGAGCAGCCCGTAAGTAACGGGGCGCTGGTCGTCCCAAGTGGAGTGAGAGTACTGCTGGATGTCGGCGTGGCTCATGACGGGTTCCGCGGGCATCGGTCGGTGCGCCGATGACGGGAGACACTTTGCAAGGTGGCGGTTGGAGCGAAGCTGAATATGGCGACCAATTCGCCAAATCTTCGTTTCGCTGTAAACGCAGGTTCATTTTCGCGTTGCTACCGCGCCGCTTCGCTTCCGCTGATTCGTTCGCATGCAAATACCCATCGCGGTGCGTTGAGTGTTGGCGAAGCGGATCCGAAACGGCGATGTCCACGCGTCGTTTGAGGATGGCTTGTTCAAATCGCACGCACAAAAAAGGCGGCGCGTCAGACGCGCCGCCTTCGATGTACTGACTACACGTCACGTCAAACCTATCAGCCGTTGACGGCCTTTTTCAACGCCAGCGCGGCCTTGAATGCCGGAACTGTCGATGCCGCGATCTGGATCGTTTCGCCCGTTGAAGGATTACGGCCGCTGCGGGCAGCGCGCTTGTTTGCCTTGAACGTGCCGAATCCGGCGATGGCGACTTCCTCACCCTGCGCCAGTGCCTGCTCGATGGTGAAGGTCATTTCGTTGACGATGTCGCCGACCGTCTTCTTGTTCATGTCGTGCTTATCAGCAATGGCGTCGATCAATTGTGCTTTATTCATTGTGTGACTCCTTATGGGTGTTGATGGGCGTTTGCGACGGTTGGTCCGCCTTTGTTGGACAGCCTACTGTGCCAGATAAGCCCGTGTTTTGGGCAATTCGTGCACGTGGTCACTCAGCATTGGGCCGGTTGACAGGGAGTACAAGTTGCCAATCCACCAAAGATGAAGTTGATTGATCTCTTTTACTGCTACACGTTGAGTGCAATTTCCCGGACGATGACCGATTTTGACGAGAAAAATGCGGTAATTACGTCTGTTTGAGCATCTTATCGACGTATTCGCCATCAGTCTCATCCATGACAACTTGCTGGTAGGAACTACCAGCTTGGCCTGATCTGATCACGTTCCTGGCCACGATCCCACCCTCGAAGTTCGTCGCGCAAGTGTGCAATGCGCTGTCTGCCGAGGATGTGACGCTGCTCGTCAAGCACGACGCCGTCAAGCAATTCCGCCATGCGTTGCGCGGTTGGCAGCAAGGTGTCCCATGCATCCAGCGCCGACATCGGACCCGGTAAGGTCATGAACAAAGTGATGCCGGGAGTCGTCAGCTGGGCGATTTGCTTCATGTCGAAATTGCCGGGTTTGGTCATCGTCGCCAGGCTGAAGACCGGGCCCTTGTCGACCTTGCCCGGTGCCATTCGGTGAAAGATATTCATGGCGCCGAACTGCAGGCCGGCTTTCTCGGCGGCGACGACCAGATCGCTGCCGTTGAAGCTTTCGCCGGAACGCGCCGAGACATAGAGCGTGACGATGCGGTCGATAGGGCCTGCCGGTCGGACGCCGAGTGAACTGCGCGTCGAGGTTCGCGCGGCTGGCGGCGGCGCGGGATCATGCTGGCTTGGCCTTGAGAAAGACGTTGGCGAATTTACTCGTCGCGGTAGATCCTCGTAATGCATTTCCGGAAGCGCGTCACCCTGCGCGGATCCGAATCGTTCCACCGACAGCTCGTCATCGCCGTCGATGCTAAATTCCGACTGAGCCGGCTCGACATCGGCGTCGCTCATCGTTGGTTCGAAGCGGCCAATAGGATCATCGTCGAGCCGCAGCATGGTGCGTCGGCCTACAGTCGCTGCTTTCTTTTTCCTGGGGCTTCCGAGAAAGAAGATCAGCGCCATAACGATCAGCCCGATCACGCCAATGATGACGCGCAGTTCAAACGTGGTCAGCACGGGTTGTGGATCCACCATCGTCTCCTCAAGTTACGCCGACGAGTTTAGCTGCTTCAGCGAGATCGACCTGCACCAGCCGTGACACGCCGGGCTCGCGCATGGTAACGCCACAGAGCTGGGTCGCGGCTTCCATGGTCGCCTTGTTGTGGCTGACAAACACGAACTGCACGCGATCGCTCATTTCGGTGACCAGGCTGGTGAAGCGACCTACATTGGCTTCGTCCAGCGGCGCGTCCACTTCGTCGAGCAGACAGAACGGCGCCGGATTGAGACGGAAGATAGAGAACACGAGGGCGACCGCCGTCAGCGCTTTTTCGCCACCTGACAGCAACGTAATCGAGCTGACCCGCTTTCCGGGTGGACGCGCCATGATGGTGACGCCGGTGGACAACAAGTCGTCGCCCGTGAGTTCCAGATACGCGTGTCCGCCGCCGAACAGCCGCGGGAACAATTCCTGCACGCCGGCATTGACCTGATCGTAGGTTTCGCGGAATCGCTGGCGCGTTTCCTTGTCGATTTTGCGGATAACGGCTTCCAACGTTTCCAGTGCGGTCGTGAGATCGTTCAGCTGCGCATCGAGGTATTCCTTGCGCTGCGATTGCTCCTCGTGCTCGGCAATCGCCGCGAGGTTGACCGGTTCCAGTCGCTCGATGCGACGTTGCAGATCTTGCAGCGCGCTGTGCCAGTGCTCGGCGTCGGCATCGATCGGCAGCGCGTCGAGCACGCCTTGCAGATCAAAGCCTGCTTCCGTGATCGCATGAATCAGCGCATCGGCGCGAATGCGATTTTCCTGCTCCGCCATGCGCAGTTCGACCAGCCGTTCGCGGCGTTCGCCCAAGCCCAGCTCAAAGCGCTGACGGTCCTGTTCAAGCTTGCGCAGTTCTGCATCGCAGTCTTCCAGCGATTTACGCGCTTCGACCAGTTGCTTGTCGACCAGCAAGCGCTGGTTGAGGCAGGTCTGGCGTTCCTGTTCCAGCCCGGCCAGCGGATCGTTGGAGGTTGTCAGTTGCGCGGTCACTTCATCGCGCCGCGCGGCTAGCTGCGCCATCTGCGAAGCCATCCGCAGCACCGCTTGTTCCAACGACGCCAGCGAGGAACGCTTGGCTTCAATCGATAAGGCCAACTGATGCGCCTGGTCGCGGCTTTCGCGCGCCGTCATGCGTGCTTCTTCGCGAGACTCAAGCAACTGGCGACGATTGCCTTCCAGCGCGTGGCGACGCTGTTCCAGATCGCCCATGTTGAGAACGACAGTATCCAGCCGCGAACGCGCCTCGCGGGCGCTGCTGCGGTCGGCGTCGAGCTTCTCGGTGAGCTCGTCCAGTTCCTTGTCGACGCGCAGCAAGCGTTCGCGACTGCCCTCGAGGCGACCGTGCTGGCTTTGCAGTTGGCCTGCGAGTTCCGCTGCACGGCGATGCACCACGTACAGATCGCGCTGCGCTTCGTCGCGCAGGCGTTCGGCTTCGATGCGTTGTTGCTTACCCACCTCCACGCCAGCGGCGAGCGTCTCAATTTCGCTTTCGAGTTCCTCGACGCGCTTGCGGGCATCAACAATCTCGCGCTCGCGCGCAATCACACCGGCCTGCGTGCCCTTGCCGCGCAGCACGCGCGCATAGCCCGCCGATAGCCAGACACCGTCGCGCGTAATGACAGACTCATCGATTGCCAGTCCGTCAACACGCGTATTTGCGGCTTCGACATCGTCGACAACAAACACCTTGGCGAGCAGCTGACGGACCGACTGCGGACCACGCACGTGAGATGCAAGGCTGTCATGGGAAAACGCAGCGTTGCCTTCATTGGCACGCACAAGACTGAGGTTCGCGTCGGCGAGCGAAGCGATGTCTGGGACATGCGCTTGCGGCACATCGACGATAACCGCTTCCAGCCAGCCGTCAAGCACCGTTTCGACGGCGGTTTCCCAACCGGCATCGACCTGCAAGGCTTCGCCGAGGCGTGGCGAGCGTTCCAGACCGTGATGGCGCAGCCAATCCATCCCGGCGCTGCCCTGCCCACCCAACGCGTCCAGTTGCAGGGCTTCCAGTGACGACAGACGTCCGCGCTGCTGTTCCAGTTCGCTGCGGCGCTGGCTGAGCTGCGTTTGCGATTGCTTCTCGCCCTCGATCAGTTGCTCGAAGCCAGCACGACGTTGATCCAGATCGGCGCCGCCCTTTTCGACGTGCTCCTTCAGCGTGACCTGCTCACCTTCCATCCGCTCAAGTGCGGCGGCCAACTCATCAAGATTAGCCTCGGCCTTTTCCTTCGCCAGCAGTTCACGGCGGCGGTCGCCTTCCAGTGACTGCCTGTCCAGATAGTCGAGCCGGGTGCGTTCAACATCCGCTGCGCGGCCGGCGTCGGAGCTTGTTTTCGTATGGGTTTCCCATTCTGCCTGCCAGTCGGCTAGGTTGGTCTCGGCCACGCGCAACGACTCGGCGTGCGTTTCGTCATTGCCTTGCAACGCCTGCAAACGTGGCAGCACCTCGTCGAGGCTCACGCGCAGGCGCTCGACCTGCTCGTTGTCGGCGGCCAGGTGCTGGGCGATTTCGCCGTGGGCACGTTCGGTTTCGACGCGCGCCCGCTCAAGTTGCTCGGCCAGTTGTCGGTTGTGCTGGATCTGCTGCTCGACCCGGGCGATATCTGCGCCGACGCGATAGACCTCGCCCTGCACCGCGTTCAGATGCTCCGCAGCCCCTGCGTGACCGACACGGCTGGTTTCGATCTTCGACTCACCTTCGCGCTGTCCGGCCAGAGTTTCCTCAATGGCGGTTTCCGCTTTCGCACGGTCCGCCGAACGGCCTTCCAGCTCCGCTTGCGCCTCGCGCAGAGTCATCGCCTTGAGCTCGGCTTCTTTCTGGCGCTGGTCAGCCTTGAAGCCTTTCCAGCGTTCGGCCGCGCGTGCTTGGCGATTCAAATGATCGAGTTGTTTTTCGACTTCGTCGCGCACATCACGAACGCGATCGAGGTTCTCGCGGGTCGCCTTGATGCGGCTTTCGGTTTCCTTGCGACGCTCCTTGTATTTGGAGATACCCGCCGCTTCTTCCAGATGCGATCGCAACTGTTCCGGATCGGCATCGATGATCTGGCTGATCATGCCCTGCTCGATGATCGAGTAGCTGCGTGGACCAAGGCCGGTGCCGAGGAACACGTCGGCAATGTCGCGACGACGGCAACGCGTGCCATTCAGGAAATACAGCGACTGGCCATCGCGCGACACCAGTCGCTTGATCGAGATTTCGCCAAAGCCGGCGTATTCGCCAAGCAGACTGCCGTCGGAGTTGTCAAAGATCAGCTCGACCGTCGCCGTGCCGACCGGCTTGCGCGAACTGGAGCCGGAGAAGATCACGTCGGTCAGCGAATCACCACGCAGGCGGCTCGCCGCGCTCTCGCCCAGCACCCAGCGGATTGCATCGATGATGTTCGATTTGCCGCAGCCGTTAGGACCGACAATCGCGGTCATGTTGCTCGGTAGTTGCAGTACGGTCGGGTCGACAAACGACTTGAAGCCCGACAGTTTGATCGTGGAAAGACGCATGCGCGGTAGCTCAGCCCTGCTTGGGTTCGGCGAGCGGTGGCGTGGGTGTCGGCTCGGTCGCGGAAGCAGGGGTGGGGGAAGCGCTTGCCGGCGCGGTCGCAACCGGCGCCGGAGCCAGCAATTCCACCTTGGCCTCTTCACGCAGTTTTTGCAGGCGATCTGTCGCCAGTTGGCCCGCTAGCGTCAAACGGATGCCTTCCTTCATGTCCTCAAACGAGCCGGGATTGAACGGCGTGGCGAGGTCGACGTGGATCAAGTGCCAGCCATATTGAGTCTGCACTGGCACCTTCATTGACTCACCCGGTGGCGTCTGCGCGACGGCTGCAGCCAGTGGCTCAGGTAACTGCGCGAGCTTGACGCCGGAGAAAGCCTTCGCCTGTTGCGCGGTCTTGCCCAGCGAATCAAACACCGATTGCCAGCTCTTGCCAGCCGCGAGTTCACCCGCCGCCTGCAATGCCTCGGATTCCGTCTTGAAGATCAACTGGCTGATGTCGTACTCGTACTTTCCTAGCTTCGCGACTTGTTGGTCGTACTCGGCCTTGAGCAGGCTGTCGTCAATGGGCGTCTGGCTGCGCATGATCAGCACGGTTCGGTTGGCGACCGCCTGCATGCGCGCGATCTCGACATCCGCCGCGAAATCGATGTCCTTCCAGTAGCCGGCACGCTCGGCTTCCTGACCCAGCAGCACATAGTCGTTGAGTTCTTTCAGCGCGGCGTTGTAGTCATCGGGCTTGCTGAGGTCGAGTTTGCGCGCCAGCGCCAGCTTGGTCAGCAGGATGGTCGGCACCTTGTTGCCATTGACGCTTTCCAGCGTCGCCTGATCGCCTGGCAGTGCTGCGGCATGGTCGGTAGGCGAGCCTTTCGATCCGCAGCCACCCAGAAGTGCGATTGCGATGGGGAGAATCAGATAGCGGCTGGTTTTCATTGCTTGAATTCCTGCGGTGCGCGGGCGTCAATGGCCAGTGCGTGGATGTCGGTGGTCATCATGTCGCCGAGAGCTGCGTAAACGGCGCGATGTCGGGCGACGGCGGCGAGTCCGTCAAATGCGGAACTGACGATGTGTACGTGGAAGTGTCCGCGACCATCGCGCGCACCAGCGTGGCCGACGTGCTTGTGGCTGTCATCGCGGACATCAAGCTCTGTCGGCGCCAACGCGGCGGAGAGCGCTTCGCGGATGCGCTCGATGCGATCGTTCATGGCAACGTCTTGCGGAACGGCCGCACGCGCACGTTGGCGTACACGCCAGCCGCAACAAACGGATCACCGTCGGCGAACGCCTGTGCCGCTACGAGGCTGTCGAATTCGGCAACGATCAGACTGCCGGTGAATCCAGCCGGACCGGGATCGGGCGAATCAATTGCGGGGAACGGGCCAGCCAGTAACAGGCGACCAGCGTTCTGCAGCGCTTGCAGGCGCTGCAAATGTGCGGGACGAGCGGATTGCCGCGCAGCGAGTGAATCCGCGACATCGTCAGCGACGATTGCGTACCACATACCCATCAGTGCGGTCCCATCAGTGCAGTCCCATCAGTGCGGCGCCATCAGTGCTGGTGACCTTGCGGGCCGTGGACGTGGCCGTGGGCGACTTCTTCCGGCGCGGCATCGCGTACATCGGTGATTTCGATATCGAAATCCAGCGTCTGCCCAGCCAACGGATGGTTGAGATCGACATCGACGACGCTGGAACCCACCTTGATGACGCTGACCTGGCGCTGCTTGCCGCCCTGCTCGGTCAACACGGTCACGCCGCCAACGCGCAGGCGATTGGCGTCCGGAAAATATTTCTTTGCGACGCGCTGTGTGCGGCCTTCCTCGCGCTCGCCATAGGCTTCGGCTGGCGAAATGCTCACCGCAAACTGGTCACCGCTGTCGTGGCCGATCAAGGCGTTTTCCAATCCAACAATGATGCCGCCGTTACCGACAAGAACGGTCATCGGCTCGCCGCGATCACGCGAACTGTCGACGGCGTCGCCATTGACGGTCAGCGAGTAGTGGAAAGACACCACCTTGTTTTTTTCAATCTGCATGCGGCTTCCTGGCTCCGGCAAAGCGCGCCAGTATACGGACCGACCCGGCTGGCTGACAGTCGCAACCGCCCTGGATACGCAAGAAATCAGGGCGAATCGCGGGCCGGCTCAGGCTGCCCGGACCAGATGCGCGACCACAGGCTACGCAGCCGACCGGACGATTGCCAAGGCCAGTCCAGCGACCTTGGTGGATTTTCGGTCCACCGTCCGGACGGATCGCGCGTGGCAACCGCAAATCGATAGACATAGTCTGGCTCGGAGCCCATGCGCAGATCGCTCAGCACCAGTTCGCCGCCGACTTCCTGAGCTTTCATGAAACCCCGGTTGAACCACGCCAACCTCTCTACCGAAGGAAACGACGTCACTTCGCGCATAGCGCTTTTGTCGCTCGGCCATTCGGTGAAACGCATCGGACCGCTGTCCGCGATCAGCGAGCGCTCCCCTTCGAGATAGCCGTTGCTCGTCATCACCACGACGCGCCAATACAGGGTCGTGAATGGCATCGGTGTCGAAAATCGCGGCGCGGCGGCAAGGCCGCGTCCGCGTAGTGCTGCGGCGGTGGTTTTATCGATCATCGACCAGCCCACATACGCCGTCGAGAAACCAAGCGCGATAAGCAATGCCAATTTTGCGACGCGCTGCGCGCCATAACGCCAGGCGATGATGCAGGCCGCGATCAACGGCAAGGTAAACATGGGGTCGATGATGAACAGGCTGGAGATCATCACAGGCGGCATCGGCCACGGCCAGAACAGCTGGGTGCCGTAAACGGTGAATGCATCGATCACCGGATGCGTGATCAGGCAGGCCATGATCATCCAGAACCAGCGCTGCGGCGCTTCCTGCCACAGCGGCCACCAACGTCGGCCGGCTGCGGCGATCAGCAGGCCCACCACGATCAGGACGAAAACCGAATGCGATGGGCCACGATGCCAGGTCATGTCGTCGACCGCGTTCCGACTCAGCAGCTTCTCGATTGGCACATCGATATCGGGAACGCTGTTCAACGCAGCACCGAGCAGGATGGCCAGGCGTCGACGATGCGGCGTCGCGATGGCGGCACCGATCGCACCGCCAAGAAAAAGATGAGTCAGCGAATCCATGAAGCGTCTCTGTTGGAAACGCCGATCAGGAGCTGCACGACAACATTGAACAGCCCGCTTTGTGGCGTGCCCATTCCGGGCGTTTCTCCGCAAATCTCTCGCGACCAGGTTGGTCATCGTAGGGGTGACGCATCACGTCGAGGAGTTCGGCAATATCCGATTCATCGCCCTGCTCAGCACGCTCGATGGCTTGCTGGGCAAGGTAGTTGCGCAGCACGTAGCGCGGGTTCGCGGCGCGCATGGCGGTTCGGCGTTGCGTGGCGGAAAAACCGTCTGCCCTGACGCGCGACGCGTAGTCGTAAAGCCACATCTGCAATGCGTCGTCGTATTCGCGACGCTTGGCGTTGTCATAGAACGCGTCGTCGAAATGCGCGACGCGTGGTGCGCTAAAATCCACGTCGACAAGGCTGCGGAACCAGATCGTCATGTCCACTTCCGCCTGCTGCATCAGTTCCTGCAATCGGGTCATCAATTTCAGATTTTCATCGCTGCATTCGGACAGGCCGAGCTTCGTCGCCGTGTTGGCGCGTTCGCAGTCGTTGTAAGTGCTGATGAATCGTTGCAGGCCGGCATGCAGCGGTGACTGATCGGAAAACAGCGATGACAGGGCTTGCGCGAGCCGTCCCAGATTCCAGTAAACAATCGCCGGCTGCTGGCCAAATCGATAGCGACGGCCTTCCGCGTCGGTGGTGTTTGGCGTCCAACCCGGATCGAAGTTATCGATCCAGCCGTATGGGCCATAGTCGATTGTCAGGCCAAGGATCGATAAATTGTCGGTGTTGAGCACGCCATGCACGAAGCCCACCCGCATCCATCCGGCGACCATGCGGGCGCTGCGCTCGCAGACTTGCGCAAACCACTCGGCGTAAAGGTTTTCGCCGTCACCGTCGAGCTCAGAGAAATCGCGACGAATGGTGAAGTCAGCGAGCTTACGAACCAGATCGCTTTCGCCACGCGAGGCCGGCAATTCGAAATTGCCGAAACGGATGAACGACGGCGCGACGCGACAGACGATGGCGCCGGGCTCGGCACGCGCGTTGCCGTCATAGAACATGTCGCGAACGACGGACTCACCGGTGCCTACCAGGCTCAACGCCCGTGTAGTCGGAATGCCCAGATGATGCATCGCTTCGCTGCAGAGGAATTCACGGATCGACGAACGCAACACAGCGCGGCCATCAGCGCCACGCGAATACGGCGTTGGGCCTGCGCCTTTCAGTTGCAGTTCCCAGCGCTTGCCTTCGCGGATTACTTCGCCGAGCGAAATCGCGCGGCCATCGCCCAACTGGCCAGCCCAGTGACCGAACTGATGCCCACCGTAGTTCGCCGCCCACGACTGCATGCCATCGATCAGCGCGTTGCCGCCGAAAACATCTGCGAAATGATCGCTGGCGATGTCGGCTTCGCTGAGCCCAAGTAGTGCCGCTACTTCTGCGGAATGCGCGATCAGGCGTGGTCGTGCAACCGGCGATGGCTGCACATCCGACCAGAACGCGCCGCGAACTTCGCGACGACGCGTTCCGGCTTCGGGATCACCCGGCAGTTCGCGCCGGAACGCGTTGTCGAAGTCGAACTTGATCAATCGAGAACTCGGTCGAACGGGTGGGTCAATGGAACAGACCGATCAAGACCATCACTATTCCGACCAGCGAAACAGCCCAGACCAGGGTGCGAACGTACGGGACGCCGATTGCGTAGAAAGGAATGTAGACAACGCGGGCCCAGAAATAGATCTGCGCGCCGAGCACGGTTGTTTCGCTCGACTTGCCCGCGACCATCACCGCCAGTACGGCGGCCGCAAAGAATGCGAAGGTTTCCAGAAAATTGGCGGATGCCCGGCCCATTCGCGCGGCAAGATGCCCGAGCGCAGGCGGCGTGTCGTCTCGCGGGCCGGCAGCCCAACTCAATCCGCGTTCGGAAACCGACAGCACCGCCGCGATGGTGATGTGGACAAGGCCCAGCACGATGGCCCAAGCGAGCATGGTCAATTCGGTACTCATGATGATTCCCCTTGTTTGGCCCACACCCACGGTATTGGCGCGATGTCCGACGGATGCCGGATGCCGAAGTGTACGGCGGGGCGAGCAATGCGTCGTGATCGACTTTAGGGCGCGGTTAAACTAGACACCTTTCCACCAGGATTCAACACATTGCCACCCGTTTCATTCAACCGCGAAGGTGTCCGTTCCGACGACGCTGCACTCGATGCCTTGTTCAGTGCGTTCGAGGTGGGCGAAATCCCGTTACCGTCGAATGGTGACGTGCTGTTCATGCGCGCCCGGCCCGGCCCGTGGATGCATCGTGACGGCGTGACCGGCTGGACCTGCGTGCAAAGCTTCAAACCGCACGCCGATGCTTTGCTGCGCCATGTGGCGACGGTTGAGCAGGAAATTCCGTTAGGGCGTCGTTTTGAGATGGTGCTGATCCTGCCGCCGCGCCAGCGTGACGAAGCACGTGCGCTGCTCGCACAGGCGCTCGATTGTGTGTGCGAAGGCGGCACGGTCGTGGTCAGCATTGCCAACAACGAAGGCGCGCGTTCCGGGCAGGACGACATGGAGCGGTTGGTCGGGCCGGTGTCGGTCATGTCCAAGCACAAATGCCGCGTCTTCTGGACGTCGCCGGATTCGCACGTTCATCGCGACCTGCAAACGCAGTGGAAAGCGCTCGACGTGATCCAGCCGAACATCGACGGATGGTTGTCTCGTCCCGGTTTGTTTGCGTGGAATCGTGTTGACCCGGCATCCGCCCTGCTCGCATCGGCTCTGCCGATGACCTTGCACGGCAGGGTCGCGGATCTCGGAGCAGGATTTGGCTTCCTTGCCGCGCAGGCACTGCAACACAGTTCCGCAATCACCCACCTGGACCTTTACGAAGCAGAAGCGCGCGCGCTGGAGCCGGCGCGGCGCAATATGCGCCGAGTCGCCGATGCAAATGATCGACATCATGCGTCGGTCGACGTGATCTGGCACGACGTTAGTCAAGGACTGCCTCAACGCTACGACGCCATCATCAGCAATCCACCATTCCACCAAGGCCGCGCCGACTTGCCCGGCTTGGGCCAGCGTTTCATCGAAGTCGCCGCCAATGCGCTCGATAACGATGGCGAACTCTTCCTGGTCGCCAACCGCCACCTGCCCTACGAAACCACCTTGAACGCTCGTTTTGTACATGTCAAAAGCGTCGCGCTGGAGAGCGGATTCAAGGTGTTGCTTGCTACGGAGCCACGTCGATGAAGTTGGTCAAAACCCTTGCCAATCGTGGCTATGGAAGTCGCCGCGAAGTTGCGCTGATGTTCCGCGAAGGTCGCGTTACCGATGCCGGCGGAGAAGTGCTTTATGCAGATGACCAGGTCGAAGCCGAGGTCGTGCGCGTCGATGACGAACCGCTGGATCCGCCTACCGGCATGGTCATCCTCCTCAACAAGCCGCTCGGCTACACGTGTTCGAACAAGGACGTTGGACGCGTCGTCTTCGACTTACTGCCGGCGCGCTATCGCGCGCGTAATCCGTTGTTATCCACGGTCGGTCGACTGGATCGCGATACTTCTGGCCTGCTGCTGTTCACCGACGACGGCGCGTTGCTGCATCGAATCATTTCGCCGAAGTCGCAGGTAACCAAGACGTACGAAGCGGAACTCGCGGAAGACCTGCGTGGTGACGAAGCGGCGACCTTCGCCAGCGGCAATCTGCTGCTGGAATCGGAGCAATTGCCACTGGCACCCGCGCTCCTCGATGTGCTGTCTCCACGTCGAGCCCGACTCACGGTGACCGAAGGCCGCTATCACCAGGTACGGCGCATGTTCGCGGCGGTTGGCAATCATGTCGAAACCCTCACGCGAGTAGCCATTGGTGAGCTTGAGGCGGGTGACGTCGCGGTCGGCGAATGGCGGCCCTTGTCACCGGACGATATCGAGCGCGTCTTCGCCACGCCTGTTCAAGCGCTTCAATGATCGAATGCAGGGCCAAGGTCGATGTGACCGACGCCGATGCCATCGCGGCAACGCGTCAGTGGATCGAGCGTGCGGTGATCGGCTTGAACCTGTGTCCGTTCGCGAAGTTGCCGTTTTCACGCGGCGCGATCCGCTATGCCGTCAGCACAGCGCATAGCAACGAGCAACTCGCTGCAGACCTTCGCGAAGTATTGTTGACCTTGGTCGACGCCGACCCACTTGAGTGCGAAACCAGCCTGCTGATTCATCCGCAGATATTTCACGATTTTCTCGACTACAACGAATTTCTTGGCACAGCTGAAGCGATGCTGGGCGAACTGGATTTAGATGGTGTCATCCAGATCGCCAGCTTTCATCCTGACTACCGGTTCGCCGGCACGACCAATGACGCCCCCGAAAACAACAGCAATCGCTCGCCGTTCCCCACCCTGCATCTGCTTCGCGAATCCAGTGTCGATCGCGCGGTGGAAAGTGGCGTCGACGTCAATGCGATACCGGAAGAAAACATCAAGCGCCTGCGGCGCCTTGGCAGCGAAGGCTGGCGGCGCCTTTGGATAAATGAGTCGGAGATGTGAACGAGCGCCGAGCGGCACCGTCACACGTCTTTCATAATTCTCGGCATGGGCCGCAGAATAGCCACCTGCCGCCATGTGGGACGACACGATGATCTCGACGCCAAACGATTCGCCCGATGAGTCAAAAGACGCCATCGTCGCGGCATCTGCCGATATGAATTCGACGAATGCTGCCGAACCATCGTCGGCGGACTCCGTCCCCCTGGATACAATCTCCCCTGATGCCTCGGCGTTGTCCGAAATTACCCCAATACCGGAAACACGCAGCGAGCGCGAAGATCAAGTGGCGATGATGGCGGGCATGCATCGGCTGCTCACTATTTTCGTTTTTGGCGCGATCATCTACACCGCGTTTTTCGTCAGGGAATTATTGTTGCCCATCCTGCTGGCGGCATTCTTTGCCGTGTTGCTGAGCCCGCTGATGAAGCGACTCTGTAAAGGCTGGGTTCCCCGCTGGATCGGCGCATTGCTGCTGGTGAGCTTGTTGATTGGATTGTTGGTTGGCGCCGGAATGGCACTCTACACACCCGCTTCCGAGTGGGCAGGTCGCGCGCCCAAGATCATGCGCGATTTAAAGCCAAAGTTGGAGGCGTTGACGAAACCTCTGGCGAAGGCGAGCGAGATGAGTGAATCGCTTGACAACCTGACCGACAACGGCAACAAAAACAGCCCAGCCGTGGTTGTGCAGGCCACCCCGAATGCGAGTCTCTTGTCGACGACGCCAAAGCTGATCGCGAGCGTCCTCGCGGTTGTTCTCCTTACTTATTTCTTCCTCGTCTACGGCGATACGCTCTTGCGAAAAACCCTGCAGCTGAGTCCAACGTGGTCTCAGAAACGGTTGACGGTCGACATCGTGCGTTCGATCCAGAGCGATGTGTCGCGCTACGTGATGACGATCTTCGCCACCAGCATCGTGCTTGGTGTAGCGACGACAGCCTACCTTTGGATGCTTGGAGTCAATACGCCTTGGCTTTGGGGTGCAGTCGCCGCGCTGCTCAACCTGATGCCGTATGTGGGACCCATGATGATGGCGGCCCTGCTCGGCATGGTCGGCTTGTCGCAGTTTCCCAGCCTTGGCGCGGCTCTGCTGCCGGCGGCGGGCTACCTTCTCATGCATCTGATGGAAAGCCAGGCGCTGACGCCGTTGACGTTGGGCAAGACGATCAACCTCAACCCGCTCGCCATCATCTTGTGGTTGATGATCTGGGGTTGGTTGTGGGGAATCATCGGACTGCTGATCGCCGTTCCGATGCTGGTGACCTTCAAGATCTTCTGTAGCCGCATCGAAGGCATGGAGAGTTGGGCGATCATGCTGGAAAAGTGACCGGTGACCAGCTTCATGTTTAGTCCAACGGTAGCAATGTTCGTGCGGATGCAAATCGGCGGGTTTCGGCGCTAACGGGATCGATGAACTCCAGCGACTTCGCCAGCAACTGCAAGGGCATTGCGTAGTCGCCCGCGTCCCGTCGATCAACCACTGGATAAATATCGTCATGGCGCAACGGCGCGCCGAGCGCGGCCATTTGTACGCGCAGTTGATGCTGGCGACCGGTCACTGGCATCAAACGATATCTCCACCAATGCTCGCCACGTTCGACCACGTCGATACCCGTTTCCGCATTCGGTATCCCCACGGCTTCCTGCATCCGATAGAACGGCTCGCCGCGCACGACGCGGCTATGGCGGACGAGCGGGAACGATTGCTTATCAAGCGGTCGAGCGACGGCCTCGTAAACCTTGACGATGCGATGGTCCCGAAACAGCGCCTGGTAAACCGAACGCGTCGCCGGATTGCGCGAAAACATCACCAAGCCGGCCGTCGCCGCATCGATGCGATGCATGGGAACCAGATTCGGTTCGTTGTAGCGGCGAATAAGCCGCGCCAGCAGCGTTTCCTCAACATGCCGGCCTGCTGGCGTCACCGGCAGGAAGTGCGGTTTGTCTGCGATGACGATTTCGGTGTCTGCATGGACCATGGTTTCCTCGAATGGAATCGCCGGCTCGTCGAACACTTCACGGTAGTAGTGGACGATGATTTCGCCGACGTGCGGCGCGTCGGGCGCTAGCGCGCTGCCTGCAGCGTTGAGCACACGCCCTCGTGCAAAACGGTCTTCCCAGCGCTCACGCGTCAAGTACGGAAAGCGAGCGCACAGCGAATCGAGCAAGGTAGGACCCGGCCCGACCAGCAACAGGACAGTGCTGGCGTTGACGCCGTTGATGGTCGGTGGTCGGAGGTGTGTAAGTGGCATCGACAGTTCGATCTCGAGAACGCAACCCAGTGTGCCGATAACCCTTTACTTCGTCATCCTCGCGAACGCGGGGACCCATTTTGATTTTTCTATCGATTCCGGGATTTATAGGAGATCAAAATGGATTTCCGCTTGACCAGCCATTTGGCTGTTGAAAGACGCGGGAATGACGTCGATTTCCAGTGTTGTCGTTTTCGCAGAAACGACGATGGAATGGGGTCATTCCAGTGCCCCAACCTCTACAATGCCACCCCGTTTCACCCACGAGCCGCACATGGCGCCCAACGCGACCATCCACAAAGTCGAACTGCAGATCAGCGACATGGATCGCAACTACTACGCGACCCACGTGCTCACCCTTGCCAAGCATCCGTCGGAGACCGACGAACGCTTGATGGTGCGCCTGCTCACTTTCGCGCTGTTCGCCGACGACTACCTGGAGTTCGGCAAGGGCCTGTCCAGCGACAGTGACCCGGCGCTCTGGCGCAAGGAATTCACTGGCGTCATCGCCTTGTGGATCGAGCTTGGCCAGCCTGATGAATCGAAGATCCGGAAAGCCTGCGGTCGCGCCGAACATGTCGTGGTCGTCAATCATCACGGCAACGCGAGCGATATCTGGTGGGACAAGATTGGCGGCGCGCTTGATCGTTTGAGCAATGTCAGCGTGATCGACATTCCCTCCGATCAGGTCGCCGCGTTACCTGCCCTGCTCGGCCGCAGCATGCGCCTGAACTGCATCATCCAGGATCGCCACATACAACTCATGGATGACAGCCATTCGGTCGAGATCGAGCCGCAGTGGCGGCTGACTGCGGAAAGCTGATCGGTGCAAAAGGAGTGGGACGTCATCGTCGTGGGTGCCGGCGCGGCGGGCCTGATGTGTGCGATCACCGCCGGGCATCGCGGACGCCGCGTTCTGGTCATCGACCACGCCAACAAGGTCGGCAAGAAGATCCTGATGTCCGGCGGCGGTCGCTGCAACTTCACCAACACCGGCACCGCGCCCGCGCAATTCCTGTCGGCCAATGCGCACTTTTGCAAATCGGCATTGGCACGATACACGCCGCAGGATTTCATCGATCTGGTCGATCGCCACGGCATCGCCTGGCACGAAAAGGAACTGGGCCAGCTGTTCTGCGACGAATCGTCGAAACAGATCGTGCGCATGCTGCTCGACGAGGCGGATGCTGCGCATGTGAAGGTTGAGGTCGAATGCCATATCGAATCCGTCAAACGTGATGGCATTGCATTCGAGCTGCGAACATCCAATGGAGTGCGTAGCGCAACATCGCTGGTCATTGCCAGCGGCGGTTTGTCGATACCGAGCATGGGTGCCAGCGGATTCGGCTACGAACTTGCACGACAGTTCGGCCACGATGTATTGCCCACTCGTGCTGGACTCGTTCCGCTGACCTTGAGCGGCACGCACCATGAGCGCATGGACGGGCTGTCCGGCGTTGCCTTGCCCATCACGGCAAGTTGCAACGGCATCGATTTCAGCAACCAGATGCTGATCACCCATCGCGGCATCAGCGGCCCTGCGATCCTCCAGATTTCTTCGTATTGGCAACCCGGCGATGAGCTTCGACTGGACCTTTTGCCGGGATACGACGCTTCCGAGTGGCTACGAACACAACAGCGTGATCGCGCAGCGGCAGAACTGAAAACCGTACTCAGCGAGGTGATGCCGCGACGCTTTGCGCAGCGCCTCTGCGAAACGTGGCTGGACAGCAAGCCGATGCGTCAATACACAGAGCGCGAACTGACAAGTACTGCCGCACTCCTGCAAGCATGGCCGTTGATCGCCAGCGGCACCGAAGGCTATCGCACCGCCGAAGTCACTCTCGGTGGCGTCGACACGGATCAACTGTCGTCGAGCACGATGCAGTCCAATCTCGTCGACAACCTCTACTTCATCGGCGAAGTCGTCGACGTTACCGGCTGGCTCGGCGGCTACAACTTTCAATGGGCGTGGGCGTCGGGACATGCGGCGGGAATGGTGGTGTAGTGGATTGTTAGAGCCGTCGACGACGAAGCGCTACTCCTGGAATGCGAGACCAGTCGGGCAGATGTGGCCGAGTTACCCAGCAACAGCCAGAGCGTTTGCACGTCGCCTATCCGCTCGATTGATGGCCTCACCCATTTCGGGCGACATTAGTCGTAGGCAAACGATCGTCTGGACGGGACAAGAGCTGGAGTAGACTTCGAGCAGCAAGGGGGCGTGCGATGGAAAATGCCGCGCAAGCGACTGACACAGCACCGGTTTCCATGGAAGCCGACGCCTTGTTCGTGCAGGTTTATGAGCGACTCAAGGCCATGGCTGGAAAGCGCCTGGGTCAGCAACCGCGCGGGACACTCGACACCACCGCCCTCGTCCACGAACTGTATTTGCGCATGGGCAGCCATCGCGAGCTGGCATTCGATCATCCCAGCCAATTCTTCACCTACGCCGCCCGTGCAATGCGCCACCTCCTCGCTGATCGGGCACGCGACCGCCTGCGACTCTGCGCTGGTGGCGACTGGATGCGAACGACACTGACTGGCAGTGACCAGCGATTGGCCGTTGAAAGCGCCGACGAAGCGCTAGCGTTGGAAAATGCATTGCAGCGGCTCGTGGAAGTTGATGCCCGTGCGGCGCAAATTGTCGAACTCACCTGGTTTGCCGGACTCAGTCAGGACCAGATCACCCAATCACTCGGGATCGCGCGCAGCACGGTGGCGCGCGATTGGCGCTTTGCCCGGGCGTTCCTCAAGAACGAACTCGGCGGATGACACAAGTCCGTGCAGAACGGCGTTTCCCGTTGAGGACATGAACCTTCAATCCCGATCTCTGCGCGAATTGTTCGAGGCCGCCCTGGCACTGGAAGAGCCGGCGCGCTGGGCCTTCCTGGAAGCGAATTGCGCGGACGCCGAAGATCGCAAGCGGGTCGAAGGCATGATCGCAGCAGACGCGGATCCGGGTGAACCACTGACGGAGGGTGGTGTAGATCGCCTCGCCAACGCCATCGGAACGACAACGTCGCCTCCGACGCTTCCGCCAGGTAGCCGCATTGGTCCATTCGTCCTCGTTGAAGTGCTTGGCGAAGGCGGCTCATCGACGGTGTTCCACGCCACTCGCGATATCGAAGGCGCAATCCAGCATGTCGCCATCAAGCTCATGCGTCGGGGACTCTACAACCCGGATGCGCAACGACTTTTCCGCCGTGAGCAGCGAGCCCTGATCCAACTGCAACATCCCAACATCGCGCGCATGATCGAGGCTGGCGTCACCGATTCAGGATTACCGTACATCGCACTTGAACTAGTCGCGGGCAACACGATCACCGATCACGTTCGCCTCCACGATCTCAATCTTCGTCAGCGCTTGCGCCTGTTCTGCGTGGTCTGTCTCGCGGTGGATTCGGCGCATCGTGCGCTAATCGTGCATCGCGACCTGAAGCCCTCCAACGTTCTGGTCACCAATGAGGGCGAGGTCAAACTGCTCGACTTTGGCATCGCCAAGCTGCTGGCCGAGAACGACGACGGCATGCTGACCCAGCTTCCCGCGTTCACGCCGGCCTATGCCGCGCCCGAGCAACGCAAAGGCGGTCCGATCACCACCGCCACCGATGTGTATGCGCTGGGTGTTCTGCTGGGCGAACTGATCACTGGTGAGCGCGTCAACGATGGTAGCGGGCGAACGCCATCCAGTTGGATTACCTCCCCGACGGAGTCCGACTCCACCTCCTCGACCTCCCCTATTACCCGCCGCCAGGTTCGCGGTGATCTCGACGCTATCGTCATCAAGGCACTGGATGACGATCCTTCGCGTCGCTACGCCTCGGCTGGAAGCCTGGCTGATGAGATGAATCGACTGCTGTCGGGCCACCCGGTTTCCGCGCAGCTGCCGACGCGGCGCTATCGCACTCGCAAGTTTGTGCTGCGCCACAAGGGCGGCGTACTGACCACGGTCGTCTTCCTGGTAGGCATTCTTGTAGCGCTCGGCACGGCGGTTTGGCAGGCGCAGGTCGCCCGCGAGCAGGCGCGCATTGCGCACAATGAGTCGGTACGCGCGAATTCCACACTCGCGTTCATTACCGACCTGCTGAAGACGGCGAGCGCAGACTTACCCAAGGACCAGCGGCCGACGCCGGAAGCGCTGGTGCAGGACGCGGCAAAAAATGCGCGTGACGATCCGAATCTGGATCCGCTGGTTCGTGCCCAGTTGCTACTTACACTGGGAGAAATTGCACGAACCAACGGCGACACGGCAAACGCCGAAAGCCTGATCGACGAAGCGATCGATCGTGAGCGCAAACTTGGCGTCAAGACCGATTCCGCCGAATGGATCGCCGCGCTGGTAATCAAGGGCAACCTGCTGCACAGCACGGATCGAACGAACGAAGCCGATCGCTTGATGCAGGATCTGATACCCGACATCGAGTCTGTCGACACCGAATATGCCGTATCCGCCTTGATGCTGTATGGCGCGACTCGCGCCTACGCGGGCGACGCGGAGGCCGCAGCAGCCGTCGCGAGGAAGGCACTCGCCAAGGCGCAGCGCGTGTTCGGGCCGGATTCTTCTGACGCCATCGAGACGGCGACCTATCTGGGCCAGCTCTGTTCCAACCTGGGCCGCTATCGCGAGAGCGAGGCCATACTCGAGGAAGCCATGGGGCGTTGGCGCCGCATAGGCTTGCCTCGCAACGAACAGTACGCGCGCAGCCTGTTCCACCTCGCGGTCTCCAAGCATCGCCTCGGCAAGCTCGACGAGGTCGAACCGCTCTATCGCGAGGGACTGGCGTTGATGCGCAGTATCAAGGAGGGACCGTTCCATCGGCTCTCGCAGGGCTTGGTGGGCCTTGCCGTGTTCCTGCTCGACATCGATCGTTTCGACGAAGCAAAAGGTGTCGTTGATGAAGCGCTGGCCAACGACGAGAAAGTGTTCGGAGCGGACCATGTGCGTACCGCCGTCACCCTCGATGCGCAAGCATCGGTGCTGGTCGCCATCCAGCAGCTAGCCAACGCAGAAATCGCAGTACGGCGTGCAATCGACATCCTGTCGCGCACCGAGGAAACCAGCTATGCACCCGAACTGGCCAGGACGCGCCTGCACCTTGCCAGCATCGTCAATTCGCTGGGTAGAACGGATGAGGCGGCAACTCTGCATGGCGTAGCCAAGACGGAGATTTCGCGTGTCTTCAAAGTGCCCGGCGCCGAGATGGCCGACGCTTTCCGCATCGAGGGTGAAATCGCCACCAACCAGGACAATTTTGCGCGCGCACTGGACCGTGCGGATGCCGCGCTAGCGCTGATGGCGACGCTGACTGTGCCGGCACAGTCACTCGAAGTCGGCGCAAAGGCACTGCGGGCTACAGCGCTGCTTGGCTTGCTGCGCATCGACGATGCACGCACGGAGATCGTCGACGCCTTCGATCGCCTAAATCGATCCAATCCCTTGGCCAAAACCCGGTTGACCCATCTGCTCGTGCTGCGATCACGCATCGAGCGCGTCGCGCACGACGACAAAGCTGCCAACGTTGCCCTGGACCAAGCACGCGCCCTTGGCGTGCCACTTCAGCTACTGGCCAAAGAAGACCGCGCGACCTTGCAGCGCGAATAGCAAGCGCTCGCCCACCCTCCAGTTGCGCATTCGCAGCATGCGAATAGAACAAATGACACAGATTCGCGCCAGACGGCGTTACCCGGAGTGCGCCCGCTCAAGGGCGTCCCTGGAGTACACGTCATGACGCATCGACAATTGAACCCAGCCCGCGCACTTTTTCTCGCCGGCCGCGCTGTTCTGCTGGCCTGCCTGATGGCTCATGGCGGCAACGTTCTTGCCGCGATCTTCACGGTCGGAACGGGGGCGGGCTGTACGCACGGCACCATCCAGTCGGCGATCAATGCCGCCAACGCGGCGCCCGGTGCCGATACCGTTCGCCTGACCCGCTCGCTGACCTATCAGCCGGAAGCGAACACGATCAACGGCAGCGGCAACCTGAATCTGGTCGGCGGCTTCGCAACCTGTAACCAGGCTGCCACCGACAACATCAAGACCGTGGTCAGTGGTGTCGGCGGTGCTGCAGAGCCGGTCTTCCGCATCACTGTTGCTACGGGCGTCATCGTCAA
>JBBSTF010000023.1:0-52174 GCA_038236135.1 Lysobacterales bacterium
CGCAAGGGCATGCTGGAACGACGACCGCAACATCGCGGTTTGCGCGTGGCCGGCGACCGCCAATCCACGCAGCGTCGCGAACAACGCGATGAAGGCTTGCCGCTGATCGGCAAGGTTGCCGCCGGTACGCCCCTGCTCGCCGTCGAGAATGTCGAGCAACACGTTAATGTCGATGCCGCCATGTTCCGCCCGCGCGCCGATTACCTGCTGCGAGTCAGCGGAGTGAGCATGCGCGATGTCGGCATCCTCGACGGCGACTTGATAGCCGTTCACCGCACACCCACCGCCGAGCATGGCCGCATCGTTGTCGCACGCATCGACGATGAAGTCACTGTAAAACGCCTGGATTCCAAGCACGGACGCATCCGCCTGTTACCCGAAAATACCGACTTCGCTCCCATCGAAGTCGATCCCGAACAGCAGTCCTTCGCGATTGAAGGTTTGTACGTCGGCATGATCCGGAGACTGTAGATATGGCCGCTGTTCTGAGTGAAGGCTTCACCCTATCCATGCCGGCGTCGTCGCGCCGTGGATTGATTCCATCACGGTCACTGCCTGTGACCCTGCCTCGACGCGCTGCGCCTGCAGGTGCCCTGCTCGGCTCACTTCGCCGCGAACCAACCGGACACGCGCTGCTCGACGCGCAATTACCATCCGGCGGCTGGACGCGTGGCGGATTGACCGAGCTTATCGCGCGCAACCCGATGGCTGCGCTGCCCGTGATGTTGCCCTCGCTGCAACGACTCGCGCGGATGCGTCGCCGCATCGCGGTTATCGTGCCTTCGTCGGTTCCGTTGGCCCGCGCGCTGATCGCCGCTGGAATCGACGAGCGCCAGGTTGTCGAATTCGATGCCACCGACGTGCAATGGAGCGCCGAACAAGCGTTGCGCGATGGTGGTTTCAGTGCCGTTATCACTTGGCTCGGCCACGCTGACTACGCCCAGCTACGCCGCCTGCACGTCGCTGCCGACAGCAGCGACTCACTCGCCTTCGCGTTGCGCCCGGCATCCGCCATCAACGAGTTTGGAAGCCCCGCTGCGCTGCGCATGAGCGTCCACGCAGACGAGAACGGCAGCCACCTCGACATCATCAAATGCCGCGGCCACCGTGGCGCGAATTTCGGCGTGATTACGTTGGGTTGACGTTTTCGGTCGCGCCGCTCGTCAGCTAAATTCTCATGGTCACAAGATCCCGCGCAACCGTCCCCAAATAGTTCCTCGTCATTCCTGCGAAGGCAGGAATCCATTTTGATCCTGCTGCTCTTTCAGTAACTGGACCAAGATCAACATGGATTCCTGCCTTCGCAGGAATGACGAGGTATATCGGTTTTTCACGAACGAGAATTGGCGTTGCACGCGCAGTGACATCCATGTTCGCAAAAAGGTGACTGTGTCTACTTCGTCGACCTTCCTGCAGCTCAGGCCTTCAACTCAAACCCGTCCTGTCGATTCCCCTGCTCGTGATCAAGCAACCAACGCTTTGCATCCATCCCGCCGCCGTAGCCGGTGAGGCTGCCATTGGCGCCGATCACGCGATGACAAGGAACGATGATGGCGAGGGGATTCGCGCCATTGGCGAGCCCTACTGCGCGGCTCGCTTTCGGGCGTCCAATCCGCGTCGCGAGTTCGGCATAGCTGATCGTTTCGCCATATCCGATATCGCATAGGGCACGCCACACTTCCTGCTGGAACGGCGTACCTCTTGGTGCGAGCGGCAGGTCGAATGTGCTGGACGTTCCGGAAAAATATCGATCGAACTGGCGGCGCTCTTCCGTGAATCGCTCTGCATTGCGCTGCCACCCTGCCGCAACTAGCAATGGCCGTTTCGCTTCGGGCAAGTCGATATGAATCAGCGCGTACTCGTCCCCCACCAAGGTCATCCGACCCAGCGGCGTATCAATGATGTCGTAGAACATTTTGTCGCTCCTCACGCAATGTCAAAACTAGCTGGCGCTGCGCCACATCAACATGACTGCGTAGGCGCGCCACGGTCGCCACGATTGGCTCATGGCTTCCAGTGCACGTTCGCTCATCGGCGCAACGCCACCGGCAATCTTTCGCAGCACCAGGTCGCCTGCCGGAAATGCATCGGGTTGCGACAAGGCGCGCATCGCGACGTAGTTCGCGGTCCATGGTCCAAAACCGGGCAACGCGATCAAGCTGGCAACGATCGCATCCACGCCCTGCTCGGCGGAGAAATGTACGCGGCCGTCGACACAAGCCTGCGCCAATCCACGTAACGTTGCGGCGCGCGTTCTGGTCACGCCGATACCTTCCAATGGCGCGTCGGCCAGCATCGCGGGCGATGGGAACAAGGCTTGCAAGCCATCGGCTCCGTCGGCGAGCGGCGAGCCATAGCGTTCAACGATCCGCGTTGCCAAGGTCCGCGCAGCGGCGACGCTGATTTGTTGTCCGAGAACACCGCGCACCGCCAGCTCGAAGCCATCCCAAGCGCCGGGCAGGCGCTGGCCGGGCCAACGTCGCTGCAATGGACCCAGCAACGGATCGCGCTTGAACGCGTGTTCCAGTGCAGCAGGTTCTGCATCAAGATCGAATTGTCGGCGGACCCGCGCCACCACGGCACCAAGTTGATCGGGTCGCAGCATCGGCAGGCTCAGCGCCAGCGCATCGTCGCCACCGATTGCGCTGACGGCAAACCAGCTGGGCACACCACCGATCACAATGCTGCGGCGATATTCCGAGTCCGACACCGACTCTACTCCGGGAATGGAACGACGTGCGAGGAACGCCAGCATCGCCGCAAAATCGTATGGGGCTCGATACGGCATGCGCAGCGTCAAAGTCGCGTCGGCACCCGCAACAGGTTCGCTCTTCCGGAAATGCCGTGGAGGCTTGTCATAGGTATCAACGAACGCAGCATTGAAACGGCGCAGGCTGGCGTAGCCGGCGGCGCTTGCAACCATCGTGATCGGCATTGTTGTTTCCGACAGCAACTGCTTGGCGAACAACAAGCGACGTGTCGCGGCGAAGTCGAGCGGGCTGGCACCCATTTCCTCGGCAAACAATCGTCGAAGGTGACGTTCGCCAACGCCCACACGCGCCGCCAATGCCGCGATCGGTGCGCGATCCAGAGCGCCTTCGTCAATCAGTCGTAAAGCCCCACTCACCAGTTCGGACCGCGCTCGATGCGCAGGTGCGCCCGGTGCGCGCTCGGGCCGGCAGCGCAGGCACGGACGGAAACCCGCCGCCGCCGCTGCGCTTGCGGATTCAAAGTAGCTCACATTTCGAGCATGTGGCGTGGGTGCGGGACAGATTGGACGGCAGTAGATGCCGGTCGTTTTTACCGCCGTGTAGAACACGCCGTCGAACCTTGCATCACGCGCCAATCGTGCCCGCTCGAAGGCGACGTGTGCGGGATTCGGTTTGACGACAGGTTTCGACATGCGTGCAGCGTAGCAGCGGGCATCATGCAGGACTCGCCGTTTTCGGCTATCAATGCCGGTGCGGCTCAGAACCCGTTGCGCAGGAACCCACCGTCCACGGCAATGCATTCACCGGTCACGTATGAAGACGCCTGCAAGCACAGGAAGCCAACGACCGACGCGACTTCCTCCGGCTCGCCGATGCGACCGAGCGGCGTTGTCTCCAACACCTCTTCCAGGTAATCCGGATCGGCAAGCGGCGTTTGGGTGCGCTGGGTGCGGATGTACCACGGCGCGACCGCATTGACGCGAATGCCGTCGCTGGCCCATTCGACCGCAAGATTTTTGGTCATTTGATGAAGTGCTGCTTTCGACATTCCATAAGCTGCGCCAGTACGCGTCGCCGTGCTGCCGGACACCGAACCGATATTGACGATTGCCGATGTTGCATGACGGGTCAGCCACGGATGGGCCAGCCGGCACATTGCAAACGCTGAAAACAGGTTCAACTGGAACAAGGCGTGCAACGCGTCGTCGCTCGTCTCCAGCGCTGAACTAGGCGTGTTGCCGCCGGCGTTGTTGACCAGAATGCTGGGGCCAAGGTCGTTGTCGGAGATCCAGTCGAACACTTCCAGGCGCTGTTCCGGATCACTTACGTCGGCCGCGAACGTGAAGAAATCAACATCCGGGAATTCGTCGGCGAGTTCCGCCGCGACCAGCTCAAGTGCGACCTCGTCACGCGCCACCATCAGTACGTCTGCGCCAAGCGCGGCGAGTTCGCGGCTGCAAGCCAGACCGATGCCCTTGCTGGCGCCGGTCACCAGCGCGACGTTGTCGTTCAGCCGCCACCGTGAATGATGCATGCGATTGACTCCGTGTTTCTATCGGTTTCAACTTGATGGCTGACTTTAGCCGAAAGAGGAATTCCATGAATCGCACCCTGTTTCTCGTCGCCGTGACAACGTTGATCGCGGCCTGCTCATCAAAGCCTGCAGATCAGGTAGTGACGACGCCACCGGCCGCGCGTAAACCCACGGTCATTGACCCTCAACTGAAAGCACTCGACGACGCCAAAAAGGTCGAGGCGACACTACTGGAAGCTGATCGCAAGAACCGCAAGGCCATCGAAGACGCTGGCGGTTGATTGAGAGGCACCCTGATATCGGAGGCACGATGCAACGTTTAATTCAATCGCTGTTGTTGTCGGTTATCGTCATACCCGGGGTTGTCGCGGTGGCATCCACGACAGGTATTTTGCCGGCCGGGGTGTGTGCGTATCCCGACACAATCTACGTGCACGGTTTTGAGGCGCAGTCGACACGCTACGTCGAGCCCAGCAATGGCAGTGGCGGAGCTGCGCGCGGTGGGCAGCGCTTCGTTACGGTTCCAGGCTTCGGCTCGAAGAAATATTACAGCTACGTGCCGTTCTCCTATTCGCCGTCCCGAGCGATGCCAATGCTTCTGCTGCTTCACGGACGAGGTGGTCCAGGAACAGCTGACAACGCGGCAAATGCACTGATTCAAAGTTGGAGCCCCGTCGCCGAGAGCGCTCAGATCATCATCGTCGCTGCAGTGGGAAGTTCGCAGGATGGAAGCTTTATCGTCCCGCCCGGGATTGCGATTACTGACTACGACGTGTTTCGAGCGATATTCGCTGACATGAAATCGGCCTACAACGTTGACGGCTCGCGCATCCACGGCTGGGGATATTCTTCGGGTGGAAGCGTGATGAACGACCTGGTGTTCGGACCCAACAGCCCTGGCATCAATATCGACACCTTCGCCGGCCTTGGCAACTGGGCCGGTGGTCTCGACGGCCTCACCTGCTTCAACAAGCCAGAGGCAACGTGCATGCAAATAATCGCCGCAGCGCCCCGCATGTTGCCCATAGACCTGCATGTCGGCAGCGACGACACCGCATCGCTCCCGCACGTTATGGCAGATTACAACCGCTTCCAGAATGCCGGCTGGGTTCCCGAGTTCAACCTGTGGTATCGAGAAACGCCGAATGGCCACGAGTACAACACTGCGTACTTCCCGGAAATCTGGGATCATCTGTGTCCATTCCAGCGACTGCCTTGATCGACCGGGCGCGCTGATCGTCGGTCGCCAGCACTCCACGCCGCCTCTCGCCGCGTCAGGCTGGCCTTCATTCGGGAGTTCCCATGGCGCAGAAGTATCCGGAAAAATTGTGGCACAACGGCAGCATGAAGCCGTGGGTGGAGGGCACTACTCACGTGATGTCACACGCGCTGCACTATGGATCGTCGGTGTTCGAAGGCATACGCAGTTATGAAACACCGAACGGCCCGGCCATCTTCCGTCTCACCGATCACCTGAAGCGGCTCTACATGTCGGCAAAGATTTACGACATGACAATTCCGTACACGATTGACCAGATCGGCACTGCCTGTCGCGACGTCGTCAAAGCAAATAACCTCACCAAGGCTTACCTGCGGCCCGTCGCGTGGCGTGGTCTTGGCGGCTTCGGACTGTCGGCGGAAACGCCGATTGATGTTGCCGTAGCATCGTGGTTTATGGGGCCTTACCTGGGCGAAGGGGTGCTTGAGCAAGGTATTGATGCGTGCGTTTCGAGCTGGCAACGTTTCGCACCGAACACCATTCCCGCTGGCGCGAAGGCAGGCGGCAACTATTTGTCTGGACAGCTGATCGCGCGTGAAGCGCGTCGCCTTGGCTTCGGCGAAGGAATTGCGTTGGCATCGACAGGCTTGCTGAGCGAAGGCGCTGGTGAAAACCTGTTCCTCGTGTTCAACGGCGAATTGCACACCACGCCATCAAGCGCCGCCATCCTCAGCGGCATCACGCGCCACACCTTGATGACGCTGGCCCGCGAAGAAGGCATTACGGTTGTGGAGCGCGACATCCCACGCGAATACCTCTACCTCGCCGACGAAGTTTTCATGTGCGGCACCGCGGCGGAAGTAACGCCTATCCGTTCCGTCGATGCCAAGCAAGTCGGCAGCGGCGTCGCCGGCCCGATCACGCGCAAGATCCAGGAACGATTCTTCGGTTTGTTCAATGGCGAGACGAAGGACAAATGGGGTTGGCTGGAGCCGATAGGTTGAGGGTTTGTTTGCGTTCGAGCTTACGCGCCTGTGGTGCGTTTCAATCGCCTCAAACCCCACCACCCTCGTCATTCCCGCGTCTTTCAACAGCCGAATGGCTGGTCACGCAGGAATCCATTTTGATCTTCGGTAAACCGGCGAAGGAACAGCAAAGTCAAAATGGATTCCCGCCTTCGCGGGAATGACGAAGCATTTTTTATTGCGGCCTCGTACCAGCGCGACACTCAATCAACCCACCGCCTTCTCAAACCGATTCGCATCGCGGTTCTTGCGCACTTCGCGCGGATTCCATATCCGGCCATTCATCGCAATGTAGACGCCGTCAGGCAGCGATTGCGCCGCACCGACGGCGCATCCGATGTTGAACACGGCGTCGGATCCCTTGAACAGCGCCGGGTTCAGCGCGCCAGTCAGCACGATCACTTTGCCCTTGATCTCGGCAAGCGCCTGGGCGGTTTCAACCATGGTGTCGGTGCCGTGGGTAATCAGAACGTGGCGATGCGGTTGTTCTTCGATCGCTGCGCGGATCATCGCGCGATCATCCGCATCCATGTGCAGGCTGTCCTTGCGCAACAGCGGGTAGACGGTGAACTTGAAGTCGACGCCAAGCTGTTCAAGGATGTCGCCGATCTGCGGATCGCCGATCTGGAAGCTCGACTTGTCGTCGAAATAAATCTTGTCGATCGTGCCGCCGGTAGTGAAGAGGGCAAGATGGCGCATGGATGGGCCTTGGATAGATGTTGGAAAAAGCGAGCGTCAGTGTCGTTGCCTGCCTTCGCAATGACAAGTCAGGACTCAGCGGGGCGAAATGGCGAAGATACGGGAAACAATTCGCGCTGGCTGATCTCGTCGGGTTCACGAAAGCCGGCAAGACCGACGCCCACCAAACGATAGCGCGTCGCCGCCGGTAATTCGACGCGGCGCAGCAACGCCAACGCGATTGCGGTGAATTCGTCCTGCGAATGCGGGGCGGATTCCGGCGTGAAGCTGCGCGTAAGGATGCGGAACTGTGAGGTCTTCAGTTTCAACACGACGGTGTGGCCGATGCGTTCGGTCTTGCGCGTCGCATCCCACGTCTTCACCGCCAGTTCGCGAATCTTGTCATCAAGTTCGCGCAGCAGCTTGTCGTCGGAGAACGTGTCTTCGCTGGAGATCGACTGGGTCGGCCGATCCGCCTTCACTTCGCTGCGATCAATCCCTATTGCCAGTTCCGCCAGTCGCCGTCCGTAGCGGCCGAAGCGTTGCTCCAATTGCTCCATTGGATAGCGACGCAAATCACCCACGCGCTCGACACCGAACTCGGCAAGCCTTGCCTGCATCACCTTGCCGACGCCGGGAATTTTCGACACCGCAAGTTCGGCAAGGAAGTCGAGCACCTGATGCGGCTGAATCACGAACAAGCCATCTGGCTTGCGCACTTCCGATGCAATCTTGGCGAGAAATTTCACGGGTGCCACGCCTGCCGAAGCGGTCAAGTTGGTCGCCTCTCGAATTTCGGCGCGAATCGCTTTCGCGACAGCGGTCGCTGTTTCGAAGCCTTTTTTGTTTTCGGTAACGTCGAGATATGCCTCGTCGAGTGATAGGGGTTCAACCAGGTCGGTGTGGCTGAGAAAAATTTCGCGCACCTGTTGCGACGCCGCCCGATACCGCGTGAAATCGGGCGGAATGAAAATGGCATCCGGACAGAGGCGTTCCGCACGCACTGCCGGCATCGCCGAGCGCACGCCAAATACACGCGCCTCGTAAGACGCGGCGACTACTACCGACCGTGCGCCACGCCATGCGACTACGACTGGTTTGCCACGCAACGAGGGATCATCACGCTGCTCGACCGACGCGTAAAAGGCATCCATGTCGATATGCAGGATTTTGCGCGGCGCGGGATCGGCGTAACTCATGGCGACATCGTAGCGACTGCGAGTCGCAGGCCATGAGCCGCGCGCAACATCGTCACGGGTTCGCAGCGTGCAGACTGCCGTCCGAGTCGACGAGCCATGTTGGATCGTCGTCGCCAGTCACGATCATCAAGCGATCAGCGAGTGGAATGCGCCGCCAGCTCGGCACCTCGTGAAACATGCGCACCAGTGCCCAATGGTCACGACGATTTTCAGCGGCGAGTCGCAACGGATTTGCCTGCGTTGCGTTGGGCAACAATGGCTCAATCGCCGCGTAGACTCCATGTTGAAGTATTCCAATCTGGACGATGCGTCCGCCGATCAGGAAGCCGTGCAACGAGACAATGGCGGCAATCGCCAGCAGCAGGCGACGCGGCCCGTCGCCCGATTGCTGCCACGCCCACGCGCACACGGCGAACGCCCACCCCGACGCGAGGTAGGCATACACGCTCGCCGATTGCGGTAGCAACAAGGTTGGGCCAAGGCACGCGATCCATCCGACAACCAGGATTAACAGCACTCGCCAACTGACGCGTGCAATCAGCGCAAGCAGACTTGCGCAAAGCCCCAAGCCCAGCAGCCAGCGCCACGCCGAATCGTGCAGACGGATGACGTGAGTCTCCAAAAGGTTGGGCACGAACGGAAACGCCGCGTAGTCCAGAAGGCGCGCAGGAATGTTCGACAACGACCATGCGTAATAAGCATCGCTACGTGGCGCATACAGAATCGTCTGCCAGCGCAATGCAAGATAGCCAAGCACGATCGTCGCGCTGATGCCGATCGGCATCCAAAGACTCCAGCGCCGCCGTGGCCATGCTGCGAGCATCAAGGCGGGAAAAACAATCGCCGATTCCTTGGACCACAGCGCCAGCGTTGTCAGCACGGCGACGCCAATCAATTCAATCGCCCGACCCGCTTCGAGCTGCAACAAACGGACCGCCAACAACGCCGCGAGCAGGCAATACAGATCGCCTATCGTGCCGACCCATCCATGCACCTGCATCACGTGCGGCGACAACAGGAACAGCACGACAGCAACGCTGGCAACCGCCGCGCGGACGCCGCTGCCGATCATGCACGTGCGCAGCAACCACGCGTTCAGCAGCCCTACCCCGACGATAAACGCGTGCATTGCAGGCGGCTGATAGCCAACCAGTTTCGACAACAACAACCAGGTATTGAACGTCAGCGGTCGGAACTGAAATGGCCGGAAATCGAACCAACCCTGCCATGGCAAATCGCTCCACTGATCGCGATCGGCGAAAGCCAGCCATTGCAGCTCGTCGTGGCTGAAATAGCCGGGATTGAGCACCAATGGCAGCGATACGAGCAGCGCCGCGAGCCAGAACGCGGCCAGCGGATGGCGTTCGATCAACCCAACAAGTCGCTCAAATTGACCACGCCACGACCCGCCGGTTGAACGGATCGTGGCGCTGTTTACAGAATCAGGATTGCTTTGCAATCCACTCATCTACAACACGCTCCAGCAAGGCCATCGGCAATGCGCCATTGCTGAGTACCACGTCGTGGAATTGCTTGATGTCGAACTTGTCGCCCAGCTTGGTCTTGGCGCGTTCGCGAAGCTCCAGGATCTTCAACATGCCCGCCTTGTACGCCAGCGCCTGGCCGGGATTGACGAAGTAACGCTCGATCTCGGCGGTCACGTCGGTTTCCGACATGCCGGTGTTTTCCATCATGTACGCAATGGCCTGCTCGCGCGTCCAGTGTTTGTAATGAATGCCCGAATCCACGACCAGGCGCACACCGCGCATCATCTCGTCGCGCAAGCGGCCCAGATTATCGAGCGGGTTTGCCTCAAAGCCCATTTCCCATGCGAGGCGCTCCGCATACAACGCCCAACCTTCAGCGAACGCGGTGAACGGCAAGACCTTGCGGAAGAACGGCACGCCGGTGAGTTCCTGCGCGATTGAAATCTGGAAGTGATGGCCAGGGATGCCTTCGTGATAAGCCAGAGTGCGCATCGCGAACTTCGGATTTTCACCGGGATCGCGCATGTTCGCGTAGAACACGCCGGGGCGTGATCCGTCGAACGCACCACCCTGGTAGTAAGCGCCGGGTGCCGTCTTTTCCGACATCGCCGGAATGGCGCGTACTTCCACGCCGAGCTTGGGTCGGATATTGAACGCTGGACTCAGCTTGCCGTTGATGTCATCAAGAATGCGCTGGTATTCGGCCAGCATCGCCGTCTTGCCTTCCGGCGTGTTCGGATACATCTGCTCGGGCTGGCGCGCGAGTTGCTGCACGCGCGCGCCAATCGTGCCTTCGGTCAGGCCCTGCGCGATGAGGATCGCATCCATCTCGCCGGAAATACGCGCGACTTCCGAAAGGCCCAGCTGGTGCACCTGCTCCGGCGTCATGTCGGTAGTGGTGTGCTGGCGCACCGCATAGGCGTAATAGGCATCGCCATCGGGCAAATGCCAGGCGCCGAAGTTGCCTTGGGCCTTGGGTTGCAGCGCCTCGAAGTACGCGGTCAGATCGCGATAGGCCGGATAGACGTAGCCGGTGATCGACGCCTCGGTGAGCTTGAGCAGGTCTTCGCGGTCAGCAGGCGAAACAGTGCCATTGGGCAGCTTGTCGAGCTTGTCGCGAAAGCTGGTGTAGAGAACGTTTTCAGTCGCCGGCGGCACTACGAAAGCACGCATCTGAGCGAGCACCTCTTCCACCGTGAACTGCGGTGGGATGATGTTTTCCGCCTCGCGCAACTTCAGCCCTTCGATCACCTGTGCGAAGTGTTCACGGAACCCATCCAGGCGTCGGATGTAGTTGCGCGCATCCTTCGCGCTATTTACCTGATGCTGCTGAACCATGAAATTGGGCAGCGACGACTGCACGCCGAACATCTGGTTTACCGGGTAGTCGTAGTGGCGGAATCGATCGCCCTCCAACTGCATCTTCATGAAATATTCGAGCACGTCGTACGACAGCCGTCCTTTGTCGTCGAGTTTGGAGCGGTCGTAACTGGCCAGCGTCGCAGCGCCATCTTTCAGTCGCTGCGACATTTTCGCTTCGTGTGCCGTCGAGGCGTCGTCGAGCTTGTCGGAATAAAAATCAGCCCAGGCCGGAAGGATGCGCATGCTCGACAGCATCTGCGGACTGTCCAGCGCGACCTGGCCAAACAAGCGGCCATAGAACCAGTCAATCTTGGCCGGTTTGAAATACCAGATGTGTATGAAAAACGCACCCGCGATCACGATCAGCAGGAACAGCAGCCGGAAAGTCCAGCGAAAGAACGTCAACATGTCATGGCCCCAATGAATTGAGGTGTCACTTTAGCAGCGCGGTCCGAGAGCACGTAGCTGCCAGAAGGCATGTTTGGCTGCTCGTTGTGCTTCTGGATCGTTCAAACTTACCTGCGCGGCCACTCGCTCCGCAGTATCACTTCGTCATTCCTGCGTAGGCAGGAATCCATGTTGATTCTGCTGTTTCTTCAGTCAATTGCCGAAGATAAAAATGGATTGACCAGCCTCCGGCTGTTGAAGTACGCCTCTGCCCACGCAGGAATGACGATGTTGGGAGATGTGTACCGGCCACGATCCCGGCTAAATCGTTAAGCTGCCGCCATGAACTATCGCCACGCCTTCCATGCCGGCAACTTCGCCGATGTTTTCAAGCACACCATTCTTGTCGGACTGGTGGATGCACTGAAAACCAAGCCGGGCGCATTTTGTGTGCTCGATACCCACGCCGGCCGCGGTAGTTACGATCTATCAAGCGAGGAGGCGCAGCGCACCGGCGAATTTCGGGAGGGCATCGCGCGGCTGATGTTTGGCGACACGCAACCGCCGCTGTTGCAGCGTTACATCGATGAAGTGCGGCGCTGCGACAACAACACGCCAATCAAACGATATCCCGGATCACCGCTGCTGGTCAGTCAGATGCTGCGCGAGCAGGATCGCGGCGTGTTCTGCGAATTGCAGCCGGAAGAAGCCGCCGCGCTGAAACAAACCCTGCGTGGCGACGCCCGATCTGCCGCGCACGAACGTGACGGTTATGCGGCGATGAAGGCCTTTCTGCCGCCCCAGGAGCGGCGCGGCCTTGTCCTGATCGACCCGCCGTTCGAAGCGCAGGAGGGCGAATTCCGCATCATCCAATCCGCACTTGCTGCCGCCTTGGAGCGCTGGCCGACGGGCATCTACGCGATCTGGTATCCGATCAAGCAGCGCAGCGGCGTGATGCCTTTCCAACGCTGGCTGTCGCGCTGCGGCGCGAAGTCTGTCCTCAATGCGGAATTGATGATCCATCCTGATACGTCGCCGCTGCGCCTCAACGGATGCGGTATGGCCATCATCAATCCGCCATGGCAGTTCGACGCGCAGCTGGTGAAGACGCTGCCAACGCTGACTCAGTGGCTGGCGCCCGACAAACGCGGCAGTTGGCGTTGCGACTGGTTGATCGAAGGCTGATTCGTCACGATCTCGGCGAAGTTGGCGTGACGATTCAGCGAGTGGCCCTATACTGCCCGTTGTGCAACGCACCATTTCCAATTCAGCCGTCCAAACGAGCACGCGTCACATAGACGAAGCCGCCAGTTTCGTTGCGCCCGATGGCGAAATACTGCGCACGCGAAAAGGCATCGAGCTTTCGCTGCGGCCAATCCAGCCCGCTGACGCGCCGGCACTCGTTCGTGCGTTTGCCAACCTCACGCTTGAGCAGGTTCGAATGCGCTTGTTCTACAGCCTCAGCGAATTGCCGCTGGAGATGGCGCGGCAACTTTGTGACGTGAATCCAGAGCGCGTTGCCGCGTTCGTGGTGACCAAACCCCGCGATGCTGAAATTCTCGCCGAGGCGCGCGTCGTCGTTGATCGATCCGCGGCACTGGCCGAATTCGCGATCATTGTCGACGCGGAATGGACCGGCGTCGGCGTCGCCCATTCCTTGATGACACGCCTGATCCACGAATGCCGCCACCGCGGTGTCAGCGAAATCTGGGGCGACATCCTCGCTGACAATCGTCCAATGCTCGACCTGGTCCAGCACATGGGATTTGAGCGTGGCGCGAATCCGGGCGACCACAGCATCATTCGCGCAAGCCTTGCGCTGTAACTCAAGCCGGCCGGCCAGCGCAGAGGTCGAAACGCCGCATTCTTCCGCAGCCGTGATCACGACGGGTATCCTGTGCGCCGCTTTCTTCGTGCGCCTGCATCGGCTGGCCACCGCAACGACCTGATGACTGAAACCGTCCTGCCCGCCGCCATTGTCGGCAAATTGTTGCCTGCCAGCGGCCAGCAACGCCGCTACTGGAATGCTCCGCAAGGCTCTTCGCTTGCATTGCTGTTGAGCGATGTCGGCCGCCGCCACGACAGCGTCGTGGTTGCGGTCACACGTGACACGCAAGGCGCGCATGCGCTCGAAACCGAACTCGCCGCCTTCGCCGGCAACGATCTGGAAGTTCTGCATTTCCCGGATTGGGAAACCCTGCCCTACGATCTTTACGCGCCGCACCCGGAAATCGTTTCGCAGCGCATCGCCACGCTGTATCGCCTTCCCGGCGTGCGTCGTGGTGTGTTGGTGGTGCCGATCGCCACGCTGATGCAGCGCCTGCCGCCTCGCAGCTACATTTCCGGCAGCGGACTGGTGCTGGAATTGAAGCAAAAGATGGACATCGGCAACGAGCGCCGTCGGCTTGAAGCCGCCGGCTATCGTCCCGTTCCGCAGGTGCAGGAACCCGGCGACTTTGCGGTGCGCGGCGCGCTGATCGACATCTATCCGATGGGCAGCCACGAGCCATATCGCGTCGAGCTTTTCGATGACGAGATTGAATCGATCCGCACCTTCGATCCGGAAACCCAGCGTTCCGATCACAAGGTTGACAGCGTTCGCCTGCTGCCCGGCCGCGAGTTCCCACTCAACGATGATTCCATCCGCGACTTTCGCAATCTGTTGCGCGAACGCTTTCCGATTGATCCACGCCGCTGTCCGATCTATCAGGACCTACGCGAAGGCGTCACGCCGGCCGGCATCGAGTACTACCTGCCACTGTTCTTCGACCACACCCAGACGCTGTTCGATTACCTCGCGCCGAATGCGTTGTTCGTGATGTCGCCCGGCGCGCTCGAAGCCGCCGATCATTTCTGGGAACAGGCCGCCGAACGCTACGACCAGCGCGCCCACGACATCGAACGACCCATCCTTCCGGTTGCCGAGCTGTACCTGCCACCACAGCAACTTCGCGAAGCGCTGAACCAGCCGCAGCGCATTGATATTGTCGTCAAAGGCGACAATACGAAGGCGGTCGATACCGGCACGCAACCTGCTCCCTCGCTGCCTCTGAATCGCAAGACCGACGCGCCAGCCGACGAGTTCAAGCGCTTCGTCGACGCGTACGAGGGCCGTGTGCTGATTGCCGCCGATTCGGCAGGCCGTCGTGAAACGCTGATCGAACAACTCGCAACTGCCGACCTACGCCCGATCACGCTATCCGGTTGGTCAGAGTTTATTGGCGGCGATGATCGCCTGGTCATCACGGTCGCCACGCTCGACCAGGGTTTTGCACTCGACACGCCGCAGCTCACCGTCTTCACCGAGCGCGAGTTGCTTGGCGAACGCGCGCAGCAGTCGCGCCGACGCAAGCGTGCCTCGCGCGATCCCGAGCAGGTGTTGCGCGACCTCACCGAACTCGCCATCGGTGCGCCCATCGTGCATGCCGATCATGGCGTTGGTCGCTACCAAGGACTGGTAACGCTGGATGTTGGCGGCGACGGCGGCGAGTTTTTGCAAATTGAATACGCCAAGGCCGACAAGCTCTACGTGCCAGTGTCGCAACTGCATCTGGTCAGTCGCTATTCCGGTGCCGCGCCGGAAATGGCGCCGCTGCATTCACTCGGCGGCGACGCTTGGGAACGGGCCAAGAAAAAAGCCGCCGAACGCGTTCGCGACGTGGCAGCGGAACTGCTCGCCATCTACGCACAACGCGAAGCGCGACCTGGTCGCAAGATCGTCGCTGATCGCGTTTTGCTTGAACAATTCGCCGCGACGTTTCCATTCGAGGAAACGCCCGATCAGGAAACCGCGATTGCCGCTGTCATCGACGATCTCGCCAGCAAACGACCAATGGATCGCGTCGTCTGCGGCGATGTCGGCTTCGGCAAGACGGAAGTCGCATTACGTGCCGCGTTCGTCGCCGCGACCGCCGGCAAGCAGGTCGCGCTACTCGCGCCGACCACGCTGCTTGCGCAACAGCACTGGACCAACTTCCGTGATCGTCTGGCCGATTGGCCGGTACGCGTGGAAGTGCTGTCGCGCTTTCGCTCGAAGAAGGAAACCGACGCCGCGCTGGCGGACATCCTTGCCGGCCAAGTGGATGTCGTCATCGGCACGCACAAATTGTTGCAGCCGGATGTGCGCTTCAAGGATCTTGGGCTGGTCATCGTCGATGAGGAACAACGTTTTGGTGTGCGCCAGAAGGAACAGTTGAAGCGCCTGCGCGCCGAAGTCGACCTGCTGACGCTGACCGCAACACCGATTCCGCGCACCTTGAACATGGCCATGGCCGGCCTGCGTGATCTGTCGATTATCGCCACGCCGCCGGCAAATCGACTCGCCGTCAAAACCTTCATCGGCCAGCGCGATCCTGCCCTGTTGCGCGAAGCATTCCAGCGCGAACTGGCGCGCGGCGGCCAGGTGTACTACCTGCACAACGAAGTCGACACCATCGACAAAGCCGCGCGCGAAATCCAGGAGCTGATCCCGGAGGCGCGCGTGCTGATCGCGCATGGCCAGATGCCCGAGCGCCAGTTGGAACAGGCCATGCTCGACTTCTACCGGCAGCGCTACAACGTGCTGGTCTGCACCACCATCATCGAATCGGGTATCGACATCCCGACCGCGAACACCATCATCATCAACCGCGCCGATCGCTTCGGCCTGGCCCAGTTGCACCAGCTGCGCGGTCGCGTCGGCCGCTCCAGCCATCGCGCCTACGCTTACCTGATCGTGCCGGATCGCAAGCAGCTCACCGGGGACGCCGAAAAGCGGCTGGAAGCGCTGGCATCACTGGAAGAACTCGGCGCTGGCTTCACGTTGGCCACGCACGATCTCGAAATTCGTGGTGCCGGCGAACTACTCGGCGAAGACCAGTCCGGCCAGATCGAAGCCATCGGCTTCACCATGTACTCCGACATGCTCGACCGCGCCGTGCGCGCGCTGCGCCAGGGCAAAGTGCCGGACTTCGACCTCAGCAAGGACCACGAAGCCGACATCGAACTGCACATTCCCGCGCTGATCCCCGACGACTACCTCGCCGACGTCAGCGCCCGCCTCACGCTATACAAACGTATCGCCAGCGCCCGCAACGACGACGAACTGCGCGACCTGCAAATCGAAATGATCGACCGCTTCGGCCTGCTACCCGACACGGTCAAATACCTGTTTGCCGTCACGGCCATCAAACTGCGCGCCACCCCACTCGGCATCCGCAAACTCGACCTCGGCGAAAAAGGCGGCCGCATCCTGTTCACCGCCCAACCCAACCTCGACCCGATGACCATCATCAAATTGATCCAGACCCAACCCCGCACCTACGCGCTGGATGGGCAGGACAAGCTGAAGATCAAGATGGAGTTGCCGGGGGCGGCGGAGAGGATAGCGACGGCTGGCCGGCTGATCGAGTTGCTCTCATATACAATTGAATAGTCCGCAATCCGATATCAGCCCGCTTTCTTCCTGACATCCCATGACACGTCACCCTTGCCCGAAAGCGCGCTATCGTTCAGCAAGTGTGCGGCGACACCCCTGCTCCAAATGCTTGATTTGGCGCAGATACACCGCATTGCCGCGATCCCGAAGCTGGTCAGGATCGCCGCTATGGCCCGCTTCTGGGGTATACATGTAGTTCGCAATCAAGCAGTAAGCGGCGCTCAGCGAATGCGCAAAGTCATCCTAGACGGCTATCTAAATAAAATCATGTCAGACAAGCAACGCGCTCCTAGAAACCAAACGCTCACCTGTTCAGAGGAGGAGATTTTTCATCTTTCGCGACGGCTCGCCTCATTTGATCGCCCAGTAGCACGCAGCGATCTGGAAGGCAAAATCATAAATCAAGATCTTTTCGAGGTGGCCACGTTTCTTCCTCCGGCATTTGCCGATCTGATAATAATTGACCCGCCATACAACCTTTCAAAGAATTTCAACGGCAATGTCTTCCGTGGGAAGGGGAGGAACGAGTATGCCGAGTACTTCGGCATTATCCTAGACGCCGTGCTACCTACCCTCAAGCCGAATGGTACCGTTTACGTGTGCTCCGATTGGAAGACGTCAATGCACATTGCCCAGGTTTTGGAGGATCGTCTTTGTGTGCGGAACCGGATCACTTGGGAAAGGGAGAAAGGTCGTGGAGCAAAGTCGAACTGGAAAAACAATACTGAGGACGTTTGGTTTTGCACAAAATCGAAGAGCGACGACTACGTCTTCAACGTCGATGCCGTGAAGCTCAAACGGAAGGTCATTGCCCCATACCGAGGCAGGGATGGAAAGCCGAAAGACTGGGATGAGGGCGAAAACGGAAACTTCCGACTGACGCATCCGTCGAATATCTGGACTGACATGACCATCCCGTTCTGGTCGATGCCAGAAAACACCGATCATCCTACGCAAAAGCCTGAGAAACTGATTGCAAAACTGGTGCTCGCGAGTTCACATGCTGGCGACCTCGTTTTCGATCCCTTCATTGGTAGCGGCACAACGGCAGTCGTCTGCAAAAAACTGGGACGCCACTTCGTTGGCGTGGAGCAAAATGCCGAGTACTGCTGTTGGGCGATGAGACGACTCGACATTGCCGACCAAGAACCGTCTATCCAAGGCTACGCCGATGGCGTCTTTTGGGAGCGCAACTCGTTGGTCGATCAAAAGACAAAAGCAGCTAAAAAAGTAGCGCCTGCGTCTGACCCATCCGAGTCACCCTCCGCCGAGACGGCACCTTTCAACGGCCATGCGGAACTCGTAATTTCTCCCGTGAAACGGCCCCGTGGCCGCACGCGCGTCGTAAAGACCGAACCCGCTAACGCGAACATGAGCCTTTTTCATAATGAGTAGACTCCTCGAACTCCTCCACTTTGTCTCGATCAATGATGGGATCAATGACAAAGACAAACTCAGCAAGCTGATCGTCGAGAAATTCGGCCTCACGAGAGATCGCAAAGTCTTTTACTGCGGCGACTTTGCTATCCGTTTTTCTATGGGTGCTGGACCAAGCTTCGCCAATACGGTTCTATCGCTGTCGAACCTAAAGAAAGTGGACAACATTCCATTCCTCGTATGCTTGGTCACTCCAACCGCGAACCATGTCTTCCTAGCAAACTCCACCCTCCTGAAGAAGATCAGTCATTCGAGCCAAAACCTGCGCGTTGATAACATTAAAGGTAGTTTCAACGGCTCCGACATCATCCGTGAGCTGGAGACTATCTCGAACGAACCAAAAAATATCGAGCGACTCTTTGCTATCCATCGCGAAATCGGCTTCGAGGAAAACCTCCCTCGGTTGGTCGAGGCTACAAACAACATCGCACCCACCGGGCACAAGTTCGTCGTTCTACCAGATGCCGAGGAACGCATCATGGGCGCGCCGGCTCGAGCCGCCCGGTTCGTTGCCTCTAAGGATGCGGTGACCTTGAAAGCGGAACTTGACGTCCGGGTAAAGCAGTTCACAAATGAAATCATCGTTGCATCGATGATCGAGAACGTGAACGTGCGTGGTCGGATCATCGAATATCTGATCGCGGGAGAGGATGATGCCTTACGGCAACAACTTATTGCCGCCTTACAAAACAAGAAGAGCATCCCGGCCTTCAAAACCGTAAATACCCTCGGCGACTATCAACGCATCTTCGACGAATACTTCACGGAGACTGACGTAAAAACGAAGATCATGGTACTAGAGTCGAATCCAAAGGCTTACAACCTTGACAAGATTTTGGAGTTCCTGGCGAACGAGAAGAGTATCTTCATGTTCTACTTTGTCGGCATCGATCCGACCAAGATCGTGGACACGATTTTGGTTTCCATGTTCCAAACCAATTTGCTCGCCTCCACAATCCTGCTCAAGCATTGGAGCGGTCGAAACTCACGCGGCGTCTCTCAGTTTGAAGGCAAGACTATCGAAGCGCTCATCCGAACGCCGCAGACACACGTTGATGTAGAAAAATCCACGATATTTTTACGTAATCTAATTGCTTTATAGCTCACGCGGACATTGCGAACAGGTCGCTCCAGTCGACGGGTTTGCCTTCGCTTCAGCAGGACAAAAACGGGGTCAGGTTCACTTCCTGCTCACGCGGACGACGCGTGCGAACCGATACGCAGGCCCTACTCTGGCGTAGCGCAGCGCCTTGGCCTCAACCCGCTCGCAAAAGCTGTCGCCGTCGGATGGGCATGGGCGGATACTGGGTTGATGAAGCTAACCCGGCACCTTTCGGTGCATATGCATGATGCCGGGTTGATGGTGCCAACCGAGCCTACGCGCTCCAGCGTCATGTGTTCCAAGGCCGCTCCGCCGAGAGCGGGCGGGCAGACTGACGAAGTGTATATTGTCATGATATACTTTAGAGGTGACTGACTTTGCGACGTTGGCGACCACGCTCACCGGTTTTGACTGGGATGGCGGGAACGCGGAGAAGAACTCGACCCGTCATGGTGTCAGTCGGAGCGAGTCGGAAGAAGTGTTTTTCAACCGGCCCGTTCTGGTGGCGGACGATGCAAAGCATTCCGCGCACGAACACCGCTTTCTGCTGCTCGGCCGCACCAACGCTGAACGCCCGCTGGCGATCATCTTCACCGTCCGTGGAGATCAAATTCGAGTCATTTCTGCTCGTCCGATGAGTCGGAAGGAACGAGGCCACTATGCCAAAATCCCAAACGAAGAGCCCTAAGCCGGTACCGACGTTCCGCTCGGAAGATGAGGAGCGCGAATTTTGGGCGACCGCTGACACGACCGAGTATTTCGATTGGTCGCGTGCGAAGCGAATGGCATTCCCGAACCTGAAGCCGTCAACGGCCACGATCTCGCTGCGTCTGCCGCAGGGGCTGCTGGAGGAGCTCAAGGTTCTTGCCAACCAGCGCGACGTCCCGTATCAGTCGCTGCTCAAAGTATTTCTGGCGGAACGGATCGCCTGCGAACGTGCCACGGTCGCCTTGGCAGATCGGCGCGCGAGCCCATAGCGACCGTCGCTACTGACGGGCGTGGCCCTTGGCTGGGTTAGCGTCACCAACTCAGCGCCTTTCGACGCATGTGCGTGATGAATCTTGCAATCGACCGGATGAAAGAGGTGAAACGTGAAAACTCATGACCAAATCGTTAAAGGACCGTAGGCTGGGTTAGCTTCATCAACCAAGCATCTGCCAAATCCACGGAAAAGGCGCTGGGTTGATGAAGCTAGCCCAGCCGTACGACTACGAAGTAGCGCGGTGCCGCATCGGAATGGCCCGGTTCGGCTTGACTCTGGTGTTAGGCGTCGCAGGCAATGCGCTCCACGATTCAAGAGTAAGATTGCTCCATGCAAGTAACTACTGGCACCGTCGTCAACGGCAAGATCATCCTTGAAGGTGTGGCTCTTACTGAGGGCTCGCTGGTAGCTGTCGTCTCGCGTGGAGCGGACGAAACTTTCTCGCTGTCTTCCGAACAGGAGGCCGAGTTGGCCGCCGCGCTCGAACAAGTGGACGAGGGGCACTTTCTGAGCCTCGACCAAGTGCTGGCCTCCCTGCCGAAGAAAAACTGAACATGCCGCTGCACGTCAGGATCTCGGTGCGCGCTGCGCGTGAGGTCCGAGAGGCGGCGGAGTGGTGGAAAGTCAATCGTCAAGCGGCACCTGGTGCAGTAGGCAAGGATTTTGGCGAAGCAGTTGCGCTCCTTGCTGAGCAACCCGGCATCGGCGCCAAATACGCGGGAGCACGTTTGCCTACGGTGCGACGCCTGTACATCAGTCGGCTCAGGTACTTCATCTACTATTCCGCAGATTCGTCCGCGCTGAAGGTTCTCGCCTTCTGGCACTCAAGTCGGGGTGTTCAGCCTGAACTGTGAGCCGCGCGTCATCTGCATTGGGCGCAGCTTAAGGGCGCAGGCTGCGTTATCCATGTCAACCGGCGCTTTTGATTGCAGACGCGCGATGCTGGGTTGATAGTGCTAACCCAGCCTACGCGCTGCCCATGATCACGTGGCGATCGGCAGACCCATCATGTTGTCGTCGTACTCTTTGCCGCCGACGTTGAACTTGCGCGTTCCGAGCTGGCTAAAACCAGCTCGCTCGTAGAATTTGATCGCCGATGCATTGTGGGCGTAAACGCCGAGCAGCAAGCGCCTCGCGCGCATCACTTGCGCGTGTGCAATGGCTTCGGTGACGAATCGCTTGCCCAGTCCACCGCCCTGGAACTTGCCGAGCAGATAAATTCGCTTGAGTTCCAGGTCGCCCGTAGTGTCGGGCAGCGGCAACTGTGGTGGCGCGATAACCATGTAGCCAACCGGCGCACTACCCGGATCGGTATCCGCCAGCCACAGCGCGTAGTCCGGGTTAGTTAGCCACGAGTGATAAAGCTCGGCGCCGTGAGCGCTGGCGCAGTGCGCGAGGATGTCCGCACCGCCGAGAATTCCCGCAAATGTCTCCAGGAACGTGGCTTGGCCAACCAGTGCCAACGCGGCTTCGTCTCCCACAACGCAACGCCGAAGTTGAATAGTGGACTTCATTCTCTTCGTGCGTCGCGAGCAGCGCTGATGGTTAACTGTTGTATTAGCGCTGAAAATCCCCCGCCCGCTCGGGCTGGTAGGTCACTTTCAGAATACTGACCTTCAACGAGCCGCCACCGGGCTTGGGCCACGACATTGCGTCGCCTTCGCGCAAGCCGAGTAGCGCGCTGCCTACCGGAGCGAGGATGGAAATCTTGGTCGAGCTGTCGTCGGCGTCCTTGGGGTAGACCAGGGTCAGCGAGAACTCGCGCTCGGATGATTCAACCTGGAACGTCACCGTGGAGTTCATGGTGACCACGTCGGGTGGAATGTCGCGCGGCTCGACCACATTCGCACGGCTCACCTCGGCTTCGAGCGCTTCACTATCGGGAAAGCGATTGTGGTCAAGCTTTTCAAGAATGCTTTCCAGTCGGTTGGCGTCGAGAGACGAAATGGTGATGGGTGGTCGTTGTTCCATGGTGATACGTCCTGGTTCGAAATCTGTTTTCGGGGTGGATGGACACGTCGCTGGCAGAGCGACGCGCGAAACGCTCAATGAAGGGTGTCGCTAGAGTCGGCGCTGTATGAAGATGTAGGCCGCAAGCCCGATGACAAGGCAAACCAGCGCAACTACATCGGCTGTGAAGACGCGCGAAACCTGCGCGTTGTAGCCGCCCGTAGACCAGGCCAGCCCGAGGAATGACGTCACGCTGACAAAGCCCGCAACGAAAGCAACGCCTTGCCACGCGGGCCGGAATGCGGCGAACAGGAAGAGTCCGCCCAGCAAGCCGAACAACACAGCGCGGTGGCGCATCAGGATGGCCAGATTCGGTTCGCTGAAATCCATGCCATAGAGCGATGAAAGCCGATCGTTGCCCAGCACACCAACGAGCGGCAACAAATGGATGATCGCGACGATCAGCAGCATTGCAGATACGAGGTAACGCATCGGGTTGCCTCCTGTCGGGGCTCGTGGAGCGCGTAGGTAACGCGGTACCACCCGATGCTCGGCAAAAATCCGGGTTTGGTCAAGCCAAGACCCGAGGCGACTACGCCGTGCTTTGACTCACGAGTGTTCGTGACCGAGGAAATACTCGTGACGCAGCGCGGATCCGCGTTGCTGCGCACACGCAAGTGGCCCGCTTCCAGACAAGCACATCCTCATCGTTGCGCTGGACCGTGCACGTACGCCGCCAACTTCAGGCGGTCGCAAATGTCGTCGGGGACATTCGCTGATGCTCCCGATGATCTCGCGAACTCGCACAGCCGACCGAAAATGGTTCTACGCCTTCTCCAATCCGGCGAAGACCTCAACGGTTAGCCGCCAACGACCTGCCGCTTCACAAGGCGAACTTGAAACTACTGCCATCTGTCACGGCCCTGATGCGGCATACAAAAACGCGGCAGTTCTGACTGCAACTTCCATCTTCGAACAACTTTACACAAGACACATCAAAGGCTAACAGCTTGCTTCCACACTGTTCTCCGGGATCTTTCCCATCATTGGAGAACATCATCATGCAATTCGCAAAAAACCACGTATTCACCCGTCTGCTGGCTGGCGCACTGCTCACTCTAGCTGGCGCCAGCATCGATGCCCACGCTCACGGCTCCGAGAGTCATAACTCAAACAATGACAATCGAGCCTCAATCACCGGCAGTCCGGAGGAATTGGCGCAGCGTGCGCGCCAGCTCGGCGAGCACGTGTGCGCGAACATCAAAGCCGCCAGCAATTGCCCCGTGACTCCCGCAGCCGATGCGGCTTTCATTGAATTGAGTGCCATGCAGGATAGTTTTCAGACTGGTCAAGCGCGCATGCACGAACTGTTGACGTCGGCTAACTTTGATCGGAGTGAATTCGCGCGTGTGCAAACTCAACAGGCACAGGCGGTCCAGCTGAGTGCAGCGCGTTACATGCAGTTCCTCGCCGATGCAGCTACTGCGCTGACGCCTGAGCAACGCCAGATGTTCTCGCGCAAGCCACCCGCCGGGAAGTAAGCTCGGTTCGAGCATCCGTGAGGATGCGTCAATCGAGCGCGCCATGAGCGTCCAGCTAATGCTATTGGAAGATGATCGCCGCCTGGCCGAGATGATCGGTGAATATCTCGGCCAGGCGGGATTCTTGGTGCACAAAGAGACGCTCGGACGCCGTGCGCTGCAACGTCTGGACGACGGTAACTTCGATGCGCTGGTGCTTGACCTGACCTTGCCGGATGGCGACGGGCTGGACTCTTGCCGGGAGATCCGGGCACGCCCTCAATTGGCTGCCTTGCCCATTCTCATGCTCACCGCGCGAGGTGATTCGTCAGACCGAATTGTCGGCCTGGAGCTCGGCGCGGACGACTACCTGCCCAAGCCATTCGAGCCACGTGAACTGCTCGCCCGTCTCCGCGCGATCCTGCGTCGCAGCGGACCTGCAGCGAACCGTCCCGGCGAGCGAGTGATGCGGTTCGGTCGACTCGAAATCGATGGCGACGCCCATCAGGTGCGACTCGACGGTGAGGTGAGGTCAGGTCACTCACCGGTCATCAATTCGCGTTGCTCAGTTTGCTCGCGCGGCATGCCGGTCGCGTGCTTAGTCGAGAATGGCTGCTGGAGGCGTTGAAGGGCTCCCACGCGGACAGCTTTGATCGCTCGATCGACGTACACATCTCGAAGCTCCGCGTCGCCGTCGAAGATGATCCCAAGAGCCCTCGCCGCATTCTGACTCTGCGTGGCGCGGGCTACGTATTCGCCAAGTCGCAGGACTGACCCGACCATGCCGCGCATCCGGCTGTTTCAGCGCTTCTACCTCATTTTCGTGGTCATGTTGGTGGTGTTCGCGTTCATCGCCGTCGCTATGCGTCACTCGATCGCCGAGCCTCTTTCCTTGCCGGTATGGATGCTCGTTTTCATCGTTATCGCCATGATCCTCAGCCTCGGAACCTATCCAGTCGTACGCAGGCTGACCACTCGCCTGTCCCACCTACAACAAACCGTTGGTGCATTTGGTCGTGGAGAGTTGACGAGTCGTGCCGTCATCGAAGGCAGCGACGAGATCGCGCAACTCGCGCAAGGATTCAACTTGGCGGCAGAGCGCATCGAAGCGCTCGTCGGCGCGCATCGCCGACTTCTCGCCAATGCCAGTCACGAACTGCGGACGCCCTTGACGCGGATCCGAATGGGCGTCGAGTTGCTGAGCGCTTCGACCGATAGTGGTCATCGCGCCGAACTCGAAAAAGATTTGCGCGAACTCGATGACTTACTCGAAGAGATACTCTTAGCCAGTCGTTTGGAGGCGTTGCCAAACGGTGGTGAACCCGAATCGGAGATCGATCTGCTCGCCCTGGTCGCGGAAGAATGCTCACGATACGATCACGTCAGTTTCGAATTCCCGCCCAGCAACGGCGAGAGACACGTGATGTTGATGTACGGAAACGAGCGGCTGTTGCGTCGCCTTGTGCGCAACCTGCTTGAGAATGCGCGCCGACACGGTCGGCCACCGACAAGCATCCGGCTACTTGCTGACGACGACGAATTCTCGCTGCACGTCACGGACGCAGGTTCCGGCGTTCCGACAGCTGATCGCGAGCGCGTCTTCGAACCTTTCTTTCAAGGCCGAAATGCCGAAGAGAATCTCGGCAGCGGCCTCGGCTTGTCCTTGGTTCAACAGATTTCCCGGTACCACACTGGCGATGCGACCTGTGTTGACCGAGTCGATGGCGGGAGCGAATTTCTTATCCGGATTCCGCGAAGCCGCACAGCCTCGTTGGACAACAGCTTCAACTCAAATAATCTGCGGCCGATTCGGTAGCTCATCCGGATTGCTCCGCCCGCTTGCCGGAAAGTGCTCGGTCAGCATCCGGTGGATCGACGCAATTGCCGCCATCGTTCCTTCCGCGTGGTTTCCATCGCGACACGCTTGCTCAAGCTCAGCACAGATCGCGCGCCACTGTTCCGGCGCAACCTTCGAAGCGATGCCGCGATCCGCGACGATTTCTATCGCTTGTTCGGCAAGCAGGATGTAGATGAGCACGCCTGTGTTGCCCTCGGTGTTCCACACCCGCAAGCGCGCGAAGGCGGCTTCTGCGCGATCGCGGGCACTGGTGTAGGTGAAGGCTTCAAACCACGGCAGGCCGCCTTCGATGGCGAAGCAGACTTCGCCGAGGTGGTGCTGTTCGCCGGATGCAATCGCCGCCTGGATTTTATCCAGCGTCTGCTGCGGGAACGCCTTGTGGACCTGGAAACGGGCCAGCCAGTGTCGGACGAGATTCATCACCAACTCCCCGATGCGCCGCCGCCAGCGGAACTGCCACCGCCGCCGCTGAAGCCACCACCACCGCCGGAGCTGCCGCCCCAACTACTTCCGCCGCCTCCGCCGCCCCAGCCACCGCTGAAGGGTCCACCACCGGACCGATTGGCGTAACGGCCGGTTGCTCCGCCGAACCAGCCGAAAAGAAGGCCAACAACGCCGATCGCCGCAGCGCCCAAGAGCGAGCCACCAACGAAATAGGTCAGCAATCCTGCTCCGCCACCGACCAGCAACGGACGCACTGGACGCGGGAGGCGGCCAAAAAACGCTCTAGCCCAGAACATCGCGAACAGGCCATAGAAAATGGCGCTGAATAAATCAGGTTTTGCTCCTTGGTCTTTGTTGTCGACCCACGGTTCGGGCAATGGCTCGCCGTCGACCAATGCAGTCAGTGCCGTCGTGGTGTCTCGGATGCCTCTGTTGAAATCACCGGCGCGAAATTTCGGCGTGAGATATTCGCGCAGGATGCGCGCGGCTGCGGCGTCGGGGATAGCGCCTTCCAGCCCACGACCAACATGGATTCGACTGCGCCGGTCGTCCTTGGCGATGATGACCAACGCACCATCGTCGACATTCTTTCGGCCAAGCTTCCATTGATCGAATACGCGGTTGCCGTAGTCCGCGATGTCTTCCGGCTGCGTAGTCGGCACGATCAACACGCCGAGCTGTGCACCCTTGCGTTGCTCAAGCGCGGTCAGGTCAGTTTCAAGTGCGTCAATTTCAACGGGAGTGAGGGTGTTCGTGCGATCAGTGACACGCGCTTTCAATTCCGGAATCGTCGCCAGGCCATCCTGAGCAACCGCAGGCAACGCCACAAACGCTGTAAATGCCGTGAGCAACAGCGCGAGCACACCATTTCTCAAGTGATCAGTTCGCACTGCGGTAACGCTCACGTAACTGGGCCACACGCTGCACATAGACTTGGGTCTCCGCATACGGCGGCACGCCGTTGTACTTGCTCACGGCGCCGGGTCCCGCGTTGTATGCAGCAGTGGCGCGCGTTTCGTCACCACCGAACCGCTTCAGCATTTGTGCGAGGTATTGCGCGCCGCCGTTGATGTTCGATGCGGCATCAAATGCGTCGCCCACGCCGAGTCCGAGCGCGGTCCCCGGCATCAACTGCATCAGGCCTTGGGCGCCTTTCGCCGACTGCGCCATCGGGTTGAAGGCCGATTCGGCGTGGATGACGGCACGAATCAGCGAGGCATCGACACCGCTGGCGAGTGATGCGGCGGCAATCTCGTCGCGGAACATGTCAACTTTGAGCGGCGTATGGGCGAAGTCCACGTTCGATTTCAGGTTGCAGGCGTAGCAGGTTTCCTGGAACACGTACGAAAACATCAGCCGGAAATCGCCACCCTTGGGTTTGACGTTGGTGTACTCAACGACGCCGCCCTTGCGCTTGACGGTATAGACCGAGCCGCGCGTCGTGCGTGGACCGGTTGCGGCTGGCGATGCCCTGACGGTGGCAATGCCGCCGGTCGGTCTCGCGAAGGGTGCCGCGTTCGCCGTGTCTGCCGTGGACGTGGCGCCGGCATCCTCGGCGCGCACGTCGGGCTGCTCGCGATACTGGTTGCTATTTTGTGCGGCAAGGCTACCGGGCGCTGCAGGCTTGCTTTCGAAGGACCCGCTTCTCGAGATCACCTTGCAGTCGCTGAACTTCTTTGGATCGTCTGCGAAAGCAGTGCGGCCCTGACTGTCTTTGCACTTGTAAAGCACCACGTCGGCGCGCGCCGCCGCGCCATGCAGCAGCGTGGCGAGCAGGACGGCGTGGGCAAAAAGCATTGCGACTGGTTGAGACATCGGCCCTTATCGATTGCTGGCGGCGACGGCAAGTTCCGCCCTCGGTGCGACCGCGTGCGCGTGGCGCGACCCGGTCAACCCGCATAAACTGTTGCATTCATTGAAATTTCGCAAGTCCCATGACCGGCAAGCTCTACATAAAAACCCACGGTTGTCAGATGAACGAGTACGACTCGGCCAAGATGGCCGACGTGCTCAAGGCCAGTCATGGACTGGAACTTACCTTGGATGAGGGTGATGCCGATGTGATTCTGATCAACACTTGTTCGATCCGCGAAAACGCCGAGAACAAGGTTTTCAGCCAGTTGGGGCGCTGGAAAGAGCTCAAGAAAAAGAACGAATCCGTGGTGATCGGCGTCGGCGGATGCGTCGCCAGTCAGGAAGGCGAGACGATCCTGCAACGCGCACCTTATGTCGACCTGGTGTTCGGCCCGCAAACCTTGCATCGCCTGCCCGCCCTGATCGAAGCGCGGCGCAGCACCGGTAAGCCACAGGTGGACATCAGCTTTCCCGAAATCGAGAAGTTTGACTGCCTGCCGGAGCCCCGCGCGGAAGGGCCGACAGCGTTTGTGTCGATCATGGAAGGCTGCTCGAAATATTGTTCGTTCTGCGTGGTGCCTTATACACGCGGCGAAGAAATCAGCCGACCGTTCGACGACGTGATCGCGGAAATCGCGACGCTTGCAGAACAGGGCGTGCGCGAGATCAATCTGCTTGGGCAGAACGTCAATGCCTATCGCGGCGCAATGCATGGCGGTGGATTGGCCGACCTGGGTTTGCTGATTCGTGCGATGGCCGAGATCGACGGCGTGGGCCGAATTCGCTTCACCACATCACACCCGATGGAGTTTTCCGACTCACTGATCGACGCGTATGCCAGCGTCCCGCAATTGGCGAACTATCTGCACCTGCCAGTGCAATCGGGTTCGGATCGAATCCTTGCGGCGATGAAACGCGGCTACACGGCGCTGGAATTCAAGCAGCGCATCCGCAAGTTACGTGCAGTGCGGCCCGATATCACCGTGGCGTCGGATTTCATCGTCGGCTTTCCCGGCGAGACCGATGCGGACTTCGAGAAGACCATGAAGCTGATCGAAGACGTCGGATTCGACCACAGCTACTCGTTTATCTACTCCGCACGTCCCGGCACACCTGCCGCGACGCTCGCCGATGACACGCCGCTGGAAGTGAAGAAGCAGCGCCTGCAACGCTTGCAGGATGCGATCAACAAGAATGCGAGCGCGATCGCGCAGTCGATGATGGGTAGCGTGCAAAGCGTCTTGGTCGAAGGGCCGAGCACACGTGATGCGAACGAGTTGTCAGGCCGCACCGAGAACATGCGCAAGTTGAATTTTGCCGGGCCGATGCGACTGGTGGGGCAGTTTGTTGACGTGCGGGTTACTGAAGTAATGACCAATTCTCTGCGTGGGCGGGTTGTTGCGGATGAGACTGCTGCTGCTTGATGATGAATTGTTTCGCATCTTCGGCATCGCCGCGTGGATCGGGCAAACCAGCCCCTCGTCATTGCCGCGAAAGCGGGAATCCATTTTGATCTTCGTCAAGTCAATGAAGCAAACCCAGAATCAAAATGGATCCCCGCGTTCGCGAGGATGACGACGGTGGTGGGTGTCGTCGATGTGTGGCGTGAAGCTTTCCGCAACGCGAATGCGACCGGGTAGAGACGCCAACGACTACCGCAGCGCGAAACCTGCGGGCCTTAGCCAACGCTCCGCGCGGTATTGATCACATTCACCCCATCGAACCTTGCGGTCGCCGAGCCATGTGACACGGCCGAAACCTGTCCCGGTTGACCCTTGCCATCAAAGAACGAGCCGTTGAGACGGTAGTCGGACTTGTCGCACACCGCTGTGCAGGCGTTCCAAAATTCCGGCGTCCGAATCTGATACGCCACATCTTCGATCATGTCGCCGACCTTGCCGTCCTTGATCGCGAAGAACAACTGGCCGCCGAACTGCGCGTTGTAGCGTTGCTGGTCGATCGAGTACGAACCGCGTCCGAGGATGTAGATGCCGTTCTTCGCGTCGGCAACCATCTGCGCTGGAGTCAGCGCTTTGGTGCCCGGTTCCAGCGATACATTGGCCATGCGCTGGAACTGCACACTCGACCACGAATCGGCATAGCAACAACCTTGCGAGGCTTTCTCGCCAATGATGTGGACTTGATCACGCGTCGCCTGATAGTTGACCAGGATGCCGTCCTTGATCAAATCCCAGCGCTTGGTCTTGACGCCTTCGTCGTCGTAGCCCACGTAGCCGAGCGAGTTCGATTGGGTCTTGTCGGCGACGATGGTCACCTTGTCGCTGCCGTACTTGAAGTCGCCACTCTTGAGCTTGTCCAGCGTCGCGAAACTGGTGCCAGCGTAGTTGGCTTCGTAGCCGAGCACACGATCCAGTTCCAGCGGATGTCCGACCGATTCGTGGATGGTCAGGAACAGGTTGGTCGGGTCGATCACCAGATCGTACTTGCCGGGTTTCACGGACGCGGCTTTCAGCTTGGCGCGTGCGTGCTGGCCAGCGGACTTCGCATCGGCGAGCAGGTCGTAGGAATCGGAATAAACCGTTACGCCGCACGGCAGCAAGAACTGGTGTTCCTTTTTCGGCTCCAGATATTCGTAGCCCATTCCGACTGGTGCACCGAGGCCGTCACGACTGCGGAATTTGCCGGTTGTCTTGTCGGTGGCGTTGGCGGTAAGCGGCGCCCAAATGCGGTGGATGTCTTGATCGATGTAGGAACCGTCGCTGGATGCGAAGTACTTTTGTTCGTTGATCTGGAACAGGTTTGAGTTGACGAAACTTGCGCCGCCCGCGAGCGCCGCTGCATTCGCGGCCAGCAGCAAGTCGGCCTTCTCCTTGATCGGCACCTCCATTGCGTTGCGCTTGATCGGTGTTGACCAACTCACTTCACCCACACCCTTCACTGGCGCAAGTTGCACCGGCTCGATGGTGAGTGCGGAATTCGCCTTGGCAATTGCTACCGCTTGTTTTGTCGCATTGGCAACGCCATCGCGAGTCAGCTCACTGGTCGCAGCAAATCCCCAGGTTCCCTTGACGATGACGCGAATGCCGACGCCCGTTGATTCGGTGTTGGTTATGTTCTCGACCTTGTCCTCTCGAGTCATGACGAACTGTCGCAGATACTTTCCAATTCGCACATCACAATACGTCGCTCCGGCCGACTTCGCCGTATTCAAGGCGACATCGGCGAGTTGCTTCTTCAATGCAACATCGATGCGCTCGATCAACTGCTCGGCTGCGATGGCGCGACCGAATGATGGTGCAAGCAACAGCGCCAGCCCGGCCTGACTGGTGATGCTGAGAAAATTCCGGCGATCCATGGTGCAGCTCCGCGTCTGGGATAGCTGCATCTTGGCGCGATGCTGCCACGCTGTCATGTGACTTTCGCCATGAGCGCAGAAAGGTAGCCAGTTGAATCTTGCAGCCCGCGCGATCACGCCACAAGCAAAAGCCAGCCGGAGGAGTCCTTCGCATCATCCACGAGTGTTGGCCTCACGCAGCGCAGGCGCTGCGTGCTTCTGACCTACCTCCCGATTCGGGGAGGCGAGCGGCTGGAGGAAGCGCCCGCAGGGTGGCCGAATGGATTCGGCCAGTTCGCTGCAGGTGCAGGGATGCACCTTCAGCGAACCCCGTAGCCAGCTCGCGAAGTCGTGCGGCTTCATCGCACGACCGACCCGCCTAGGGCGCATCTTTGGCCCATGTTTCTCTGCGAGGAGAAAGGTGGGGCGGCGGGCGGCAGCCCGGCGAAACGCTTGTCCAGTCTGCTGATCGCCCGCGCGAGGAACAAACACCCAAGTGCCAAATCAAAATGGGTCCCCGCTTTCGCGAGGATGACGAGGTGGGTGTTACCCAAGGAACATTTCCTCACCCGTCGCGGAACGCCACTCTGCCCCGACGGGACCAGAAGACAGGGACGTGCATTCTCGATCTTCGCAATCACGCGACATTGCAAAAAGATCAGACCCTCACCCCAACCCCTCTCCCGCGGGGAGAGGGACTAAAAGCAGTCAGTCATACTGCGGCTGGACATAACCGAGGGTGGATTCGCGGTCGTCGCGATCAATCGGGATAATGCCGCACAAATCCCACCATGCGACGTGCACGCGATGCGCATCCACCGCGACCGCGGTTCGCAAACCGAAAAACGAAATCAGAACCATGACAAGCAACCACGAATTGTTCGAGCGCGCCATGCGGCGTATGCCTGGCGGCGTCAACTCTCCGGTGCGGGCCTTCAAGTCAGTGGGTGGCGAGCCGTTCTTCACGGCGCGTGCCGACGGGCCGTACTTGTGGGATGTCGAAGGCAAGCGCTACATCGACTATGTAGGCTCGTGGGGACCGATGATCGTTGGTCACAACCATCCGACGGTGCGCGCGGCTGTTGCCGAAGCGATTGAGCATGGGTTGTCGTTCGGCACGCCCTGCCCGGCCGAAGTGACGATGGCGGAAACCATCTGCGAGCTGATTCCTTCGATGGAAGTGGTGCGCATGGTCAACTCGGGGACCGAGGCTACGATGTCGGCAATCCGGCTTGCACGCGGTGCGACCGGGCGGCATCGCATCGTCAAGTTCGAAGGCTGTTATCACGGTCATGCCGACGGATTCCTGGTCAAGGCAGGTTCGGGCGCATTGACGCTCGGCACGCCAACTTCGCCCGGTGTGCCGGCGGCACTCGCTGATCTCACGCTGACCCTACCCTTCAACGACTTTGATGCGGCAACGGCCTTGTTTGAAGAGGTAGGTGACGATATCGCAGGGCTGATCGTGGAACCGGTCGCCGGCAACATGAATTGCATCCTGCCGCGCGAGGGCTTTCTGCAACACCTGCGCGAGCTGTGCACGCAGTACGGCGCACTGCTGATCTTCGACGAGGTAATGACCGGCTTCCGCATTGCCCTTGGCGGCGCGCAGGCGCACTACGGCATCACACCCGACCTGACGACGTTCGGCAAAATCATCGGTGGTGGCATGCCGGTCGGCGCATACGGAGGTCGTCGCGATCTAATGGAACAGATCGCACCTGCCGGACCGATCTACCAGGCAGGCACCCTGTCGGGTAATCCGGTTGCGATGGCGGCCGGGCTTGCGATGCTGCGACTTGTACAGACGCCGAATTTTTACGATGAACTGGCGCGCCTAACACGCCTGCTGACCGATGGCCTGAAGGCATGTGCAGATGGCGCTGGCGTTCCGTTGACCGTAAATCGCCTTGGCGGCATGTTCGGTATTTTCTTCAGCAGCGAACACGTCGAAACCTACGACCAGGCTGTCGCCTGCGATGTCGCTGCGTTCAATCGTTTCTTCCACGCGATGCTGGAACGCGGCGTCTACTTCGCACCGTCGGCATTCGAAGCGGGGTTCATGTCGATGGCGCACAACGAAGAAGTAATTGCCGAGACGCTCGCCGCGGCGCGTGAGGCATTCGAAATCGTCAAGCGTGGTGCACGGGGCGAGTAGTTCAGTCCGAAAAGCGGAACAGCTTCACAAGGTCGTCATCCTCGCGTAGGCGGGGATCCACTTTGACTCGGGTGTTGCGGGTGACTTGACGAAGATCAACATGGATCGCCGCCTACGCGAGGATGGCGTAATGATCGCGGCGCGATCGTTACGCCACTTGCAACTTGATATCGAGTTGCTTGAAGTAGTCGCGTTCCTGTTCCAGGTCGGCGCGGGTCAGCGGGTGGCGGTTTAGCCATCCATCCGGGAAGACGATCTTCAGGCTGCGCTCGCCGGTATCCAGGCACACCACCGGGAGTGAGTCATTGCTGCGACCGCGTTGCAGCAAGGCAGCCAATCGCAGCAACCCTGTCAGCGAACGCGCGTCGCGCTGGAATCGTGCTGGCAATGCTTCGAACTGGGCGCGCTGTGGTTTGCGGCGATGCGAGCGGATGATGGTGGCGACCACTTGCTGGCCCTGGCGGGTGAAACCGGCAAGGTCGGAATTACCAACAATGTAAGCACCGTGCTGATGATGCTGGCTATGGGCAATGGCGAGGCCTACCTCGTGGATGTCAGCACACCACCCCAACACCTCGCGCTCCAGTGCGCCCAGGTTCCAGCTCGATGCGACCTGGTCAAACAACATCTGCGCGGTTTCACGGACGCGCAGCGCCTGTTCCTTGTCGACGTTGTAACGCTTGGCGAGCGCGTTGATCGACCCTGCACGCGGATCGCTATCGCTGGCTCGGCCAAGCATGTCGTAGAGCAGGCCTTCGCGCATCGCCGTTTCGCAGACGGTCATACGGGTGATGCCGAGCGCGTTGAACGCGGCTTCCAGAATCACCGTGCCGCCAGCGATCACCGCAACCCGGTCGTCACCCAATCCTGGCAGCGCCAGTTTTTCGACACTCCCGGCGGCAATGATTGCCGCACGCAATTGCTTCAACGCTTCGGGCGTTACGCCCACTTCCGACCAACCGTTGCTGACGCAGATCGCCTCGATGGCTCGCGCCGTTCCGGACGATCCGATGGCATCGACCCAACCGCGTGAGCGATAATCGGCGGCGAACTGTTGCAACTCGACTTCGATTTCAGTCAACGCCTGGCGCCAACGCTTGTCGGTGTACTTGCCGTCAGCGAAGAATCGGAGCGTGCTGGCAACGCAGCCCATTTGCAGACTCTCGCGCTCGAGTGTTTCGAAATCCTGGCCGATGATGAATTCGGTGCTGCCGCCGCCGATGTCGATGACCAGTCGACGCTGCAGGCCGCGCGGCAAACCGTGCGCGACGCCTAGATAGATCAGGCGGGCCTCTTCGCGTCCCGACACCACTTCAATTGGATGGCCCAGGGCCAGCTCGGCGGGCAGCAGGAATTCCTGCGGTCGTGCCAATTGGCGCACCGAGTTGGTCGCAACGGCGTGGACATGGTCGTGCGGCAATCCGCTCAGGCGCTGGCCAAAGCGTGCCAGCGTGGTCAGCGCGCGATCAAGATGCGCCTGATCCAGGCTGCGGTCGGCGCGCAGACCCATCGCCATGCGCACGCTGTCGCGCAGACGGTCGATGACGCGTAGTTCGCCGTCCTGATAGCGGGCGACGACGAGATGAAAACTGTTCGAGCCGAGATCGACAGCCGCGATCACTTCGCCGTCGTGAATTTGCAGGGCGGTAGTCACGGCTGATCACTCCAACGCCGCATAACCATCATCCGCAAATTTCCTTCAGCAGCCACGTCTGTGCCGTGTGCGGTTTCGCTGTACCGGGCGTCAAGCGTTGGTAGCTGCCGTCGGGTAGCAATTCCCACGCGTGGGTGTTGTCCTTGAGATAGTTGTTCAAGGCTTCGTTGTAGACGCGCTTGGCGACCTTGGGGTCGAGCAGCGGGAAACAGGTTTCGACGCGGCGTAACAAGTTACGCTCCATCCAGTCGGCACTGGAACAGAATATTTCCGGCTCGTCGTCATTCTGGAACCAGTACACACGGCTGTGTTCGAGGAATCGGCCGATGATGGAACGAACTCGGATGTTCTCCGAAATGCCGGGTATTCCCGGTCGCAAGGTGCAGGCACCGCGCACGATCAAGTCAATGCGAACGCCAGCGCGCGACGCCTCGTACAATTTTTCGATCACGTCTTCTTCGTTGAGCGAATTGATCTTGGCAATGATTCTCGCGGGTTTTCCTGCACGGGAATTCGCCGTCTCGCGTTCGATGCGCGCCATGATTCCCGGATGCAGAGTGAAAGGCGAATGCAGCAGCCGCTTCAACTGGATCACCGGGCCCAAACCCGACAATTGCAGAAACAGCAAATGAGCGTCATTGCCGATCTCCGGGTCGGCCGTCATCAGGCCGAAGTCGGTATAGAACTTCGATGTGACCTGATGGTAATTTCCGGTTGAGAGGTGCACGTAGCGATGCAGTCTGCCGCGCTCGCGTCGAACGATCAGAAGCATCTTCGCGTGGGTCTTGTAACCGATCACGCCATACACCACCTGCACGCCGGCCTCCTGCAATTGATTGGCCAAGCGCAGGTTGGACTCTTCATCGAAACGCGCACGCAATTCGACCACAACGGTGACGTCCTTGCCGTTGCGTGCAGCGGTAACCAGATGGTCGATCAGCGGCGAATCATTGCCGGCGCGATAAAGCGTTAGCTTGATCGCGTGTACGTCGGGATCAACGCTGGCCTCGCGCAACAACTCGACCACCGTGCCGAATGAGTCGAACGGATGGTGCATGAGGATGTCGCGTTCACGGATCGCGTCGAACAGGCTGCGTTCCTCGATGACGGCGCGCTTTCTGTGCTGCTTGAATGGCGCGAATTTGAGGTCTGGCCGCTCGACCTGATCGTAGATGTTGCCGATGCGGTTGAGGTTCACCGGCCCGTCGCACCGATAGACATCACTGTTCGTCAGCTCCAGATTCTGGACCAGCATCTCGACGACCGCTTTGGGGCAATTTTCGGTGACTTCCAGACGCACCGCACTGGCATAGCCGCGCGCGTTGAGTTCGGTTCGTAACGCGATCGCGATGTTTTCGACCTCATCGTCGTCGACGAACAATTCGCTGTTGCGGGTAACCCGGAACTGGTACGCACCTTTTACGGCGATGCCGGGAAAAAGCTCCTCCATAAACTCATGCAGGATGCTCGACAAAAATACGAAGTCATAGGCGCGATCGGCCACTTCGGACGGCAGACGAATGATTCGCGGGAGCGATCGCGGAGCGCGCAGCAGCGCCATGTGAGCCTCGCGACCGAACGCATCGACGCCTTCCAGCGCAACCGCGATGGTCAGACTCTTGTTGAGGATGCGTGGGAATGGGTGCGCAGGATCAAGGCCCAACGGCGACAAAACCGGAAGAATTTCGTTGCGAAAATAACCCTGCAACCAGCGACGTTGTTTTTCCGTCCATCGATCACGTGCGAGAAAGCGGATGCCTTCTCCGTCCAGTTCCGGCAGCAGCACTTCGTTGAGAAGATCGTACTGGCGCTTCACTAAGGCAAGAGCACGCTCCCGAATCGAGGCGAGAACTTCGCCAACCGGCGCGCCGTCGGATCCGGGCAACGAATCGCCAAACGCTAGGTGATGGCGCAATACGGCGACGCGAACTTCAAAAAACTCATCCAGATTGGTACATGAGATGCACAGATATCGCAGCCGTTCCAGCAACGGCGTCTGCGTATCTTCTGCCTGCGCAAGGACGCGGAAATTGAACTCCAGCTGGGCCAACTCACGATTGAGGTAAAGCGCCGGATCGGCAAGGTCGGGAGGTGTAGCGGCCACTTCGTCAACGCTTTCAGTCATGGTCGGATTCACTCAATGTGGCTACGGCCGCGGCTCTCTCGATATCGGAGATCGTTTGCAGTCCTTCGCGACGCAAGCCGGGTTGGGCAGCGTCGGACAGCATGTAAGCCATGAACGCCAAGGTCAATGGACGCAATCGTCCCCGCGCATCGCGATTGGCGACAAGGTAGAGCTCGCGGCCCAGCGGATAGCGCCCATTGCGCAAGCTTTCCGCATCCAATGAAATGATATTTCCGGCTTGATCGACAATGCCCAGTGCACGAACGGGCGCACCGACCGAACCGGCCGCAGCGTAGCCGATAGCTTCACGATTTTCGGCTACGGCGTGGACGACTGCGCCGTTGCCAGGCCAGTCGACGACATCGTCGCGATAGGCATCACCGCACAGCGCAGCCTGCTGGAAAAACGCATGCGTACCGGACGCGGCATTGCGGCCGATGGGAAGGATTTGGGTATCCGCGGGCAAGCCAGCGAGTTGAACGCCAAGGTCGCTCCAGCGACGCTTCGGCTGCAATCCGCAGCTCGGTGATTTCGCGAAAACGGCGTCGATCTGTTGTAGTGAAATTTGCCGCAAGGGATTGTCGGGATGTACAAAGACGACCAGCCCGTCGCGAGCGATGGCGACCTGTCTTGCTGCGCTACCGCTGTAGCGCGTGAGGCTGTCGCCTTCAGCATTACTCAAGTCGCGGCTCATCGAACCGATGTCGACGGCACCGTCGAGGAGGGCGGCCACGGCACTGGCCGAACCGAGCGTCTGCACCTGCACGTGGACTTTGGGATGCGCGGACTGGAATGCCTCGGCACTGCGCGTGACTGCACCGGCGAGCGTGTCCGATCCGGCAATCGACAAAGTTCCAGAAAGCTCTTGGCCGACGGCACTCGTTACCATCAACAGCGCGAGCATGCCCAGCCAACGCATCAGGCGTCCTCGCCAGCCAAACCTGGCGCGAGCAGTCGCGAAGGATCGAAGACGCAGGCAAAACGACTGCCGGTTCCCATCACGCTGGCGATCTGCAAATGCGCGTCATGCAATTGCAGCACGTGCTTGACGATCGACAGCCCCAGCCCGGTGCCGCCGGTTTCGCGCGAGCGGCTGGTCGAAACGCGATAGAAACGTTCCGTCAGGCGCGGGACGTGATGAGCCGGTATGCCTGGTCCGCTGTCGATCACTTCCAGCCGACCGCCGTCAGCATCGACGCTCCAGACAATGGCGATATCGCCGCCATCGGGCGTGTAACGAACCGCATTGCTGACCAGGTTGGAAAACGCGCTGTGCAGGTCCTTGACCGATCCGCTCAGGTCCTGGTCGCTGTCTCGGCGCACGCTGATCCGGTGTCGACCCTTGCTGAGCGCCTCGGCTTCGCGCCGCAAGGTTTCCAACATCGGTGCCAGCGCGACTCGCTCCGGATTGTTCGCCGCATCGCTGGCATCCAATCGGGAAAGCGTCAGCAGGTCTGCGACAATTTCGGTCATGCGCCGCGACTGACTGCGAAGCTCACGAAGAATCGGTGCGTATTCCGGCACGTCCTCGGGGTCGATCATGTCGAGATAGCCGTGTACGACGGTCAGCGGCGTGCGCAATTCGTGGGACACATTTGCGACAAAATCGCGACGGACCTGTTCCAGCCGCTGCAACTGGCTGATATCGCGGGCGATCACCAGACGTTGTCCATGCTGGTTATGAATCTGACGCATCGACAGTCGGATCTGGTCGTCGCACGGCGCGGCTACGTCGTTGAGCAGCTCGGCGTTGTCGGAGGCCAGCCATTCAAGCATGCGCGGCGAACGCAAGAGGTCCGTCAGGCGCGAACCGATATCGCGGCGTCGGTCCAGTTGCAGCAAATCGTGAGCCGCGGCATTGAACCAGGTGATGCGGCGGTCGCCATCAAGCGCCACGACCGCGTCGGGCAGTGCCGTCGCGGCATCGCGATAGGCTTGCAAGGTCGTCAGCAAGCGGCGGCGCTGGCGGCGCGCGCGCGATTGGCGGCGCTGGATCGAGTCGCCAATGGCGCGCCAGGCCGCCAGATTCGACTGACGCCCCGAACTCGCTGTCTCGGAAAGGTCATCACCGAATTGCCACAAGGCAAATAGTTGCAAGGCAAGAAAAACCGAAACCACGAGGAGCAAGACCCCGGTCAACCAACCGCTGAACAGCCCAACTAGCGTCGCCAGCAACAGCGCGATCGCGATGCCGATCAGGCTGCGTTGAAAGCTTCGTATGAAGCGCTCACTGCGCACCGCGTTGCTGTCCGGCCGTTGAAAAATTCTGGGTCACTGGCTGACTGAAAAGCGATAGCCGGCACCGCGAACCGTTTGTACCAATCCGTCCTGACCACTCGGTTCCAGCGTTTTGCGCAAGCGTCGTATGTGCACGTCAACGGTGCGTTCCTCGACATAAACGCCACCGCCCCAAACGTGATCGAGCAACTGGCTGCGCGTGTATACGCGCTCGGCGTGGGTCATGAAGAAATGCAGCAGTCGATATTCGGTTGGCCCAATTGCCAAAGGCTGACCGCGTGCGAACACGCGATGCGCGGCGCTGTCGATCTTCAGCTCACCCACTTCGATGACACCTTCGACATCTTCACCATGTGTCCGCCGCATGACGGCGCGAATTCGGGCGATCAGTTCGCGCGTCGAAAACGGCTTGACCACGTAATCGTCGATTCCGGTGTCCAGGCCATTGACGCGGTCCGATTCTTCGCCGCGTGCGGTCAGCATAATGATTGGCACTTCGCGCGTAGTGTCGTCGCGACGCAGTCGACGGGCCAGCTCAATCCCGCTGATGCCGGGCAGCATCCAGTCAAGCAGGATCAGGTCGGGCACCGTTTCGCCGATGGCGATCTGGGCGGCGCGGGCATCGGCGGCGTGGATTGGATCCATGCCCGCCTTTCGCAATGCGAACGCGACCATGTCGCGGATGGCGGTTTCGTCTTCGACAATCAGGATGCGTTTTTGCACGGGTGGGCTACCGGCTGCGTCAGGGATGTACCAATCCTTGTCACGCAAGCGCCATCACGACGCGATACATGACGCTGTCATTGCAGCGATCCAATGTTACGTCGCGATGACACCGTCGCACAAAGCGCGCCGACGCAGGCATCGCCTTCGCGCAATTGATCGGGTTTGCCCTGATCGGCGGCTTTTTCACCGCGACGTCTCAACTCCAGGACCTCTGGCGTCATCTGCGCGATACGGGCATCGATGCGGGCACGCTGGTAATAGTCGAGTTCGGACTTCTCTGCCAAGGCCTTGAGCTGGCCGAGCGCATCCTCGGCACGACCATTGAGCCAGGCGACATCGGCATAGGCTTCGGCCGCGCGCGCCTTGTCTCCCGACAATTCACACGATCTGGCGAAGCTACGCTGTAAATCCGGGTCGTTGGGATATTTCTCAAGGAGTGGCCGCAGGAGGGTTTGGGCGCGCTGAGCCGGGGCTTTTTCCGAACGCGCAATCAGCGCATCGGCCAAGGCAAGCGTGTAGGCGCGATTGCCTGGGTAATTCTGCTGCAAAGTTTCAAACCGCTTTTCGGCAGCTATGCGCTCGCCGCGACGTTCCATGGACTGAGCCAGCGCCAGCTGAAACAGCGGTTGATGGGGATCGGACTCCGACAATCGGGTCAACTCCTCCTTGGCCTTGTCAGCTTGATCAGCACGGATCAGCGCCAACGCATACCCGTAGCGCGTGGCTGGCGTGTCGAATGTGGTGTCGTCCTTGAAGTTCTTGCGGTAATAGTCAGCCATCGTCGACGCCGAGCTCGCCGCAAGTACGCGACTGCGTTCACGCATCAACTGGTAGTAAGCCTCCGACGACTTGCGATCATCGACGGATGTGGCCAGCGCCGGCGTCTTCCACTGACCCAGCAGGCTGCCGCCAATCGGCGCCGCAATGGAAACGGTGGAGAAACTGTCACGTCGATTGCGCGCCGAGTTATCCAGCGCATCGGCACGCGACTTCGCGTCGGCGATGCGATTGACATCGACTGGGTGGGTGCGCAGGAACTCCGGCACGTCAATACCGTTGACGCGCATGACCCGACTTAGCGCAGTGAATGCACCGCCCATCGCGTGTGGATCAAAACCGGCCTTGGCGAGGGTCTGGATACCGATGCGATCAGCCTCGATTTCGTCTCCGCGAGTAAAGTTGATCTGCTTTTGTTGAATCAGCGCAGTGCCGCTGATGAGTGCCGCCTGCGCCGCATCGTCTCGTCGACCGGATGTCGCGATCATGGCGCCCAACATCGCCAAGGCGATTGGGAGCGATGCCTTCTTCGCGTCCTCGTAGGCGCGCAGCAGATGCTGCTGGCTTACGTGAGCAATCTCGTGTCCGATCACACCAGCCAGTTCGTCTTCGCGCTGCATCACATTGATCAGCCCGGCATTTACGCCGATGTAGCCCCCCGGAACTGCGAAGGCGTTGATCTCGTTGTCGCGCACGACGAAGAACGTGAAATTGAGATCGGGACGGTCGCCGGCAGCAGCGAGGCGATGTCCGAGCCCGTACAGGTAATCGTTCAACAACGGATCGTCGAGCACCAATCCGTACGATCGCAGTTCGTTGAGCACGCTGGCGCCATAGCGGTCCTGTTCGCTCTGGCTCATCACTGCCGCCGCGGAACTGCCGATGTCGGGTAATCGAACGTCGCCTTCTCTCGCGGCCGCAAGGTTGACGCTGGCGGCGATCAGGACGGCGGTGAGGACAGGCTTGAAGATCGGCATTGCGGTCGTCATCTATCGGGAGTTGGCACAGGTCGTCGCACGGGAAAAGCTGGTTTACGCGGATCGCAGTGCGATTCAGACCAGACTATCCCACGCTCGTTCCGCAGTTGTGAGGAATTCGCTGCTGCAGTCGGTGCCATTCACATCGATCGACTTCACTTCCACAACCTTGAGGAAACTCTCCAATGAGCACCGAAAATGCCCCGTCGACCAAGGTCGAGATGTACACGACGGCAATCTGCCCTTACTGCGTCGCCGCGAAAAACCTGCTGCGCAGCAAGGGCCTGGAATACACCGAGAAGCGGGTCGACAGCGATCCCGACCAGCGCGCAACCATGTTGCAGCGCACTGGCGGCCGCCGTTCGGTGCCGCAAATTTTTGTCAACGATATCCATATCGGCGGCTTTGACGATCTGGTTGCCGCTGACCGCGACGGCCGCCTGGCCGAAATTATTGGCACGAGCAAGGCCGACAGCTAAGGCACGATTCGCAGCAACTGCGCGCTGCGACCGTCGTCGGTCGTTCCGCTGAGACGATCAATCCCGACCTGACCGAAACTGGCCAGCACGCGCCCGGCGTGCACCATGCTGCAACCATCGATTTCCGCGCTGGAGCCGTTGCCACGGTAGCGGCACTCCAGCGTCGCAGCGCCAATATCGTCGCTGCCGATGAGCAATCGAAAGCTGTCGTCGTCATCGCTGACGAGTCGGGTCAGATCGATGACTTGGCTGGTTCGACCCGTCACGAATACCCACGACCCCAGCCAACTGCTGCCGGTGGCGCGGCCGTCAAAAATGGCCCGACGCAACAATAACGGCTGCAACTTCAAAGCCGCGTTGGCATCGGCAGTGCTCGGTCCTAGCAACCAGCCGCGTGCGGCGGTTGGCCCGACAAATTCCAACGCGAGCAGCGGACCCGCCTGGATGCCGGCTTGTTTGCCATTCAGGGCATCACTGCCGCCGCCGTTGAACAACTGGATCAACGGCACCTGCGCACTGCGGCCAGTGCGCTGGGCGCTGCCGAAATACCAGGTCGGCGTACCGCTGGCGTCGAATGCGAGCAGGCTGACGGCCAGTTGGTCACCCTGCACTTCAAGGCCAATGCCGCCGCCGGCAAGTGGCGCCGCGCTGTCACCAGGGCGCGAGCGCGACCACCAAAATCCACTTTCCGGCTGTACTGCCGACGCCCCAAGATCGAGCAGTCGAAACCCGATCAACTCGGCAGCGCCGTCACCACGGCTCAAGCTGATCCTGACCCGATAGACCCGTGATTCCGGCGTGGCGCCGGCGAACGCGGTACGCATCTCGACCGGCACGTGGAAGGGAGTTGTGTGTTCGACGCAATCATGCTCGGGCGCCTGCAACTGCAAGGTCACTTCAGCACCTTCGCGACTGGCGCGCAGGAATCGCGGCACGCAGCTGTCCGGCCAGCGACCCGCCAAGACCAACGCTTGCGGGCGGTCTGAACCAGCCTCGCGCACATGCAACGTCATCGCGCCCAACTCTCGGGCGCTGGCGGGCATGGAAATTGACGCCAATCCAATGCACGACAGAGCGCACAGGCAGCGATCGATCCAGCTATTTGTGTGCCCTTCGCGCATTCGCCGATAATGCGCGTCTGCTTTCGCGTCCTGCAACCTTGCGTTCGCGCGTGGCATCGAATCTCGCGCCTGCATCGCCGCAATCACCGCATTACGAGGACTCAAGCTTGAACAACACAACTATCGCCGTCATTCGCGGCGACGGCATCGGTCCGGAAATCATGGATGCGACCCTGCATGTGCTGGAAGCGAGCAAAGCAGGGCTCGACTACGACTTCGTAGAAGCCGGCGTTGCTGCATATGACACCGTCGGAGAGCTACTACCGCAGCCAACCCTGGACGCCATTGCAAAACACAGGATCGCGCTCAAGAGTCCGCTGTCGACACCGATCGGTGGTGGCTTCAGCTCCATTAATGTCGCCTTGCGCCGGCATTTCGATTTGTACGCCAACGTGCGACCGGCGATCACGTTTCCGGGCACCAAGTCACGCTACGAAAATATCGACTTGATCACCGTGCGCGAAAATACCGAAGGCGCTTACACCGCCGAAGGCCAGACCTTGTCAGAAGACGGGGAACACGCGCATTCGCAGATCGTTACTTCGCGCGCGGGCTGTGAGCGACTTGTACGCTACGCGTTCGAGCTGGCGCGTCGTGAACATCGCAAGAAGATCACCCTGGTCCACAAGGCCAACATCATGAAGACCACGTCAGGTTTGTTCCTGAAGGTCGGTCGCGACGTGGCGAAGGAATATTCGGACATCGCCTGCAACGACATGATCGTCGACAACACCTGCATGCAGTTGGTCATGAATCCGCAGCAGTTCGACATGATCGTCACCACGAATCTATTCGGCGACATCATTTCCGATTTGTGCGCCGGCCTGGTTGGCGGACTTGGGCTGGCACCGGGCGCGAACATCGGCAAGGACGTGGCAATTTTCGAAGCGGTGCATGGCTCGGCACCGGACATCGCCGGCAAAGGCATTGCCAATCCGTGCGCACTGTTGCTGGGCGCGGCGCAGATGCTCGCGCATCTGAACAAGGTCGATCTCGCTGATCGACTGCGATTGGCGATTCGAGAAACGATCATCGCCAAGGATCGGGTTACGCCGGACTTGGGTGGCAGCGGCAACACGCAAGGTTTTTCTGAAGCGATTGCGGAGCGAATGCAGGCTTGATGCAAACCTGGGTTTTCACGTCAACGGTGGTGCTGCTCGCCGATGGCCAAGCACGCTGACGCTGCCTTGTCCCGGTCGATAGCTCGCTACCAACGCGCGCTGCACGTATTCAATGGCAATGCGGACCGCATCAGTGAGTGCCACGTCGTTTGCAAGATTCGCGGCAATCGCTGCGGAAAGCGTGCAGCCAGTGCCATGGCCTTCAACCGCCACACGCGGGTGTTCGAACCAGGTCTCGTGACCATCCACCAGCAGCAGGTCGCGAACGTGCTTGCCCGCGATGTGTGCGCCCTTTAGAAGGACTGCTTGCGCGCCTGCATCAACGAGTGCGCGAGCAGCGGTGCTGAAATCGTTGCTGGTCTTGATCGCGCTGCCAAGCAATTGCGCGGCCTCCGGGACATTTGGCGTGATCAACGCGGCCGACGCGAAAAGATGACGCCGGATTGCGCTCGCCACGCCGTTGCTGCCAAGGCTGGCGCCGGTCGTTGCAACGAGAACCGGATCAAGCACCACCGGAAAGTGACCGGAGTCGTGCAACAACTGCGCGACCAATCGCACCGTGGCCGGATTGCCAAGCATGCCGATTTTGGCGGCACGAATCGGGAAATCGCTCACGACTGCCGCGAACTGAGCGCGCAGTAGCGACGCTGGCAGGTTCAGGACCGCAGTGACGGATCTCGTGTTCTGCGCCGTCACCGCAGTCAATACCGAAGCGCCATGCACACCGAACGCAGAGAATGTTTGCAGATCAGCTTGGATACCCGCACCTCCGCCGGAATCAGACCCGGCGATGGTCATTGCGATTGGCGGTGCTTTGCCAACAAGCGGTGATTGTCGATCAACCATTGTTGTATTTTCCCAACATCGCTAAATCTCCCGTTTTGCCGCCGCGAAGTGCGCCCGGTCAACGCTAGCACGGCAGACGGGCCATCGCTCGAATCTCCGCGTTTGTCGTATGCTTGACACGTTGTTGTATTTTCACCAATATCTGCCATGCAGCACTCACCACGGCACGATCCACCTAACCGCAGCAACAGGGCAATGCAGCGGAATATCGCATCCACAGGCAAGTTGGCGGGAGCGCTCAGCATCGCGTTGGCGCTCCCGTTTTGTGTCGCAACTCAGACCAGCGTCGCTAGCGCGGACGCTGGGGCTCGCGCGCATGCGGACGAATTTGATCATGTCGTCGAAGCTGCCAACCCGGAATTCAATCGTTGGCGCGATTACGCGCTGGCAAGTATCACGCCTCGTTTCTCGTGGGTTTCGATGCCCAGTCTGGAAGACGCCACCCCGCGCATCACCGACTCTCTGAGCGGTGCACGACCTAGCGTTTTTTCCAGTTCGCTTTCGATTGGCGACACGGGCATGGCGCGGCTTGGCCTGTCGTTCGCGACCGGCGCGGTGTCGGATACACCAAGTCGCACCGCGTCGAGCGTCCAGCAGCTGATCGAGACTCCGCAGATCGGTTTGCAGCGGAGCGTAGCGACGCCGTCGATCACGCTGGCACTGGGTGAGAGTAGTCTCGTCGGCGTCTCAGCTGTCCTCGCTTACCAGCGCTTTGCCAGTCTCGGCATGGGCTTGGCCGACTTCAATGTTTCCGAGCGACCAACCAGTTGGGCGTCACGCGATACCTCGTTCGGTACCGGCATGCGACTGGATGCATTTCAGAAAATCACGCCCCGCGTCGCGATCACGGCTGGCTATCAGTCGCGCGTGAACATGGACGCCTTCAACAGCTATCGCGGCGTCTACGCCGATGCTGGCGATTTCGATATCCCATCCCAATCAAGCTTCGGCGTCAGCTATGCAGTGACACCGACGTTTTCGGCTGACCTTGGTATTGATCGCCTGAACTACAGCGAGATCAAGCCGTTCACCAGCAACGGTTTGCCGCTGCGATTCCTTGCCTTGCTCGGCGACGGGCTGAGCCCCAACTTCGCCTGGCAGGATCTGACCGTTTACAGCGCCGGTTGGTCATGGCGCAATAGCGTGTTCGGCGAACTGCGTTTCCGTTACACGACGCGCCAGCAACCGTTGCCAACGTCGGCATTGTTGTCGCAAGCGTTGCAGGACAACATTTCCAGGTATTCAGTTTCGATGGGCTGGTCACGACCAACCGGTCGCCAGTCGCGCATCTCACTGCTCACGAATTACGCATCCGCTCCCTATCTGGTCGGCGCACCGAGCTACAACTCTCAGGTCGGCAAGCAAGCGAACCGACTGGAATTTCAGGCGCTCTGGTCCCTCGCGTTTTAAGACCGAATCCTGCCGCCACCGGCGGCAGTTTTCATTGCGTTTACGCTATGCGGCTCAGAGCATCTCGGACGCGAAGTCGGCCAATCTTGAACGCTCGCCTCGGCGCAAGGTGACATGTGCGCTGTGCTGCCAATCCTTGAATCGATCAACGACGTAGGTCAGCCCTGACGTCGTTTCGGTCAGGTATGGCGTATCGATCTGCTCGACGTTGCCAAGGCAGACAATCTTGCAGCCCGGACCGGCACGCGTGACCAGCGTCTTCATTTGTTTGGAGGTCATGTTCTGCGCTTCGTCGATGATCACGTAGCGTTGCAGAAAGGTGCGACCGCGCATGAAGTTCATCGAACGAATCTTGATGCGCGATGCCAACAGATCATTCGTTGCCGCCCTGCCCCAAGCCCCGCCCTCTTGTGGACTGGTCAGCACCTCAAGGTTGTCGGTCAGCGCGCCCATCCACGGCGTCATCTTTTCTTCCTCGGTACCCGGCAGGAAACCGATGTCTTCGCCAACCGACACCGTGGCACGAGTCATGATGATCTCGCGATAGCGTTGCTGGTCCATGGTTTGTGCAAGCCCGGCCGCCAGCGCGAGCAAGGTCTTACCGGTGCCGGCCGTACCGAGCAAGGTGACGAAATCGACATCGGGATCCATCAGCACATTGAGCGCAAAGTTCTGCTCGCGATTGCGCGCGTGCACGCCCCAGACAGAATGCGCACCGTTGACGTGGTCGTCGAGAATCTGCAACTTGGCGCGACCGTCGGCGATCTCGATGACGCGCAATTCGACTTCATCATCGCCCGGCAAATACAGACATTGATGCGGGTGCCAGTTCTCGTTCTTGCGGCACTTCACCTCGTAGAAGGTACGGCCTCGCTCGGTCCATGAGCGAAGTTCCGGATGCAGTTCCCAGAAGTTTTCGGGTAGCTCGCCCAAGCCGGTGTAGAGCAGGCTGAAATCATCGAGAGCGCGGTCGTTCTCGTAGTCCTCCGACGGCACTCCGGCGATCGATGCCTTGATGCGCAGGTTGATGTCCTTGGTAACCAGCACCACCGATTCTTTCGGCCGCTGCTGTCGCAACACCAGCACAGCGCTGAGAATCAAATTGTCCGGCAGGCCACCGCTGGCCTTGGTGTCAGCGACGGTCGCGATCGTTTCGGTCTGGAAATACAGCCGCCCGATGCGCTTTCCGCGATCCAGTCGCAAGCCTTCAGGCTGAACCAGATCGAGCCCGTCAGCAATATTGCCTTTCTTGTTGGCGACGACGAGCTCGTTGAGGAAGCGGCTGACTTGGCGCGCATTGCGTGAGACTTCCGACATGCCTTTCTTGGCGTTGTCCAGTTCTTCAAGCACCGTCATCGGAATGAAAACATCGTGCTCTTCGAAACGGAACAACGAGGTTGGATCGTGCATCAGGACGTTGGTGTCGAGCACGTAAATACGCTTGCCTCGGGTCATGCGCGGGCCTTGTGGTGCGAGAGGGAGTGAAGCGAGTGTGTTAGTGGATCGACGCGATCGATCGTCAAGCTGGGTCGATTCACGATTCGGTTAGCCTCGCGAGAACAGCTTCGGCATGGCCGGGTACCTTCACCTTGGTCCAGCTTTCCGCCAGCACGCCTTTTGGATCGATCAGGAAAGTGCTGCGTACGACGCCCATATAGCGCCGCCCATACAACTGTTTTTCGGCGATGACGTCATAGGTCTTGCACCAGGTTTCATCGACATCGGCGATCAGGTCGAACGGCAGCGATTGTTTTTCCACAAAACGGGAATGTGACGCCGCCGAATCACGCGACACACCGACGATGCGCGCGCCGGCCGCAACAAACTTGTCGTGCAAGTCGCGGAAATCCTGCGCTTCGCGCGTGCAGCCGCTGGTCGCGTCTTTTGGGTAGAAAAACAGTACCAGCCAACTACGCCGCAGCTCGGCATCCTTCAGCAGTGATCCGTCTTGCAAGGTCGCATCGAGTTTGGGAACGCGTTTACCTTTTTCGAGCATGTCAGAACTTCATTGGATCCATGATTGCATCAAGGTTCTGACCATCGCAGAACTCCAGGAAATCGTCGCGCAACCCGGCGATGTGCATCGTATTCGGAATGCCGATCGTGATCTGTGCGGAAAACATGTCGGCGCCCGTCTGCATCGCCCGGTAGCGGGTCGACAGCAACTGCTCGATGCTGATTTCGTGGCGCGAGAAGAACTCCGACAATTGCAGCAAAACACCCGGCTTGTCGGCGGCGATGACTTCAACCAGATAAGGCAGCAAGGTCACCTGAGGCTGGCGCGCGCCGGTGCGAAAGAAGCTGAGCCGCATTTCGCCGTCACGCTCAAGGCGTGTCAACGCGGTTTCCAGTTTCGCGATCGCGTCCCATGCGCCCTGTGCCAGCGCCTGCACACATAGCTCCCGGCCAAGCGTCGAGACGCGCGCTTCGGAAAGATTGCAGCCGCAATCCGCAACGCGCTTGCATAAGCTGAGCAGCGGCGAATGTGCAGGGTCGCCGAACACGCTGATCAACAGGTGGTTGTCGGTGGTGGGTGGGCGTTGCACGCTTTCGTTCAAGGCTTGCTTCCTGCTGGCTTGGGGACGCGACGATGATCAGAGGACAATCGAAGGCATCGACGATACCCGAGAATACTGAGCGCTTGTCGGCGTCGCAAGCAACTGAATCATCCCCGCGCTGCAGCACCCGCAACTCTCCGGATGGTTGGACTTGTCCACCGCGTCGCCGGTACCATCGCGGCCGCTTCCAGCATGTTCGGAAAGCGACGATGCTATCCATTGGACGTTACAGGATGAATCCGAATTCACTCGTCGGCAGCTTCTGTGCCCTGGCGACTCCGTTCAACGACGACGACGACGCGGCGATTGATTTCAATGCGTTTGGACGTCTGGTTGAGTTCCAGATCCAGGGCGGCACGCGTGGCTTGATTGCCGCCGGGTCGACCGGTGAAGCTGCTGCGCTGGACGACGCGGAATTCAGCGCGCTGTTGCGCTTCTGCGTCGAGGCCGCTGCGAAGCGCTGCCTGATCGGCGCGGGTACTGGCCAGTCGTCAACCAGACGGACGATCGCCATGACCCGTCGGGCCGCCGACGCAGGCGTTGATTTCGCGTTGGTGGTGACGCCGCCGTATGTGCGTGCGACCCAGGACGGACTTGTGCGCCATTACCACGAGGTTGCGGACCAAGGCGGTCTGCCGATCATGCTTTACAACGTTCCCGGTCGGACCGGCAGCGACTTGCTTCCGGAAACGGTTGCACGACTGGTCGACCACAAACGCATTGTCGGGATCAAGGAAGCAGTCCCTGAGCCTGCACGAATGCGCGACCTGCTGGCCTTACAAACAGAGAGTTTCGCCGTCTTCTCCGGCGACGATGCGACGTTTGCCGACGCGGTGTCGCTTGGCGCGCGCGGCGTGATTTCGGTCAGCGCCAACGTCGCACCCGACGCCATCCAAAGTTTGTACGAAGCCGCAGTAACGCAGTCTTCTGACCGGCAATCAATGGATGCGCAGTTGCAAGCTCTGCACCGCGCGATGGGTTTGCAATCCAATCCCATTCCGGTCAAATGGGCACTTTCGCGGCTGGGAATCGGGAGTGCACGGCTGCGCCTTCCCCTGCTTTCACTCGCGAAGCCGTATCATGGCGAGGTCGAAAGCGTCGTCGCATCCTTGCCGCGGCCCGCCCACCCCACAAGCGAAATTCAGGTAGAGAGATAGCCCATGCAGATTCGCCGTCCCTTTTCATTTCCCGGCATGGACGCCCTCGTCCTGGTCGCTGTCTCCAGCTTGCTGCTGGGCGGCTGCAGCTGGTTCAGTCGCAACAAGGACCGCACCGAGTACCAAGGCGCCGCCCAGACACGTCCGCTGGAAGTGCCGCCAGACCTTGATTCTCCGGCCGGCTCCAGCGCGTTGACCATCCCCAGTGCAGCCGGCCCCGCCGTGGGCGTGCGCGATGGCGGAACGCTGGTTCTTGGCCGCCCAGGTGACGCCAATGTGTCACCGCCAACCACGATCGGTTCGGCGACCATCGCCACCGCGTCGAACGGCCTTAGCGTACCGGACAGCGCTGCCAGCACTTGGCGTCGCGTTGGCTTGGCGCTGGAACGCATCGACGGCACCACCATCGTGTCGCGCGACGAATCGGCGATGAGCTACGACATCCGTACGACCGGAAAAACGGTGCAAAAGGCTGGCTGGTTCAAGCGCGCTATTACCTTCGGCAAGGCTACCAAGACCGTGGGCAACGCGGTGTCGGTGCAAGTTCGCGTGAGCGCTGACGGCGACAACAGCACGGTACAGGTTGAAGGCGGAGAAAGCGCCGCCGATGCGGCGGCAGTCCGCAACTTGATAGAAAACTTGCGATCGCGACTGAACTAATCGCAGCCGCCTCTCGCTGCAGCGTCATCCATCAAAAAGCCCGCGTCGTGGACGCGGGCTTTTTCGTGACCAACCGCCTGCTACTTCGGTCAGCGCTCCAGCTTGTCCAACTTGTCCGGCTTGCCTTCCCACTCCTTGGCATCGGCCGGTGCAGGTTTCATCTCGGTGATCACTGGCCAGTCCTTCGACAGCTCCGCATTCAACGCGATGAAATGCTCCTGCCCGGCAGGCACGTCGTCCTCCGGATAGATCGCATTGATCGGGCATTCGGGCTCGCACAGCGTGCAATCAATGCACTCTTCCGGGTCGATGACCAGAAAGTTAGGACCTTCATGGAAGCAGTCGACTGGACAGACTTCAACGCAGTCGGTGTACTTGCACTTGATGCAGTTCTCGGTGACGACGAAGGGCATGGTTTTAAAGGCGCCGGGGCGCTCGCGATGGTCGAAAAAAGGCCCGCTGAAATCTCGAATTTGCGCTAAATGGCGCTCCCTACGAGATTCGAACTCGTGTCGCCGCCTTGAGAGGGCAGTGTCCTGGGCCACTAGACGAAGGGAGCGCAGTCGCTTGGGATCAGCGCGGCCACGTAGTATAACGGAATGCTTACTTCGGACAATCTGCGATCGCCTTGCAATTCCTTAAACTATTCAGCCGAAAAGTGACGCCAGATGCTGGCCCGTCCACCCAGCAAAATTCCTCACCGGTGC
>JBBSTF010000024.1:0-51652 GCA_038236135.1 Lysobacterales bacterium
CTTGGCGACCATAGCGGTGTGGTACCACCCGATCCCATCCCGAACTCGGAAGTGAAACGCACCTGCGCCGATGGTAGTGTGGTCTCATCCATGCAAGAGTAGGTCATCGCCAAGGGCCTCAAAGGAAAACCCCCGAGTTAACACTCGGGGGTTTTTTTGTGGCCGTGGTTTTGATGAATGTAATGTACGTTTCGTCGTCGGTGACGAGGTGGCTTTAATTTATGCGATCCTTCGCGCCCATGCAGGGATTACGGAATCTTGGCGTAAGTGCCTTTGAGGGTGACGCCGACGATGATGTTGCCGGAATGGCACTCGTAGTCGCTCGCGCTTTTCGACTCGACCTTCTTGTAATAGCTGACGATGTCGACAACTGCATTCGCGCCAAGGCGCTTAGCCGACTCCTGGAACGACGCCAACGCCGACAACGCCGCCCAGCGACAACCGAATTCTTCGCTTTTGCCGACGCTGTTTGTCTTCTTGTTGGAAACGTTCGAACTCATTCGCTCGAGAATTTTTGGGGTCTTTTGACCGGCCAGATAAAACTTGACTGATCCGTCCAGCTGACTTTTTGCCTCCGGCATATTCATCACGTCGCGAAGGGGATAGTGCAGGATGGATTCGCGGGCAAGTAGTGGGGCGCTGAGGAACAAGCCCATGGCGCACGCGGCGCCGATTGAGTATTTCACGGGAACCTCCTTGGATATTGGGATGCCCAAATGCATCCCTGTTGGTGCGGGCGAACCCGCGGAAAATTGGTGCTGTCAGTCACGCCAACGCTGGAATACGAGCGATGTGTTGATGCCCCCGAACGCGAAGTTGTTGGTCATCACGAACTCGGTTTGCAGCGATCGACCGTCGCCTCGAATGTAGTCGACGTCGCCGCAGCGTGGATCGATGGTGCGAAGGTTCGCGGTAGGCGCGAACCACCCGCCTTTCATCATTTCAATACTCATCCACGCTTCCAGCGCCCCACAGGCACCCAGCGTGTGGCCCATGTAGCTCTTGAGCGATGAGATCGGGATGCGATCACCAAAAACGGCATGCGTCGCCTGAGATTCGGCGACATCACCATGGTCGGTCGCGGTGCCATGCGCATTCACATATCCAATGTCCGACGGGTCAAGTCCTGCCTCGTCAAGCGCCAGTCGCATTGCCTGAGCCATCGTGGCGGATTGCGGTTGCGTCACGTGGCGGCCGTCGCTGTTGGTGCCAAAGCCAACCAGCTCAGCCAAGATCTTTGCACCACGCGCACGCGCATGATCCAGTTCTTCCAGAACCAGCGTGCACGCACCCTCGCCTAGAACCAGTCCGTCGCGCTCGGCGTCGAATGGTCGTGGCGTCATCTCGGGTTGATCGTTGTGCTGCGCGCTCGTCGCGAACAAGGTGTCGAACACCGCCGCTTGGGTGACGTCGAGTTCCTCGGCGCCACCGGCAAGCATCGCAACCTGACGTCCGGACTGAATGGCTTCGTACGCATAGCCAATGCCTTGGCTACCCGATGTGCACGCGCTCGACGTGGTGATGATGCGTCCATTGATGGCGTGAAATACGCCGATGTTTACCGCTGCGGTATGCGACATCATTCGCAAATACGTCGTGCCATTAACGCCTTCGGTGGTCTTTTCGATCAACATCCGACCAAATTCGGCCAGGGCATTGGGAGACCCCGACGAGGATCCGTAAGACACGCCCATGCGTCCACTGGAAAGTAGCGGATCGCCGACCAGCCCCGCGTCGATCAAGGCAAGTTCGCTGGCTCTCGTTGCCATCAGCGCGACGCGACCCATGCTGCGCGTGGTCTTGCGGTTGTATCGCTCGGCGGGTAATTCAAAAGGTGCAGCACGAGCGCCGACTTGGGTGTTTAGCCCCTCGTATTGGGCCCAGTCGTCGATTCGGCTGACCGCGTTGCGACCCGAACGCAGGTGTGCTTCAACCGTCGGCCAGTCGTGACCCAGCGGACTGATTGCACCCGTGCCGGTCACCACGACGCGCTTTAGGTCGCGCGATCGACGAACGTCGTTGCGTTTTCCCGTTGCCGTCATCCGAACATTCCCCCGTTTACCGAAATTACCTGACGCGTGATGTAGGCCGCGTCTGCGCCAATCAGGAAACTGACCGCCGCCGCTACCTCGTCCGGCTGCCCCAGCCGCTTGGCAGGAATCATCGACAGCGCGTGCTCGCGGACATGATCCTCGACCATATCGGTCTCGATCAAGCCCGGCGCGACACAGTTGACTGTAATCGCACGGCTTGCCAATTCAACCGCGAGCGCCTTGGTCGCACCGATGATGCCAGCCTTCGCCGCGCTGTAATTGACTTGGCCGCGATTGCCGACAAGTCCGGATACGGAGGCCAAGGTGACAATTCGACCAGGCTTGCGCCGACGGACCAGCGGCATCGATAACGGATGCAACACGTTGTAAAACGCATCCAGATTGGTATGGACAACCGCGTCCCAATCTTCTCCAGGCATCGCCGGAAATGCATTGTCCCGGGCGATACCTGCGTTGCAGACCACACCGTAAGGGCAGCCATGTTCTTTGATGTCGGCGAGCAATACGCTAGCGGATTCTGCGCGATCGGCAACGTCGAACACCAGCACCCGTGCGGTGCGGCCCAGCTCGCGTATCGATACTGCGACCGCATTCGCGTCGTCAACGCGCTCGCGACAATGAAGCACCAGGTCGTAGCCGTCGCGGGCCAGCCGCAGCGCTATGGCACGGCCGATACCTCGACTGGACCCGGTGACCAATACAGTGTTGTCGGCTAGCAAATTCGGTCCTTGGTTGTCGTGATCGATTACAGGCGCAGGAACTCGGTAGGGTCGTCGGGCTCGAACACATTCAGTGCAACCTTGACCAGTTCCTGATCGCCGTTGCTGATCGTGCAGTTGAACTGGCCCATGCCATTATCGGCGAGAAACTCCCGCCGAATCGCGACAGTAAGGCAAAGCCCCGGCGCGAACCGGCAAATCTTGCTCGTGTAATTCCGCGTCCCCAGCAACAGACCAATCTTCGGTAGTCCGCCTCGAGTACGTGCGCGCCAGCCGGCCCACGCGGCAACTGCCTGCGCCATGTACTCGATGCCGACCCATGCGCCGACGCCATTACCGTCGCCGAACAGATCGCCTGCGCGCACAGTTACTTCGGCAACGAAGTGCTCGTCACCGGCATCGATGACGCGATCAAGCAGGCACATCGGACCCTTGTGCGGCACCAACTCTTCAATAGAATACGTGCTCGCAGCTCGCATCACCCACGCCCCAAGGTCAGGCTCGTACGGACCGACGTGGCGACGCAAATAGCGCCACAACGATTGATCGAGGATACCGCCTTGCTGTCGCTGCGACTCACGGCGTGGTTGTCTCTTGAACCTGTGAGCGGATTTCGAGCCGATAGCGTTCCAGTGTGTTCTCCAGTTTCACCGTCCCCTGCCAGCGCGGCGTATCGCGGTCATAGTCGATTCGTATGACCGTTACGTCGCCGCGCAACAATTCGCGACGGCGAGGTTCATCGCGCAGTTGCCAACCCGCAGGCAACGCCGCTTGCAAGGCCGTCGTCGGCCAGAATGCGTACTGGATATCGCGCAGCACCCGCGCCGGGTCGACCTGCGCGGGAAGTAGCGGATGGCGTTGCACGTCCAGCTTCGTTCCGTTCCAGCGCAGTGACAGCACGCGCTGTCCCATCGCGATGCCGGCGAGTCGAACCTGAGCTGCGTCGATCTCAAGCAGGACGTCGAGTGTGCGTGGCGCACCGTCGGGAACGCCCTCGGCTCGCTCGAAGCTGAGCCGCTGGACGAGACTGACCTCACCACCAAACGATTGCGGCGATAGTCGCGGCTCGGGAATTTGTGACACCGGCATCTTCATCATCGTGGCGCAGCCGGCCAGCGCAGCCAAGGCAAGCAACGCCACAGCACAGCGCGTCGGCGATCCGATCCGCGAGCGACTTCCAGCAATTCTCACGTGGCGCACCACGTCTCCAGCGGACGGATCTGTACAACTAGCCAAGACTTTGGATTGTTCGACTTTCATGGCAGCCCCCATGCACCACGGATAATTGAGCGATCGCTGTCACCCCTGACAACTTCGCCGTTCCAGATCGCATGATGAAGAGGTCGGCGACCAATTACAAAGGCGCAAGTCAGCATCGGTCCCTTCAACGATCAGCCACGAAAAAGGGCGACTGCGTTTCCGCAGCCGCCCTTTGTTCACTGCGGCACCAACGTGCCGCGTACTGCTACGCCCCGATCAGTTGCGATTGACGCGATAGGTCCAACCGAGGGTCCAGTCGTCGCTCGCGTCGCGGAATGCGCCAATGTACGGCGCGCCGCTGAAGAACACGTCTTCGGTGACCAAACGGCCGCCCGTCAATGCCGGCGAGCCCATCATCGGCAGGAAGCCATTGATCAGCAGCGGATTGGCAACCAGGTTACCCGCGCCAGTGACGCCGAACAGGTTGGCGGCCGAACCAGGCGTGGCGCCGCTGCCGTCGCCAAAGCTGGTCGCGCACTGGATCAGGCTGTGGTCGACGGTAAGCGCAGGCGTGCCAACCAACAACGAAGTTGCCGGATTGTTCACAGTCAGGCACGCCTTGCCAGTCTTGTTATAGCCGGTGACCAGCGCATTGATGATGTGGCCGCCGGTGCCTTCCTTCAGATGGATACCGTTGCCGCCCGTGCCATTGCCCAGGAAGGTGACGTTGGCAACGCGTGGCGTCGCACGGGGTGATGCATCGAGATTGTTGGCTTGGTTGGATGCTTCGATGCCGTTGTCTTCGCCCAGGCCGCTGCCGTTGGTCACCAGGCCGAATTGGATCTTGCCGCTGAATCCTTCGTCCCAATCGAAGCCATCGTCGCCGCCTTCATTGGCTACGAGATACTTCGCGTTGACGGTGCCGCCGAACCACTCGTAACCGTCATCGCCACCACGGTAGGACTGCAGGTGTTCAAGCAACGTGCCGTCGCCGACCGACTGGAAGGTGAAAGAATTAACCTCGCGGCCTTCGGTGAAGATGTAACCGGAGTAACGAACTTGCACGTAACGCATCACACCCGAATTGTCGTGCGCGTCGTTGCCGCCATAACGCAGGGCCGGATTGAACTCGCTGCGGCAGTCGTAAGGTGCGGCAATGCACTTGTTGTTCGGTGCGTTGCCCGACAACACCACGCCACCCCAATCCTTTGGTCGCGGCGTGCTGCCACGCTTACCGTCTTCGGGGCTGGTAAAGATGATCGGTGCGGTGGGTTTGCCGTCGGCGATCAACTTCGAACCCGGATTGATATACAGATAATCTGCGGTGTTGCCGATACCAGTGATCAAGGTGCCCGGCTCGATCGACAGCGTCGACTTGTTGACATTGTCGCCACCAACCGTCACCAACCCGTTGAGTAACCACGTGGTTTCGTTGGTCAGGGCGAAATCCGTGGAAATATTGCCACTCAGCACACAGGAGCGCGGCGACGGGCCGACGGCGGTGCCCGTTGGGCAACCGGCGAACTCGCGCTTGACCACGCAACTGCGCGGTGCCGTGCCGTCGGCAAGGAACTGTCCGGGCCGCAGGTTCTGTGTACGCGGGATAGCGTTGGCGATTGGATCACTGGCATTGAGCGGAGTGAAATTCACCGTCATCCGCGAACAGCTTTCCATGCGAACGTCGAGGTTGCCGATCAGGCCGTAGGTGGGTACGCCATTGACCAGTCGAAGCGCGGCAACCTGCACGCCGAGCTGTTCGTACTCGAACTCACCGGGTTCAAAGTTGGTGGTGATGGAAACTGCATTGCCGTTCGCATCAAAGGTGTTGCCGATCATGAAGACCGAGGAAAGACGCCCGTCTTCACGGACCAGATAGTCGAAGTCCCAACCCTTCAGGCCAGTGGCTGCGGTATCCGTGTTGAACCAAAGTCCGTCCATTCCTTCAGAAAAACGGATGGCGGCATGGGCCGAAGGAGCGACGACGGCGGCGGCGATCGACATCGCCAGCGCAAGTTTCGTGTGTTTGAATTTCATGGCAGGGTTCTCGTGGACGAAGGGAACGTCGCGCGGCGCATTGCGCTACAACGCACCCACCACGCTATCGGCCGTTCGTTGCACGCAGGTCACCAGCTCGTGACAGAACGCCGACAGTTCCGTGAAATCCAGATGAAACTCCGGGCGAAACCCGCGCTACTCGCGCGAGCCCGGGCGCCATTCCACGCTCAGCAAAAACTCGCGGCCCTTCTTGTAGCTGCGCGTGCTAAAGCCGCCCTGCGTGTACTTCACCGATGGATCGAGCAGGTTGCGCAGGCGCAGGTTGAGTCGCCAGTCGGTCGCAAAGCGTTGTTTGAGACTGAGGTCCAGTGCGTGGAACGACTCTTCGTACACATCCGGTTGGCCCTGCACGCCGACTTCTGAAATGCGCCGACCGAATCGATTGAACAGCAACGTCGCCTCTCGACCTGCGTCGACATCGGTATAGCCAATCTGGACATTACCGATGTAGGGCGATTGCCCTTGCAAGGGTCGCGACAGGTTGGTCTGGAAACTCGCGTTTGCGGGATCAAGTTGCACCGTCGAGCGCAGCCGAGTGAAGTTGAAGCCAACCTGCCAGGCAGTAAGATCGGTCTTGATCCAGCCGTTGTCGTTGAGGAAACCCAGGTTGCGGGTGGCATCAAACTCCAGCCCGTAAACGGTCGCGCTTTGCGCGTTCGCGAGTTCCAGCAACGGTGACGACCCCGGCACGCGCAATTTTTCGATCGGGTTGTCGAAGTTTTTGTGGAAGGCACCGACCGACAGTGAATCCACTTCCGACCAGTAGTACTCCCAACGAAGATCCAGGTTGCGGATGCGGGTGGTTTCCAGATCAGGGTTGCCGAGCGTCTCGATATCCAGTTCCGGGTCGGTGAACGGCGCGCGTGCCAGTTCGCGAAAATCAGGTCGTGACAGGGTGCGACTGAAACCGGCGCGCAATTGTGCGCTCTCGCTGTAGCGCCAGGTGCTGGATGCTGCCGGCAGCCAGACGCTGGCGCGGTCGGTCGCCACGATTGGCGGCGCTGTCGCATTGACGATGCTGAAAGTGGTCACTTGCTGGTCGTTGCTTTCGCGACGCGCACCCAGCGCGAAGCGGAACTTGCCTTCCAGGTCGAGATCGGCGTTAAAGAAGCCGGACTTGAGCGTTTGCTCTGCGCTGTAGTTGTCCGTCGCCCGCGTTGTTTCTCGCAGGATGAAACCATCCGGTCGGATATTGCCGGGCGCCAGGATCAAGTCGATCGGCTGTTGCAGAAAACCAGGCGTACCGAGCAACGGTGTGCCGGGCGTCAGCAGGAACGTGTAGCGGCGGAAAGAGGAATCACGATCGCGGCTCAAGCGACCGGCGCCAGCGCTCAGCGCCAGTCGCGAGGCATCGCCCCAGTCGAACGGAAGCATCGCCTTGAAGCCAGAGTCGTTTTGGTCGTCAGACAAACGGCCAAAGATCTGCGCATTGCCATCCGAGCGCGACGAGTACTCGCGGATGGTCGGGGTCAGATAGTCGTATCGGTACTGGCGTGTGTTGGGTTCGTTACGGCCGGCGCTCGCCTTGGAATATTGCCAGTCCAGTTCCAGGTAATTCGCCGTCGGAAAAAAGTGATGGCCAAACAACTGGTTGGTACGCAACTGGTTCTCTGTCCATTTGAGTTCGGTAAAGCGCGAATCGACGCTGTCGACGGTGCCGTCGCTGATCTTGACGCGGTCATTGGTCTGTCGCAGCAGCAAGCTGGTCAAGCCAATCTTGTGCTGGTTGCCGATGTCCAGGCCCACGTTGACGAAGCCGCTGGCATCGATCGAACGTTCGGTCACGTCGACATCGAGGTTGCCGATCCGGTCCAGGCCGGCGCTGCTGGCGGCGTAGGTGTTGCGCTGTTCCTCGTTCCTTTCCCAGCTTTGGCTGTAGCGAAACGCCCCGACTACGCCCAGGCGCACGTCTTCACCGATCTTCCAGCCATCGCCGATGCTGGCGGAAAAGCTGGTATCCGGACCAATCTTCTTGTCATAAACGCCGTAGCCCACGCCGGCCAGGTCGCGGCCCAGTTCCTGCAATTGCTGCGGGCTGGCACCGCCAGGATTGAACGACGTGCGTGGGCGCAAAAACGCGCCGTTGGCCGTCGCCTCGGCGAGTGATGCAGGCAGTTCGCGGCTCCCGTCGTCGTAACCGGTCCAGTCACGCGCGCCGCCAGCGTAGCGATCCCCTTCCTCGCCGGTGGTGCCATCGATGTAGCCGAGGCCGCCACTCAGTTTGAAGAAGAATTTGCTCGGTACGTCGCGAGTGCGCAACTGCACGGTGCCGCCGCCGAACTCGCCGGGCATGTCGGGTGAATACGATTTCTGCACGACGACGCCGGACAGTACGTCGTTGGGGAACAGGTCGAGCGGCACTACGCGGCGCGTGTAATCGGAGCTGGGCACCGTGGCGCCGTTGAGCAGCACGCTGGAATAGCGCTCGCCCAAGCCGCGAACGTACACGTACTTGTCACCGATCAGGCTGAGACCGGTGATGCGCTTCAGCGTGGTGGCGACGTTGGAGTCGCCAGTGCGGGCAATCTGCTGCGCACCCAGTCCTTCGATGACCACCGACGAGGTTCGTTTTTCATCCAGGTACAACTCGGCCCCGGTCGGCGCCTGGCTGGTTACTTCGATTCCTTGCAAGCGGTCAACCGCGCCGGCGTCGGCGGTCGCTTCAGCGTCAGGGCCGACTTCGGGTTCCGGCGCCGCCATTGCGATGCCGGAAAGCGTGAAAAGGGAGGCGGCGATGGCGATCGCCAACGCGCGGCGGCGTGGATTCGTGGATACGTTCATTGCTGGAAATCGGTGGAGTGGGGAATGGCCGCCAGCGGCGGGCCAATCTTCTAGTCTCATAACCGACTGAGGCAATCGTGTGACAGTCAACCCATGCAGCGTTCGACCTTGTCCGCAAAGGGTGTAGGTCCACGGCGTCCCGCAAGCTACCGCGCGCTGCGTTTTCTTGTTTTCAGCACGCGCAACGCCAAGGTTTCAAGCTGCCGCGGTGCAAGCCGGCCACTCGGTGGCAGCAGACGCTGCAAATTTCCGTCGCGCCACGCATCGAACACGCGGGGATCGATATACGACTTGCGGCACACGGCCGGCGTGTTGCGCAGTTCGGTCGCGACATCACGAACCACCTCGGCGAGGATGGCGGCGATTTCTCGTTCGCTAGCCTCGTCGGCTAGCGGTGTGCGGGCGAGCAGTGCAATCGCCCGCACGGTTCCGCCCCATGTGCGGAAGTCCTTGGCCGTGAACGTCTCGCCCATGGCGTCTTGCAGGTAGTCATTGACCATGCCCGAATCGATCGGCCGATGATGGCCGTCGTCGTCGAGATACTGGAACAGGTTTTGTCCCGGCAGTTGCTGGCACTGCCGCACGATGCGAGCCAGTCGCGCGTCGGAAACGCTGACATCGTGCTCGATGCCGCCCTTGCCGCGAAATCGAAAACTGATCTGCCCATCAGACTTGATCGCGGCATGCCGCGAGCGCAGCGTGGTCAGTCCGAACGACCGATTGTCGCGAGCGTATTGCGTATTGCCGACGCGAACCAGCGTTTCCTCCAACAGGCTGATCACCGTCGCCAGCACCTTGGCTTCCGGAAGCCCCGGCAGTGCAATGTCGCGTTTCAATCGTCGCCGCAACGCCGACAACGCGGCGCCAAATTCCGCAAGCCGGCCAAACTTGCCGGTGTCGCGCGACGTTCGCCACTGCGGGTGGTAGCGATACTGCTTGCGCAGCCGCGCGTCACGGCCGGTCGCTTGCAGGTGGCCCTGCGGTTGGCCGCAAATCCAGACATCGGTGTAGGCCGGCGGCACTGCCAGCGAACGAAGTCGTTGCAACTCGTCCTTGTTGGCGATCTTTTTTCCATTCGCGTCGACATAGCTGAAACCTTTTCCAGCTTTGTGCCGACGTATTCCGGGTTGATCGTCGCTGACATAAACGAGTCCAGCGCGGCGTGCGCTGGCGATGGCTAACGGATCAGCGTCGGCGATTGCTGCGATCAGTGCTTTTTTGCGTGGCGTGCTCATCGCCAGAGTGTTGCCGCGAGGGACCAATAACGACAAGACCCAGACCGCACGGTCGGTGCCGCTCGGTAGCCATCGATTCAGCGCCGCGCGGCAATGGCTCAGCGGCGCAATCGCAGCGTTTCCACGGTAACCGCGGCAAAAACCTGCGCCGCAAACGCACCGAGCGCCGCCACGATCCGATCAAATCGATGTATGGCGTGGGCTATCGGTTTGAGTGGAATGGAGGCAGCGGCGATTTCGTCGAATGACCTATCCGCTACGGCTATTTGCCGCTGCTATGGTAGTTGGAATTGGTCGACTGGTCGGTCGAGAAAAACAGTCGGAACTCGAACGTTCCATCGGGTAGTTCGTTGTCGTATCGCCCTAGGCCATGCGGCTGGGCGGACGGGTTTTTCAAGAATGCCTCGAACCACGGCGCAAACGCATCGCGCGACGGCGCAGTAACAGACGCCAGGCATATCTTCATTCCGCAGACGACACGATGTACATTCACGCCTTCGACAGACTTGGCGGCATCGCTCGCGCTGATCGAATACAACTCGGTCAGATCCACCGCCAACGGTTCCTGCGACGCTTGTTGGGCGAGCGCGTCCAGATAGCTATCAAAGCCTTCGCCTTTCAGTACGGGTACAAGAGTTCTCGAATCGATGGCGCGAGTTTGCGTTTTGTCGGGAAGCGTCACTGTTGGGCCCAGTAACTGCGCTTCCGCCTCCAGGTGATCGCGGACGCCGGAATCAGACGCGTTGCGAGTCGCTCGGCGTGAATCGCCATCAGCAGATTCCGCAGTTGACCGATGCCCGGCTTCGGCGTCGGACCCCAAATTTTTCGACGGTGAAGTTTTCGTCGATTGCGCATCCGTGGGAGTCGCGGCTGTAGCTGACGACGGTCGCACGGAATCCAAAGCTGAGGACTTGGGCAAATCTGCCATTCGCACATCGGCTGGGGCTCGCCACCAGAAGAGAGCAATTCCGAGTACCACGACGATGCCTACGCAGGTCAGACCGAGTTTCGTATTGCTGTTCACCTGACAACTCCTTGATGTGATGGAAGTGGGCCGAGCCTCTGACGGTCGAGGCCGCGCCGTAGACCTATGTCGCAACACAATGGTTCCACCATTAGCCGCCACGTCGAACACAACCCGCAGCCAGCCCTGTGCGAAACTGCGAGCAACACCGCATCGCGCCAAACCATGGACCGCTACGAACGCATCCTGACCTTGCATCGCATTTTGAAGAATGCGCGCTATGCCGTGCCGATGGCGCGATTGAAGGAGGAACTCGCCTGCTCGCGGGCGACGCTGTATCGCGACATCGCCTTCCTGCGCGATTCGCTGTACGCGCCCATCGAAAGCCAGGAAAACGACAGCGGCGAAACGGCGGTCAGCTATGCGCAAGGCGAGGCAGACCGCTTCGAACTGCCGGGCATGTGGTTGACCAGCGAAGAGCTGTCCGCGTTGCTGGTCTTGAACGAGTTGATGGGGCGTTCCGAACCCGGTGTGCTGGCCGGCACGCTGGAACCATTTCGCGCCCGCATCGAGAAACTGCTGGCCATCCACAACGAGGGTCCGGCGCCGCCGATTGATCGCATTCGAGTGATCGCCAGCGCAGCACGGCCGCTCGACCAGACCGTGTTTCGCGTCACCGCCGGGGCTTTGCTCGGTCGCGAGCAGATGAAGTTTTCCTATCGTGCGCGTTCAACCAACACGCCGACCGAGCGCAAGGTGTCACCGCAACGGATGACTCACTATCGCGACAACTGGTATCTCGATGCCTGGGATCACGAGCGCGAAGGCCTGCGCAGTTTTGCGCTGGATCGCATGCGCGATGCGCGCTCGCTCGGGGAGCCGGCGCTGGACCATGCCGGCGACCAGCTCGACGAACATCTCGCATCGAGTTACGGCATTTTTTCCGGTCCGGCCAAGGCATGGGCGACGCTTCGCTTTTCGCCGCACGCGTCGCGCTGGGTGGCGGACGAGCACTGGCATCGGCTGCAGGAAGGAAACTGGCTAAGTGACGGGCGCTATGAATTGAAGCTGCCGTACTCCAACTCGCGGGAATTGCTGATGGACGTGTTGCGCTATGGGCCGGACGCCGAAGTCGTCGCGCCGGTGTCGTTGCGTGAGGAGATGCGCATTCTTCTGCAACTCTCGATTGGTGCGTATCAATAGCGGCGAGCGCGGCGCCAAGCGTCAAGCCTCAAGCCTCAAGCCTCAAGCCTCAAGCCTCAAGCCTCAAGCCCAAGCGCGTATCATGGCGCGATGACGACCACTCCCGCGCTTGAAGTGCGCGATCTGCGCAAGACCTACGCCACCGGCGTGGAAGCCCTCAAAGGCATCACCTTGAGCGTGCAGCCCGGCGATTTTTTCGCCCTGCTTGGCCCGAACGGTGCGGGCAAATCGACCTTGATTGGAATCCTCTCCTCGCTGGTCAACGCGACCAGCGGCGAAGCGCGCATCTTTGGCGTGCCGATTGCAGAGCGACGCAGCGACGCGATGAAACTGATCGGCTTGGTGCCGCAGGAAATCAACTTCAACATGTTCGAACGGCCGTTCGACATCTGCGTCAACGAAGCCGGTTTCTACGGCATCCCTCGTTCCATCGCGATCCAGCGCGCAGAAAAATACCTGAAGCAACTGTCGCTCTGGGACAAGGCCTACGTGATGTCGCGCACGCTTTCAGGCGGCATGAAGCGCCGTCTGATGATTGCCCGCGCGATGATGAATGAGCCGCGTTTGCTGATCCTCGACGAGCCGACTGCTGGCGTCGATATCGAAATCCGCCGCTCGATGTGGAAGTTCGTCAGCGCCATCAATGCGGCCGGCACCACGGTGATCCTGACCACGCATTACCTCGAAGAAGCCGAGCAGCTCTGCCGTAACATCGCCATCATTGATCACGGTGAGATCATCGTGAACACGTCGATGCGCACGCTGCTGTCGAAGCTCGATGTCGAGACCTTCGTGTTCGATCTGGCCGAGCCGTACACCACGCTGCCTGCCATTGATGGTGTTCGCATCACGCCTGTCGACGCCAACATCATCGAGGCGGAGATGTCGCGGGAGCATGATCTGAACTCTCTGTTTGCAGCTCTGACCAGTCAAGGCATCACCGTTCGATCGATGCGCAACAAGGCCAACCGATTGGAGGAATTGTTCGTGCGATTGGTCGATGGCAACGCGACGGGAGTGGCCGTATGACTGCCGGCGAAAACCTGACCGCGCTGTACACCATCAGCCGTCGCGAAATCGTGCGCATCCTGCGCATCTGGACGCAGACACTGATCCCGCCGGCGATCACGATGGGCCTGTACTTCGTCATCTTCGGCAGCATGATCGGCAGCCGCATCGGGGAGATTCGTCCCGGCATCGGCTACATCGATTTCCTGGTGCCTGGCCTGATCATGATGAGCGTCATCACCAACAGCTACGGCAATATTTCGTCATCGTTCTTTGGCGCCAAGTTTGGCCGCCATGTCGAGGAAATGCTGGTGTCGCCTATGCCTGGATGGGTGATCTTGACTGGCTACGTTTCCGGCGCGGTGATGCGCGGGCTGGTCGTCGCGATGGTCGTGTTCGCGATTTCACTGTTCTTCACCAAGGTGCAACTGCATCATCCACTGGTGACACTGACGACCGTACTGCTGACCGCGATCGTTTTCGCACTGGCGGGATTCGTCAATGCCGTGTTCGCACGCAAGTTCGACGACATCGCACTGGTGCCAACCTTCATCCTCACCCCGCTCACCTACCTCGGCGGCGTGTTCTATTCGACCGATGCATTGCCCTCGCCATGGCGTGAGATTTCCCACGCCAACCCCATCCTCTACATGGTCAACGCGTTCCGCTACGGCCTGCTCGGCATCAGCGATATCAGCCTGTGGATTGCTTACGCGGTGATGATTGGTTCGGCCCTGGCCCTCGGTGCATTTGCGTTGCGGCTGCTGCACAAGGGTGTTGGCCTGCGCACTTGAATGGACTGGTGTCCGCGTCGACCTCGCCAGTAAATTTCGGCAAATATAAAAATCGCCGTCATCCCCGCGAAGGCGGGGACCCATTTGATCTTCGTCTCGGCGCCGATGGAAAATCAAAATCACAATGGGTCCCCGCCTTCGCGGGGATGACGAGGGTTGAGAGCCATTTTCGCGTTTGACGTTTTGGGTGTCAGGTAACGACGCCACGAATGCAGGCGACGCTGACCTGTCAGCAACCAACTGACATTCGTCACCCTCGACACCTGATCGACACGACTGGTGGCACCCCTACAATCGACGGAGTCTATGCGACACTGATCGATTGAATTTGAGCCGGGATTTCGGGATGGACAAGGCTGATCTGCTGAACCAGTTGCGGATTGATCGCAGCGATGACGATACGCCGGCGCGCACGCCGCTGGTTGTTGCTGCGGCAATCGTGCTGTTGCTGGTTGTCGCAGGTGCAGGCTGGTGGTTCTGGCAATCCAAGCAGGCGATCAGCGTTGAGGTTGCGACGGCTGCTGCGCCATCAGCAGCGGCCAGCAATGAGCCCAACGCGGTATTGCAGGCAACGGGCTACGTGACTGCGCGCCGTCAGGCGACCGTGTCGGCGCAGATCACCGGAACGTTGACCGAAGTTTTGATTGAAGAAGGCGAACGCGTTGAAGCCGGTCAGGTGTTGGCGCGCCTTGATGACACCGCCCAGCAGGCGCGCATGGCCGAAGCGCGTGCACAGGTTGCGTCGGCGCGGGCGCAGGCCGGACAGTTTCGTACCCAGCTCGCTCAAAACAAGCGTGACTTGCAACGTCAGCAGGACTTGATCGGCCGCAAGCTGGTCTCGCAACAAGCGCTGGAAAACGTACGCACGCAGGGCGAAACCTTCAGCGCGCAACTGGCCGCGCAGCAAAGCAGCGTTGCGTTGGCCGAGGCGCAGTTGCGCAGTGCGCAGGTGCAGCTCGACTACACGACCGTGAAGGCGCCATTCGCTGGTGTCATCATTGCCAAGGCAGCGCAGGTTGGCGAGATCATTTCACCGCTTTCAGCCGGTGGCGGTTTCACTCGCACCGGCATCGGCACCATCGTCGACATGGATTCGCTGGAGATCGAAGTCGACGTCAACGAGTCGTACATCAATCGCGTGCAGCCGAATGGCAAGGCCGCAACCGTGCTCGATGCCTACCCGGACTGGACCATTCCCTCGCACGTAGTGGCGATCATTCCCACCGCCGATCGCAGCAAGGCGACGGTGCGCGTGCGCATTGGTCTGGATGAGAAAGACCCGCGCATCCTGCCCGACATGGGCGCTCGCGTTTCGTTCTTCGAGGGAGTCAAGCCACGAGTTGAAGGGCAGCCGACAGCACCGCCGAAAGGAGTGCTGGTACCCGCAACTTCAATCGTTTCGCGGGATGACAAAACGTTGGTTTTCGTCCTAGACGGCGACCACGCCAAGGCGCAAACGGTAACTGCCGGTCAAAGCATTGGCGACCTGCGCCGTATCGAAGGCATCGCGGCCGGAACTCGTATCGTCCGCGCACCAACAGCCGAACTGGCAGACGGTGCTCGCATTGCCATCAAAGAACCGAACTCAAAATAGCCATCCGTGCCGAAAACGGCATCGACACAAAAACGATCACCTGCTCCCGGAGCCTGTCATGAATGACCTCGTCGAAATTCGCGCCCTGTCCAAGACCTATGAGCGCGGTAAGCAGAAGGTTGAAGTGCTGCACAACATCAATCTCGACATCAAGCAAGGCGATTTTCTCGCGTTGATGGGGCCGTCGGGTTCTGGCAAAACCACCTTGCTCAACCTCATCGGTGGGCTTGATGCCCCGACCGCTGGATCGCTAAGCGTTGGCGGCCAGCGCATTGATCAGTTCAGCGGTGGCGCGTTGGCGAAATGGCGCGCGTCAAACGTCGGCTTTATCTTCCAGTTCTACAACCTGTTGCCGATGTTGAGCGCGCAGAAGAACGTCGAACTGCCGTTGCTGCTGACCAAGCTCTCCGCATCGCAACGCAAGAAGAATGCATCGATCGCACTGGAACTGGTCGGCCTTTCCGACCGTGCCAGCCACAAGCCAAACGAACTCTCTGGCGGCCAGCAGCAGCGCGTCGCGATTGCCCGAGCCATCGTGTCCGATCCCTCGTTGCTGGTCTGCGACGAACCGACCGGCGACCTTGATCGCCAGTCCGCCGAAGCGGTGCTGACCTTGTTGCAGCAGCTCAATCGCGACCATGGCAAGACCATCATCATGGTTACCCATGATCCGAAAGCTGCCGAGTACGCGACCCATACGCTGCATCTGGACAAGGGCACGTTGGTCGAAGCGGCCGAACTTGCATAAGCCGTCGAATCATTGCCCATCCTTGAGGCTGGAACCATGAAATATTTTCATCTGATCTGGGCCGCGCTGTTTCGGCGCAAGACCCGAACCATGCTGACGCTGTTCTCGGTGATGGCCGCGTTCCTGCTGTTTGGCTTGCTCGACAGCGTCCGCGTTGCGTTCGCTGGCGGTGGCGCCAGCGTCACCGGTGCCGACCGGATGAATGTCACCTCGCGCTTCTCGATCATCCAAGGACTTCCGATGAGCCTGGCATCGCGCATCGAAGCGCTGCCCGAGGTCAAGATAGTGACCTGGTCGAACTGGTTTGGTGGTTACTACCAGGAACCGAAGAACCGAATGGTCAACATGGCTATTGGCGACCACTTCTTCGAAGTTTTTCCGGAACTGATCCTGTCGCCCGAGCAGCGCAAGGCGTTCGAAGAAACCCGCACCGGCGCGATCGTCGGCGAGGCGATGGCGAAGCGCTTCAACTGGAAGGTGGGTGACAAGATTCCGATCGCAGGTTCGATCTACACCGACAAGGCGACTGGTGAAACCAGCTGGACCTTTGACCTGGTAGGCATCTTCCGCATTGCCGACGAGAAGCAACGTGGCGGTGAGCAGCAATTGTTCTTTCACTGGAAGTATTTCGACGAAGCGAACACGTTCGGCACGCATGACGCCGGCTGGTACACGTTCAAGCTCGCTGAAGGCGGAAAGCCCGACGAAGTAGCCAAGAAAATTGATGCTCTGTCGGCCAACTCCGACCATGAAACAAAAACGCAGACCGAAGCTGCCTTCGCGCAGTCATTCGTCAAGCAGGTCGGCGACATCGGCCTGATCATCGGCGCGATCATGATGGCGGTGTTCTTCACGTTGCTTCTTTTGACGGGCAACACGATGGCGCAAGCGGTACGCGAACGCACATCGGAACTGGCGACGCTGAAGACGATTGGCTTCAGCGATCGCAGTGTGCTGGGACTGGTGTTCGGCGAAGCCGTATTGCTGATCCTTTTCGGCGGTTTGCTCGGTCTGGGCCTGGCCGCGGTGCTGATGCCGGGTATCAGCAAGGGCAGCGGCGGCATGTTGCAACTGCCTTCGATTGGCGCATCGACATGGTTGATCGGTATCGCCGCCATGGTACTGATCGGGTTTCTTGTCGGCGTCCTGCCTGCGCTGCGCGCGATGCGCCTGAAAATTGTCGATGCACTGGCCGGACGTTGAGGAATAGACGATGAAATCATTTCTGACTGGTTTGGGTGTGTTCCTGATCGCCGCTGTCGGCGTCGCGGTCTGGACTGTGCTGCCTTGGCAGGTTTTGATCGCACTGGTGATCGTGCTGGCGCTGTGGATGTACGCCACGCGCAGCGGACGCCAAGCGGCATCGGTGACCTGGGTTGGTGTCTCAACGCTCGGTCAGCGGCTTGGTGCCTCATCGGTGATCATCATCGGCATTGCCGGCGTGGTCGGCGTGCTGGTGGCGCTGCTGGCGATGGGTGAAGGCCTGTCAACCACTCTGAAGGCGACCGGCGACAACGACACCGCTATCGTTATGCGGGGCGGCGCCACGTCGGAACTGTCGTCGGGTGTTTCGCGCGACGACTATTCCTTGATTTCGCAGGCACCCGGCGTCCTGAAAGATGCCGAAGGCAAGCCGATTGCGTCGCCTGAACTCGTCGTCGTTGCCAACCTGCCGAAGAAATCGACCGGCACTGACGCGAACGTCGAAGTGCGCGGCGTGGGTGAGCAAGCGATGGCGCTACGATCAAATCAAAAGATTATTGCGGGGCGTATGTTCAAACCCGGTCTGCGCGAGTTGATTGTCGGCAAGGGCGCGCAGGCGCAGTTCGCTGGCCTGGACCTTGATGCCAACCTCAATCTCAACAACCAGCAGTGGACCATTGTCGGCGTGTTCGCGTCGGGCGACGCGCACGAATCCGAACTGGTCGGCGATATCGATACTGTGTCGGCGGCCTATCGGCGAAACGGCTACCAGTCGGTCACGGTTCGATTAACGTCACCCTCGGCACTGGACGAGTTCAAGGCCGCGCTGGCCAGCGATCCGCGCATGAAGGTGGAAGCGAAGACAACCCTCGATTACTACACCTCGCAATCGGCATCGCTCACCAAAACCATCCGCATCGTCGGCATCACCATTGCGGTGATCATGGCGATCGGTGCGATTTTCGGCGCGCTCAACACCATGTATGCCGCTGTCGCGACGCGAGCCCGCGAGATTGCAACGCTGCGTGCAATCGGCTTTCGCGGCGTGCCCGTGGTCGTTTCGGTACTTCTCGAAACGATGCTGCTCGCCCTGATCGGTGGCGCTTTAGGTGCCGGGTTGGCATGGCTGCTGTTCAACAACTACACGGTGTCGACGCTGGGCGCCAACTTCAGCCAGGTGGTATTCCAGTTCAACGTATCGCCGGAATTGCTCTGGACAGGTATCAAATGGGCGCTTGCGATTGGTTTCGTCGGTGGCTTGTTCCCGGCGATGCGTGCGGCGTCACTGCCGGTGACAACCGCGTTGCGGGAGTCGTAATCGCGACGGAATCAACCCCCGACGCTACCGAAATGCGACCGGTTGCACCAGTTCCCGCGGTCCTTTCGGCTACACTCGCCCACGAACTGGGGAATCGGAAGACAGCGATGATGCGCAGATTCATTACGGTACTGACCGGCCTTGCCGTCACTCTGACCGTGTTCGCGGCGGGCGTGGTGCTGGTTGATGGCCACCCGGACCGCTACACAGTGCAGCGCGGCGACACCTTGTGGTCGATTTCAGCGAAGTTCCTGAAGAAACCGTGGTTGTGGCCGGAAATCTGGCAAGTCAATCCGCAGGTGCGAAATCCGCATCGTATCTTTCCGGGTGACCAGCTGTACTTGGGCGTGGGATCGAACGGGCCATATCTCGGCACTGATCGCATGCAGCCGCGAGTTCGCGGTGAAGCTGATGGCGATGCCATCTCGCCGTTGCCGTTGTCGGCATTAGCGCCTTATCTGAAGAACACGCGCATCCTGGGCAAGGACGAGGTTGACCGTGCACCGCACGTGGTCGGCATCGAAGACAACCGACTTCGTGGCACGCCGGGGCAACTGGTTTACGTTCGTGGTCTGGATGCGCAACCGGGTCAACGCTTTGCGGTATTGCGGCCACTCGGTCGCTACTACGACTTGCCGCCACGCAACGAAAATGAGAGCCGCGCGGTACGTCGCCACGAATACGAGTCACGCGATGGCCGGCCCAGTCTGATCTGGCATCACGGTCCTATCGAAAATACGCTTCGCGGTCAGGTGCGGTTCCTGGGCTACGAAGTGCTGGAATACGGTACGCTGGAAATCACCCGCGCCGGCAACCCGGCATCGGGGCTGGTGACGGCGTCGGATTTCGAAGTGAAGGCGGGCGACATCGTGTTGCCGGTTGAAGAGCGCCCTTACGACGATAACTACTTCCCGCATCCCCCGGCCAGCGTGCCGGACAACATGCGCATCATCGCCTTCAACGACGCCTTCAACGCGGTCGGCCCGATGCAGGTCGTCGCGCTATCGCGCGGTGCGGAGAACGGCGTTGAGAACGGTCAGGTCTATTCGATCTATCACGATGGCGACGTCGTTCGTGACGAAACCGATTATCCGACCGGCAGTTTCAAGTCGACCTTCCACCCAGGCGCACGCGACATCCAGTTGCCGCCGGAATTCGCCGGCCATGTGATGATTTTCCGCACCTTTGGCGCTGTCAGTTACGGCTTGGTGATGGATGCGTTGAAACCGGTCACGATGGGCGATTTCCTGTTCGACCCGGATCGCACGCCTTAGAGGTTACTGCAGGTCGCTGCGCAGTCTGGATAGCGCAGCGACCAACGACATGGTTTCAGCGGGTTCGCTCGAATCGTGGTCGAGTATTCCCAGGCATGGCGTCGCGAGCTGCCGCTTCAGCATGGCAACGTTCGCGTCGACGGCTTGCATGGAAGGATCAATGCGATTGCCGATCCAGCCGATCAATTCGCAGCCATCATCAACAATTGCACGCGCCGTGAGCAGCGCATGATTGATGCAGCCCAGCCGCAAGCCAATCACAAGAATGACTGGCAGCTCCAATCTCTGCGGAATCGCGGCCTGCATCAGCGTTTCCGATAGCGGCACGGCCCAGCCGCCGACGCCTTCGACAACGACGATATCCGCATCGGCGAGAAGTTTTCCATAGGCGGTTTCGACGCGGTCGAGGGTGATAGTCATTCCTGATTGCGTAGCTGCTGCGTGCGGCGCGATCGGCTCAGCGAGTGCCCAAGGATTGATGTCCGCGTAGGGCATCGGCCTGTAGCCCGCTGCATGCAAGGCAAGGGCATCGTCGTTTCGCAAGCCATCAGGAGTTTCTTCGCAACCGCTTGCCACCGGCTTCATGCCAAGTGCTTCGATGCCATTCACCACCAGCGCACGCAACATAGCGGCGCTTACCCGTGTCTTTCCGATGCCGGTGTCGGTGCCGGTGATGAAGACGCTGCGCAGGTTCGAAGTGGATGTTGTCATCGCGATCTCGTCGTCATCTTCGGTCGCGTGCAGCGCAGTGTTATTGTTGCGGACTTGCCAATGCGACTGCGTGCCCACCGCCCATGATTGAAGTCGAGAGTTTAACCGGCAGCAAAGCCGAGCAATATGCTGCCTTGCTCGATCAGGCTCGCGGCCTGATGAAAGGCGAGAAGAACCTGATTGCGAACGCGGCCAACTTGTCCGCACTTGTCTGGCACGCGTTGCCCGACATCAACTGGTGCGGTTTCTATCTGTACGACGGCATCGAGCTGGTGGTCGGCCCGTTCCAGGGCAAACCCGCATGCGTGCGCATTGCGCTGGGGCGTGGTGTGTGCGGCACAGCTGCGCAGACGCGCGCTGTGCAAGTGGTTGACGATGTGGACGCATTCGACGGGCATATCGCCTGCGATGGGGCGTCGCGCTCGGAAATCGTGGTCCCCCTGATTGGTCGAAACGGTGCGCTGCTCGGTGTCTGGGATGTGGACAGCCCGACGCCAGCGCGCTTCGACGATGAAGACCGCGTCGGCATGAAGGCACTGTGCGAAGCATTCCTGCACGCTTGCGATAGCGACGCATAACTAGGGAAGGGGAAACGGCCATGGCAGAAAAAATCCGCAACGTGGGTCCAAAATCAGCGGCCTGGCTGCGCCAGGTTGGCGTGCGAACCATTGAAGATTTGACACGCGAAGGTGCGGTCGGCACCTTCCTGAAAGTGAAACGCGCCGGTTTCCGGCCAAGCCTCAACCTGCTTTATTCAATGGAAGGTGCCTTGGTCGATTGCCACTGGACCGACTTGAGCGCCGAGCGCAAACAGCAACTGGTGTCCGACTACGAGACCGCCGAATCTGCTGACCCCATCCTCACCCGTTGGCAGAAGCAGGTGGAGCGCAGCCTCGACCGCGATGGGAGCGGCGACTGTTCGGACGGCGCGTCCAGCGATGACTCGGACAAGAGCGAACGTTCCGACGACGGCGACAACGACGTCCGCGAACTCAACGGTGGCGACGGCGAATTCGGCTGAAATGCGCTGCCAAAACCCATACTCAATTGGCAAGAATTACGGCATAAAGTCCGCATGTGGTTCGCACCCGACGCCGGCCCAGCACCTCTAGCAACACCTTGCTGCCCGGCGATTGCTTGCCTAGATTTTCACTAACTGCGCTTTGCCTGCCAAGTGGCTGACCGGTAGCAACGTCCATGAGGCCACAAAGCGTTCGAGCCGTTCGTAAAACGGGTTCCAGACCCAGTTTCTTTTTTGATTCGCGCACCGCGCCACGGGTAGGTCCGCCAGCCTCTGAAGTGAAGACCGCACGCTGCGCGATGTGCCGACACGATGGCGCAGTACGCTATCGAGTCGGCGTAGCCAATTGCTGTCAGTGGGTTCTTGCGTTGCCGACCGGATAATCGCCGTTGGCGCCCATTGGAATATCAATTGGCGTTGCGGGCGCAGCGCTGGGGCGAACGGAGAATTTCGACGCGCCGACTGTCGCGCTCGGGCGCCATATTGAGTAATCGTCCAATCCGTCGCCGTCGTAGTCACCGGTAAGCGCGAAATCGGTACTGGACGCGCCGAACGCAACCGTTGGCTGGATCGTGGCGGTTGCGCTATCGCGAGTCGTCCACTGGAGAACGCCGCCAACGGCACGAACCGTGGTGATGTCGTCGTAAAAAGTGCCGGCGTAGTTACCATCAATAATGATGTCCGTTGGCAGTCCTTGGGTAAACGTAGAGAATTGCGCGCCGGTGACGGTATTGAATAGTCTGAAGTTGCCGGCGCCGCCTACGCTTTCCTGGTTTGCAATATCTGCCATGCCGTCACCGTTGTAATCGCCGCTGGCCGGGAAACTTCCATTGACTCCTGTTGTGACATCGCGCTCCGCACCCGACGCATTCAACTTGATCAATGTGTGCGAAGCGAGTCCAGTGGAAGCACCTGCCCGAAAGACCGCGAAATCGGTGAGACCGTCGCCGTCAAAATCATCCGTGATCGATGGATCATCGCCCGTCTGACCGAATGCCAGTGTACGCAGCAACGTGGGGTGACTGGATGGACGAATGATGAAGAGAGCCGGTGTTCCCGGACGCCAGACCGCAGCATCGGCAAGACCGTCGCCATCCCAGTCGCCTTGCAGAAAGCGATCGGTCGCCTTGCCGAAAAGGAAGCTGCTGTCAGCGCCGCCGGCAGCGGAATTGTTGTCTTTGACAAACCACGTGACATCGCCGGAAGGACCGCCGCCAGTATTGCGGACCACCACGTAACTGCTCCTGCCCCGCCCCGTGAAATCCATCCGGGCAAGCTTGCAGATTCCGCGCGACGCGACCTCGAACCCACTGCCGAAGATGGCGTCCGCTTGTGGCGTGAGAGTCAAGGTAGCCGCGGTCACGTTTCCGGCATCGCCAGCTGCGACATCGGCGATGTTAAGCGTCCATACGCCGCTGGCGTCAACCGGCGACAGCCCCGCGAATGCACCCGCCATCGAAGTGAAACAACCGCCACCGCTGTTGGTCCCGCTGGGGGTGAGCTCGGCACCTCGGGTGCTGGTCCGATAAGCGCCTGGAGGAATGACGCCGGCAACCGGGACTGCAGCCCAAAGGTCGCCACCGAAGTCGCTGAATGTGTAGACGCCGGCGAGATCCGCGTTGGGATAACCGCCGCCCGTGCGAACACCGGCCCGGCTCATCATTACCATCGTCGCAACGCCACCAGGCGACGTCAGCGTAACCTTCAAGTCGCCCATCCAGGTGTGGTTGATGTTCAATTTCAATTTCACATCACCAACCGGCTGGTTGAACCCGGCGCTGTTGAAACTGATGTTGATTCCAGCCGGAGTGTTGTCGGGAATAGGGCCAACGCCGGTACCACCGAAATCTGCGGCGTAGGCGTTGGCAGTCAGTGCGAAAGCCATTGTTACAAGGTATGGAATTGGCGACGAACGAAGCGACATGACGGGTCTCCCTGATGTGAAACATGGTGGAACGAATATGTGTTTGAACAGTGTTCGCCACGATAATTACAGCCACCGCAGCGATTGCAGCTAGACTTCCAGCAGACTTGTCACGGCCTAGCTTAATCCCCGAATCCAGCGGCGGTGGACTGGCGGGAATATATTTCACCCGTCGGCGGCTGTCACCCAACCCGTACGCAGTTATTTTCCGTCGCGGACCGATCCGTTCGAAAGTCCCGCGACGCGATGCGTCTGAATTGATCGCGACTTCCGTGCGGCTTTTGGTTGTGCCGCATAGGCGTGGGCATTTCGGGCCAGCGAGAGATGTCGACGGAAGCCATGGCGCAGTTTCCCCGGAGGACCCTTCTCAAGTCGTCAATGTTGGCCGACTCTTCTTGTCTGACGGGTTGCTGACGATCAAACACAAAAACGTGGCTAGACGCCGGTATACCGGGCGCCGTCGACATGTTGGGTACGCGGATCTAAATTGGCGACTTCAATGCAGATAGCGTATTTGAAGTTGCTATTGGCATGCCGAGCTTTGAAGACGACGTCGATTCCGGCGTAGTTCGTGCCCACGCGCGCTACCAAAGCCAGTCCACCTAACGTAACGAGTTTGGTCGATTCTGGCGGAAATCGGGGAGGAAGAACTCGCCGGTCGCCCGAATCTGGATTACGCAGGTGCTCGCAGCGACTTGTAATAAGCGAGCAGGGCTGCACTGAGGCAGCCCTGCTCGCCGAAAAACTACTTGTGCTGGGCTTCCAGCGCATCCAGGCGGGCTTTCAGCACCGAGTTCTCGCTGCGTAGGGCGGTCAGTTCTTGTTCGACCAAATCGTCGTGCGCATTCAATTCCTGCACCGCTGCAATCGTCGTGATGAGCGCGGGGTAGGTGTCAACCTGCAGGATTTCATTGGACTTTGACTTCTCCGTGCCCGGCAAATACTCACCTGAACCCTTGACGGCGTCGGGGAAGACCTTCTGGAATTCCTGCGCTACCACGTTGTAGTAACGACCATTTCCGATTGCTGCTTCGGGGTGCTCGGCGCGATAGGCATCCGTGTAGCCGAATGTGACGGGGTTGAGTCGATTAATGGTCCCGATCGCGTCCTTTATTGGCTGAATATCCGTTTTGATGCGGCGATCTGAGTTGGCGAGCCAGGATCCGGCAACCGTTTTCGAAGCATTGCCTTCGACTTCAAGCTGATTTGCGGCCGCAACCCGACTTAAACCCAGCCGTGAGCGAATTTCGGTCTTCGCAAACAATGCTGGCCGGAACAAAAGATCGCCGTTGTTGTTAAACACGGTAATTACCGCAGAAGTGTTGGTACGAGTTTTCAAGACCAGATCAAAATCCGCATCGCCGGAAACAGGTTTTGCCTTTAACACGACGTCATCATCAATTTGTCCGGTGGTTGTGTTGACGAGAAAGCCACCATCAGCGCGGGCCGCAAACTGATTTGGCGCTGAAGAAGAAAAGCTGCCCGCCGTGTTGTCTGAATACACGAACGAATAAGCGTCGGTCGCTCCTGTATTGCCCCTACCTGCGGTAAACGAGCCAAGGCCTGCAGCTGACGATTTATTGAACGCAGCTGCATTTTCGCCATTAGCAGTCGACAAGTCTTGCTCAACGCCACCCGTTCCACGCATATATAGGCGGGAATTATTGTTGGTAATTGCGAGCAGTGGTTGTAGCGTATCAGTGACGCCGAGCGTAGCACTACTGGTTGCGGTATTGCCGTTGACGTCCCAGCATTCAGCGCTGCCGCCGTTGACGATTGTCGGCGAGCCGACTGCATAGAACGGGGATTGTCCCTGCGAAACCTCTGTTTTCAGCATCGCCCCTTGGGTCGTCGCCAGGTCAACGCCAAAATCAACTTCGGTCTGAAAATGTCCTTTTTCCACACTGACACCATAGAGCGTCATTGGCGAGCCGATGCTCATTTCGTTCGCGTCGGTGAGAGTCAGCCGGACATCGTACTTGCCGTCCGCAGGCTTGCCGTTGTCGTTCAGCGTGCCACGGTAGGTCCATGGGCTTGCGCTGACCGTTGTTGCCGCGAGAAGTAAGGCAGTGCATAAAATTGTGCGTTTCATGATGTTTATTCCTTGTCGAAGATTGTTGTATTAAGAATCAGTTTGAAAAGCTGACTGCCTATGAGCCAAAACCGTTCCGGAAGATCAGGTCGGCCACCGTCCCGCAGGAATTTCCGTTGGGTGCCTGGCCTGTCTGGAGGTGGGCATTCATTTCGAAGCGGCCAGCGCTTGAACCAGAAGATGCGGGACGCAGGTCGACGCTGATGCTGAGTGGGCTGGTGTTTGCGGTGGTTGACGCAGTCGGTTTGGTCAAGCTGGCGCTGCCGCTGTAGCGTGCGTCGGCAGCATGGGCAGTGGCCGTGAAAGAACAAAGAATGAGTATGGGAATAGCGATGGGTGGTTTCAGTAGATGCATCACAAGCTCCTTAAAGCGCCAGTTGGCGGTTTCATTGACGGGCGACCAGAATCGAGCGTTGGCAGCACACGCTTTGCGACCGGCTGGCGATGTCCTGGCAGGGACTCGTTTTGTCGGGTGCTATCCGCGTACTCGTGAAAGAGCGGCGGCGACGGACATTGACGGCGACACCGTTTCGCGTGCCCGCTACTTCAGCTTTGCTTCCAGCGCATTCAGGCGGGCGTCCTGGGTGGCGAGCCTTGCCGTCAACGCGGCGTTTTGCTCGCTGAGCTGGTCATTCTTCGCATTCAGTTCCTGCATGGCGCGCACGGCTACGGCTTCAAAGCCGCGCATGGACAGCATCAGGTAGCCGTCATCACCCTGGCTGACCCACTCGGGGAAAACCTGGCGGACTTCCTGCGCGATAAAACCAAGGTGCATGCCTTCCGGCTGGAACGCGGCCTTGCCCGCATCGCGATAGTGATAACGGACTGGGCGCAGGGCGCTGATCTGTTCGAGCGCGTGGCTGTAGTCCTGCACCTGATCCTTCAGGCGGGCATCGGACAGCGAACTGATGGTGCCGGTGGTGGTTTGCAGTTGGCCGGTGCTCGACAAACGCATGCGCAAGTTGCCGCCGCCAGCGTCGTCGGTCGTGCTGCTGTGGACACCACCCTCAAACCAGTTGAAACCCGCGCCAGCGGCGGTTCGGTTATACAGCCGCGAAGTCTGCGTGCCGATCCCGTAGTCCGCATTCGCCAAGTCAATTACCTGACGCGACGGCAAGCTGAATTTGAGTTTGCCTGGATTGAAAATAAACACATCGCCAGAGGCGTCTAGCGTGCCGGTGACCGACACCGAATTGCTGAATCTGGCCGAGCCGCCTGTTTCAAATCGCAGTACCTGACTGCCTGCAGCGCGAAGAATCAGAGGGGTAGCGTCCGACGTGCCTATGTAGTTGGTTAGCGGGTTGGTGCCCGCGTTGCCGCCCAGCGCCCAGCTGGGACTGCCCACATCATCGAATTCGCAAATGATCGTGCCGTCGGCAGCGATAGCGCGAATGCTGTAGCCGGGGCTACAGCTGTTGCCCACACGCGCTTGCACCTGAGCGGTGTTGATCTGCGCGAAACCCACGCCGCCATTGGCAATGGAAATGGTGCCGGTCGACGTGATTGGGCCGCCGGTCAAGCCGGTGCCGGTGGCGACGCTGGAAACGCTACCCGCTGCCCCAGTGCATGATGAAAGTTGATTGCTGCCATTGCGGCATACGGCAACGCTGCCGGCTGTTCCCAGTGTGTCTACCCGCACCGTGCCGTTGACTCGCAGCGAGTTACCTGAGGGATCATTGCTGTTGATCGCCATACCGCCGCCCGCTCGGACCAGGAATTGGCGGGCACCCGTCGACGTGAATCCTCCGCTCTGGTCGTCTGCCCAGACAAACGTACCGCTGTCACCGGTGGCTGTACCAGAATTGGCGGCGCAGGTTCCATCACCCGGTTCATTGCCGGGCCGAACGTACGCGAAACGGCCGCCAGCCCAACTGTAGTCTCCACCGGCACAGTTTAGGTAACCACCACCCAACGTGCTGAACCTGCCGGTCGCGCTATTGGATTGTCCGCCAGTGACCGTGCTGCCGTATCCGGTTGCCGAATTGACATACCCTCCGCTGACGGTGCTGAGGTCGGCAGTTGACTTGTTGAACGCGCCCCCGGCAATCGTCGTGTAAACGCCGCCGAATGTGGCGTTGCCATAGCCACCGCTCACTGTACTGGCAGTATCGTCCGCGACGTTCGCGTACCCGCCGCTCACCGTGGCGTAGTAGCCGCTGGTACTGTTGGCACACGAGAGATTCTGATTCAACCCACAGTTATTTCCCGTGAAGCCGCCACCCGCAATCACCTGACCGACAGAGGATGCAGACGCAGTGTTGACGTCCATGCCGGCGACAATGTTGGGGGGACCACCAGACGTTGGAAACAAACGGACCACGGCAACATTGTTCGCTCTCAGTACCAGCGGGCGGTAATCGGTGGTGCCGATGAAATTGGTCGCCGGATCGGTGTTGGAATTACCAAGCAGAGCCCAGCCATCCGCAGAGCCCGCGGGACCTTGAGGGCCTTGCGGCCCCGCAACGCCCATTACCCCCTGAATACCTTGCGCGCCTGTGGTTCCCGGCACGCCCATTGGCCCTGCGGCACCGGTTGCACCCGTGTTGCCGGTGGGTCCAACTGGACCAATGGCGCCGGTTGCGCCGGCTGGACCGACCGCGCCGGTAGCTCCCGTTGTACCTGTAGTGCCGGCTGGGCCTATCGGGCCAGTCGGGCCAGCGACGCCTGCTGGCCCAATCGGTCCAACGGGGCCTGTGGCGCCCGTCGCCCCGATGGGCCCCGTCGGCCCTGCCGGGCCAACTGGTCCCGCGCTGCTTGACTCGCAGGTGACCGATCCGTCTGCATTCACTACACGGATGGATTGTCCTGATGGGCAACTGGAAGCCACCCGCGCCTGAACCTGGCTTGGGTCGATCTGCGCAGCGCCGATTGCGCCATTCGACACGGTCGTTGCGGTCTGCGCGACGGCTGAAAATATGGCTTGCGGCGCGGGGGTAATCTTTGTTGACGGGCTCATGCTGGTGAAGGCACCGGTTGATACGCCGGGGCGTACGCCAATTTGCAGTTGGTAGTCGCCGGCGGCGATGCCTAGACCAAAGTCCAGTTCCACGCTGAATATCCCCGCGCTGACCAGCACATCGTCCTTGATCACCGGCGATCCGATGGTTGAGCCACCCGTGGTTTGCAACGTGAACTGCAAATCGTAGGTGCCGGTTGCGGGCAGCGAGGCATCGTTGAGCGAGCCTTGGTAGGTGAAAGCGTTTCCGATGGCAAATGCGGTGCCACTGAAGGCTGCGAGCAGGACGAAAGCGAACGTGCGGGTTTTCATGGTGTGTTCCTTGGGATGGCCAAAACGTCAGCGAACGAGAAATCAGTTGTCGAAACCGCTACGGAAGATCAGATCAAATGGTGGGCCGGCAGCGGCGCTGTGGAAGCCGCCCGCGATCTGGTACGCGCCGCCGGAAACCAGCGCCACTGCGCTTTGGCCGACAGTGCCGGTCAACGAGTAATTTCCACCCGTGACCAGGCGACCGCCGCCGGCGATAACCTGCTTTCTCAGCTCGTACACACCGCCGCCAGGGCCCATCTGGGTAAGCAGATCGCTGGGCAACAGGCAGGTGGTGGCGGTCGCCGAACCCTGAGTCGAACTGTTGTCCGGTGCGCCCCAACAGACCCCGAGTTGCGCGTTGGCAGCGTCAAATCGCGACGATTGGCCGACTGTGACGAAGTGCGCGCCGTCGGACGAAAGTTCTGTGGCTATCACTAGCGAATCTGTCGTCGTTCCAGCGGACGCACGCAGTGCAGCGTCTAGTTCAAGCTGCACCTTGAACGTGCCAGCCTTGATCGCCACGCCGTGCACGGTCACAGGTTCGAAGCGCGGGCGCGATGTGTCGGCATCGAGTAGCGTGACGCGAACGTCGTAAAGGCCGTCTGCAACACTCGCGGTTTTGCCCAGCGTTCCGACATAGGTCCACGAGCCGGCGTGTGCCAACGGCGCGGCGAGTAGCAGGGCAATCAACAGGCGGTTCGAAAACATGGCGATCTCACCGAGAACAGCGTGGGCGGCCGTGCCGGGAGGGTCGCCAACCCGTGAGGCCGGTGACCCGCAAAGCACGGTGTTACCCACGTACTCGCAAAACAGTGATCACAACGGACATCCGGGCGGAGGTCAGCTGGTTTGCGACCCATGGCGATCTTCTCGAACGCGACTGAGCGACGAACCCGAGTGGTCTCCTGGCAGCAAAGCGATGGGCGGCCGGCGAGCAGAAAAGCCCTATGCCGAGCTCGCGTTTATGGCATCACTTCGTCCTGCAGTGCTTCCAGCCGTGCCCGCAACGAGGGGCTCTCCTTTCCCCGTTCTCCATGCGTAGGTCGCTTTGGGATCGAGGTGCGAATGGCGTAGAACTACAGCGATTCAAAAACGATCGCAGTCGCGGTGAGATGGTTTTCGTCTGCGGTCGGCTTGCCCCCTTTCGGCCGCCGTTTTTGCGCATGCTGGCAAAAAAGCCCGCGAACTTCGACCCAATGCTCAGCTCGGCACTGGCTCTGGCTGCAACGAACCCGATCCTAGAAAGGCACCAGCTCTACGCGTCGATTCTGCGCCCGGCCGGCGTCATCGCCGTTGCTGGCCACGGGCGCCAGCGAACTGACGCCGTTTGCGCTCAACCGCGCAGCTGCGATGGCATAGTTTTGTTGCAGCGCGCTGCTGACGGCCTGAGCACGCGCTTTGGATAGCGCAAAGTTCTGGTCTAGGCCGCCCTGATTGTCGGTGTGACCGACCACATGCAGTTTGAGTCCTGGTTCAAGCTGCAAAAGCTTGGCGATTTCGTCCAGCGCGGCCTTCGATTCCGCCTTCATCGAACTCGATCCGGTATCGAAGTAAATGCCGTACAGCGCGACGCGACCGGTGCTGGCGATTGCGCTTTGCATCTCGGTCGCCGATACCGTGACCATTTTTTGCTGGCGCGCTTTGAGTTCCAAAACGTCGACGATTACGATGGTGCGCGCGTTGAACTCTTTGCAATACAGATCGTCGCGCCCGGAAAAGCTGTGCACCATCACGTAGCCTCGCTCGGGCACGCTAAAGCTGGCGAAGCGCTGATCGGTCAAGTCCATGGTCTGCGCGCAGTTGCCGTTGCTGAAGGCCTCCTCCGTGACGCGACTGTTCGGCCACAGCTTCATCGCCACACTTTGATCGCCACCGCCGCCGGAGGAGTTGCGCGAGGCATCGCCGCCGCAATCTGCTGCCGCACATTCAAAGCGTTTCACGGCGTTGGTTTCGCTCAGGCTTTGCTCATAGCCACGGAGCGCCTCAAGTGGTGATCGTCCGGCCGGAAGCAGATAAACCAACCGTGTCCGCGCGCCCTCCAGAATTTCGCCAGATTTGAAATCGAACACGCTATTGTTACTCTCATCACGCGCATCGGCATCAGCGCCGAGCACCAGCGGACCGGTCGCAAACCGATACTCGTCGTAGGCGCTGAACACACCGCTGACCAGTAGGCTGCCCTCGTAGCGGGGCAGCCAAGGCAGATCCTTGGCGTCGGCGCTATCCTGCGAGGGAATGCTGGCATTTGCGAATGCAGCGTTGGCGCACATGAGACAGGCGCCCAGCAGCGAGCCAGTGACGAGCGTTACAAGCGATGGCATTCTCATGTTCTATCCTGTACTGGTGGGGATGCGATTGCGCACCGTTGGTCGCTGACGTCGGCAGCGGCGATCAACGGCGAAAGTAAGGAGCATGGAGCACATGGCTTTCTCACCGAGAACAGCGTGGGCGGCCGTGCCGGAGGGGTCACGAAGCGGTGAGGCCGGTGACCCGCAAAGCACGGTGTTACCCACGTACTCGTGAAAGAGCGCTGGCGACGGACATTGCCAATGAGATGCAAGGTCGTGACGTCTTTTGACCGATGCACTCACACGTGGCGAACTACCTTGTCGCGGCGCGGCCCGCGCTGCGCCACACGCGTTTGCGAGCCATTCAACCTACCCGCCAAACCCGATCACTGCGATAACGCGGCCGTTCGCACCTATTCAAATCCGTTGCGGAAGATGCGTTCCTGAGTCAGGCGCATGATGGTGACGCTGTAGTTTGGATCAGTGCTGGTTGCTTTGAAGCTGCCGCCGACCAGAACTCGACCGCTGGAGTCGATACTGGGAATGGCGGGGAGATCGCCTGGGTTATCGCCAAAGCTGCCAGATGCGGTGTAAAGGAGCACGCTGGAATTTTGGCCGATCGTGCTCCAATTGGTCGTCGGAACGAGATTGCTTTCCAACCCCTGCGCGAAGAAGAACTCGCGATCCGGGCCGACTGATCCGGTCAGCACCAGCTTGCTGGTCCCGCTATTCGGATTGAAATAGCGGATGCCCCCGACGGAATACTGCTGCGATCCCGCCAAGCCCGTATCAAGCAATCCTTCGTTCAAATAATCGCCATTGAGCGCAACCTTCTGCGCGAATACACGAAACGCGGCAGGGCCGGTTTGATGGATTCCGGCATAGACCATTTCGCCGCTGATATTGACCGTCAGAGAACTGACGAAGTCATTCTGGTTGTCCGTATCGTTGCCATAAAAGAGCACCCGCTTGCCGTTGTTCGTGCTTGTGTACGGCCCCTGGAAGGTGCAGGTTGATGCGCAGAAGTTGCCGTCGAGCGTGCCAGCCGGCAGCATCTTGGCCAAGCCGATCCGGCGAACGCCCGCATCCATGGCGAAACCAGCGAGGTATATCTGGCCGCCGTTGCGAAGTGAGACGGCCGTGGCCCCATCGAGACTGGCGCCAGCCAGATCGAACAGAATCGTCTCTTTTCCGTCGCCTGCAAACGTCGTATCCAGTGCGCCGGCGCTGGTTAGGCGCAGCACGGCGAAGTCGGTGTCGTTGGCCGAAAAACGCGCACTGCCGGCTACGATGACGCGATCATTCGAGTCGATGGCGACCGCCTCGGCGAGGTCATTGTTCTGCGAAGTGAAATTTCCGGGCGTGGCGATGCCGTCGCCATCAAAGCTGGTATCGGGCTGTCCATTGGACAGCAATCGAATGACCTTGAACTGGAAGACCGTACCGAGTTGCTCCGATCCCACGATCACGATGCGGCCTTGGCTGTCGATGGCTGCCGCCTTGACCAAAAACGGATCAAGCACGACGCCACCAGTGCGCTTGGAAAAGCTCATTGTGTTGGGAATCGACAATCCGCCTTGAAATTGACCGGCGGAGTTGAACACAAAAATAGCGAAACAATGCCGCCCAGTCGGGCAACCATTGTTGTCATATGTTGCGATGGCATATGACGTGCCATCAGGACGCGCCAGATGTGCAAGTGTGCGGTAGTCCGATCCCGTGAAGGTCTGGTTTTGGCGTCCGGAGTTGCCGAAACTATTGTCAACGGTGTAGAGCTGGGCGTGACAGGCGTCGGTCGTCGCGAAGAAACCGACCGCTGCGGATAACGCTATGGATAGATACTGATTTTTCATGTGGCACCTTTTTGTCGCAAATCCATCAGGGTCGACGACCGCCGCAAAGCGGTCCTTTGTCTAATTCGTGTCGCCACGAAATGTGACGTGAACAATTCGCGAGACACGGTTCGGTCTGCCCGAGAGGAGGGATCGTTGCCGATCACATCGGCGGCGACGCATTCAACGGGCGTTACCGACGTACTCGGCAAACAGCGCGGGCGACGGACATTGGCGTCCGAGAATGTCGAGATCGCTTCGCATTCGCGCAGGGCAAGACGGGCGGGATTCGCGCGCGGGGGCCAGTGATTTTCCTGCGAGCACTACTACCGAATGCGTTGGATCAGTGACTTCGAGGACCTCAGTTTCGCAACCCGCGCGCGATTGGACGAAACAATACGCCGCCTTGGGGCAGCCGCCAGCGCAGATCGACGAACGTCAACGCCGAATGCTGAGAAAACTATCAAGGTGTTCGGCTATCTGCTCGCCACGCAATCCAACGCAACACGCTGGGGTGCTGTTCGCCCAGTTCCTTCGCCAGAGCGTCCGTCAATGCGCCCTGAGAAGCCAGGGTCCCTGCCTTTCGAGCTTGCCAAAGCTTCAACCAAAGCCGGTCCATGCCATCGACGAGATCGTCGGAGGGTGGAGTGACCAGCAGTGGTGCAATCATCTGGTCGGCGAGAGAAGCATGGTTTGCAGCCAGCAAGCGCTCGGCGGCACCCAAGCGCTGTCGGATGGCACCGCGTACGCCGAGCCCGCCTTTTGCAGTGAGCGCGGCCAGCGCTTCGTCAACAGCAGCGACGTTCTCCGCAGTCGCCATGCGATTGAGTTGTAGTAGCGCACGGGACACTTGCAGGTAGTCGGCGATGACGGGCGCATCGGCGAAGGAGATGGATGCCACGTTCTGCGTTGCGACATCGACGTCGCCCACCCAGTTTGCGATATCGGCGAACGACAGGCGGACGCGCTGGCAATCGAGCACGTCCGGTCCGACTACCGAACAAAACGCGCTACTGGCGCGTTTCCCCATCGCTATGGCGCGATCGTGCTGCCCCATCAAGGCCAGTGCGCGTGCCATCGATAGCTGTCCGGCCCAGTGACCCGGAGCGTTGTCACTGGCTGTCGACCGCGATTCGATTTCTTCGTACAACGCCAGCGCTTTCGCCGGGTGCCCGCTGAGTTGCTCAAGGTTGGCCAGATTGGTGGATACGGTGAGATAACTCACATTCGACTGCAGACCAGCGCGCTGCCAATCGTCCAAGCCTCGTCGCGTCCATTGCCGCGCGAGGACGATGTCGCCAGCGTACATGGCGCTCAATCCGGCATTCGCGCGCAACTGTCCCACGCGCATCGGGCTGATAGACGTATCGGAGTCGGATAGCTCGACAGCACGCCGCGCTTGCTGCAGCGAGCCTGCCAGATCGCCCTTTGATCGCAACAGCTGTGCACGAATGATCGCGAGTGCGGCGCGTGCGATGTTGATTCGCGAATCAGGCACGGAGTTGGAAGCGACCTCGCCCTGCACCAGCACGGCATCGACTTCATCTGCGCGACCCACACGCAGATAGGCGACTGCCAGCGTTTCTGCATAACTGACTTGTTCCCACGGGCTCAGGCGTGAGCGCCGAGGTGCCAGCGCTTCCAGCGTGCCGATGGCGGCTGCAAAATCATTGCGCGATATCTGCAGGTCAGAGACGGCAAGCTGAAGCGAATCCTGTGCATCGGGATTCTGTGCAACCACCGTCTGGCGTGTATCGGCGATCTCGGCAATCAACGCGTCGGGTTCGATGGGTTTGTCCGCTGCCAGAAGGCGGTTGAACAGGCTCGCGTAGTGTTCCTGTAGCAGCTCTTGCCGACGCAGATCGCGCGTTGCCGAGTCGCGTTCCTGTCCGGCCTGTCTGGCAAATTCGTTCGCCCGATGTGCTTGCCAAAGCGCGGCACCAGTTGCAGCAATCAGAACAATCGCCACAGCAACCAGCACGCCGCGGCGGCGGAGCCATTTTTTAAGTCGATAGCGGCGTCCACCGGCATGTGCGAGTACAGGCAAATGCAGCTGCCAGCGCTCAAGTTCCGCATCGAATTCGGCCACGCTCGCGTAACGCGACTGCGGCTCCTTGCGCAGTGCGCGCTGGAGAATGGCGGCGAGGTCGCGATCCAGACCAACCGGCAAATGCGGCGTATCTTCAAGCACTGCACGAACCTGAGCGCTTGCCTGGATGTCGGGGAAAGGTCCTTCGCCGCCCAACAGTCGACAGGCCAGTGCGGCCAAGCCGTAAACGTCCGTCGCTGCGGTGCTGCGTTCGCCGCGTACCTGCTCGGGCGCGGCATAGGCCAGCGTGTAGCCGACGTTGGTCGCCGTCGCATCGGCCTTCAGTGATTGCGCCACGCCAAAGTCGAGCAGCACCACCCGGCCATCGCCATCAATCAGGATATTGGCCGGCTTGATGTCGCGATGCAGTACCAGTTGGGCGTGCGCGTAGGCGACGATATTCGCTACTTTGCGCAACAGCGCTACCCGATCTCGCAGCGACAGTTGCTGCGCATCGGCGTACTCGTCAATTGGCTGGCCGGTGATGCGCTCAATAACGAGATAGGGCGCGCCGTCGTCCAGCACACCGCCATCGATCATCGACGGCAATCCGGGGTGCGCAAGCGAGGCGAGCAACTGACGTTCACGCAACATCCGGCGCACGGCGTCGGGCGAGGGCGGCGTGCTCAGTGGCATCTTCAATACTGCTTGCTGTTCGAAGCCGCCTTCCATGCGCGAGACGGCCAATGCGATGGCTTGGCCGCCGCGACCCAATTCGCCGTCAACCCGCCAGCGACCCAGTGATTGACCCATGGTGTACCGTCTATCCAGACTCACCCGGTGAGCGGCGGGTTGATCAAAAAAACCGGCGTGGCGTTCGAGCCCGCGCAGAAGTTTTCGCACGGCGGCCACTGCCTCGGGCGAAAAGCGATCTGCAAGTTCTTCCAGTCGATCCAGCTGCAAGCTGTCGTCATGCTCGGCCAGCAGATCGAACAGCGCATCCATTTGTGCCAGCAAGTTGTCGTCCGCTGGCTGCGCGGATTCACTCGTCATCGAGTACCTCGGCCAACAGAGCGCGCGCCTGCAACCAATCGCGGCGGACGGTTTTTTCTGTCACACCGAGCAGTTCGGCAATCTCCTGATTTTCGAATCCGGCAAAGAAGCGCATCTCCACGACTTGTACCAGCCGAGAATGCTGCACTCGCATCGTGGTCAGCGCGGCATCGATGGCGAGTAAGCGATCCATGTCGCGCTCTTCGAATGCGATCGGGTCATCGTCGGCCAAGGTTACGATTGGCGCTTCACGCTTCTGCGTGCGGCGCGACCGAATGTGATCGATCAAGGTATTGCGCACGACCCGGGCGAACAGCGCGAAGTAGCGTTCGCGATCCGCGTTGGCGTTGTCTGGAGCAATTCGCAGAAACGCTTCGTTGACCAACGCCGTCGTATTCAAGGTGCCGACCGGCATCCGTCGCCGCTGGCCTGCAGCAATCGCACGCAATCGAGCGTAAGCCGCCGGCAAAAGCGTCCGCTCCAGATCGCCTGCCGGGTCGGTCGGAGAGGACAACTCGTCGCAATGATCGTCGTGGCCCATATCCCATTCCGTGCAACATCCACCGCCGCGCGAATGATGCCATGCGCGCATCGCCGCCGCGCGCATGCCCAAACAGTTCAGCGACATCGGCGATCGTCACGTCCTTGCCGACACGTTGCCACCAGCGCTGCGGGACGGCAACTGCGCTGTGCAGTACCGCGTCACGAAATCAGCCATCGAAACGCCTGCCGGTGGGATTACACTCGAATGGACAAATGAGATCGCCATGGCCAGTTCGATTCCGAGCGAAAATCCGGTTAGCGCCGACGACCCAACCGCTTTGACATTTGAAGCGGTCTACGATCGGTTGAAAGTTCTCGCCCATCGGCAACTGTCGCACGGAGCGCGCGGTACGCTCGACACGACCGCCTTGGTCCACGAACTGTATTTGCGCATGGAAAGCGGCAAAGACGTGTCGTTCGAGCATGCCGCCCAGTTCTTTGCATACGCGGCGCGCGCCATGCGACATTTGTTGATGAATCGAGCCCGCGATCGCCTGCGTCAAAAGGCCGGTGGCGATTGGGTACGGATAACGCTCTCCGCCGTCGACGATGCCGCACTGACGATGGCAAGTGCTGAGCAGGCCTTGGCGATGGAAGAGGCGCTTGCACAGTTGGAGGCAGCCGACGCGCGCGCCGAACGCGTTTTCGAGCTGCGCTATTTCGCCGGACTGGCAGCCGAGCAAATTGCTGAGCTGTTGGGTATTACGCGACGTACCGCCGATCGCGATTGGCGCTACGCCCGCGCTTTCCTGATATCTGCGCTGACTTAGGCAGGTACACACCATGAACTCCGCGACCGGTGATCGACCCGCATTGATTCGTACAATGTTCGAGTCCGCCCTGGACATCGCGCCGGCACAGCGCAGCGTATGGCTTGCCGCCAATTGTCCCGACGCGGAGTGTCGCGCCGATGTCGAACGCTTGCTTGTGGCCGATGATTCGCGACCGGCCCATGTCGTTGAGCAAGCGTTTGATCGGGTGCTGGACGTGGTCGGCGAAGTGGACGCTGGCGTTCCACCGCAAGGGTCCGTCGTTGGTGCCTTCACGTTGCACGAGCAATTGGGCGAAGGTGGTTCGTCGATCGTGTTCCGGGCGAGTCGCGAGCAGGATGGCGTGATCCAGGTCGTCGCCTTGAAGTTGTTGCGGCGCAACCTTTACACCGAAGACGAACGCCGTCGGTTTCGTGACGAACGCCGCGCACTTGGCCAATTGCAGCATCCGGGCATCGCGCGATTGATTGAAGGGGGATTGACGCAGGCTGGCACGCCCTACATCGCGCTGGACTTGGTGGAAGGTGAATCCATTGCCGATCACGCTCGCTCGCACACGCTTGATCTGTCGCACCGATTGCGCTTGTTCATCGATGTCTGCCGTGCCGTCGAAGCCGCCCATCGCGCGCTGATCGTGCATCGCGACCTGAAGCCCGCCAATGTGATGGTGACGCGAGCGGGCGAGGTAAAACTGCTCGACTTTGGCATCGCCAAGCTGCTCGACAAAGGCGACAGTACCGACGCCACCCAAACGCAGCACGCTGCGATGACGCCGGCCTATGCCGCACCCGAACAGTTCACACACGGCCAGATCACAACGGCGACCGATGTCTATTCGCTGGGCGTTTTGCTCGGCGAGCTGATCACCGCGCACCGCCGCGAGCCGGGCGATTCGCGCACACCATCGGCCCACGTGTCCGCCAGCGCGGCAGCACAAATGCAAATCGCCAATGCACACGCCATGCGCAAGCGTTTGCGTGGCGATCTCGACAATATCGTGCTGAAGGCGACCGCTGAAGAACCCGAACACCGCTATGCATCGGCCGGCGCGCTGGCCGACGACATATCGCGTCATCTGGATCGAGAGCCGGTCGTCGCACATCCGCCGTCACGGCTGTATTGGGCGCGCAAGTTCATCGGCCGTCACCGCGGCGGCGTGATCACCACCGCGTTTTTCGTGCTGGCCCTGCTCGCCTCGCTCGGAGTGACCCTGTGGCAGGCTCGCGTGGCGAGGCAGGAAGCAATGCGCGCAAATACGGTGCGTGATTTCGTCGTTGGGCTATTCGACTCTGCACGCGCCAACCTGCCGCGCGAGCAGCGCCCAACACCCGAAGTTCTGGTCGAGCAGGCAAAACGCAAGCTTGCCCAACCATCGACCCTTGACGCGCCAACGCAGGCTGACCTGTTGCGTACGCTTGGCGAGGTGAGCTTGTCCTTGTCAAGTTTCAGTCAGGCAGAATCGCTGTTCGGTCAAGCGGAGGCAGTCTCACGGTCGAGTGGAGGTGAGGCCGCCTCTCGCGAAGCCCAAGTGTTGCACGCCGACGCCACGCAACGCGCAGGGCGTAGCGCCGAGGCAATCGCCGCTCTACAGCCTGTGCTCAGTGACCTGGGCGGAAGAGCTTCGCCGATCTTGCTGCGCGCCTACTCCGTGATCGCGGCGGCCGAAATGGAGCTTGGAAAATATGACGCATCAATCGCCCATCGCGGTGACGCGGTTCGCGTCGCCCGTACCCTGTATGGCGCCGATAGCACCGAGGCACTGGCCGCGGCATTCCACATCGGCAGCACCCAAGTTGAAGCAGGGCAGTTTGCCGAAGCGATCGCCACGCTCGAACCGCTACTGGAAAAATGGCGCGGACTCGGTACGCCCGAGGACGACCGATACGTGGATGCACTTTCCAGCCTGGCGGTCGCCAACGAAGGAGTCGGGAACGTGGCGGCAGGCGAAGCGCATTTTCGCGAATTGCTGGCACTGAAAAAGCGAATCTACACGCCGCCGCATGACGCCATAGCACGCACGATGCAGGATCTCGCAGTGATTCTGGAACGTGAGGAGCGTTACCCGGAAGCAGAAGAACTGCTCGATGAGGCACTGGTCATGCAGCGCCAGGTGTTTGGTGAAGACCACAGCGAGATTGCCGTGACCTACGACACCCTTGGTGGATTGATGGAGCGTCAACGCCGGTTTCCCGAAGCTGACGCGAACTTTGTTGCGGCGCTCGGGGTATGCGAAAGAACCCACATCAAACAGGATGTTTGTGCGCGTGCTCGCAGCAACCTCGGCATGTCGTTCTATCGGCAGGATCGCCTGGCCGAAGCCAAGCGGGAAATGGAACGGGCACTGGCCGAGCGCCGTTCCCTGTTGGGCAAAGATGACCCCGCCATTGCGTATTCGCTTTCATCACTGTCCAACGTCGCGGTCAAACAAAACGATTTCGAACTCGCCATCCGGTTGTGTGCTGAAGCGCTCGACATCCTGCGTCGCAGTGACCTTGATGGCTCGCGTGAAGCGGCGCTGACGCGCAACAGCTATGCGCAGGCGCTGTACAAAGGCGGGCACAACGACGAAGCGTTGCGCGAAATAGACCGGTCAGTGGTGGACTGGCAACGCGTGGAGCCGGAAGGCAAGGCACGCCACGTGATGATGCTGGTGCTGAAGGCCCAGATACTCGACGAGCTGAAGCGTGGTGCTGATGCACTTGCCACCGTGGTGCAGGCAATTGCGCTGAAGCCGCGACCGGAAGATTTGCCGGAGAAGACCCGCCAGCTAATGCGAGAGCTAAGCGGCGACAGCACCCTGTATCCCCAGCCTGATCCACCGGCGCATCCTTGATCTGATGACCCCACGTGGAAATTGGATCTCAGTCAGGTGCGATCCTTTCGCAAACGATTTGCGCTGTTGTGTCCAAACCCTGCATAAAACGGTGTTCTAACTCTGTGACCGGCGCTGTGTCGGTATCGGAGATTGGACATGGGTATGCATCTGGGGTTGGTACATCGCAGTGTCGCGGTCGCGGCGTTGCTGGGACTTTCGGCGTGGGCGCCTGCCGCGACTGCCGCCACGTTCAAAGTAGGCAGCGGGCCAAACTGCACGCATTCCACCGTGGCGGCGGCAGTAGCCGCAAGCGAGGGTAGCGCCGGACCGGATACCGTGCGGGTAACCCGCAGCGCGGCGTACACGCAGCAGGCGATCAGCTTTAGCGTCACCCAGGAAGTGACCATCACAGGCGGTTTTGCCGACTGCACCACGGATGTCGAAGACGCCACGTACACGACGATCAATGGCAGTGGCGGTGTGCAAACCACGGTGATGACGATCAGCGGCAGCACCGGCTCGCTCGTGCATTTGCGCAAGCTGACCATCAGCGGCGGCGACATCGCCAGCGCCAGTTCGATCCTCGGCGGCGGCATCTACTACACCGGCAACGGTCTGCTCGATATCGCCGACAGTTCGATCAGCAACAATACTGGCGCTTACGGTGGCGGCATCAACGTCAACGGAACGGGCGATGCTGCCGAACTCGATATTGGCCCAAATACCACTATTTTTGGCAATACCGCGTACTACAACGGAGGCGGCATCTTCTCGAATAACATCGAGACGGCGATTCGCGGCGACAACATCTTGATCGACTTCAATACAGCCACCGGAATTACCTCCGGGGGCAACACAACGGGAGGTTACGGCGGTGGCATCCATATCCGCGCCTGCCTGCTTCCGTCCATCGTCGAACTCGCCAGCCCCGGTGTAGGCCAGCTCGGCGTCGTCTACAGCAACAGCGCTCGGTACGGCGGAGGTGTGTTTATCGAAGGTGTGCAGGATTGCAGCAGCAGTGGAGATGCTTACCTTCGCATGTATTCAATAGACGCGATGCGGCGCACCAAGATCCAAGCCAACCAAGCGTCTGTCGCCGGCGGTGGTGTCTACACGTCACCCAACGACTACAACGCCAATGCCGCGGATGCCTACTTCTGGAATGCGTCGATCATCGAAAATACAGCGCCGCTGGCTTCGGCTATTTACTTGGGTGCGGACACAACTATTTCCGGGTTCGGATTCCAAAGCTTTGCCAACTTCAACGTGGGAATGCCGCCCACTGGTGCGCTCCCCTGCAATGACGATAGCAACTGCGGCGAGATCAGCGGCAATATCAGCCCCAGCACCGGTCAGGTTATTTACGGGGAAGCCGGAACTGATTTCATCGCTAGTCGTATCAAGATTTCTGGAAACTCCGGTAGCGAGTTGATTCGTCTCCCCCAAGCAGCTATTTACGACAGCCTGATATCGGACAATACATCGACGTTGCGATTGATCGAAAGCAATAGATTGACATTGAATGGGACGACAATTGCTGGCAATACGATCGGGACCGGCGGTCCGCAGGTGCTCGGCGTCAACACTGGCGGCCATGCCTCGATTGACACCGCGATCATCTGGCAGCCCGGCAAGCAAGCCCTGCACAATGACGGCGATACGCCGCATGTGCTCGACGTCATCAGCAACGACATCACGACGCTGACGGGATCAGGCAGTGCACGACTAACAGTGGCAGAGCCGCGCTTTGTTGATCCGGCGCACGGCGATTACTTTCTGACCGCCGCTTCCCCTGCTGTTGACTTTGCGCCTGCCATCGTCGGAGACGATCGCGATTTATTCGGTCACACGCGCAATATCGATCTGGCATTGGTGGACAACAAGTACGGCCCACGCGACCTCGGTGCGCTGGAACGCGAGGTTGTTCAACCGCTTGTGTTGAATGGTACGTTCGACGCCAACGTCAACATCTGGCCTGAAGTCATTGTTGGCGTATCAAGCTGGGATGGCACCCAGAACGCGCCCGGCACGCCAGCGGGTGGTGCCCTGCATGTGTTGACCAACGGCACCAGCATCTCGGCGCGCAAGCAATGCGTTCATTTGCCCGGCCCGGGCACCTACACACTCAACGGCTGGGGCAAGTCGACCGGCTCGGGCCCCTTTACCACCGGAAGCTACGTCCGACTTGGCTGGGAATACCGCAGTGCCGGCAGCGAGACCTGCGACGGCACGGTGACCTCATCGGGCAATCTGTTGCTAGCCAACAACGGCACGTGGCGCAGGCCTGCCACGCCAGCCACGATCGTGGTGTCCAATGCCGCGTGGACCACGGACAGCTCGATCCTTGTTTATCTGGTCGTTGAAGATGGCCCCGGAAGCGGCATTGCACCCGAAGCACCCACTTCGACGCTCAACGGTTGGTTCGATGGCATCACGTTGGACGTATTGAGTGACCGCATCTTTGCCAACGGATTTGAGTAGCGGTTCGAGATAGCTGAAGCGAACACCGTGGCCAAGCTGCGCACTAGGAAATATAAATCTGAGGGCGCAGTGAGCGACGCCAAAAGTCCCATCCGACTTAGTGAGCAGATGCTGTGAATGCCGATCTCCCGCGCCTGTCGCCTCGCATACGCGACTTGTTCGAGGCCGTGGTGAACGTCGAATTTGATGAACGCGGTGCGTGGCTTGCCGCACACTGCGCCGACTTTTCTGATCGCATCACCGTGGAGCGCCTTCTGGCAGCAGATGAGGTGAAATCGAACGTGGTGATCGATCACGCATTCAGTCACTTGCTGGCCCGTATCGATGATATGACTACCGCGACTTTCATTATTGGCGTGCGGAGTGGTGACGTATCTGCGGCATGAACTCATTGGCGAATGAATGGAAATCAATCATGAAAATACAATTCGGAAAACGATGTCGCGGATTCGTTATCGCGTTTCTTCTGGTCGTTGCGATCATCGCCCCGGCGAGCGACGCGACTGATCTTGACTTGGGTTTTTCTGCCGGCGATGCACCTGGGACGCAGGCTGGGGCCTATCCGCCCATCACTCCGTTGCTGAAGAACGGCAGGTTCGATACCGACGTCAGCTTCTGGCCAGAAACAACCGTCGGCGCATCCGTTTGGGATTCAACCCAAAACATCGTCGGTGCGATGGGCTCGGGTTCTTTACACGTTTCAGTCACCGGCAGCAGCATCGTGGCACGCCAACAATGCATCGTGTTGCCCTTCCCGGAAACCTATCTTCTCAACGGCTTTGGTAAATCGACCGGTACGATAACGCCCGGTAGTTACGTTAAATTGGGCTGGGAATACCGCAGTGCAGGCAGCCAAGCCTGCACAGGAACAATAAACGCGTCCGGCCGCCTGTTACTTTCCAGCAACAACGAATGGCGACAACCCCCGGCGCCGGCGGTGATAACGGTTACCGATAGCGAATGGACGCCCACCAGCACGTTGATGGTCTACCTGATTGTGGAAGATGGTGGCGGTAGCGGTAGCCCACCAGACACGCCAACGGCAAGTCTCAACGGCTGGTTTGACGGCATCACTCTGGGAGGGCTGGGCGACGCGATCTTCGCCAACGGCTTCGATGGTTCGTCGCCCCTTCTGCACAATGACGTAGAGATGTGAAGGTGAGTCTGGCAGCGTCTGTCTTCGTTCCGCAGGCTGAACCTTGCGATCACGATCATCCTGCCTGCCTATCTCCGTGACGCGAGTGGAATGGACCCGTCGCGCATGTCCAAACCGCCCTCCGAACGGTGTTATAACTCTGTGACCGGCACTGTGTCGGTATCGGAGATCGAGCATGGCTATGCATCTGAGATTTTCATGTCGTGGCGTCTGCCTCACCGTGATGCTGGGGTTCGCGGCATGGGTGCCAGCCATTTCCGCGACCACGTTCACGGTTGGAACTGGGCCAAACTGTACGCATTCCACTGTTGCGTCGGCGGTCGCTAGCAGCGAGGGTAGCGCCGGGCCGGATACCGTGCGGGTAACCCGCAGCGCGGCGTACACGCAACAGGCGATCAGTTTTAGCGTCACCCAGGAAGTGACCATCACGGGCGGTTTTTCCGACTGCAACACCAACGTCGAAGACGCCAACTACACGACCCTCAGCGGCAGCGGTGGCGCGGCAGCCACCGTGATGACGATCAGCGGCAGTACTGGATCGATCGTGCACTTGCGCAAGCTGACCATCACTGGCGGTGACATCGCCAGCCCCAGTTCGATCCTCGGCGGCGGCATCTACTACACCGGTGACGGTCTGCTCGATATCGCCGACAGTTCGATCAGTAACAATACCGGCGCTTACGGTGGTGGCATCAACGTCAATGGAACCAGCCCTGCGGCTGGACTCGACATCGGCCCCGACACCACAATCTCGGGCAATACGGCGATCTACAACGGCGGCGGCCTGTTTTCGAACAACATCGAAACGGTGATTCGCGGCGACAACATTCTGATTACCGACAACCACGCGCTCGGGGTTACCAGCAATGGGAATACCACCGGTGGTTCCGGCGGTGGCATCTACGTCCGTGCCTGCGCGCTGAATTCCATCGTCTATCTCGGCAGTCCCGGCAGGTTCGGGTTTGGCGTGGTTTACAACAACACTGCGCGTCTTGGTGGCGGCGTGTCGGTGGTGGGGGGCAGCTGCACCGACTTCAAGACCGCAGAGTTGCGCATGTTCTCCACCAGCGCAACAAACTTGACCAAGATCCAGTCCAACTCCGCATCCGCCGCGGGCGGTGGCATTTACTTGGAACCGAATCCTGCTGTGTTCTTTGGTCAAACGTATGCAGATGCCTCCGTCTGGAATGCCGAGATTGATGACAACATTGCCCCTAACGGCTCTGCTGTCTTTTATGGAGCAGGGTACCCTGACGTTGTTTTTAACCCGACACCGCAAATCGGTTACAAACATCCGAGGCCTGACGGTGCGGCTGACTGTGCATATGGAGTTTCCTGCGGTCAGATCCGCGGAAATATCAGCTCAAGCACCGGTCAGGTTATTTACGGGGAAGACGGCCGTTTTGCCGCTAGCCGTATCAAGATTTCTGGAAACTCCGGTAGCGAGCTGATTCGACTCCCCCGAGCAGTTATCTACGACAGCCTGATATCGGACAATACATCGACGTTGCGGTTGATCGAAACCAACCAACTGACATTGAATGGGACGACGATTGCTGGCAATACTATCGGGACCGGCGGTCCGCAGGTGCTCGGCGTCAACACCGGCGGCCATGCTTCGATTGACACCGCGATTATCTGGCAGCCCGGCAAGCTAGCCTTGCACAACGATGGTGATACGCCGCAAGTGCTCGATGTGCTCAGTAACAACATTTCGACCCTGATCGGATCGGGCAGTGCACGGCTGATCCAGGCCGAGCCGCGTTTCGTTGATCCTGCACATGGCGACTATTCCCTGACGGCGGCCTCGGAGGCCGTCGATTTCGCCCCCGCCGTGGACGGCGATGACCGCGACATGTTCGGTCACAGGCGTGATCTGGATTTCGCACTTTTTTACAACGAATACGGCCCGCGCGATCTGGGTGCCTTGGAGCGCGAGGCAGAACAACCGCTGGTGTTGAACGGCACTTTCGACGCCAACGTCAACATCTGGCCGGAAGTCACGGTCGGCGCATCAAGCTGGGATGGCACCCAGAACGCGCCCGGCACGCCAGCGGGTGGTGCCCTGCATGTGTTGACCACCGGCACCAGCATCTCTGCGCGCAAGCAATGCGTTCATCTGCCCGGCCCGGGCACCTACACGCTTAATGGCTGGGGCAAATCGACCGGTTCGGGCCCCTTCACCACCGGAAGCTACGTCCGACTAGGCTGGGAATACCGCAGTGCCGGTAGCGAGACCTGCGGCGGCACGGTGACCGCATCGGGCAATCTGTTGCTCGCCAACACCGGCACGTGGCGCAGGCCTGCCACGCCAGCCACGATCGTGGTGTCCAATTTCGCGTGGACCACCGACAGTTCGATCCTGGTCTATCTGGTCGTCGAAGATGGCCCCGGCAGCGGCATCGCACCCGAAGCACCCACTGCGACGCTCAACGGTTGGTTCGATGGCATCACGTTGGACGTATTGAGCGACCGCATCTTCGCAAACGGGTTTGACTAGGCGCTCACGATAAATGGAGCAGACCCCCGAGTTTGGCGGAGCGCTGGAGGAAAAGGCTGCTCACAGCGTCGGCGGAAACCCGCTTTAGGCATCGGATGTGGGAGCAGAAACCGTGAGCGCGAATCCCTTGGACCTGTCGCCGCGCATACGCGAGTTGTTCGAGGCTGCATTGAATATCGAGCCGACCGAACGCGCGGCATGGCTGGACTCCCGCTGCCCCGATGCGATGAATCGGCTTGCCGTCGAGCGCTTGCTGACGGCCGATCACGTCCACGCAAACCGGGTGGTCGATCACCCGTTCAGCGACTTGCTTGACCATATCGGAGAGACGCATCCCGAAAGACCGCCAGCTGGTACGCGCGTGGGCGCATTCACTCTGCATGAGCAACTCGGCGAAGGTGGTTCATCGATCGTGTTCCGCGCGACTCGCGAACAGGATGGCGTGACCCAGGTCGTCGCACTGAAGTTGCTGCGGCGCAACCTTTTCACCGAGGACGAACGCCGTCGCTTTCGTGACGAACGACGCGCACTCAGCCAGTTGCAGCACCCGGGTATCGCGCGTTTGATTGAAGGCGGATTGACTGAGGCCGGCACGCCCTACATTGCGCTGGACCTGGTTGAAGGTGAATCCATCGTCGATCACGCCCGTAACCGGCAGCTCGACTTGCCGCAGCGATTGCGGTTGTTTGTCGACGTTTGCCGTGCGGTTGAAGCCGCACACCGCGCGCTGATCGTGCACCGCGACCTGAAGCCGTCCAATGTCATGGTCACCTCAGCGGGCGAGGTGAAACTGCTCGACTTCGGCATCGCCAAGTTGCTCGACAACGGCGGCGATTCCGACGCTACCCAAACCCATCACGCCGCAATGACACCCGCATACGCCGCACCCGAGCAATTTGCGCGCGGACAAATCACCACGGCGACCGATGTCTATTCGCTGGGCGTATTGCTCGGCGAGCTGATCACCGGGCACCGCCACGAGCACGGCGATTCGCGCACGCCATCGGCGCAAGTGACCGATAGCGCGGCAGCCCAAGCGCAAATCACCAACGCCCGCGCTATGCGTAAGCGCTTGCGCGGCGACCTCGACAACATCGTGTTGAAGGCAACTGCGGAAGAACCCGAAAACCGCTATGCATCGGCTGGTGCACTGGCGGACGACATCGCGCGACACCTGAAACGCGAACCGGTCGTCGCCCATCCTCCATCGCACCGGTACCGTGCGTTTAAGTTCATCAGCCGCCATCGTGGTGGCGTGATTTCAACGGCGTTGTTCTTGGCCGCCATCCTGTCGGCGCTGGGCATTGCCGTCTGGCAAGGTGACGTCGCACGTCACGAAGCGCGACGGGCAACTGCCGTACGCGACTTCATAGAAGGCCTATTCGACCCGCTGCTGCACGGCATATCGAAGGACCAGCAGCCCAGTCTCGTCGAACTGCTGGCACGTGGCGCCACCCAGATTGAAAGCAGCGCACAATTGGAGCCTTCTGAACGCGTCGACTTGCTGTCGACGTTTTCGCGCCTGCACGAAAGCATAGGAGAGTTGACACGCGCTCGCGAGCTGGCGAACGAGGCTGTCAGGCTTGCTGAGAGTGCGTTGCCTGCCAATGATGTCCAGGCCATGCGCGCGCTGTCGGCGCGCGGATATTCCGCGGTACGAATGGAAGATTATGCTGCCGCCTCGCAAGACTTGCGCGAAGCCTACCAACGCATGCGCGCGGGGAACGTGCATGGTGCCGCACTCATCGAGGTCCTGGAAGCGCTAGGCGCGGTCGAGACCATCGAAGGCAATGCCGAGGCGACGTTGCAACTCAGTCGCCAAGTGCTGGAAGAAACCATTCGAACTCGTGGCGCCGATGATGCGCGCGTCGGCACCGCCTACAACGACATTGCATCCGCATTGGAAGGTCTGGAGCGCTACGACGAAGCAACAGCGGCGTACGAGAAGACATATCGGTTCATGCTGGCCCATCAAGGATCGGCAAGTTCCGAAACCGCCTTGGCTTTGGGCGGATGGGCATCAACCGAATTTCGCGCCGGTCATTGGACCGTCGCGAACCGAGTGTTTGATCGCGCGCTGGCTGCGTTCGCGCGTGCGGATGCGCCACCGCAGTTGACCTATATCTACATCGCCATCAAGGGGTGCTTCCTTTCCGGGTTGCGGGTCGACCGACAAATGATGAGCGAACGATGCGACTTGGCTGACGCGCTGACCGCTCGCGGATTCGGCAGCGATAGCGCGTTATACGGCGACGCGCTGGAAATGCGTGCGACTGGTTTGCTGGAAGGTGGCGATCTGGTTGGCGCACGATCGCTGCTTGATCGGGCGCGGATTTTGTATGGCGGCGATCCGGCGAATCGGATGCGTAACGGTCGCGCTGACAGCGAGATCGCAGCCATCCAGTTGCTGGAAGGCCATCCCGAAAACGCGCGAGCATTGCTGCCCAACGCCATCGAGCAATTGCGCACTAGGCCGTATCTAATACCGCCGCTAGTCGCCGAAGCGCGCTTGTTGTTGGCCTGTTCGCAATCGCCAGGCGTGGAATGCGTGGCTGGTCTGGAAACCCGGGTAGTCGAGCATCGCAATGCCGTCGCCGAACGCGACAACCCGGAGTTGTTGTGGGTAGATACGATTTTGGCGCGACTGCAACTCCAACGCGGCGAGACGACAGCAACGCGACGTCGACTGAGCACGGCAGTTGCCAAGGCCAGCGCCGAGTTGGACCCTTCCCATCCGCGACGCATCGAATCGCAACTATGGCTGGCGCTGGCGGATGCACGCGCCGGTGACTGCGAACGAGCCATCGCGCGGACACACGCGCTATTTGCGATGATCAGCAGCAGCGGAATGGCCAACCATCCGTTTTTCGTCGCGAGCCGCGAAGCTCTCCGCAAAGAGACCACTTGCGGTGCCGAATTGGGAGCGGCCGTCGTCGCACGCTGATCTGACTCGTCACCTTGGTGCGCGCTGGTGCGACGATCTCGTTTGTCGCAAACATATCGTCGTGGTTCTTGGGCGGCCAAAGCGCTGTGACGCGGCAGTTTCTGTCGCGCATGTCCAAACCGCACCCCAAACGGTGTTCTACCTATGTGACCGGCGCCGTGCCGGCATGGGAGAACGATCATGGGTATGAATTTCGTGGTGTCATATCGCGGTTTCGCGATCACCGCATTTATGGTTTTCGCGGCGTGGGCGCCTGCCATTTCAGCCGCCACATTCAAGGTGGGCAGCGGGCCGAACTGCACGCATTCCACCGTGGCGGCAGCGGTTGCAGCCACCGAGGGTAGCGCCGGGCCGGACACCGTGCGGGTAACCCGCAGCGCGGCGTACACGCAACAGGCGATCAGTTTTAGCGTCACCCAGGAAGTGACCATCACCGGCGGTTTCGCCGACTGCATCACCAACGTTGAAGACGCCAACTACACGACCCTCAGCGGCAGCGGTGTTACGACAGCCACGGTGATGACGATCAGCGGCAGTGTTGGATCGATCATCCACCTGCGCAAACTCACCATCACCGGCGGCGACTTGGCCAGCCTTGGTTCGCTCGGCGGCGGCATCTACTACAACGGAGACGGCCTGCTCGATATCGCCGACAGTTCGATCAGTAACAATACCGCCGCTTACGGTGGTGGCATCAACGTCAATGGGACCAGCCCTGCAGCTGGACTGAACATCGGCCCCGACACCACAATCTCGGGAAATACGGCGCTCTACAACGGCGGCGGCCTGTTCTCGAACAACATCGAAACGGTGATTCGCGGCGACGGAATTCTGATCACCGACAACCACGCGCTCGGCGTGACCAGCGGTGGGAACACCAGCGGTGGTTCCGGCGGCGGTATCCTTGTCCGTGCCTGCGCGCTGGACTCCATCGTATATCTCGGCAGTCCCGGCAGTCTTGGGCTACCGGTGGTCTACAACAACGACGCGCGTTATGGAGGTGGCGTGTCTGTGGAGGGCGACGCTTGCTCCGACGCCAAAAACGCAGAGTTGCGCATGTTCTCCACCAGCGCAACGAACCTGACCAAGATTCAATCCAACTCCGCATCCGTCGCCGGCGGGGGCATTTATGTGAAAGGTGGTGCTGGGTTCTCGGGTGTTACGTATGCATCCATTTTCGTCTGGAATGCCGACATTGATGACAACACAGCCCCGAAAGGCTCTGCTTTCTATGTAGCAGGGGACCAATACAGTAGGGTTCGTTTCAACCCACTATCGTCAAATCCATTCAATCCACCCCGGCCTGACGGTGCGGCTGACTGCGCATACGGCGTTTCCTGCGGTCAGATCAGCGGAAACATCAGCCCCAGCGCCGGTCAGGTTATTTACGGAGAAGCTGGAACTGATTTTTTCGCGAGTCGTGTCAAGATTACTGGGAACTCCGGTAACGAATTGGTTCGCCTCCCCCAAGCAGCTATCTACGACAGCTTGATATCGGACAACACATCGACGTTGCGATTGATCGAAACCAACCAACTGACATTGAATGGGACGACGATTGCTGGCAATGCCATCGGGACCGGTGGTCCGCAGGTGCTCGGTGTCAACACTGGCGGCCATGCCTCGATTGACACCGCGATTATCTGGCAGCCCGGCAAGCAAGCCTTGCACAACGATGGTGATACGCCGCAAGTGCTCGATGTGCTCAGCAACAACATTTCGACCTTGATCGGATCGGGCAGCGCACGGCTGATCCAAGCCGAGCCGCGGTTCGTTGATCCGGCACATGGCGACTATTCCCTGACGGCGGCATCGGAGGCCGTGGATTTTGCCCCCGCCGTGGCCGGCGATGACCGCGACATGTTCGGTCACACCCGTGATCTGGATTTCGCCCTTTTTTACAACGAATACGGCCCGCGCGATCTGGGTGCGTTGGAGCGCGAGGCAGAACAACCGCTGGTGTTGAACGGCACCTTCGACGCCAACGTCAACATTTGGCCGGAAGTCACGGTCGGTGCATCAAGCTGGGATGGCACCCAGAACGCGCCCGGCACGCCAGCGGGTGGTGCCCTGCA
>JBBSTF010000025.1:0-49289 GCA_038236135.1 Lysobacterales bacterium
CAGCACCGCTACAAATGGCGTGATGGCGGCGGCCAGACCCATTATTCCGACGTGCTCAGCCGCGACGCGATGCAGTTGGGTTACGAGATCGTCAACAAGGACGGCCTGATCGTCAAGCGTGTCAACCGACCACTAACCACGGACGAGCGCGCAGCGGCGGACCGGCAGGCGGTGAAAACCAAGGCGGCAAAGGACGCCGTGGACGCTGGCATACGCAATGATCGGCAGATGCTCGCCGCATTCCCCACGGAATCAGATTTGCTGACCACGCAACGCTTGACGCTCCGCCAGCTCGATCAGTCCCTGCGCGCAGGTCGCGAAGGGCTGAAGACGCAGGAGGCAAACTTGGCCGACCTGCTCGCCCGCGCCGACGATCTGCAACATCGCGACGTCAAGGTTTCGCCGCAATTGACCAAACAGATCGCCGACCTCCGCAGCCAATTGGAACAGCAGCGCGGTTTCCTGGACCGCAAGCAACGCGATCGCGACGCGACGGCCGCATCGCAGCTGGACCAACTCAGTCACTACCGCGATCTCAAGACCGGACGAGAAGCGCAACTCTGACGCGTCAGGATCGACGACAGTCAATCCTGAAACGCACTGGCCCGCTCAACCGCGTCGAGCCGTCGCCTCGTACAGCGAAAGCGTGGCGGCCTGCATGTCGGTCAGTCGATAACGAGTCAATGGCGAGATGGGCGGCGCGGCAGTTAGCAATTCCGCCGCACGTTCGGCCAACCGTTCCGGTGCAGATGGTGGTACACGACCGGCCGGATACAGCTCGGCAAGCAGTTCACCTACGCCGCCGTGCGCGTATCCGAGCACGGGCCTGCACAGCGAAAGTGCCTCGATCACGGTGCGACCGAACGCCTCTGGCCGAACGCTCAGTTGCAGCACCAGATTCGATATCGACAACACGTCGCGAACGTCGCTGCGCGGTGCGCTCATTACCACCTTTTCGGTGACGCCCAGCTTTCCGGCAAGGGCGGTCAGCTCGGCGATGTACTCCTCACGACCCGCCTCACGCACGCCCAGCAATAGCAGGCGCGCGTCGATGCCACGATCTTCCAGATCCGCGAGTAGGCGAATGCCGTCGGCGTGTCCTTTCAGCCGCGTCCCGCGACCGGGCAAGGTCAGCAACGGTGCACCGGCGAGTAGCGGATAGGCCGCGAAAAATTCTTCGCGCCAGCGCGAATCCGGGCAATAGCCGTACGGAAATTCCGCTGGATCGACGCCGCGCGGAATAACCGTCAGACGACTACTGTCGACGCCAGGGTAATGCTTCAGCACGTGGTCGCGCACGGTGTTCGACACGCAGATGACCCGATCCCCACCCGCCATCGCCGCGCTGTAGCGTCCCGGCGAGTTAAGCCCGTGCACGGTGGTGACAAAACGAGTGCGCGATGTTTCGCGTAGCGCAAATCGCCCCAGCCATGCCGGCAGGCGCGAACGCGCATGGACGATGTCGGGCTGAATACGGTCGAACAACTGGCGAAGTCGGCGTATTTGAAAGAGTACCGCCAGCGACTTGCGGCCAATCGGCAATTCGACGTGTTCGCTGCCTTCGGCAATCAGCTGTCGAACCAGCCGTCCACCAGCGGAAACCACGATCGACCGATGGCCTGCGGCGACCAGTGCGCGCGCAACCTCCAGCGCAGAGCGCTCGGCACCGCCGGTGTCGAGTTTGGGCAACAGTTGTATGACGACGAGCTTGTCGTTCATGGGCGCGACTTGGCGGCAGGCTGCACAGCAAATTGGCAGACCTGACAACCCATCACCAGATTAACCAGGCTGAATGCGACCACGCGACACGATCAGGCCACCAGCGTGTAGTGCGCGCCACAATAAGGACACTGGACGCGACCATCAGGCGCCGCCTCGACGGCAAGATAGACACGTGGATGCGAATTCCACAGCACCATCGCCGGCATCGGGCAGCACAGTGGCAAGTCTGCCGCCGTCACTTGGTAGCGGTTCTCGGTATTGGCGGGAATATGCGGCGTGGTGACGGGATCGGGGCGGGACATCGGTAAGTGCTCAGTGAAGGGTACTGGTGGCCGGCATGTTAGCAGCCAGCCGCGCCGACCTTTTCACCGCCCGTCCGTGGTTTGGCAAGGTCGCCACAATTCAGAACGCGGTGCTTACAGCTTCCAGTCTAGAATGGCCGCTCTTCAATCCCTTCATTCAGCTTGCGAGGTAACGAGATGGATACGGAAACGAGTACCCCACCCAACCCGCCACCGACACCGAAGTATCCCCACACCGGTTCCGGGCCTGATTTCAACGGCATTATGGCGCGCGCAAAGGCCATCCTGTTGACGCCAAAGACAGAATGGCCGGTGATTGCTGCAGAGCCGGCCAGCGTTGCAGGACTCTACAAGTCCTGGATCTGCGTGATGGCGGCGATACCCGCCGTGTTCGGTTTCATCAAGGGCAGCATCATCGGCTACAGCATGTTCGGCGCATCGATGAAAGTGCCGTTCATGACCGGCATCTCAGGCATGATCCTGACCTATGTCGCGACCTTGGGCATCGTCTACGTGGTTGCACTGGTCATCGACGCACTGGCGCCAAACTTTGCTGTAGCCGATCGCGATATTCGGGGCCGGTGTTTGAGATATTCGAGGTCTCGTAGGGATTGCGTAGGCTGCAACGAAATGGCGACGACTGCAACGCAATTCAGGGTGTAGACGGGTAATCGCTTGCTAGCGGGTGGCGGTAGAGCGTCACTGGGTCACCGCACACGGAGACCGACTGACCATGAAAACCCCTACCGAAATCACCGCCATCCTGACCGACATCGCCCACAAGGAGCTGGGCATCGAAACCCTGCTGCCACGTGGCCGTGATCATCACGACTTCCATGATGTCGGCGTCGTGGGCCTCAGCCACGCGCTGGAGTTGGCATTCGTCGCCGGCGTTGAATCGGTCGCTGGCAACGCATCCGCCGATGCCGCAAAGGCCAGCATGGCCATGACCACAACCACCACCGCCGCGCACAAAGCGCGCCGGATCGGCCACGAGGCCGGCTTGGTCCACGACGAACACATGTTCCTCCAGACCGCGGCCGCCGCAATGCTGGCTGCGGCCGCGACCGGCGCGCTGGACCTTAACCAGCTGGCCCGCGAGGAGCTGGCCAGCCGGGGCTGTGATGCCACCGGCAAGTGGGTGGGATTCAAGCGCGCTTAGCGCGCGGCCAGGTGCGGTAGATCATCTCGCCGGCATCCTTGCGGGTGCTGGCAGTGCCGCCGATGGTGTAGCGGATGCCCACACGCTCGGCGCGGAAGCCACCGAAGATGCGGCGCATGTCGGGGTGGTCGTTAATGGTCAGCATGGCCCGGCCCACCATCGAGCGCATGACCTCGGCCATCGCCTCGTACTCGTCCAACCCGAACGGCACGCCATAGCCTTCTGTGCGCCAGTACGGCGGGTCGAGGAAGAACAATGTCTCGGGTCGGTCGTAGCGTCGGATGCACTCACGCCACTCCAGGCATTCAACGGTGACCCGCGCCAGCCGCAGGTGCGCTTGTGAGAGGTCTTCTTCCATCCGCAGCAGGTTGAGGCGTGGTGGCTGTGATGCGCCAACGCCGAACGACTGACCGACGGCCTTACCACCGAACGTGAGCTTCTGCAGGTAGTAGAAGCGCGCTGCCCGCTGTACGTCGGTGAGTGTGTCGGTGTGCTGCAACTGGCACCAACGGAACATCTCGCGAGAGGTGAGCGACCAGCGGAATTGGCGGACCAGCTCGTCGAGGTGGTGCTGCACGCACCGGTACAAGCGGATCAGCTCGCCGTTGATGTCGTTGAGCACTTCCGCCTTCGCCGGCTCGCTGGCCAGCAGCAGCGCCGCGCCGCCCGCGAATACCTCAACGAAGGTGGTGTGCTTTGGAATGTCAGAGAGCAGTTGATTCAACAGCCGGCGCTTTCCGCCTGGCCACGCAATGATGGGCTTTGCCACGTTGGTCAATCTCCGTTGGTGAGACACGTTATGGCCAGACTGCGCTGGCTGGTCTCACGGGCGATGACCCCGTGGGTTTGGCAGGTCGGCCGGCGCTGGTACGCCGGTCGGCCACTACGCGTGAAGCTACTTCTTGCGCGAGGGAACGAGTGGCACGCTGAGGAGCCTACCGAACCACGAAATGATGCTGCTGGTTACCTCGGGTGACACGTCGAAGATGGCAGACCAAAGATTCACAATCGGGATAATGCTGAGCAGCGTGCATGCCACCAACGTGCCGACGGTCACCGACGGCACGTAAAAGCCCTTGTCGCTCGCCTCCGCCGCGCCGCGCTTTTTCCTGTCGCCGGCAGTGTCGTTGATGATCCTGATGGCGTATCCAATCAGGCAAACCACCATCGGCAGCCAATAGAGGAACAGCGCCAGCAGGCTGTTCCAAGCAGGCATGTATTGGGTTAACCAGTCGATCATCGTTATCGCTCCTCGATGTGCTTGAAATTGACGCTGTAGTAGTCGGCACCTTGGTGCTGCCAGCTCACGCCTTCGGCCATCGAGCCGTAGACGCCGAGGGCTTGCATGTTGGCGTTGGTATCAGTGCGGATGAGGGCGATGCATTCCTCGAACGAAGCGGTCTGCATGCCCAGTTGCTGGGCAGTGGGACGCCATACGGGGTCGCCGCTGAGGATCACATCCTCGACATCGATGCCGGTGCCGGCGAACGATGTCGTGCGCTGTGGTAGGGCTGGGCGAACGTAGGCTTGGCCACCCCGGCTGGTCTTCTTTTTGGCGTCAGGCGTGCCAACCGACTGAGACCAGCCTGCATCGAAGCCGCCCGGCAATGAGAGGCCATAGCTAGACCACATTCGCCCGACATCGACGATGCCACCGGGGCCAGTGTGCCAACCGCCGATGAAAGCAACCTGCACCGAAGCGACTTCTTCGTGGTGCTCACCAAAATCGAAGAAGAGCCAACTGGGGAAAAACTTCCCCTCGCCCTGAACGCTGATCGGCTGCCCGTACACCTCAGCGATAGGTGCGGACAAGGAGTCGAACAGCGTTGCGCTGACCAAGCCGTCGCCCGATATCTCGGAGAGAAGTGGTGCGATGACATTGACCGCCACCAGTCGAATGGATTCCTGTGCCGGCAGGTTCGCCACTAAAGTGAAACCGCCGCCAGGCGTTTGGTAACGCCACGACTTGGCCAGCCGGCGGTCTTGGACGTTCTCAATAGGTGTGAGACTGACACCGCCACCGGCAACAGATACGGTGCCGGTATCCACCACGTTGTTCCACGCCACCAACCCCACGCGATCAGGACCGAGCGTGGGCACTTCGCCCTTGCCCTCGCCGTCGATCGGATCGATCGGATCGATTGGTTCGTCGTCTTTAGGCATCGGGTTTCACCATCAATAGTTGGACTGTATTTCCTGAAAAAAGGCCATCGCGACCGATGACTTGCATGTCGCCGCCAGCGTCCAGATTCCACTGGTCGGTGGTTACCGTGACGACGCTGCCGATCGGCGGATCGTTTCCCGGCTCACGCCATGCTTCGCCCTTGAACAGCTTGGGCACGGTCTTGAAAATGCTGGTGGTCAGATCGGCCAGCGATTGGCCGCCAGCGGCGGTGGACAGCAGTGTGGGTGTTGGGTCGGCATTGGCGGCGTAGTCGTAGTCGCTGGCCAGTTGGTCTGCGCCCTTGGCCACGCTGATGTAGTCGCGTTTGAACTCCTCGGCACGCTGCCGGCCGGGCGCGGTTGTCAACACTGATCCGGCAATGTTGCTGTCGTCGTGCGGTGCCCACATGGGCACGCTGCCGACGCGATCGCTAAGGCCGCGCGGGTGCAAGTGCTCACAGGACAGGTCACCGATCAACTGGAGGTTGGTGAGCGTGTACGTGGCCGCAGCCAATGCCGGTTGCACCATCATCATGCGCAGGCGGCCGAGCGAATCGAACCACCAGCCGGTGCCCATGCTGGCGCAGGTGCGATCGAGAATGTCGATCACCTTGGATTGATCGCCCTGACCGGCATAAAGGCATAACGGCCACGCTCGCGCGGCGGCGATGGTGGCAATGCCGGCGGTGTCGAGCTGGTCGATGCTGAGCATGCCGCGCTCGGTGGCCAGGTGCTTCATCCACGGGCCGAGCGTGTCCATAGCTTCGGTACGGGTGATGCGCAGGCGCGTAATGGTGAAATCCGACGCGATGAAGTTTGAGAACAACTGGAGGCTGTGCATCGCTGCCGTCTTGGCGACAAAAAACGTGTAGATCCCGGCAGCGCTCACCTGCGTGTCAACGAAGTTCGCACCGAAGTCGGTCAGGCGGATGTTGAGCGTGCCGCTGGTGCGTGCGCTGACGGTGATATCAATGCGCAGGTTCATTGCCACCGCCGCGAACAACCCCACGATGTGGAGTGAGGCGAAGTTTCCGCCAGCGACCGCTTGGAATCGAGCGCCAGGAAAAGCGTTCGTCACGCTGCAACCAGCGCCGGTGAAGCCAGGGTAGACAAACCCGTCGGGAACGCCGCTGATCCACGTTGAAAAGTCGCCATACCTGGCATCCATGTAGACGGTCGAATCGGTCACGCTGCCGGTCATATCGACCACTTGCTTGCCCAGCGGATTGGTCACCCGCTTCACACCTTTGCGATCGGCGTTGACGGTGTAGCCGCTACCCAACGTGATCGGCACCGCCTGGTCGTAAAGCGCGCTGATCGAGTAGGCCGCGTCGTCGCCCAAGTCGTAGAGCACGTTGGCGGAATCGACCATCGTCAACGGCACGCCGCGCAGCACGCCGATGGCAGTGGGCTTGGTGGTTTGGCGCACGGCGACCAGCGGCGTGGTGACCGGGTACTGCTCGGCCTGCCAGGGAATCTCCAGCGCCACCGATGCGTCGCGTGGCGTGATGCGAATGCTGTCTTCTTCGCCCTGCGCGGATTCAAGTAAATCGATGCGCGCGACGGCCTCGACCACGTAGGCGCTGAATGGCTGGCCGGCCAAGCCGGTGCGGATGGTGAGCAGCTCGTCGCGGGTGGTCCAGTCCAGCCATGCATCGAGCGCGCGGTCGGGATTGATGGCAAGAAAGTCGCCCACGCTGCGCGCCGGTGACGACTCGAACATGGGGATGTTGGCGCGCTCGGAATAGCTGGGCTCAGAGTCCGGATCGATGCGGCCGTCGTAGTAGCAATTGCGCAGCACAGTATCGTTCCACGGCGTCATCCAACCCACCGTCGCGATGCGGCCCCAGATGCCTGCGGGACGATAGGTGTTCGACCACGGCACGTCGTCCACGTCGGTGACCAGGCGCAGCGCGGAATTGGCACCACCCGGCGTGGCGACAATCTCCAACGGGCCGACCAATCCGGTCCATGTCGCCACCGCGAAAACGCTGGTGTTCTTGAACACCGACAGCGTGCGCGTGACCGCGTTGTACTTCAGGACGAAGCGATCGCCTTGAGCCCACGTGGTGCCGGTGCCGAAGCTTGAACCTTGGCTCAGCTTGGTTCCGATCGAACTCATGGAGTAGCCGCGCAGGCGACTGCCAATGACGTAGTCCTGATCGCGCGAGGAGTTGACCAGGCGCGCTTGCGCGAGGGTCTTGCGCGCGTTCGCCTGGCGCACGCCGACGGTCACGGTGCCCGTGGTCAGTGTCGTCACTTCGACCACCGCCACCCAGCTGCCTTTGGTGGCCACCGATGCAATGCCTGATGTCGTGCCCGCAGCGCCCACGCGGCGCAGCGTTTGCCCGCCATCGGTATCGGCCACATCGGCGACCAGGCCGGTGCCGATGCGTGCGGCATCCCAGCGTCCGGGCGTGCCGAGGTCGACCAGAACGATGCGCTCCAGCTCGCTCATCGGCCACCACGCGACTTGGCGGCGGCCAATGCAGCGGCGACCGTGCTGGCGGTCTTGCCCTGCGCCTGGGCGTTGGATTGCGCGCCGGCAGTGACGGCGGACTTGGTGTTGTTGTGGCCGCTGTTGTTGTCGCTGTGCATGGCGCGCACGGCGGCGACCACGGCGCGCATTTCCTCGGCCAATTCCTTGTCGATGCCAGCGCCACCGCGCGCCACCGGGAAGCCATTGCTGCGCAGCCAGCTGGCGACCGGGCTGGGGAAGATCGCCTCGCCCTGGTGAATGTTGGCCAGGCCTGTGCGCGGCACGTAGCCGGTGCCCACTTCGTAGCTGGGAATGCCCGCCGCTTCGTTCGCCGAACGCAGGTTGTCGGCAATGCGGCTGAGTGCGTCGTTGGCGGTCACCAATTGCGCCTGGCTGTCTTCGCTGGCAGCCGCCACGCGCAGCAGCTGATCGACCTGCTGACGAGCAAATTCCTTGGTGTCGATCGACGCCTCGGAAATGGTGCCGAGGTAGTCAAGCTGACCGAGCGATTGCGGCGGCAGGATGCCCTCGAAGAACGGTGCCAACTGGGCGCGAATGTCGTCCGGTTGCAGGTTGATCTGTGCAATCAAGTCGGCGATGGCGGCGTTGGCATCCGCTTCGGTCGTCGCGTTGGTCACCGCATCGAAATACGCCTGCAGCGCGTCGGCCGACTCGGAAGGCAAGCCGCTGATCGTTTGCTGTACCGCTTGATTGAGCAGGCTCTGGCGATCGGCAAGGTCGCCCAGCGAGATCCCGACCGAGTCGGCAAGGTCGAACACGCTGCGGCCCAAGGTGCGAGCCAGTTCCGCCAGTTGCAACGTTGTTTCCGTTGTCATGTGATCGACATCGATGCCCAGACCGACGACGAAGTCGTGCATGTTCAAGCCAATGGAATCCGCCAGCTCGGCCAGCGACTGGCCGCTGTCGCGTGCCAGGTCAGTCAAGAAACCGATCAGCTGCTGATTGAGTTCGGCGCGATGGTCGGCCTCCTGCTGTGCCATCAAGGCATCGCGCTGCTCGTACAGCGCGATCAGCGCCGGCGACGGGCCGTAGGTTTGCGTGGGTCCGGTGTCGCCCGGATTGGCCACGTTGCCCAGGCCGCGCAGGTCGGCCATCAACTGGTCGAACAACGCCTGGTACTGGTCGCCGCTGGAATAGAAGTCGCGGCCCAAGCCGAGCAGCTGCTGCACCATCTGCGGCAGCGCGGCCGCCGCGCTGGCGTCGCCGCCTTGTGCCGCTGCCAGCATGGCCTGGTACTGCGCCTGTGCCTCGGCCAGCTGTTGCTCGGGCGTCAGCGTGGTCAGCTGCTGGTTGAGCAGGATGGAGTTGAGGAAATCGTTGACCGTGCGGATAGCGTCCAGCCATCGCTGCGCGGTGTCTTCCACCGTGCCACCGAGGTTGCCGGCGGCACCTTCCAGCGTGGCAATCTGCGCATTGATGCCGTCCAGCGAACCGGCTGCCGCACCTTGCAACTGACCGACGATTGATGTGGCCGATTGCACCAGTGCCCGGTAGGCCGCTTCGCGCATCTGCGTCACGCGCAGTTCGATGGCACCCAAGTCGCCCTCGGCAATGCCGGCAAGGCCAGCCGCGTGCGCCAGCGCCGTCGCCTTGGCGATCGCATCGTTGTACCAACTCGTCGCGTCTTGCTGGTCTTGCTGGAACTGGCTGAACTCGCCGTTCTGGCGCCGAATGCCATTGATGAAGTCGTTGTATTGCACCAGCGCTTCGGCAATGCGCTCTGCGGCGCGGCGGATGGCATCGGCGGCCATGTTGTGCACGTTGATCAGGTCTTCTTCCGCCGCGCCAACGCGACCGGCAGCGATGGCACGCTCGTTCAACTGGCGCACCATGTCCGCTTCCCACGCGGCGGCTTCGGCGCGTGCCTGGTCCATGTTTTGCGCGTCGGCGCCGGTGGCGAGTGTTGCATCCGGGCGGAACTGCGCAGCGAAGTCCTGGTAGTCCTTTTCCAGACGCGCCTGCGTGGCCGCGATGTTGTCGTGGACCCGCGCCCAGATCAGCTCGATGTCTTCTGCCGAGGCGCCCGTCATGCCGGCAGCGATCGCCAAGGCATTAGCGGTTTCAATCTGCTGTTGCACCCACACGGCGCCTTGCGACCACGCTTCGCCGGTCGTGCTGGCGGTGCTGCCATCCGGCGTTGTCGTATCGCCCCGGAACGTGTTGATGAAGGCGTCGTACTGCTGACGCATGGTGCGCAGGCGCTGCTCTTCCAACTGCGCATACTGCTCGGCCGTCGCGGCGTTGGCTTCCAGCTGCAAGCGCATGGCCTCGAAGCTGTCGTTGACGCGGCGGATGGTCTGGTCGGCCTCGCTCATGCCGGCAGTGGCCAGGTTCCATTCGTTCTTGGCCAGGATGTCGTTGACGGTCTTGAGCTGCGCCGCTGTCTGGCCAACGGCAACACCGGCAGCGGTGCTGGCATCGATCAGAATGCCCAGCGCTTGCGCCGCCTCCAGCCACTGCACAATCGCCTCGTCTGACAGCGTTGGCATCATCTTCTCGAACACTTCACGGAACGCCGCCGCGCCACCCTCGCCGGTGAAGTCGCCCACGTTCTGGCCGATGTCACCGAACTCGCGCGTGGCGTTCTGCGATTTTTCATCGAACGACGCCTGCGCCCGTTCGGCGTCACTGTGGAAGCGCGCGAAGTACGCTGTCCACAAGTCGCTGGTGCGCTTCTGCTGCTTTTCGAGCTGGGTGTAGTAGTCCTTGGCCGTGTCGGACAGCTCCAGCAGCATGGCGATCTGTTCGGCACCCGCTTCGGTGGTGCCATCCAGCGTCTGCATCAGATCCCACATGCCTTCCTTGGTCGTGGGAAGCACCAACCCATACTGCTCAAACGCACTGGTCATCGCGGCTTGCGCCACCTCGAACTTGTGTTGGTCCGTCGCGAAATTGCCAACGAACGAACTCATTCCGGTGATGAAGTTCTCCAACCCACCGGCCATTTCGATCAGTCGCTCGCTGGCCTGCGCGTACTTTTCGGGATCGGTTTCGTCCAGCGCGAAGCCCAATTGCTTGACGGCTTCCTGCATCACCTGCACGCCGGTGGCCACGCGCACCAAGGTTTCGCCGAGTCCTTCGCCCACCTGTTGGAACTGCGCGACGAACGGCACGATGCTGCCGGCGAGACCGTCAAAGATGCGGCTGAAGACCGCCTCCAGTTCCTTCTGTGCTTCCTCTCCGGTCAAGCCTTTCGTATTGATCCGAATCTCTTCCACGCGATACGCGGCGATTTGTGCATTGACTTGATCCATGTCCAAGCCCAAGGCTCGCGCTGCCTCACGAACAGCGTCTGCCATCGAGGACAATACGAGTTGGAATTGCCCGGCAAGATCATCGCTGAACTCATCGAATACCAGCTTGGTGCTTGACGAACTGAACCAGCCGCCCTTGGTTTTCACGACTTGGAACGCACCAACCGAAATGTCCTCAATCAGGCTGGCAAGTGCGCCACCAACAACACGAATGCCTTGGCTCTTAATTTCTTGGCCACCACCAAAGAGAATACTGAGTGGGTCTGGAAACTTGAGTGGGTTAGCCGTTCCCATACCGCCAGCACCGAAAAGCGGGGACGCGGCCCCACCCGACAAACCGGGAAAGCTCGTGTCGCCCTCTCCGCGTGCCAGTCTGCTGGATGCGCCCGAGATACCTGTTTGCAATTGAATCAACGCCCGCAACATGCCTCGGTTGATGCCGACTAGCTGGGTTGTGGCGTTGGCGGTGATCTCCGTCGCGTTGGCGATGGATTCCGACTTCGCTGCCGCATCACCTAGTACGCTACCCGTACCTTGTGTTGCCTGTTGCTGCGCCGACGTATCGGCCGCGCCGCCGCCGCCACCAATGCCGGCTAAGGTCTGTCCGATGCTGGCCAGCAATGGCGCAACCGCTGCCGCCATAGCGGCCATACGCGCAATGCCGGTGTAGCCATCGCCGTTGGCACCGGCGTTCAGCACAGCGGTGACGGCGGCTCGCACCGCGATCAGGTCCATCACGATCTGGAGCGCGGCCATGCCGGTTTCCATCGCCTTGTAGCCCTTGCTGCCCTCCTTGATGAATGTCTGCGCGGCACCGAGCAGCGCCTTGAACGATCCCAGCGTTTGGATCTGCAGCTGAGCATTCATTTGCCCCAGCGCGTGTTGCATGCGTTCGATGCCGGCGGTGTCGGTGCCTTTCTCAACTGCCTCGGCCAGCGCATCGCCCATCAACTTGATGTCGTCGGTGAGTTTGAAGATGCCGTTCTTCTCTTCGAAGCTGCTGAGGATGTTCGCCAGGTGCAGCGCCGCCTCACCTTGCTCGACGGTTTGGCGGATCTCTTCTTCGTGCTGCGCGGCCCATTCCGCCGAGTGCGTGCGGCGCGCATCGGCGAGGGCGTTTTCTACCGCAATCTCCACGCGACGCTGGTCGGCGCTCAACCCTGCGATGCGAATGTCGGTCGTGTACTGATCCTGCAAGCGCCCAACGATGTCCAGCTCGTATTCCGCCGCTGCTACGCGGCGGCTGGCGGCATCGGTGACGGCGTCGTACGCGTCGGCGATGTGCTGCTGCATTTCGACGGTGGGCGGCCCTTGATCAAGCAACACGCCGACCGCCTTCTCCAGCATGGCCATCTCGCGCGCGTTGGTGCTGATCGCCTGACGCATCACGCCACCAGTGGCGGCCGTCGATTCCATGATGCGATCGAGCAGCTCCAGCGCCGATGCGGAATCGCGCATCGCCTTTTCGCGTTCGCGTTCTTGTTGGGCGGCCAGCCGCGTTTCGGCAGCAGCTTCACGCAACGCGTTGGCGGCTTCGCGATTCTGCCCGGCCAGCCCGCGCTTGGCGTCAGCGCTCGCCCGTGCGGCGTCGGCCGACTCCAGCTGTGTTTTGACGCTGGCGCGAACCGCGTCTTCGAAGATCCTCGCTTCGCCTGTGTCCAGGCCTACCGCGCGACGATGAATTTCGCGCGCCAACACGTCTTCGGACAGTCGGTCGCCTTGCTTGGACAGCGCGTCGGTTGTCGACTTGATGCGCTCTTCCCATTGCTGGTCGCTGGCTTTTGCCTGGGCCACCGTGTTCTGGTTATAGAGCTCGTCGCGCTTGCCGGTGAGTTTCTCAATGGCAGCGGTCGTGTCTGCGATTTTCCCATTGAGAAAACTCAGGTCACCCACTACAGCGCCCTTATCACGCGCAGCCATGAGGCGATCACGGACTTCAACCAGCTTGTCCAGTTGCGTGGTCACCTCGCCCAGCGAATCCTCGCGACCGAGGCTTTTCATCCGGTCCCACGCCCACGACGCCATGTCGCCAACACCCTTCCAGGCGCGCTCCATGTAGCCGAGATTTTCAACGACTTCAGCGCGGCGCTTCCCCAACTCATCAGAGGCAAACTGCATCGCCAGCGTCGCGGCTGCTTGCTTGTCGCCCTGTTCCTCCAATGCGCGAATCTGGTCGTACTGCGTCGCGGTCAGCAGATGCAGTTGCTCGTCCAGCGCACGCACGGCGCGGACAGGATCATCAGCAAGGCCGGCGATGGATGCGACAGCCTGGTCGATGCTGCGCCCAGTGATCTCGGCAAGGTCCACCGCGGCTTGGGTGGCAATGCCCAGGTCGTCGCCAACGACCTTTCCAGTGCCGACCAAGCCATTGAGCGCCTGACGCGCGCTCGCATACTGGCCCGTCGCTGCGCCGATGCGCGACGCGAGCGCGCTCATTTCCGTCGCGGTGGTCCCGGCGAAGTTTCCGGTCGCGATCAGGCTGGTGTTGAATTTCTGCTGCTCGAAGTAGCCCGAGGCGTATGCCGTCGCCATGCCGGCAATCGAGCCCACCACAGCGAGAACGGCTCCGACGACAACGCCCGCACCTGAAGCCAATGCCGCCAAGCCACCCCGCAACACGCCCGCGCTGTTGGCCGCTTGCAGCATGTTGCGGCTGGCACCTTCCCAATCGCCGCTGAGCAAACTGCGACCCACCTGCAGGTACGAGCGCAGCGCATTCTTGCTGTCCAGGCTGAGTTTGCCGAGCGACTCGCCCACCTCGTTGATGCCCTGCGCTTCGGCGTGCCACTTGGCGCGCGATACGTTCAGGCCGTTCATCGCCTCGGCGTATTTCTCTTGACTGAGGATGCCTTCGTGGCGCGCAGCGGTCAGCTTTCGTTCGTCCGCTTCGATCTGCGCGATGGCGGCCGACGCGGGCGCGTATTTCCCAAACAGGTTCTGCGCCTCCGCAGCGGCCTTGGCCGTGGTCTGCTGCAGCGCCTTCTCCTGGCGATCCAGCGCCTGCGTGGCGTCTCCAAATTCTTTGGTGCTGATCAGCGATCGGTCGAGCGCGCTCTTGTACCAGTCGCGCTTTTCAGCCACGTCGTTGAGCGACACGGCTTCTTGCTCCATTGCACTACGCAGTGCGTTTTGTTCGGTCAGATATTCGCCGGCCGATGCGCCGAGCGCGTCGTAGCTTTGCCGCGAATCCAGACGTGCTTGGGTTTCCGCCTGGGTGGCCTCAGCGGCCGCACGCCGTGCCTCGGCCTCGCGGTTGGCGGCAGCTTCGCCCGATGCCCACTGCGCCTGCTGTGCGGCCGACGCGGCGACCATGTCGCGAATGCGTTCCGCCGCGTTCGTTTCCGTTTCGGCGTAGCGCGTGATGGCGTCGCCCAGGTCATCTGCGCCACTGCGCAGACCGCGCATGTTCTGCTCGCCCGACAGCATCGCGCTATTGAAGTCGGCAGTGCGATCGCGCGCTGCATCAAGGCTGGCGCTGGTCTTGTCGCCCGCGTCTTTCGCGGCCTTGCCCACCTCGTTGAGCGCGCCGCCGGCGGACTTTGCCGATACCTCGATATCGTCAAGCGTGCCCTTGGCTATCTTGCCGCCGGCCGGGACCGACTCGGCATCCAAGGTAAGGCGAAGCTTGACGTTTTTCGTGCTATCGCTCATCGGTCCCGACTGTTCAAGATGGAGGCCGTCACTTGCGCCAGGTAGCGCATGCGGCGGCTGGTGTCGGCCCGCAGTGCTCGCGGCACCTGGTGGATCCACATCGCAGCGGCGATCTCGTTCGCCTCAAGGCCCAGATACCGCAACGGGTTGAAGTCACCACCAATGGTCTGCTGCGCACACTCCCCAAAGCATTGGACGGCGGCCCAATTGCGCTCCAGAACTTCGATCACGTCGGGCTGGTATTCGCGATGCCGGCGCGGTGTTGAAACCGCGCCGGAGAAAAAAGCAATGACGTTGTCGGGCAGTGCGGGCGCGGCGTCGTCGTTGCCCGACTCAGGTTGCGACGGTGTGTCGTCATTGGCCGCAGCCTGCGTTTCCGCAGGCCGTGGCCGCAACAACATCAGCCGTGCAACCTCTTCGAGTTTTTTGCGTCCACGTCCTTGTTGATCACGTCCCAGTAGGCGAGCGATGCGGCACTGCCAGCGTTCTTGTTTCGCTTCACCCATTCAATCGGCTCGATGGCCTGGCCATCGGCGTCGACAAACTCGATGTCGGCGATCTTGAAGGTGACGCTTTCCAGGTGCTGGTCCAGGAAGCCGAAGTTTCCTTGCTCGCGTTGCAGGCGCTTGGCCTCATCAACCGCTTCCGGGCTGTTTTCGCCGCTCTTGAATCGGCAGGTGAATTCCAGACGCTTGAACGTGTTGACCTTCTCGGGATCGGGAATGGAGGCGATCGCCAGGGCAAGGAAGGTTTGCGATACGGAAAATTTCATGAGGGTGGTCTCCGAGGGTGAATGGCGCACGCCACAACGACGTGCGCCGGGGTGTTGCTGGTTACGTGGATCTACCGGTCAAGGCCGGCCCGAAGGCCGGCATCGATCACGGCTTGGTGAACGCAATCTCCAGCTCGTTGCCGCCCGTGGCACCGGTGGCGACCAGGATGCCGCTGATTTCCCAGCCGTATTCCTTGTCGATCTCCACTTCCTGCACGTCGGTGACCTGGAACTGACTGGTCAGCACCGTGGCCCGAAGGTCCGCTTCCGCCGTGGTGGATTTGGCCGTGACCAAGTCGCCCGCCTTCCACTTGGCGTGCGGATCGAAGTCGGCCTTCAGCGTGCGATAGAAGCGCAGCTTCACGGTCGAATCCCTGTCGCCGATAAAGCTGCGACGCGCCTCGGTGTGCGACATGGTTTTCAGATCGTTGCCGAACTCGACCATGTGGCTAAGGCCGTTCACCGCGAAGCCGTTGATCAGCAGCTCCATGTTCTCGGTGGTAGCGATCGTCGGCTCGGTGAACGCGGTGAAGTCGAACGTTGTCGGCAACGCGTCCTCGGTCAACAGCGCGGCGCAGCCACCTTCAATCTTGATCTGCGCGGTCAACCACTTATTGATCGAGTGGTCCAGGCTGCTGATGTTGGCGCGGGCGCCCACCATCTTCTTCAGCGTGCCGGCGTGCCAGAAGTAGCCTGTCGCCGACGGGATCAACTTGCTGATCGGGGTGTAGACCGTCTTGGCGGGTGGCCCAACGGCCAGCGTCTCGGCCATGCCAGCAATCTGCAAGCCCAAGCCAACGCTGGCTTTGCCGGTGCCTGGCACTGCAGGTGGGACGAGTTCGATGGTGCCTTCCACTTCTGCGCGGAAGTTGGAAAACTTCTTGCGTCGCGCATTCATGTAAGGGCGGTCCAGCTTGCGGTCGAGCGAGTCGGCCTTGATCGAGCTTTTGCCATCGATCAACTGGAACGCATCCACGAGCGCGGTCGGCACGGAATCGGTGCCTTCGGTGACTTCCTTCTTGAGCGCGAAGCCGCGATTTTCGAAGCGTTCGATCGACGGGTTCATGACTTACCTCCGTTCTTTGCCGAGGGACTTGTTGCTGCCGCGCCGTCGGCATCGGCCTTCGCGGCCTTGGTTGTTTTGCGCTGCGCCAGTTCCGACTTGCCGGGGTTCGGCTTGCTGGTGTCTTCGCTGCGGGTCAGGTTGCCATCGGCGTCGGCGTTGAACGTGCCGCCTTCGGTGGGTGGAAACTTCATTGCGTTCATTGCAACTCTCCTAGGGCAGGCGTGCGGCCTGGATGCGGTACCGGGATCGGTAGGTTTGGTGGGTGATGAGCAGACCGCTGCCGTAGGGCGCGTCCTGTCCAGGGCCGAGGTACAACGGCACGAAGTCTTGCGAGGGCGACCAGTTGATGAGTGCGGCATCCACGGCGGCGATCAGCGTGTCCATGTCGGCTGCCGCACTGGCACCGGTCTGTGCCTGTGCGTAGTTGCGCACCATCAGCACCACCTGCACGCCCACGTCGACGCCCTGAATCAACATGCCGCCGGTCGCGCCGTTCGGCTCGCGCCCACTGCGGGCGGTCACCACGAATGCAGCGGGTACCGCTGCTGGCTGCTGCTCCAACGCCGTGCGCAAATTGGCGGCCGTCTCGATCAGCTTGAGCGCTGGCACCGTAGCGCGCAGGCGATCGAGGATCGGCTGTACCGGATAACGACCGACGGGCATCAGTAGTCCGCCAGGCCATTGCGATCGAACACACGCGGTGGTGCATCAAACTGCGGACTGCCACTGCTGGTTGGCGCAGTAGTGTCATCGGCACCCAGTGAGAACTTGCCATCGGCCACCAGACGCAACAGCTTCATGGCATCGTTGTAGTCGCGCACGATCGGGTCGGTGCTGTCGGCGCTCAGTCGATCCTTGTGCAACAGGTAGCGCGTGATGGCGCGTGCCCAGGTAACAACGATCGACGGCACCGGCGACAGCGGCAGCGCGTAACGGCGCATGCGCAGGAAGCCATCGATCACGCCATCCGCTTCCTCGATCGCCGCTTCAATTCTCTGCAACGCCATGTCCGCTGCTGCAACGGCCGGTGCCGCGAACGCACTGCGGTCGCCACCGCGAAGGGTGGCGTCCATCAAGGCGTAGTCCACCAACGCCGCATCGTGTGCGGTGCTGGCGACCTGGCTCAGCTCCTGGGCACCAGGCAGCTCGGCCAACGCGGCAGGCGTCACGTACATGGCGCTTACTTGCCCGCTTTCTTCTTGGTGGCTTTCTTCGCGGCAGCGGCAGGCTTCATGGCCTTGTCGCCCGCAGCAGGCGCAGCAACTGGTGCGTCGTCGAACAGCTCAAGGTGGCCGCTGTCGACGTGCTCGTCGCCGTCCACCTCGTTCATGACGATGACGTCGTCCACCTGGGCAGCGGTGTCGCCGGCCTTGATCGGGCTCAACACGCGGTATTGGTAATGGTCCATTGCAGTTCCTTGGAAGTGGAAAAAAATGGGCGGCGGCGGGAGCTACCCGAACGCCGCCCGGCTCTCTCACGGGTCGTGAAGGAGACGCGTCTTACGGCGCGCCGGTGTTCTGGAGCAGGAAGCCGGCGACCATGCCGGTCAGTGCCGGCGTGTTGTCGAAGCTCACGCCATACACCCACGACTTGGGGTTGTTGTCGTAGTACGGCGTCTCGACCATCGGGTGACCCACGATCACGTAGGTGTAGCCGTAGCTGGGCTGGTCGATATCGCCGCCATAGCTTTCGCCTGCGGTGTCCAGCCCGGACTCGGGCACGTACGCCAGAATCGTGTCGTTGCCCCACACGTCACCGAACGCGTCAGCGGCATCAGCGACCACCGCTTCACCCACAACAATGGTCGGGATCAAGAACACCTGGCGCAGCGTCTCCAGCGTCACCGTGCGAACGCTGGTGTTGCTGGTGCGGCCGACCAGGTCGGGATGCGACTGCAACGCGGCCAGCGTGGTCGCCGAGATTTCCATCGTGTTCGGATACACACCGACCGATGCGCGGATCGCCTCGCGGGCGGCCATCACATCCTTGATCGGCGTCGAGGTGGCCGAGGTCCACTTGGCAGCGCCAGCCAGCGTCAGCTTGTGGTTGGCGTCGTAGTTGGCCAGGTTGCGAGCGATCTGTGCGCAGCTGTATTCGTGTTCCAGATGCAGCGCGCCCAACACCGTGCTTACCGAGCGACTGGCAAGGTCGATGCCTGGCACGACCGACGCATCACGCATGCGTTCGCGCGGCACCAGCGCTTCCAGTGCGCTAGGCACAATGGAGTACGGCACGCCGTCGTGACCGAACGTGAGGCGCTTGGTGTTGGCACCCGGTGCGCGCTTGGACGAGTAGAGCCGGAAGCTCTCCTTGCCAAACTGGATGATCTTGCCGCCGTACTGCCCGACAGGAGCGAAGGGAAACAGCGCACGGCCGATCAGGTTGCGTTGGTGATAGCCGCGCGCCATCGTCGAAAGAATGGGATCGACGACGCGGGTCTGGGCGAGGTTCTGTTGCGGCATGAGTGCTGCTCCTACGAAAGGCTGGGGTTGCTGATCAGTTGGCGATCAGGATGATTTCGACGCGGTCGCCATTGGCGGCCGCAACGCTGTCCGGTGCCAGTCGGCCAACGGCTACACCGGCAGCCTTTGTGACTGCCCGGCCGGCCGCGCCCACTTCAACGGCGGCACCGGCAGCAATGGCCGCGCCGGCAGTCACCATCGTGGTGCCGAGTGCGTCGACAGGTGCGAATTCGCCGATGGCAGCATCGCTACGCGTGACGCCGAGGGCGTTGCCTGCAGCGACGGCAACGGCACCGGTCGGACCGACAAACGTTTCGTTCGTGAGGGCTGCGGTCGCCTTGACCGACAACGTGAGTACTGATGTGTTTTGACGGCCCATGCGATGCTCCGAGATGTGAGGAAAAAAAAGGGGTCAGCCGCCGACGTGGCGGACGGCTTCGATGTAGCTAATGCCAGCGTTGGCACGCTGGAACGCCTGCGCCTTGTGGTGAAGCGCGGCGCGCCCCGAATCCACCGCAATGCCGTCCGGTGCCGCGAACGAAGTGATGTCGCTTTCCACATCGCCAGCGCCGTGTTCGGAAAAATCCACCTGCACGGGCAGGCCGTCGAGCAACGAGCGCAATGCGCTGCCGCCGGTCACCGTGGCGGTAGTGCCGTCTTCTGCGGCAAAGCTCAGCTCGGTTGGATTGCCGCCGGCTTCAAGCGCAAACAACAGCTCAACGACCGATGCCTTCTGACGCGGCAGCAACTTGCCGCCGGCAACCAGGCCGTCAGCAAATTCCGTGATGCCTTTGCGGGTGGCGATGTTTTCCTGTTCCAGCAGGCGCAGCTCGCGGGCGTCGTGTGCCGCTTGGCGTTCGGCGAGGCTGGCCTCGCGGGCTGCGAAATCGGCGTTCTGTTCGTTGGGCATTTCAGGTGGCTCCGGTTGAATGGTTTGGGGTGCAGCGAAAGAAGCCGAAGCCGGTTCCTGCGTCGCGGCTTGTTCGATGGAATCGATCTGCCACGAAGGCAGAATTTTCTCGGCGCTCTCCACACCGTCTTGTTCGATGAAGCGATCGCGTAGGCGACGCAGCAGCGCAGCGATGTCCATGAATCCAAAACGCACCCGGTCGCTCGTGGTGAACTCAACGACGTCGTCATCGGCGCTGGCGAAGGCCACATCGCGCAAACCGGCAATGGCCGGCGCCGCAGCGCCCAGCCAGCCAACATGGCGCAAGTACCAGGCACCGGGCTTGGGGTTGTTCGCCGACTGGGGCAGGAAGAACGAGGCGCTGCGCTTCTTGAAACGGCCTGCGCCGATCATGTCGGCAAAGGCACCGTCGACCTGGCCATGCGCGCTGGCGAACAACACGCCATTGCGTGCCACCAGTTTTTTCACCCAGCCAAAGGCCGGCGCGTTCGTGTTGGGGTGGCCAATGACGTGCGGCGCTTCACCAATCGCCGGATCGTAGGCGGCGGCGATCGCGGCGAGGTCAGCATGGGAAACATCGACGACCGTTCCGTGCATGTCGGTGTGACGACCGGCGCGGAAAATTTCGATCTCGGGGAGGTTGGCGGCTTCAGGCATGGACGCATCATTCCGATGCTGCCGCCCTGAGTCTTGGGGCCGAGTTCACAATCGAAGTGGCGTTCCCGCGCGCGATGGCGAACCGGGAGTTTCCCCGACAAATTCTCGCCGCATGGGCGAGAGGGACGAAATGCAAGCGCTGACGCCTTGCAATGATCGCGCTAGCTCGCCCCTGACGCCGCGTCAGACGCTTTCCACCCGCTACGGACGCATGGATGACGCCGCTGCGCGCGCAATGCGCTTCCAGGGCCGCAGAATCGCCCGTTGGTTACGCCTCGTCAATCGCGGCTTGCAGGTGTTCGTCGAGGATTCTGATCAGTTCGTCAGCATCTTTGTCCGATACGCCCAGGAACGGACGCGCCGGAATGTCGCCCCAGGGAATGGGCCGGCCGCGTTTCGATGTGCCGCTTGCACCCTTGAGTTGACCGAACTGCTGTACCGCGCCGTAGGGTGCGTTCGTGCCGAGGTCGAGCGCACTATCTCCGTCGAGCTGGTAGCTCAGCATGTCTCCGAGCATGTTGCCCTCTGCGCGGAGGATTTTCTTGCCAGGGTGTTTCTCTTTTTTGCTCTCGGCATACCAGTCGCTGAGCTTCACCCAAGGAATGCCATCAGGATCGATCTCTCGCTCTGCGCGATCCTTGGTGCTGCTGAGCAGCATCTCGCCCATGTCGCGCAGCAACGCCGGTCCGCGATCACGTCCGAACGACAACAACCGGTCGAGCAGCGCGTCCGCTTCCTCGCGTTCGAATTCAACGTTGACGGTGTTATAGCTGCCGGCCATCAGTGGTAATCTAGCGGTGCGCTGTGGATGCCGTGGCGGCCGGGAAATCGCAAGCTCCGGCTCGGGCCACGCCAGTGTCCTGCACGTGGGAAGTTGCGTCCCACCTCGGCAGTCACAGCGCACCTCTCAGCAGGATCAGCGATCCATCGCGCACCTGCTTGGTCACGTTCTCGTACTCGATCAGTGATGCAGTGCGAAATGAGTTGACCACCTGCACACCTTGAGACGTTTTCAGGTGGTAGTCGATACCGATCACCAATTTTCCTGCGGCGCGCCGCTGTGCCGGAAAGACGTACAGCAGGGTGTTCTTTCGTTCGTCGAGCAGGATCGCCTCAGGGTTTTCCAGCAGTTCCGGCAAGCGCTCCAGCTCGTCGGCGATCAAAGCCTTCGGCCTGCCATCCGTCGTTTTCGCTCCCTGCTTTCCAGCGCGCACCGCGTGCCACACATCACGATCACTGGCCAGAATGCTCGACGTGTTGGGTTCGATGCCACGGGCCTTCAAAGCGGCGATCAGCTCTTCATCCAGTGCGCCGATCCAATATGTCTCGCCGCGCGTCAGCCCACCCGATGCAATCAGGCGTTGCTGCCAAACCACGTAGCCTTTTCGTAACGCCTCGTACACGCGCTCGATCACCAGCACGCGATGCGCCACCACGGCAGACGCTTCCGCTGGCAGTCGCGCCGCCTTCTCCAGCGTGAGCTGGCCCAGTTGCTCGAACACACTGCGGCCCGGCGTGTAGCCAAAGCCAGGGTCAACGCCCACTGGCGTTTGCACCACGCGCGGGTTGGGGCCGCGTTGACCGATGGTCACCAGCTCGTCACCGTCGGTAGGTGTTGGGTCCGGTCCGGTCTTGCCCAGACGCTTCATGTCGCGCCAGGCGAGCGAGCGCACGTCGCATTTGCAGCCCCAGCCGTTCGGCCCGAAGTGCGTGTCCCACCACGGGTCATCGGCACTCAGGATGATGCCGTCCCACGACAGGTGCAGCGGTCGCGGGTGCTCAACCGCGTCGCTGTGCACGTACTGCCAAAACGGCCGCCACTTCTTCGCGGCCTGCAACTGCGCATAGCGGCCCGCCATGTAGCTGCTGCGCAGGTTGGTTTCGTAGATCACGCGCGAGCGCCAGTTGCGACCGCCGTTGTATTGCCAGCCGTATTTCTCGACGATGCGGTCGAAGTCCTTGCGGAATTGTTCCAGCGTGGTGCCTTGGCTGATCGCCTTGTCGATGGCGGCGCGAAAGTCCGCGACGATGTCCGCACTGTTGGCACCGGCCACCACGAACGCGTTATCGTGCTGCGCTCCCCAGATGTCGGTCCAACTCTTCGTCGGCAGGTTCAGTTTGCGCCGGAAAAACGCGATCTGTTCGCCGAACGGCAGCGAGCCGTAGTTAGCCGCCGCTGGCACCGCCAACCTCCTGCATGATGTCGTAGCGACCGGCGAGCGTCGCCGCTGTCAATGCCTGCTGCATGGCAGTGGCGTACTGGTCGAAGCTCATGTCGGGCGCCATCGCATCAATGCCATCGCGAATCGCTTCCAGCGAGTCGGCCTTCTCCACGATCAAGCGGATCTGTTCCACCCACGCATCCACGGCAGGCGCGATGGCGGTATTGGCTAGCTCGGCCATCTGCTGCGGCGCGTCCGGTTGCTCGTTGGCGACAGCAAAGCTGGCGGGCGCGTCCGCAGCGTTGGCAGGTGGCGTCGTGTCCGGCGGCGTGGGTGGTGCGCCTTCGGTCCACTCGCCACCGAAATTGTCCTGCACATACTTGAGTGTCGGCTTGAAGCCCATCGCGTGGATCTTAGTGGCGCGTTCGGCGAGCGCGTCCAGGTCGTCGGGTTCTTCCACCTGGCGAAACACGCGTGGCATTTCCGCATCGGGAAAGTTGTAGCGCGTCAGCCATGCGATCGGGCCAAGATTGAGCGATTCGCAGACCAGGTCGCTATCGGCTTTCACCAGGTCTTGGCGAACGTCCATGTGCACCTTCGCCTGCGCCTGGCTGCTGCCGTCCTGGCTGGTCATGGTTTGCCCAAGGATGATCTTGGCGATGGTCTCATCCATCGTGTCGTGCAGCGTCTTGTAATCGGCAGTGCCGCTGCGACCACCGGCCAGCAGGTCGATGTCCATGCTCTTGGGCACGATGATGCCCGAGTCGCTCTGGATGGCCTGCACGGCCTGCAGCAACTTCGCCTGGTCCTCGGGCGCGGCGTTGGTCTCGTACTTTCCGATGCCGGTCGGCATGCCGAACTTTTCCAGAAACGTCAGCCAGAACTTCATGCCGTTGCGCTGGAACAGCACCGGCCAGTAGCACCAGTGGGCCAAGCCCAAACCGTAAGGCTCGTCGTCGTGATCCGCGCCCGTGGCGAACGTCCAGAACTTGCCGGGTGGCAATGTCTGGCCAGCCCACATGTTGGCCATCGTCAGCATGCGCAACTCGCCCTCGGGCGAAAAGCGGAAGCGGCGGCGATCGCGCACCTTGATCGCGCTCCAGCCCAGCAGGTTGTCCTGCACGTCATACATGATCTCGGCCACGGCGAACCCGTAGAACACGCCGAACAGCATCTTGCGAAAGCGCTCGTCAAAACCGATACGCTTCAACTGCAGCGTCACGTGGTCGGCCGCTTTCTTGTCAATCGCACGCGAGCCGCCCGGCTCTACCGTCCACTCGCACTTGATGACGGCAAGCTGCCGCTGGCTAAGGCACGTCTCCACCTGCGGGTGCGATCGCACCTGCTCGTAGATCTGCATGTCGCCGCCGCCGCGCCCTTGCAGCACCTTGTCGCTGGCGTGTAGCAGCGGGCCGGTGTAGCCACGCGTGATGTCGATGCCATCGCGCGTCGAGGCAATCTCTTGCGCGTAGGCGTTGGTGCGTTTTGGGATCAGGTCGTTCATCAGTACCCTCGAAAATCATTGCCGCCGGTCACAGTGCCGAAGCCGTCAGTGGTCGTGCGCATGGGCGTTCCGCCATCCGATGCAAGGCTCAATCGCTTGCCGCCCGACTGAAACTCGATCGGCCCCGCTGGGCTGCTGGCCGCGTGCACCGCTAGCGCCAGCGCCCAGAAGTGATCGGCATGGCCATCGGGTGTGCGCTCGGCGGTGAAGCGGATGTTGCCGGCCGCCGTGGTCTGCTTGGTCACGCTGCGAAGGTCGGCGCGGATTGCCGGGTCGTAGGGAATGCGCAAGCTACGGTCTTGCATCTTGCCGCGCACCGGATATGCCAGCGCTTCCTTCACCTTGGTCGTGAAGGTCACCGCTTCAACCCGGGTCGTGCCGAAGCGGCGTTGTGCATCATCGGTCCAGCCAATGCCAAGGCCCGTGTTGTCAAAGCAGCTGCGCGTGAGCCGTGCAATCCACGGCCACAAGATGGCTTCCTGGTCGGGCTTGCTCATGTTGCGCAACGTGATGATCTCGCGTGTGTACAGCACGTCGCCCAAGCGCTCGAAGATCCACAGCACGGTGCGGTCGTGCTTGCGGCCAATGTCCAGGCCGCCATATAGCTCGCGCCCTTCAATCTCTCTCCAGTCCACGCCTTGCGCGTATTCGCAACTGGCGATCAGGTCGTATTCCAGAAACGCCGTGTCGTCGTCGGCTGGGTCGCACATGTACTCCTGGCGAAAGCTTTCCTCGTCAACGCAACCGGACTTCACAAAGTCGAAGTACGCCGCTTCGTCCATTCCCTGGCGTTCGTCGTCGCTAGGCAGCTTCTGCTGTAGTTTGTAGAGCAGCCCTTCGTCGAGCGCGTCTTGCAGGGTCACGCGATGCAGGCTGATGCCTTTGGGATTGCCGGCCTCGCGGATCTCGCGAATTAACTGATTGAAAAAGTTGTGGCTGCCGCGATGCGTGGAGAACACCTCAAGGCTGCCGCCCCACGTGATGCCGGGATACGCGATCGACCACAGCTTGCGCGGGTCCGGGTGCAGCGCGAACTCGTCCAGCACGCGCCCACCGCGCTTGCCCGCTTGCGCGTCGGGGTTGCTCGACATGCTGTGGATGCGCCGCTCGTTGGCGAAGCGCAGCACGTAGGCGGTCTGGTTGGTGCCAGGTTCCACCACCTGCTCACCGAAGTCGGCCGCGCCCAGTTGCAGCACGTCGCTCCACAGCTTGCAGTCTTCGATAAACAGGCGCGCCTGCATTTCGTCGCGACTGCTGATCCACTGGTCGTTCTTCGCGCCCTTGAGCGCCGTGCGTCGCACGCAGGCGTACGCCGTGGTCCAGCTCCAGCCGATCTGCCGACTTTTTTCGGCCAGCTTCAGGCGGCTTTTGTCGTTGATCCACTTTGCCTGCGACGGCAGGAACGTGGAGCGGGGATCAGCGGGAACGACGCGGGCGTTGCCCATCACACCACGCCTTGCAGGCGCGCATCGATAGCCAGCATCGTCTCCTCGGACACGCCGGCATCGGTGGCCAACTTGCGCACCTCGGCCGCAGCGGCTTTCATCTTCGAGCGCACTTCGCCCTGGTACTTTTTCAGCGTCACCGTGCCACGACAGATGTCGGCAATGGCGCGAGTCAGCTTGGGTAGCTCAATGCTGTCTGGATCGACCTCAAGATTGAGCAATAGCTGGAACAGCTTCTCCTGTACCAGCCGCATCAGCGCGTCGCTCATCGCGCCATCGTCATCGGGCGATGCGGCGCAGATCGCCTTGGCCTGCTCGGTGGCAACCTTGATGCCGTGCAGGCGTTCTTCCAACTTGCTGCCCCAGCGTTGCAGCGAGCTTTTCGTGATCTCGAAGCCCTGCTCAGCCAGCCACGACTCCAACGCACGATAGTCGCTGAAGTTGCTGGCGATCAGCTTCTGCTCCAACTCCTCGCGGATGTCGTCGGGCAGTTGCTCGGCCTTCGGGCGGGCGGGCATGTCAGAACCCTTCCGGTCGCGCGACAGCGCGGGTCAACCACATGAGGCCGGTCTGCAAGTGCGCCTTGGCCAGCGTCAGCGCGTGCTTGTCCACCTCGGGTATGGCACCCACAGCCTCGACCGCCAAGCCCAGGTTATTGCCTTGTTCCTTGATCGCGTTGATCAGGTCGATTTGATCACCGCTCAGCGCGCGATAGCCGATGATCTGCGTCGCGCCGCTCACCAGTACTTCTCCGGGCGCGCGATGCCGGGCTGGCACGGCGTGGTGTATTCGGCCAGGTCCACACCGTGCCGGGTCAGGCTGCATAGCCACTGGCCGCTCGGCTCTTTGTTCACGTGCACCATTTCGCGGTCTTGCAGGTAGCTGATCTCGCGCCGGATTTCCAGCTGCGTCGCGTCCGCATAGATCGCCTGCGCCACCGACAGCACCAGGTACTCCGACGCGCCCAGTGGCCGCGCCTTGTCCAGTGACAGCAGGATGGTCCAGCGCAGCGACTCGCGGCGCGCCCGTTGCACATCAATTTCCACTTCGTGCCCCTTTGAGTTGAGCCTTGAACAACCGGCCGGAAATAGCGTCCAGCTTCGCTTCGATAATGGATTGGCCGCGCACGTAGTCCTCGTGGCGCACGTAGTTCTCGGCCACGCTCAATTGCCAGCGCAGAAAGTCTTTTTCCATGTCGGTGAGGCGCTGCGAGTTTTCCGTCATCGTGTCGGCAATCTGCGCGTGCCGCGCGGCCCGCTCGATGCCGACCTGGAACAGTTCTTGAAGCACCGCTTCGAACGTGCCGGCGTGCCGCTGGCGCGCGTGTTCGACAACACCGCCATCGACGCCCTGCGCGCACGCCTCACGCCTACCGAAGCGCGAGGCCCGAAACCTGTCGGTTCGCTGCTGTATCCGCTGGCTGTGCAGAACGTGCTGGCCGCTGCCATGAATGAGGTCGCCGCGCTGGGCATGCCGCGCGTGACTGCCGACCTGGTGAGGAGCGTGTGATGGCCGTGCCGATGAAATCCATCCGGCAACAGGCAGCAGCGCTCGCCCGTGTGCTGGCCAAGAACCACCAGCTGCTCACCGACCCCGCCATTCCCCAAGCGCAACGCATCAAGTTTGCGCAGGCCATTCGCATGCGCATCACCACCGATCTTCACCCACTCACCAGCACGGCGCAGGCCGCGACTGGCGTCGCCCAGATCGGCCGGAGGAACTGACATGGCAACCCCAGGAGAACTGGTTGAAACCGTCGACGCCGTGAAGCGGTTGATCGATGCCATCGCCCGCCACAAGCGCCCGCGCGATGCGTCGGAAGCCATCGACGAAATCGGTGCTTACGCGCTGGAAAAGATTGAACACCTGCATCAGGCCGCACTTCTTCCACGTGCACGAAAAGAGGGACTTCACGCATGAACAAGTTAGCCATTCCAGCCATGCTGGCCATGCTCATCGGTACCAGCATCGGCGTCTGCTACTCGATCAATACGACGCTGATCGACGCCGCCCGCATTGCAGTGCGGGGCAAGCCCGTCGTGATGAAGGTAATCGTTGACGACGACCACGGCGTCATCTGCTGGATGACCAGCGCGGGCGGCGTGTTCTGCATGCCGCTGTCGTGGTTGCCCAGCGCCAAGGCACCGGCCAACACCGCGCCCGCCGTGCCACGCGACCAGGCACGCGAGCTGTAAGCCATGCAGCCCGATATGTTCGTCGATGAAGCGATGACACCTGCCAGCGTGCTTGCCACGTTGCAGCAGCATCGCGGCGCGCAGAACGGGCTCACGGCACGCGAGCTGTGCCAGCGCGTGACCGGCAAACGCGGCCCTGGCATCGAGCGTGCCATGCGCTCGGTGGTCGAGGCGCTGCGCACCGCTGGCCATCGCATTTGTGCCACGCCAACGCATGGCTACTTCATGGCGGAAACACCCGCCGAACTGGACTACACCTGCCTGTTTCTTTACGCGCGATCGATGACCGGCCTCCGGCAGATCGCCGCCATGCGACGGGTTGCCCTTCCTGATCTTGCCGGGCAGTTACGCCTGCCCATTGGAGCCAATGATGACCCTGCAACAACAAACCCAAACCCCAGCCTCGCCGGTACTGACGGCGGTTCCGATGGCTGACCCGAACAAGGCCACGCGCGACGCCATTGCACGCGCTCTCGGTGCCGTGCATCTGCTCAGCGATTCCGGCACGCAAGTGACCGGCATCAGCGTTCGGCGCGGCGCGGCAATCATCACCGTTGCACAGCCGCCACCCGGTGTGGAAGGCGTCACCAGCGTGGTCCGGCCCGTCGGCCTGCTACGCGAGGAACGCCGCGCCGCGCCGTACTACAACTGCCAGTTGGAATGGATCGTGCGGACCAGGTCCCGCCGCAACGTGGTCGGCCTGCCGCGCCGGGAGGCGATGCCGTGAATCTGGTCACGCACGTTTTCTCTTGCGCCTGCGGCGCGGTTGTCGAGACCAAGCCGCCACCTGGCCTTACATTTGGACTGGAAGCGAACGAGGAGTTGCTCTGCAACACCTGCGCGGTGCAACTGCTCGGTGAGCTGCGAATGCAACTTGCCGCGCGACCACAAGCGACACCGTTGCCCGAAGCCGTCATTCCCGATGTCGTCGCCGCCGACCTTCGCCGCTACGGAATTCGCATGGGTGCGCCTACCGATCCGCTCGCCGCGTTCGGCCTGATTGATCGCGTCGACGCCATCGGCTCCGACGTGATCGACGTGCTCGTCGATGCAGGCGCGGGCGGCATCACCGGCATCGCCATTGAATACCTGGGCAACGCGCTCAACGCGCTACTGGCCAGCAGCAAACACCTTTCACGAACCCGGAGCGCCAAGCCATGAAATGCAAGAAGAAAATACCCGTGCCCGCTGGCTACTGGCTCGACCATCGCGGCAACCTGGTCGCCGAAGACAACGTCAAGGAGATCGACAAACTGCGCGACGAGGTGACTCGCGAAATTGCCAAGAAGGCGCAGGCGGTCAACGCCATCCTGGCCGACTTCAAGCGCGAGGTTTTCGGCGACATCGCAGCGTTCGTTCAACTGAGCGCCGAGAAGTACCGCGCCCACATCGGCGGCACCAAAGGCAACGTCACGCTCTTGAGCTACGACGGCTCCATCAAGGTGCAGCGATCCATTGCCGAGCGCATGGTGTTCGACGAGCGTTTGCAGGCCGCGAAGCAGTTGATCGACGAATGCCTGCACGAGTGGACGGAAGGTGCCAGCAGCGAAATCCGCACGCTCATCAACGACGCGTTCCGCGTTGACCAGGCGGGCAACCTTCGCACCGGCAACATCCTGTCGCTGCGCCGCTTGGAAATCACCGACGAGCGTTGGATGCGCGCCATGCAAGCCATCGGCGACGCCCTGCAAGTGGTCGGCAGCAAGAGCTACGTGCGCGTGTACCTGCGCGACGACGACACCGGCGAATACATCGCTCTGCCGCTTGATCTTGCGGCGGTTTGACGCCATGACCGACCTTACCGAATTGACCGTCGACCTTGATCAAGCGATCACGATGGTCGGCAAGAAGACAGCAGACGACGAACTCCGCGCGTTTGGCGCTGTGGTGGCAGCCGCGCTTTTACTTCATCGCATCACTGGAAAAGCCGATGAGGAAATACTGACTCTGATCGAGAGTTTGCTGGATGACGCCAGGGACGCGTTGCATGCCGTGTGGAAGAGGCAATGAGCAAGCCATCCCGCATCGACACCGCCTCGGCACGCCGCAACGCGCAGCTCGCGCAGATCCATATCGCGGCCAAGCAACTCGGTATCGACCGCGACACGTACCAGGCCATGTTGCGCCGTGTGTCGGTCACCGCTGGCAACCGCAGCGAATGCAGTTCATCGGCTGATCTGGATGGCCAGCAGCGCCACGCGGTGGTCGATGAGTTCGTTCGACTGGGCGCCAAGCTGCCACCCACGCGTGGCACGCGCGGCCCGGTGCGCGCGGGCCAATATCCCGGCAAGCCGGCCAACGTCGCCAATGTGCCGATGCTCCAGAAGATCGAGGCACAGCTCGCCAGCATGGGCCTCGCCTGGGCATACGCCGACGCCATCGCCAAGCGCCAATGCGGCATCGCCAAAGTGGCGTGGCTGCGCAAGGACGAACACCTGCAAGCCATCGTCGCCGCACTCGATGTCGAGCAGACCAAACGCGCTCTGGAAACCGAGCTGCAACGCCTGATCGGCGTGCTCGGCATCACGGACAAGCAGCTCGCGCATGCCACCGCTGGCATGCGCACCAATTGGCGTCGCAACCGCGACTGCCTACATGCCGTCGTCGAAGCCTTCCAGGCACGCGAACTGCTGCTCACCCAACCGGAGTCACCGCAATGAAGTCACGCAACCGAATCCTCGCTGTCGCGATCGCAGTGCCACTCGTAGCCGCCGCTTTCCACGTCGTCTCGCAGACAACAACGCTCGGCGGCAACCTGGTCGTCATCGGCGTCGATGCCGCCGGCAACGAACAAACGCGCAGCGACGGCAGCTACATCACGTTCGACTACGCAAACGGCATCGAGCGCCAAATCGTCGTCACCCAGCTCGCCGACAAGTTGTTCGCTAATGGGTTCGACGATTCGACCGCGCGCGAAGAGGAGACAAGCCCGTGAGTCCGATCCAGCGATTCTTCTACAACGACAGTGCTGCCATGCAGCAGCAGATCGCGAAACTGAAGGCGATACAACTTCAACGGCAAGAAGCGGCCGCAGCGTTAGGCGATGAGGTTGGCGGAGTTGTTTGCTTCAACGGCACAAGCGTCTCTGGCGTGAAGTTCCCCGGCAAGACACCAAACGGCTGGTCGAGAAATTCGCACAGCGGCCTGCCGATGCCCAAGAAAAACACCGACGCTGGGAAGGCACTCTCCGCGCGCTTACAGGCACTGACCTTACCCAGCGGCGCCGAATTGATGCACGGAACGTCATTCGTACGTTTCGACCTGCTTTTCGATGGCGGCTACGTCTACCGAAACAAGGTTTCAGTGGCTTTCAATCCCAGCGGTCCCAACCGCGCGCTTGCGAGAATTCGAATGCTTCCCGGTGCGCCACCGGAGCGCGAGCCGGGCTGCTCGTCGGGAACTGACGATCAGCACGAGGCCGGCTTCGTTGTCCCGGAAGGCTGGATCGAATGGAAGGAGTGGGAAATGCTCAAGTGGGTGGAGGAGTTCAACGCCGCAATACGGGCGGAGAACGCAGAGTAATGTCGGATTGGCTCGCCACCAGCACACCTGCCATCGAGTCAAATTGGCTCGAAGACGATGAGTCGTCGCCAGCGATTGCCGAGGCACCGCTCGACGCCGCGCTGGTCGCGCGCCTGCTCTCGAAAGTGAAGCCAGGTGTCGAGCCGAAGCGTTGCGTGCGCGAGCGCCTTGGCGTCGAGCTGGCCAAACGACTCGACGTGCATTGCTCGCTGGAAGAAATCGGTGCGCACTTCGGTGTCACCAACAAGAACGCGTACCAGTTATCCGCGCTCGCGCTCGGCACGTTCGCATGCCACCTCTACCTGCGCATGGTTGATCGACAGTGAGCCAGAACTTGTATCCCGAAGAGATCGAAGAGCGTCGCCTGGCATTCGAACGTATCTGGCGAAAGCGCTTCGTGATCGCCGTTTCGCGTATGCCCGCGTCGGTGCAGGGTGACGTACACGACATGCTCAAAGAAGCGTTCCGCGCCGGCTCGGCATTCGAGCGCCGCAAGGCCGAGCCAACGCAACTGGGCGGCATCGACTGATCATGGCCGGCAAGAATCCAACCCTCACCATCACGTGCTGCACCTGCGGCACGCGCCAGCCGTTGACGGCGGGCCTGCTCGAAGACGAGGGCAAGCGCTTCGGTGTGGCGATGGGCGAACTGCCACCGGCCGTTGCACGCGCAGCCATCGCTTATCTGCGCCTGTTCAAGCCACCCAAGACCGAACTGCGCACGTCGCGCGCTACTACCGTCGTCAGCGAACTCGCGGCACTCGTCGCGCCTGGCACGGTCTGCAAAGACGAGCGCGGCGGTATCCGCCGACCAGCGTCGCCTTCAGTGTGGGTTACCGCCATCGAGCAGATGCTGGCCACGCCACCATCCGACCTTCCACTGGCCAATCACAACTACTTGCGCCGCGTTGCCTACGGCATCGCCGACACCGCCGACGCTGGCGCTGAGCGCGCACGCGAGGCCGAGGCACGACAACCGGTGCCACGTGCCGGCGTTAGCCCTGCAACCGGGCCAGAAGACGCCCTAACAACGGCGCTGCGCTGGCTGAAAACGCAGCTCGACTACGGCGCCATCACGCCAGAAAAGTACGAGGCCGAGATTGAAGCCGCCAAGCAGCGGCACCAAGAAGGTGGGTCATGAGCGACACGATGAAATCACGCCGTGCCGAACTGCTCGACGATGTCGTCAGCCAGGTTGAGCACGTCCTGGGCGAATTTGGCCTGTCGTCTGATCGTGCCCAACAGGCCGGCCACGCCGTTGCCGATCACCTGGCGCAACACTGGAGCGGCCAGGTCATCAGCTACCCGAAGGATTCCTCCTACATCAACGCGGCACGCGACAAGGAACTCCTCGCCGCCCACGCCAACGGAGCATCGATTCCATCGCTGGTGAAAACCTATGAGCTATCCGAGCGCTGGATTCGCAAGCTGATCCGCCGGGCATCCGCTCGCGCCGAGGACACGCAGAACACCTTCACGTTCTAACCAGCAACCCGCGCTACCATTCCCGCGCAATTCGCATTGCGGTATTGGCAACGAAGTTGCGAAAGTGGGCCGGCAAGACCCGCTTCAACCCGCAAAGTCCCGGCCAATTTCTCAACTCTCCCTTAGAAATATCTCAGACGGGGACACTTTGCCGGCGAAAAGAATTTCGTGCAGGCGCTCAAAGTGGTTGCCTACGCGTACACGGCAAGCTGGGTCGCGAGCATCGCGATCGTGCTTCCGGTACTCGGAGCGTTACTGGCATTCGCGGGCGCCATCTACGGCATCTACTTGATCTACCTGGGCCTCCCGCATGTCATGAAGTGCCCCCCGGAACGCGCGGGTGTGTACACCGCCGTCATCGTGGTGGTTGCACTGGTATTGAGCCTGATCATCGGCGCGATTGTCGGCGGCATGACGGGTGCGGGCGCGATGATGAGCGGCGCGAACATCGACCGTGATGGCCGCTCGGAAAACAACGTCACCATCGATAAGGATTCCGCGCTTGGCAAGCTGTCCGAGTATGGCGCCAAGATGGAAGCCGCCGGCAAGCGACTTGAAGCGGCTGGCAAGAGCGGCGACAAGGACGCCCAAGCCGCTGCGGCGACAGCGATGTTGGGCACCGTGATGGGTGGCGGTGACAAAGTCGCCGCACTCGCTCCATCGGATCTCAAGTCATTTGTTCCCGAGACGTTGGCCGGCATGAAGCGCACCAACTATTCCGCCGAGCAGAATGGCGCGATGGGCATGCAGATGTCGGTCGCGAACGCGACGTATAGCGACGACGATGGCCAGTCGCTGCGGCTGTCGATCACTGATGTCGGCAGTGCGAAGGGCTTGCTGGGTCTGGCTAACGCGGTTGGCGTGAGCAGCGAGCGCGAAACCGAAAACGGTTACGAGAAGACCTTTAAACAGGAAGGTCGATTGATCCACGAAGAGTGGAACAGCCAAAGCAAGCACGGCGAGTACAGCGTGGTTCTGGGCGACCGCTTCACCGTGGCGGTCGAGGGAACCAGCGACGACATCGACACGATCAAGGACGCGGTAGGTTCGATCGACCTGTCCGCGCTGGAAGCCCTGCGCAACCAAGGCGTCAAGCGCTAGGAACAGGGTAGCTCTGGATACGCTGGAACACTCGATCAGGTCAGCTCGACCAGCAGAATTTCAGCATCATCGCGAACGCTCAGGTCGATGGTTCCCGCGTCATCAATTGCGATGCCGTCTCCGGCGCACGCTGTGATGTCGCCGCAATCGACGTTACCTCGCAACACCTGTAACCACGCTTGACTCTTGCCCAGTAGCGGATAGCGCAATCGCTCACCCGCCTCTGCCCGCGCAAAGTTGACCTTGGCGGGCGCACGAAACTCGATATCGCCACCGGCGTCGGTACTCGCCGCAACGCGGCGAAAATCACCACGTAATTCGGCGTCGCCGTATCGACGCAAGTCGCAGTGCGGCGCAGCGTTGACGACATTCGGCTGCAACCACAGCTGGATAACGTGCGCCGGCACCTCGCCACTATTGCGCATCGCGCAATCGATTCCGCTGCCCGCGCTCAAGCAAGCGAAATCGTTTCGGCCAAGCGCGTGTGTCGCGAGACCAACCAGCAGTTCAACATCGCCGTCGATCACCCAGGTCAGGATTTCCATGTTGGCGCGACGCTCGCTGTCGAGCACCGCGCCCGGAATGAAACACTCCTCGTCAAGCACGCGCAGCACGCCGTAACCCATCCGCTTGGCGTCAAAAAAACTTCCGGAAGAAAACTGATGGAGACGCTTGCATCCAGCGTCATCGGTCAAGCCACGATCCATCCCGCGCCATAACGTGAGCATGTGGGAAGTCTGGCTGCGATTAGCGATACGGTGTTGTGCAAGCCACCGCCTTACCGAGACGGTGGCTAGCTCGCGACGCCTTACTTGCTGCCCATCGCCTCGACGGTGATGTGCACCTTGATCTCGTCGCTGACCTTGGGCACGTATGCACCGACACCAAAATCGCTGCGCTTGATCGTCGTCGTTGCATCGAACCCGATCGCCGGTACCTTCTTCATCGGATGCATGTCAGCCTTGTTGAGGGTAGCTGCGAGCACCACCGGCTTGGTGACACCATGGATGGTCAGGTCGCCGGTTACTGTGTACGCGTTGGTCCCTGCTGCCTTCTCGACCTTGTTGCTCTTGAACGTAATGTCGGGAAATTTTGCCGCGTCGAAAAACTCGTCGCCCTTCAGATGATCGTCGAGCTTGCTGACATGGGTATCCATCCCGGCCAGCGGAAAGCTCACTTCGACCGACGAGGCTTCCGGCTTTGCTTCATCGAACACGATGGTTCCCGTCGCCTGGCCCAGATGGCCGGTTGGGTTGGAGTAGCCGAAATGATTCCAGCTGAAGAGGGCGTCGGTGTGGGCGGGGTCGATCGAGTAACTGACCGGCGCAGCAATGGCAGCGGATGAGACCATGATGATGGCAGTGGCAAGCAGGCTGTTGCGAAGCATGGAATGTCTCCTGTTGGGAATGGGCAATGAAAGACAACGTCGCGAATGGCGACGACGAAATGACTAGAGAATATTGCAGGCTTCGTCGAATGACAGTCGCGGGCTACGCGGAAACAGCACGCTAGCGTCGCCATAGCCAATGTTGACGAGAAAGTTGGACTTGATCGGTGTGTCCTTGAAGAATTCGGCGTCGACCTTTTCGTTGTCGAAGCCGGACATTGGGCCGCAGTCCAGCCCCAGCGAGCGCGCTGCGAGGATCAGGTAGGCACCCTGCAGGCTACTGTTGCGGAATGCGGTCGACGCAATCAAGTCATCGTTGCCGACGAACCAGCTACGCGCATCGGCATGCGGGAAAAGCTGCGGCAGCTTTTCGTAGAACTCCTGATCCGAACCGATGATCGCCGTCACAGGAGCGGAAAGCGTCTTGTCGCGATTCATTTCGGAAAGCGCTGGCCCAAGTCGTTCCTTTGCTGCCGCCGATTTGATAAAAACGATGCGAGCCGGACAGCAGTTCGCACTGGTCGGCCCGAACTTGGTCAGGTTGTGCAGCGCATGCAGCTGTTCGTCCGTAACCTCGCGCGGCTGCCATGCGTTGTGCGTGCGCGCACTGCGAAAGAGTTGATCGAGAGCTTGCGCGTCAAGAATACGGCTCATGGGCCTGCTGTCCGTGGAGATGTAATGAAGCTGCACAGTGTAGGCGCTCATGTCCGACAGTTCTGACATCGCGTCACCAAATGCCGCAGCACCATCGTGCACAATTACGCTTGAACGGGGAATGTGTCATGCCAAACGCGGCACCCGCGTTGGTGACGCGGGTGAGCAAGCGATGACGGAGAAAGAAACCTGCTGGGCGATCAGCGATGGCGCCGCCGGCAACGAGCGGCAGGTGCTGGCGTTGGCGCGCGCGCTTGGCCACGTGCCGCGCGTCCTGCGAGTTTCGTTGCGCGAGCCATGGGCAATGCTGGCACCACGATTCACGCTCGCCGCCCGTTCTGCGATCCGCGAGCAAGACGGCGGTGACATCTCGCCGCCATGGCCGTCACTGGCAATCGGCTGCGGTCGCCGCGCGGCGCTGCTGACGCGTTTGCTGCGCGAATCGAGCGATGGCCGCACCACGACCATCCAGATCCTCGACCCACGCATTTCCAGTTCGCGTTTCGACTATGTCATCACGCCGCAACACGATGCCATGCCAGGCGAAAATGTCATCCGCACCATCGGCGCACTGAATCCGGTTGACGACGCGTGGTTGTTCGAAGCGCGTGCGAATCATGCGCACTTCGCAGACTTCGCAGGATCACGTCACGGCGTTCTCATTGGTGCAAGCAATCGCGCACAACGCATCGACGCTGAATATTGCAAAGGGCTAATCGAGCAATGCCGGGCCATGCACGCAAACGAAGGCGGTAGTTTCCTGGTGACCGTATCGCGGCGCACTTCACCAGACGTTTCCGACTTCCTGCGCTCGGCGTTCGCCGCGCTCCCCGGAATGTTCTGGGCCGGTCCCGATGACGGCGACAACCCCTATGCCGGAATTCTGGCGTGGGCGGATCGACTGATCGTCACGCCCGACTCGGTAAATATGATCAGCGAAGCCTGCGCAACCGGTCGCCCGGTCTGGACTTACGCGCCGAAGCCGATCATCGGCAAGCTGGCAGGTTTCCATGCCGAACTGATCGCTGCGGGTTATTTGCGGCCACTGGGCGACACCCATCCGCGGCCAGCGATTGCACCATTACGCGAGACGGCTGCGGTTGCGGAATTGATTCAAAACCGACGTCGCATCGCCGCGGAGAAGGCTGTACGCATGTATCGTTGACGTGGGGTTCATCCGCTGCCGTCGATGATCGTGCTACACCGCGCCGTCGATCCGCCGACTCGCTGCATGCTCAGCGTGTCCATCGCGGCGTGATTTAATCACCAAGCAATCCATAGACTTCAGGAGACCATCATGGCTACTACACGTGAAACAACGCAGGACATCAAAGACGCTGCCGACGAGGCAGCGAATGCCGCCAGCCAGGTCGGATCCACGCTAAAAAGTGGTGTGGAGCAGACCGCGAGTGAATTGCGTCGTCTCGGCAACCGTCTTAGCGCAAACGGCGCCAATCTCGAAGAAGAGTTGCGCGACGCCAGCGAGCGCTTTGCGGACGGCTTCGGCAAAATCAGCACAGCTACCAGCGAACAGATTCGCGCCAATCCACTGGCAGCGGCTGGTATCGCGTTTGCGGCAGGTTACGTTCTGAGCCGACTGTTCCGTAGTCGCTGATTCGTCGTACTCCGCGATGAGTCCTGACCAGCCGCCCGAACTTCCGACCCCACCAGACGTCGCTGCTGAGCAGCAATTCGCTGAACAAAAAGCGAAGGCTGCGGAGGCGGCCTCGGAAAGCCGCCCAGCGGGACACCACGATGACGGCGTCCTGGATCATGCACGCGAGCTGTTCAGCGCTGCTGTCGAGACGTTCACCGCGTCTTTGGCGTTGGTCCGGGCAGAGTTTCACCTTGCCCGCAATTCCGCGCTCTTTCTATTTGCGATGAGTTGCGTGCTGATTGTGCTGGGAGTGGGAACCTGGCTCGGACTTCTCGCCTTGCTCGCTGCCGGCGTTGCGCGCCTTGCCGGTAGTTGGTCGATCGGTATCGCCACTGTTGTGTTGGTTAACTCAATAGGAGGCGTCTGGGTCTTCTTCATGATCCGGCGCTCCTTCCGTGACATGAGCATGCCGCGCACGCGTCGACTGATCGCCGGAATGCGGCCTCAGGAAAAGGCGCCAGACCCGACCGAGGAGCCAAACGAACAGCCCGACGGAATAGCACCATGAATCTCAAGGCACTGCGACTTGCCGCCGACTTCGCTGCACAACGTCAACACTTGCGCTACGACCAGATGATGGATGAATGGCGGCCTTGGCGATACAAGCTGCGACCAAGCGATCACCCCAAGACAATGGTCGTGGCCAGCTTTGCCAGCGGTGCATTAGTGGCGCGAGTTCCAGGGGGAGTAGTCGTAGGTTCGATCAGCTCGCTGCTCGGCGTCGCTTCTTTCTTCCTGCGATCGCCAATTAGCAGTCTGATCGTCGCAACCATCGCGACTGCGCGTACTAAGAAACGCGGCCATCAACCAGTCCCGCCAAGCAACACGTCGGTTGATTCGCCTCGACCGCTGCCACGAGATCTGATCTGAGGTTGATCGGTCCAGAATATTTTGCGCGGAAATGTTCCGCGTAGCGAGCCGCCGGCAGGAAAGACCTCAATGCTCGACTCGGGTTTAAGTCTCCCCCTGCGCTGGGCAACCGCAGGGGGAGCAATCGGGCAATCGTGCAGCACTTTCTAGGTATGGGTCCTGCGCACCGCCACGTTATCTGGACGGAAACCCGCAGGGTGTCGCGGTGCTGCCTTACTTCTTCTTTGCAGCCTTTGTGGCTTTCGCGGCTTTCGCCGGCATTGCCTTCTTCATTGCTGCCTTTTTGGCAGGTGCCTTCTTTGCAGCTTTCTTTGCAGGTGCCTTCTTTGCTGCCTTTTTGGCAGGCGCCTTCTTCATTGCTGCCTTCTTGGCAGGTGCCTTCTTTGCTGCTTTCTTTGCAGGTGCTTTCTTTGCTGCCTTCTTGGCGGCTTTCTTTGCAGGTGCTTTCTTAGCTGCCTTCTTGGCGGCCGGTTTCTTTGCTGCTGCTTTTTTCATAGCCATATCGCGTATTAGCTCCTCGTCAGTTGGCAAAAGTTGCCCAGTAAAAGCGTGAAGAAACGCCTCGCACAGCAGGTCGCTGTTCGTGGCATGCCGCAAATTGTTGACCTGGCGGCGCGTCCGTTCGTCGGACAAAAGTTGAAGGATGTGCAGGGGAATTGAGACGGTGATTTTTCTGACGGTTCCAGATTTGGAACCGTGTTCGATGTAGGGAGAAACGAATGGATCGGAGTTGTAGCGTGAAGCCATGTTTTCCAACATCACCGTGGTCGATGACGCGAAACCTATTCTTGTCATGCGAGCGTGTCAACTGCATTTTTCCATCGATGCAACTCATCGGATCGAAGCAGTACGCACTCGTTCGCTTGTATTGCCGTGCGCCAACAGCTGATGTCGGGAATGTTTTGGACGTCTATACGTTTAGATGGATATATGAAGTTAATGGTTTTGAGTTCTTGAAAGCAAGCAATGGCGCGGCCTGTGGCGGCTTCCCATTTTTTGCACGAAGTAACGGATGTGAATTTTTCCGATCATTGTTGGCGTGGAAACAAAAACGCCCGCGCAGGTTGCGCAGGCGTTTTCATTACATGATCGCCAGTTGAATGGCGACGAAACTTTTTTTGCTGTTACATCAATTTTGCGCGCAATGCGTCAGCGAATCGATCCATATCTGCATCGGTCTTCGTCTCTGTTGCGCACACCAGCAACGCATCACCAAGCTCGGGATACTCTTCGCCGAGTGCAAAACCGGCGACGATTCCATCACTCGCGAGTTCCTCGACGAGACTCGTTGCATCACGATCAAACGCGATCGCAAACTCATGAAAGATCGGACGATCAAACAACAAACGGGCGCCCGGCAAGTTGGTGAGTCGATCCCGTAGCTTGCGCGTGTTCGACATGCTGGTCGCAGCGATGCGACGCAAACCTTCGGGGCCAGTGATCGCCATGTAGATGGTTGCCGCCGTCACCAGCAAACCCTGGTTGGTACAGATGTTTGATGTCGCCTTGGCGCGGCGAATATGTTGCTCGCGTGCCTGCAGGGTCAACGCGAAGCCTGGCTTGCCATCCATATCGGTGGTGCGACCGACGATGCGGCCAGCCATCTGGCGTACGAATTCCGCCTTGCAGGCCAGGATGCCGAAGTAAGGACCACCCGACGACAGCGGCACGCCCATTGGCTGGCCCTCGCCGCAAACGATGTCCGCACCCGTTGCACCCCATTCGCTCGGCGGCTCCAGCACCGCCAGCGACATTGGATTGACGACGCCAATCACCATCGCATTTCTTGAATGTGCCCAATCGGTCAGCGCGTCGACATCTTCAAGGACGCCGAAGAAATTAGGCTGTGGGATGACCAGCGCTGTGAACGCCGGCATGTCGTCGGCCAGCGACGCTGGATCAAGGTGACCACCCGTGCTGCTGACATCCAGCTCAACAACGTCGATGCCTTGCAGTCCAACGATGGTTTTCAATGTCTTGCGATACGCGGGATGCACGCTGGTTGGAACCAAAATGCGGCGCGGCCCCTTCTTCAAGCAGCGCTCGGCCATCAGCGAAGCTTCTGCGAGCGCAGTCGCGCCGTCGTAAAGCGATGCGTTGCTCACATCCATACCGGTTAGCCGCGTCATCATCGACTGGTATTCGTAGATCAGTTGCAGCGTGCCTTGGCTCGCTTCGGCTTGATACGGCGTATAGGCAGAATAAAACTCGCCTCGGGTGACGATCGTCCACACCGCGGCCGGTATGTGATGCTCGTACGCACCTGCGCCAGCGAAGCACAACGGCGTTCCATCCTGTGCGGCCAGCCCTTTCAACAGCCGATTGACTTCCATCTCGTTGAGTCCGGCCGGCACGCTGGCAAGCATGTCGATTTTCAGAGCGGACGGGATCTCGTCGAACAAGTCTTCGATGCTGTCGACGCCAATGGTGGCGAGCATCGCCTTGACGTCTGATTCGGAATGCGGAATGAAAGGCATGGGTTGAAGTTCCTGAAAAGCGGCGGGCCGGAACGTGCCGGCCCGCGCAAGGTTTCAGATCGACGCGAAAAGACTCGTGCGATCAGTGATGGTCAGCAGTGATCGGACTTAGTGATCATCATTTTCGATCATCTCGGCGTAGTCGTCGGGACCGATCAGTTCATCAAGCTCTTCACGACTGTCGGTCTTGACGACGAAGATCCAGCCATCGCCGAATGCGTCCTCGTTGATCGTCTCGGGTTTATCGGAGAGATCGTCGTTGACGGCGATCACTTCACCGCTGACCGGCGAATAGACATCCGATGCCGCCTTGACCGACTCGACCACGGCTACCGCGTGACCCGCCTGCACCGTGTCGCCGACGTTTGGCAATTCGACGTAGACCAGATCGCCGAGCAGGCCCTGCGCATGGTCGGAAATGCCGACCGTGATGGTGCCGTTGTCTTCTACGCGAGCCCATTCATGGGATTTAAGAAACTTGAGATCGCCGGGGATTTCTTTCATCTTGGATCATTCCTGTGAGGGCGTACGACGCGATTCTACAGCGCCGGGAGTGGTTGCAAAAATGTCCGATTCAAAATGACGCGATTCAGATTCCTTCACAGGGCTGGCCATCGCGAACGAATGGCGGCTTCACTTGGCGCAGCGGCACACGCTTGCCGCGAATTTCCACCTCGGCGGGCTCGACCGAGCCGGCAGGCACGCGCGCGAAGGCAATCGACTTTGACAGGGTGGGTGAGAACGTACCTGAAAGAATCTCGCCCTTGCCATTCGCACTGATCACGGTCTGACCGTGGCGCAACACGCCCTTGTCGTCCATCACGAAGCCGACTAACTGGCGCGGCACGCCGTCGGCCTGCTGTTTTTCGAGTGCGCCACGGCCGATGAACTCACGGCCCTCGTCGAGGCTGATGGTCCAGGCAAGACCCGCTTCCCAGGGGCTGACTTCTTCGTCCATGTCCTGGCCGTAGAGATTCATTCCAGCTTCCAGGCGCAGCGTGTCGCGTGCGCCAAGACCCGCCGGGGCGACGCCGGCTTCGATCAGTCGATTCCACAACGAGACCGCCTGTTCTTCCGGCACGATGATCTCGTAACCGTCCTCTCCGGTGTAGCCGGTGCGCGCGATGAACAAGCCATCGCCATCGATGGCGACGAACTTGCCGAGCTTGATCGCCTTTGCCGCCGTCTCGGCGGACAACAGGCCATGCACCTTGTCGCGCGCATTCGGGCCTTGCACGGCGATCATCGCCAGCTCCGGCTTTTCCTCAACGCGCAGATTGAACGATTCGGCTTGGCGTTCGATCCAAGCCAGATCCTTGTCGCGCGTCGATGCGTTGACCACGAGTCGGAAATAGTCTTCGGCAAGAAAGTAGACGATCAGGTCATCGATGACACCGCCGCGCTCGTTGAGCATGCACGAGTACAACGCCTTGCCAGGTTTCTTTAGCTTGTCGATCGAGTTGGCGAGCAGGCGTCGCAGGAAGCTGCGGCAACGATCGCCGTGCAGGTCGATCACGGTCATGTGAGAGACGTCGAACATGCCGGCATCACGACGCACGGCGTGATGTTCCTCCAGTTGCGATCCGTAGCTGATCGGCATGTCCCAACCACCGAAATCGACCATCTTTGCGCCGAGCGCGCGGTGGGCTTCGTTGAGTACGGTCTTCTGGGTCATGGCTGGCTCCGCGTCGGGCCGGCCATTATCCGGGTGACGCCGGGATCAGCAAGCTCGCCTGTGCTGATTGGTCATCGAAAGGACACTTCGTAATTTATGCCGCAGCGCAACATTAGACCGACCCTTGCTGTACGATTGTGGGCAACCTTCCGGTAGATCCTCGCCTCATGCCGCGCGATCACCTGCGTCCAATCCGCTATCTGTGGCGCATTCCGCTGCTGTTGATCCACATCTTCGCCGGCCTGCCGTTGGCGCTGATCGCCATCGCGCCCCCGTTTTGTCATGTCCCGATTGCGGGTGAACGCCTGAACACGTTCATGATTCGCTGGTGGTCTGGCTGGGTGGTGCGACTTTTCGGCTTCCGCATCCGCAGCTTCGGGAAACCATTGCCGGGTGCAGTCATGTACGTTGCCAATCACTTGTCGTGGCTGGACATTGAATTGATGCACAGTCAGCGCGCCATGCATTTTGTCGCCAAGAGCGAAATTGCCGAATGGCCCGTGGTGGGTTGGCTGTCATCGCGCGCAGGAACGATCTTCCATCGACGCGGCAATACCGATTCCTTGAACTCGGTGATGGCCGTCGTGGTGCAACGTCTGCGCGAAGGGCATCCAGTCGGTATTTTCCCGGAAGGCGGAACCGGTCGTGGCGACGTGCTGCGCACCTTTCATGCGCGCATCTTCCAGGCCGCGCTTGATGCCGATGTCCCGGTGCAGCCCGTCGCTCTTCTTTATGGACGCAATGGAAAGCAGGATTTGAGCGTTCCGTTTGGGCCGGACGAGAGTTTTTTCGCGAATTTCATCCGCCTGCTTGGACAACCCTCGATGGATGCCGAGGTGCATTTCCTCGAACCGGTTCCCGCCGCGCCCGACGCGCGTCGGCGCATGTCCGAAGAAAGTCGCGCACGCATCGGCCACGCCTTGGGCATGCAAGGGAACGCACATGCACGCGAGTGATTTTCGCCCTCATCGCCTGCTGCGCAACCCTCATGTGCAATCGGTGTTGGCGTCAAGCGGGGTAAGAAGTTTATTGTTCCGGCGCCAGCGCATACGCCTTGCGCGTGGTGCGGTCGAGCACATCCTTGACTGTGGCGATGACGTGCGATTGCAAGGCTTTCATACCGCGCAGGACAGCCTGCCGGAATCGCGCGGGCTGATCGTATTGCTGCACGGTTGGGAAGGCAGCGCCAGTTCCACTTATATTCTGCAAACCGGCGCCAGCCTGGTGCGTGCCGGATTTGATGTGTTCCGCCTCAACTTTCGCGATCACGGCGATACCCATCATCTCAACCCCGGATTGTTCCATTCCGGCTTGATCAACGAGGTGGTCGGCGCGGTCGCCGCCTTGCATCGGCTGTTTCCGGATCAAGCGCTCGGCATCGCCGGCTTTTCACTCGGCGGTAATTTCGCGCTGCGCATCGCGCTGCGTGCGCCGGCGTTGAACATTCCCGTGCAATACGTGATGGCTGTATGCCCGGTGATCAGTCCGCGCAATGGTTTGTACGGTCTTGAAGCAGCGCTGCCGGTTTACGAGCGCTACTTTTTGCATAAGTGGCGCAGTTCACTCAAGCGCAAGCAGGCCTTGTTCCCCACTACGCCGATGTTCGAAATCAAGGAATTACGCGGCAACTTGCGCGACCTTACTCGCAGCTTGGTTCTGCGGCATACCGGCTACGAGACGCTGGAGGACTATTTGGACGGCTATTCGCTGGAAGGTTCGGCGCTGGCGCAGATGCAGATTCCGGCGACCATCCTCACCGCTGCCGACGACCCGGTGATCCCGATCAGCGATTTCCGAGCATTGAAGCTATCGCCGATGGTCGAGCTGGATGTTGCCGAGCACGGCGGCCATTGCGGCTTTATCCGCGATTTTTCCTTGCGCAGCTGGACCGAGGAATACATCGTCTCGCATATGCGTGAGCATCTGACGCGCAATTGATGTGCGTCGCACCGTCTACGACGTTGCGCCGACCTTTGTCTGCAGGTAATTCGCTTCGCCGATCTGGCTGATCAGCTCGATCTGCGTTTCCAGCCAGTCGATGTGTTCTTCCTCGGATTCCAGGATTTTCTTGAACAAGTCGCGGCTTACGTAATCGCGAACTTCTTCACAGTACGTGATCGCAGCCTTGAGATCGGCGTGCGCGTCCATTTCCAGTTTCAGATCGCAACCGATTGCTTCGATCGGGCCTTCGCCGATCAGCAACTTGCCGAGCTTCTGCAGATTCGGAAGACCGTCCAGAAACAGGATCCGATCAATGAGCTGGTCTGCGTGTTTCATCTCGTCGATCGACTCGTGGTACTCGTGATCGGCGAGCTCCTTGAAGCCCCAGTTTTTGTACATGCGATAGTGCAGGAAATACTGGTTGATCGCCGTCAGTTCGTTGTAGAGCACCTTGTTGAGGTGTTCGATGACTATGTTGTCGCCTTTCATGTCGCAACTCCTGGATCGGTTCAATGCCGCGCAAACGGACGTCGCACTTTAGCGTCGTGTAGCGCGTGATGAAGGAACGGCAATCACACGCATTTGCGCGTGCAAAGGTTCGCGCAACGCGCATGGCGCGGGATGCAGGTCTGGTGTCTCGGCACAATGGATGTCCGCATTGAAGCGAACGGCAGCGCCCTCAGGCAGCGGTAGCCAACGGCAACGGCAGGCGACGCACCGCGGCGTCGAGAATTTCACTGGCTAGATCCGCGCAACTGCCGCAGCAATCCGAGCAGCCAGTTCGACGGCTCAATTCCGCCATGCTGCACACGCCATCATCCGCAGCTTGGCGAATCTGACGATCAGTCACGGCGTTGCATATGCAGACGTACATGCGGCACTCCAATGGAATGACTGCATTTCAATACAAATGAGAACGATTGTCAATCGCGCCTCAAAACTCATCGAGCGAGCAGTTCAGGCTTGATCAGCAAAATCAGCCTTGGGTTCCGGAAGCCTGTGGTTCCACGCTGGCGAGAAACTGCTCCAGCGTCGCCATGGGACCGGTCAAGGCAGCGAATGGAGCGAGATGAAGCAGCGCCTGTTCGTAGACACGGCGCTTGAACGACACCACGTTCGTCGTCGGATACCAGAAATCGACCCAGCGCCAGATGTCGAACTCGGGAGTTTCGGTCGCGTCCAAGCGCACATCGGCTTCCTGGCCCACCATCTTCAGCAGGAACCACACCTGTTTCTGGCCAATGCAGACAGGTCGCTGGTGGCGGCGCACGAAGCGATCGGGCAATCGATAGCGCAACCACCCGGGCGTTGCGCCGAGCAGTTCTACGTGCTCGGCACGCAAACCCGTTTCCTCTTCCAGTTCGCGGTACATCGCTTCCAGCGGCGTTTCGTCGGTGCGCATACCACCCTGCGGAAACTGCCAGCCATCGCGTTTGACGCGGCGTGCCCAGAACACGCGACCATCGTCGCGGATCAGGATGATGCCGACGTTGGGTCGAAATCCATCGGGATCGATCATCGAAAAAACCTCCTTTGGGTGTTCTGACCAAGTCCACGCAGGCGCGCGAACGTGTTCAAAGCATCCCTCCTGTCGCGATTCTTCCACAGCCGGCAACAACGCGGCAACCGCAGGCTAGAGGGTCGCAATGTCGGCGGGCGTTACAATCGCCGCCTTGCATGTGAGGAACAGCACTGATGCCATCGTTCGATATCGTTTCCGAAGTCGATCAGCACGAACTGACCAACGCGGTCGACCAGGCGAGCCGCGAGCTGGATCAGCGCTTCGACTTCAAACATGCGGATGCCAGCTTCGCGCTGGAGGAATCGGTGATCACGCTGAAGGCGCAATCGGTGTTCCATCTCAAGCAGATGATGGACATCCTGCGAACACGGCTAGCGCAGCGCAGCATCGACACGCGCAGCATGGAAATCGCGGAACCCGAATCCAACGTCGCCAACGCCCACCAAAAGGTGACGATGAAGCAGGGCCTGGACCAGGCTGCCGCGAAAGAAATCATCAAGCGCATCAAGGATGAGAAACTGAAAGTGCAGGCGAGCATCCAGGGCGACAAGCTGCGCGTCACCGGCAAGAAGCGCGACGATCTGCAAACCGTCATCGCCTATCTTCGCGGGGCGGAATTGACGGTGCCCTTGCAATTCGACAACTTCCGCGATTGACGCGTGCTTGAGATCAACGACAGCCTGCAGATCGATGATGGCGAACTGATCGAAAATTTCGTGCGCTCGTCCGGCCCCGGTGGGCAGAACGTCAACAAGGTCGCCAGTGCCGTCGAGCTGCGTTTCGATATCGCGCAATCGCCGTCCCTGCCCGACTGGTTGCGCGAACGCCTGCTGGCGCGACGCGACCGTCGCATCACCGGCAATGGCGTGATCGTCATTCAGGCCAACCGTTTTCGCGACCAGTCCAAGAACCGCGATGACGCTCGCCATCGTCTTTCCGAGATCATTCTCGCCAGTACAGTCACGGCCAAGCGCCGCGTTGCGACAAAGCCAACGCGTGGTTCGCAGGAGCGTCGTATCGGCGAGAAGAAGGCGCGAGGCGGCATCAAGCGCGGTCGTGGCAATCGCGACTGGAGCGGCGAATGAGTGACGGGCTCGATGCTGCATCGATCCTGCGCACACCGCTGCCGCCACGGGTACCGCATCGTCAACGCGGTCGCGCCCAACGCCTCGCAGCGTGGTTGCTTGAACGCGCAGGCTGGAAAGTCACCGGTCAATTTCCTGACATGCCTCGGCTCGTGGTCATTGCCGCGCCACATTCCTCGGGGTGGGACGGCATCTGGGGCATGCTGGTCGTGATCGCGATTGGCGTGGACATCACCATTCTCGGAAAACGGGAATTATTTGTCTGGCCCATGTCGTCACTACTGCGCTGGATCGGTGTTGTTCCCGTTGATCGTTTCGCCACCCATGGCATCGTTGGCGACATGACCGCGCGCTTTGCGCAGAACGCGCCGCTTTGGCTGGGCATTGCTCCGGAAGGCACGCGCAAGCGGATGCCGAAGTGGAGGACCGGTTTCTGGCATGTGGCGCGAGCTGCGGATGTGCCGATCCTGCCAATCGGGTTCCACTACCCGGATAAGATCATCCATGTGGGACCACTTTTTGAAACCAGTGAAGATGTCGACGCCGACATCAAGCGACTGCGCGACTTCTACGCGCCGTTCCAAGGCAAAAATCGCGGCATCAATTAAGCATCACTAACTGACCGGAAGCCCCATGCGAATCTGTGTTTACTGTGCATCGAGCAATGCCTGCGATGCCGTCTACCACGACGTGGCGTATCGCCTCGGCACCGAGATCGGCAAGGCCGGTCACACGCTTGTTTATGGCGGCAGCAGCGTCGGGTCGATGGGCAGGGCCGCTGATGGCGCGCTCGCCGCTGGTGGCCAGGTGATCGGCATCCTTCCGCGTTTCATGGCCGACCTTGAGTGGGGCCACCCAGGCCTCACAGAACTGCAATTGGTCGAGGACATGCGTGAGCGCAAACATCGATTGCTTGCAGATTCCGATGCGGTCATCGCGATGCCAGGTGGCTGTGGCACCCTGGAGGAATTGCTCGAAGCGATCACCTTGAAGCGGCTTGGCTTGTACTTCAGCCCGATCCTGCTGCTCAACACCGAAGGCTTCTACACGCCATTCCAGACTTTCATGGAAAGCGTCGTGGATGCAAAGTTCATGAATCGTGAGCATTTGGACATGTGGGGAATGATCGACACGCCGGAGGAGGCGCTGGCCGCCATCGCGGCCACGCCGCGCTGGCGTGAGGACGCACGTGAATTGTGCGCGCCTCGATAAACCTGTTCAGAAAAATCCCGCCCGCTGGCTGAGACAACTCCCATTGACGCGACACTTGGATTAGCGCGGAAGGAAGGAAGCAAAACAGGGAACTGACGGAACACGATTCGCGCTCCCGGGGGAGCACACGAATCTACCGCAAGGATAAGGGCTTCGGGGAACCACAGGGATAGGCTCCCCCGAAGCATTTCTTATACGCGAGCCGGTGTCGAACCGTTGGCGCTGCTCAGTCAAATCCGTTGGCAAAGATGCGGTCGCTCAATACGTCCAGCCTGATGTCATCGAACCAGCCGTTGACCGTCGCAGTGGGTGCTTCGGGTGCGATGCCGCTGCCGGGGCCATCTTCGACGACCAGATAGACCAGGATCGAACTGTCCGTGGTCCACGCGAAATTGGACACCACGATCGTGGCGGGCGTGGCAGGCCTGCGCCACGTGCCGTTGTTGGCTAGCAACAGATTGCCCGAAAAGGTCACCGTGCCGCCGCAGGTCTCGTTGCCGGCACTGCGGTATTCCCAGCCCAGCCGGACGTAGCTTCCGGTGGTGAAGGGGCCCGAGCCGGTCGATTTGCCCCAGCCGTTGAGTGTGTAGGTGCCCGGGCCGGGCAAATGAACGCATTGCTTGCGCGCCGAGCTGCTGGTGCCGTTGGTCAACACCTGCAGGGCACCACCCGCTGGCGTGCCGGGCGCGTTCTGGGTGCCATCCCAGCTTGATGCACCGACCGTGACTTCCGGCCAAATGTTGACGTTGGCGTCGAAGGTGCCGTTCAACACCAG
>JBBSTF010000026.1:0-47213 GCA_038236135.1 Lysobacterales bacterium
CCCGTCCGCCACTCGCCACCCAAGGAGCAAGCTCCTCTGTGCTGCCGTTCGACTTGCATGTGTTAGGCCTGCCGCCAGCGTTCACTCTGAGCCAGGATCAAACTCTTCAGTTAAAACTTCAGGGTATTGCTACCCAAACTGCTGAGCGATCCAAGCTTGCATAAAACGTTCTGCTTCATACTTGCTTGGTGCTTTGTATCGATGGACATCTGCCCACCACAAGGCACCCACACAAGTTACCTGCGCATACTGTCAAAGATCATTACCTTCGCCTCCAGCAACCCCGCAAAACCTCAGCAGAACCGCCGAAAGCCACCCGAACCTTTCGTTCAAGCGAGCCGCGCATTCTACATCAGATTTCGGGAGCGTCAACAGTTTTGACGGAAGTTTTCGCGCAAATTTTCTTTTCTGGCGAAGCCGCCTGGAGCTGAGACGCAGACAACCTCAGATCGACTTGAGCAGCACCCGCGCAAAGTTTCGCTTGCCCACCTGCAGCACGCCTTCGAATGCTGGCGCGAACACGAGTGACGAGTCCTCAACCACTTCCGCATCAATGCGGACGGCACGTTCCTTTAGCTTGCGATTCGCTTCGGAGTTGCTGCTGGCAAGGCCGGCCGCCACAAGCAGTGCCGGCAGTCGCAGGCCTTCGGCCGGAACGAAGACTTCGGTCAACGGCAGCAGGCTGGTATCGCCGTCCCCACGAACCACGGCATGCCAGCCGGCGATCGCCAGTTCGGCAGCGGCTCCATCGTGGAAGCGCGTCGCCAACTCTCGCGCCAGCCTCAGTTTGGCATCGCGTGGGTTCAATGCGCCCGAATCGATATCGGCCTTCATCGACGCAATGTCCACCATGCTCGCGTCAAAGCTGAGCAGCTCAAACCAACGCCACATCAAATCATCGCCAATCTTCATCGTTTTGGTGACGATGTCGATGGCTGGCTCATTGATGCCGACATAGTTGCCCAGAGACTTGCCCATCTTGGCAACGCCGTCGGTGCCTTCGAGCAGCGGCACGGTGATGACGACTTGCGGCGGCTGGCCGTGCTGCTCCTGCATGCCGCGTCCCATCAACAGGTTGAACTTCTGGTCGGTTCCGCCGAGTTCGACGTCTGACTGCAGCGCCACCGAGTCGTAGCCTTGTACGAGTGGATAAAGGAACTCATGAATCGCGATCGGCAACTGGCCGGCGTAGCGCTTGGAAAAATCGTCACGCTCCAGCATGCGCGCGACCGTGTGCTGCGCGGCAAGCCGGATCATGTCGGCCGCACTCATCACGCCAAACCACTCCGAGTTGAAGCGCACCGTGGTGCGTTCGCGGTCGAGAACTTTGAAGACCTGGTCCGAATACGTCTGCGCGTTGGCCAGCACGTCTTCGCGGGTCAGCGGCTTGCGGGTAACGTTCTTGCCGGTCGGGTCGCCGATCATCCCGGTGAAGTCACCTATAAGGAACGTGACCTCGTGGCCCAGGTCTTGGAACTGGCGCATCTTGTTCAGCAGCACGGTATGTCCGATGTGTAAATCGGGCGCCGTCGGATCGAAGCCGGCCTTGATACGCAACGGCCGGCCCAGCTTGAGCCGGGCAACGAGGTCGTCGTGCTTGATGATTTCTTCGGCGCCGCGATTGATCAGGTCGAGGGTGGATTGGATGTCCGTCATGGCTGGAGCAGGTTCCGGCTGGGTGGTCAAAACAGGCTGCGAAGCATAGCGGCAAAGCTTGCGTCGCGTTAACTATTCGTTAGGCAAGAATGTCTCGCAAGTCTTTGTCCCGATTGGGATTGACGACGTTCGTACAGGCTGGTTATGGTACGTCGTCGCCCCCGGGGCAACGTTGTGGTTTACAGGCGCAAAACGAGCTGATCGTGCGCGCTGAAAATCATCCAGACTCGGGCATGACGCGTTAGCAACTCCATCAGCAATTCCAATGGCCAGCCGTATGCCCATGCAAAAAATCGTCGCGCACCCTGTCATTCGCAGCCATGGGCATTGGGTCCTTGGTGGGATTGTCGCCGTTGCAACCCTTGCCGCCGGATTCGTGGTGCCCAACTGGGCCAACGCCAGTCGCCACGACCCCCAATCGCTGACCAAGCTCGAAATTGACTTGCCAGTGCTGGCACCGCAACAAGCGGATCCGGCGATTGCCGCATTGGTTGCCGGTACCGACGCAGACTGGCGCATCGTTTCGGTGAAGCCGGGCCAATCGCTCTCCGATGTGTTTCAGGGCCAAGGTTTCGCAGCCAGCGACCTGCAACGCGCACTGGATTCACAGGACGATGCATCGGCGCTACGCCGCTTGCGGCCGGGCAATGAGTTCGCATTTGATGTGGGAAGTGACGGTTCGCTGCGCGCGATGCGATTTGATCGTGGCGATTCAGCGCGCGTGGTCCTGCACTTCGAGGAGAGCGGCGTTCGCGAAGAAGTCGAAGACCGCGCTGTGGAGCGTCGCGTACAAGTCGCCCACGGAGTCGTCAATAGCTCGCTGTTCGAGGCGGGTGACCAGGCCGGCATGAGCGATGCAATGACGCTCAAGCTCGCCAACGCGTTCGGTTACGACATCGACTTTGCGCAGGACCTTCGCCGCGGCGACAGCTTCAGCGCGATCTACGACACCGTTTATCGCGAGGGTGAACAGCTGCGCGGTGGCGACATCCTGGCCGCCACCTTCATCAATCAGGGCAAGCGCTATACCGCGGTTCGTTACACCAATATCGCCGGTGAGACCTTGTATTACTCCGAAGACGGTCGTCCGCTGCGCAAGAGCTTTCTGCGCACGCCTGTCGAGTTCACCCGAATTTCGTCGGTCTTCAGTTCGGGTCGCATGCATCCGGTTCTGGGTCGCATGCGAGCGCATCGTGGCGTCGACTACGCAGCGCCTTCGGGTACGCCGATCCGCGCCGCCGGTGCCGGCAAGATCGCATTTCGTGGCACGCAGAATGGATACGGCAACGTCGTCATCATCCAGCATGAAGGCAAGTACACGACGCTGTACGGGCACATGTCGCGCTTCGCCAATATCAAAGTAGGGCAGAGCGTTTCGCAGGGCCAGACGATTGGTTTTGTCGGCATGACCGGTCTCGCTACGGGCCCACATCTCCACTACGAATTCCGCCTCGGTGGCGTGCATCGCGATCCGCTGAAGGTAACCCTGCCGCCACCGGAACCGTTGCCGGCAGGACAACTGGCTCAGTTCCGCCAGCTGACATCGCCGATGCTGGCGAAGCTCAACTTTGTCGACGCCGCGCGACTGGCTTCGGCCGATACCAAGCGCGGCGCCGCTCGCAGCCCGCGTGGCGGCTGACGAACGCTTCCTTGGTCTGATCTCGGGTACCAGCGCAGACGGAGTCGATGTCGCGCTGGTTGATTTCGATCCACAGCCGCGCATCGCTGCCGCAGCGACATATCCCTATCCCGAATCCTTGCGTGACCGAATCCTCGGTCTCGCCCGCAATGCGCCCAGCGTCCCGCTCGACGAACTGGGCACGCTGGATGTCGCCATTGCGCGCCATTTCGCCCAGAGCGCAAATGCATTGCTTGCCGAAGCAGGTGTCGATGCCGCTTCGATAACCGCGCTTGGCTCGCATGGCCAGACCGTGCGTCACAAACCAATCGGCGACTTTCCTTTTACGATGCAGCTGGGTGATCCATCAGTGATCGCCGAGTTGACCGGCATCACCACGATCGCCGATTTTCGCCGCGCCGACGTGGCTGCTGGTGGCCAAGGCGCACCGTTGGCACCCGCCTTTCACAATGCTGCGTTGGCGAATGGCAACCAAAGAGCACTTCTCAATCTTGGTGGCATCGCCAACGTCACCGTATTCAATGATGTTGGCGATGTACTCGGTTTCGATACCGGTCCGGCCAATTGCCTGATGGATGCGTGGGCCATGCGCCACCTCGGCACGGCGCGCGATGACGGCGGCGCATGGGCGTTGCAGGGCCGCGTGAATCCTGCGTTGCTGTCGCGCCTGCTCGATGATTCCTATTTCGCCTTGCCTGCGCCGAAGAGCACCGGTCGCGAACAATTCAACCTTGATTGGCTGGATCAGCGCCTGATTGACGGCGTCAGTGCGGTCGATGTGCAAGCGACCTTGCTCGCCTTGAGCGTGCAGACGATCGCAACCGCGATTCGCAACAACGGTTCAGCCGTCGATGAAGTGCTCGGCTGTGGCGGCGGCGTCCACAACGATGCGTTGATGAAGGCGCTGGCCGAAACACTGGCACCCATCAAGGTGGGCAGCACGACTGACATCGGCATCGATCCGGACTTCGTCGAAGCAGCTGCGTTTGCCTGGCTCGCTCGCGAACGCCTGCACGGGCGCCCGGGCAACCTGCCCAGCGTCACCGGCGCACGCGGGCCACGTCTGCTTGGCGCGATTTTCGCCGCGCCAACGGTCTCTTAGAAAAATCGCAGGAAGATCACGGCACCACCATCTTTGCGCCGTGCTGATCGCATAGCATTGCCGCCCATGATCGAAACTTCCGAAACGCCGCGCGATCCACTTTCCTGGCTGAAGCCATATCTGGATCCCGCCGCTATTGGTGCTTTGTTGCTCGGTATGTCGTCGGGTTTTCCGTACGCGATGATCGGCGCGACCCTGACAACGCGCCTCGCACAAGGCGGCATTGACAAGAAAAGCGTCACCGCCTTCGCATTGGCGTTTCTCGCCTACAACCTCAAATTCCTGTGGGCACCGGCGGTGGATCGGTTCCGCTTGCCGCTGCTGGGTCGATTCGGCCATCGCCGTTCGTGGTTGTTTCTGACAGCCGTCGGCGTCGCAGCAGCGGTTGCCTACCTTGCGTTTGTCGACCCCGCCAGTAGCCTGCGCGATGTCGCGATCGCCGCCGTCTTGGTCGGCGTTGCCGGCGCGACATTCGATATCGTCATCGACGCCTACCGCATCGAGTTGCTCAAACCGTCGCAGCTCGGCGTCGGTTCGGGCATGTCGCAATATGGCTGGCGCATCGGCTCGGTCTGCGCCGGCGCGCTGGCTTTGATCGTCGCCGGCCAAGCGGGATGGCAGACGGCGTATCTGGTGTGTACCGCGTTCGTCTTGCCGGCCGTTTTCGCTGGAATCTGGCTGGGTGAGCCCACGCGTCATCGCGCACCTTTACCCACGCGCGGCGTCAGCGACATGCTCGCTGCCACCATCGAACCACTGGCCGAATTTTTTCGCCGTCGTGGTGCTTGGCTGGTGCTGCTTTTCATCCTGCTGCACAAGATCGGCGACACGCTGGGGCAACTCACTTTGCGTTTGCTGTTGAACGATCTTTCTTTCAGCAACGCCGAAATCGCGACCTACGATGTCGGTTTTGGATTCGTCGCCTATCTGGTGGGCATTTTCGTCGGCGGCATCATGTATGCGCGAATGGGACTGAAGCGCGCCGTGCTTTGGAGCCTGATCCTGATGGGCGTGTCCAATCTCAGCTTTGCGGTGTTGGCGGCGTACGGCCATAACAATGCATTGCTCGCGGGCACCATCTGCTTCGAGAATTTCGCCAGCGGCATCGGCGGCGTCGCCGTTGTCGCGTACCTCTCGGCGCTTTGCAATCTATCGTTCACCGCATCGCAGTTCGCGTTGCTGTCTGCGGCCGCATCGGTGGTCGGTCGCTTCATCACCGGCACCACGGCCGGCTCGCTCATCATCAACATGGGCTACGTCAATTTCTATCTGTTGACCACGATTCTCGCGCTGCCCGGAATCCTGTTGTTCGCATGGATGATTCGCGCCGGCCTGGTCGACAGCGCGATCAGCGAACCTGATGTTCGTGCCGCCACTGACGGCACCGATCAGACGTCGTAGTCGACCGCGAACGGAGCGTGATCGGAAAAGCGTGGCTCCGCAGTGATCTCGCAAGCGCGCAACTTGTCGCGCAGTGATGGCGTCACGATCTGGTAGTCGATGCGCCATCCCACATTGTTGGCGCGCGCCTGACCGCGATGCGACCACCAGCTGTACTCAACCGCTTCGGGCTTGATCGCCCGGAAGCTGTCGACCCAGCCGCGCTTGAGCAGCAAGTCATCAAGCCACGCGCGCTCCTCGGGCAGGCAGCCGGAGTTCTTCTGGTTCGACTGCCAGTTCTTGATGTCGTTTTTTGTGTGAACGATGTTCCAGTCGCCGCAGAGCACGTAGTCGCGACCGCTCTTTCGCCACTTGTCGAAAATCGGCATTAGCTTGCCCATCGCATCGAACTTGAACTGCTGGCGCAAGTCTCCCGATGAGCCGGACGGAATGTAGAACGACACCACGCTAAGATTGCCGAATCGCGCCTCGATGTAGCGGCCTTCGTCATCGAACGGTTTCCAGCCGAGTTTGGTTTTTACTTCGTCGGGTTCAATTCGCGAATAGATCGCGACGCCGCTGTAACCCTTCTTCGTTGTCGCGTCCTTGAACCATCGCTGGTATCCAGTGGGAAAAAATACCTCAGCGCCCAGCTGCTCTTCCTGCGCCTTGGTTTCCTGCACGCAAAGCACATCCGCATCCTGCGCCGCGAACCACTCGAAAAAACCTTTGTTGGCGGCCGATCGAATGCCGTTGGCGTTGAAGCTGATGATGCGCATGCAGGTTTTCCGTTCCACAATTTCAGACTCGATGATACCGGCTGTCGATTTCGCGGATAGCCGAAGAGCGAAGCGGGCGGCACCATTCCGCTAAGCTGATCTCCTGAATTTCAGGAGTGTCGCCGTGTCGCTTTATCCGTTGCCGCCCGCTGGCTTGATCTCGATTCGCAATGCCGATGTGTATGCACCGCACTCACTGGGCATTTGTCATTTGCTGGTCGGCGGCGGGAAGGTGCTCGCCATCAGCGGATCGAAGTTCGATCTGCCGTCGACATTGGACGTCGTCGACATCGACCTGGAACGCCGTCGCCTGATACCCGGCCTGATCGATGGCCATGTCCACGTCACCGGCGGCGGTGGCGAAGCCGGTTTTGCCACCCGAGTCCCCTCGCTACCGCTATCTGCATACACGCGCACCGGCGTCACCAGCGTGATCGGCCTGCTCGGAACCGACGACGTCGCACGCGGCACACGCGACCTGATCGCAACAGTCAACGGCTTGCGCGAACAAGGTTTGTCGGCATGGGCACACAGCGGCGGCTATCACCTGCCGCCAGCGACGCTGACCGGCAGCGTGCGCAGCGACATCGTCTTCATCGATTGCCTGATCGGCGCCGGCGAAGTGGCGATCAGCGATCACCGCTCCAGCCAGCCGACGCTTGACGAGTTATTGAGGCTCGCATCGGAAGTCCATGTCGCCGGATTGATGACCGGCAAGGCCGGAATCCTGCACTTGCACGTGGGCGACGGCGAACGCGGCCTTGACCTGATTCGCCGTGCACTCGACGACAGCGAGTTGCCGCCACGCGTATTCCAGCCGACGCATGTCAATCGGCGCAAGGCGTTGTTCGATGAAGCACTCGATCTCGCGAAGCGCGGCTGCACCGTCGATCTCACAGCATTCCCGGTTGCCGATGGAGAAGAGGCCTGGAGCGCCGCGCAAGGCGTGATCCGCTATCTCGACAGCGGCGCGCCGCCCGATCGCGTGACCGTCAGTTCCGATGCCGGCGGCTGTCTGCCCTGCTTCGATTCCCACGGCCACATCTGCAGCATGGATGTCGGCAATTCCGGCGCCATGCTGACGACGTTGAACGAACTGATCGCCGGGGGTATGCCACTGGAAACCGCGTTGCCACCATTCACGTCCAACGTCGCCGACTTGTTGCGACTAAACGGAAAAGGTCACATCGCCGTTCATGCCGACGCCGATATGGTCGCGCTCGACGAAACCGGCATCGCCAACCTCGTCATCGCACGCGGACGCATCCATGTTCGCGAAGGAAAGCAGGTGTTGCGCGGGATGTTTGAGTAGCCGGTCCTGAGAATCGCTGCTGGGTTCGGCTCGAATGCCTTAGAAATCAGGTGGCGCTTGGAACTTCGACTTCGCAGTAGCTGCCCGGCAGCGCCTGATCTACGGCGGCGACAACATCCGGTAGGTGAGCCCAGATTCTTGGCCAGCTAGTCGTGAGGATCACAACGATGGCCAAGCGGCGACTGAGCAAGTTCTGCTGATACTTCAGATTCTTGTCGGTGGTGACGAACACCTCAAACATTGCGTGTTCAGCCGCTTCAATCAGCGCGCCGTTTTGCAGCCTCGACCAACCACGCTCGTACGCAGTTGAGACTTCATGATTAGTCAACACCTTGCGCAGGGGAGTCGGCGTGCCCTGATCGAACAGGGCCTTCACTTACGCAGCTTCGAGTGTGCTTCGAGCCGCGTGTTCAAGAACCGCGCGCGCCTGATCTACGGCGACGCCGGGAAACCACCCGAGGAAATCATGCAGCGACGCGTCATCTTCAAGGTTCTCGAATAGGGCAGAGATTGGCACGCGCGTACCACGAAACACCCATGCACCGCTCAAGCGCTCGGGGTGTCGCTCTACAACAGGGCAGGAGGACCAATCGATCATTCCGGGATGGTAGCACTGGCGCGAATTCGCGCTGCCAAACGCCTGAAATCTTCGCTTGGACATGCTCCTTTTCTGGCCACGATCGGCCTTCTTGGAAGTGTCCGCGTCAACGGGGTAGAGCCCAACCCACTTTCAGGCAGCTTAGCCGAGGCGCCGACCCGTCGCTTTTTCGAAGGCACGCAGCAAGCGAGTCAGTTGCGGCTTCTGAAGAGCAACGCGCTTGGTCAGTCCCCACGGGCTGCGGGCTCGCTGGTACTTCAAGTCTATCCAGCTTGTCTTGGGGCTTGCGTGTCGAAAGGTCTCCCAGACCATTGGCAGGTAATCGTCCTCAAGCATCAGGCCGACGATGTGTTTGACGCTGACACGTTCCGTATCGCCACGCTTCAACCGATAGGTAATGTACAGCGAGCGACGCTTGCACATGCAGGTGCGCCGCAACAGCTTCTGATCCCAGCCGCTTGGCACCAGCTCATCCCAGATGAAAGAGGCAATGCTCTTCGACTCGCACACCGCAAGCCACGGAGGTCGATCGCCACACGATGTGCATTGCCACCAGTACTTCGCCATTGATCTAGCTGCCTAACGTTTCAAGTGAGTCGCGTCGCAAAACATGCGCAGCGGACTTTGGCAAATCGCCTCGTTGGGAGGGTTAGGTCAGAGCGCGAATGCTTCGACGCTTGACCTGCCCCGTCATTCATCATCTCAGCTTGAACGGCTGGCCGAGCATCAGCGAGGATATGTACGAAATCGGAGAACGATACACATGCGGACGAACATCGTGATAGATGACAAGCTCATGCGCGATACCTTGCGCGCAACGGGCCTGAAGACCAAACGTGAGGTAGTCGAACTAGCCTTGAAGACCTTGCTGAAGCTCAAGGGGCAGCAGAAGATCAAGCGGTTGCGCGGTCGGATCGCTTGGGACGGTGATCTTGAAGCGATGAGGAGCGACTAGTGGTAATGGTCGATTCCAATGTCTGGATCGACTACTTCCGTGGTGCCCACAGTGTTCAGACGGAACGATTGCATGCACTGCTTGGTGTGGAGCCTGTCTGCATCGGTGATCTGATCTTGAGTGAAGTATTGCAGGGCATGACATCGATCGCGACTTCCGCGAAACACGGAAACTACTGACGGCGCTGGATGTGGTTGTGCTCGGCAGTCAGGCGGTTGCGATAGAGGCTGCGCAGAACTTTCGCAGGTTGCGCGAAAAGGGCGTAACAGTTCGCAAGACCCTCGACTGCGTTATCGCAACACGATGCATTGTTGATGAGATCACCCTGCTGCACAGTGAGCGAGACTTCGAGCCGTTTGTTGAGCACTTGGGTTTGCGGTCAGCGTTCTAGCGGACCCAAAGCAGTTGCGGCGCGATGTTGGCGATTTCGAACAAATTTTCCCTGGCGGCACGCCCGTATGCGCCGCGCCGACCTCGGGAAGCGGAACAGCGATCATTGTCTTGCTATATGTGCCCAATCAGCTCTGATACCGCGTTTGAAAGGTTTACCTTTGCTTGCCCCTCGCGTTCTTTTGCAAATGGCTCGTTCTGATAGATCGCGGGACGCTCAAGAAAGCTTCGAAGCACTTCGGCCCGCTTCTTTCCATATATGAACATCGGAACGATCTTGTATTCTTTTCGTATGCGCCGCTCAAAACACTCATAGGTTGCAGCGTCGGAACCTAAAATCGACAAGTCAATATCGACTAAGAATGATTCATCTTTGGTCTGCGTTGGAGCGTTGTGTTCTGTGACCATGATGAGCCCACGGACTCGTGAAACCTCCTCGGTGGACGCTCCGTTTTGTGATAGAAAAGACGCCGCCCAATTTGCACTTTTCTGTTCGTTGCCGCTGAAGAGTGGTTTGTACACTGCGTCGTGAAACCAGAGTGCTATCTCTACCTCGCGGGACTCATCAAGTTTAGAAGCGCAACCATCAAGATGACGTAGACAGGCCGCTACGTGTTCCTGTGTGTGGTAATGCCGACTACTCTCCGAGTATGACGAAACCAGAGATGCGAATGTTTCCTCGTTCCGACTGAATTCCCAGCGCGACATGAGAAGAAGCCATCGATCAAGCTCAAGTCTTGCTTCTTGGGGCATCATCTTTCCTCATTCCAACGGCTTGCAGTAAATTCTTTCCTGCCAGAACAACATAAAGCCAAGCCTTACGCCAGCGGTTGCCAAGCAACACGATATGAACATGCCAGCCCTTCTCCCGCCTGGAGCTGTATCCGCTGTAGAGAATGGTAATTGCCTCCGGATCCTTCAAGAGTTGCCCCGCCAGCTTCTGCGCGCACCCGATCCCAAGACTCAGCATTTCCGTTACCTCTAAAGTAGACGGCTGACCCTGTTCAATGGGAAATGCGAGCAGGTAATAGTTGGGAATGATGTCATCGCGAATTCGCGCCAGCCGGCAATGTTTCCCCGACGATAGTGAAAATTTTTGGTCGTCAGGCTTGGTGGGCATATCCGATCTATCGCCTTCGAAGGTTGTTCGGTCTCAAGTCGACGGCAGATGGGCTTCCGCGCGCCACGTCAAGACATTCAAAAAAAGCACCGAGGAGGCGCGACAACCGCTGACACACGTATCACGGCGTATAGCGCAACCCCACCGTGTACGTGTTTTCGTTGTTGCCGATTGCCGCGCCGCCGACTACGCCGAACTTGTTGGTGAGGAAGAACTGGGCTTGCAGGTCGAGGGCGGTGTTGGAGTCGACGTTGTTGATCTTCGCGTAGCCGAGGGCGATGGAGCCTTCCCAGCGTGGATCGAAGCGGCTGCGGATGCCGACGCGTCCGCCGATGCCGTCTTCGTCGATGGGGTTGTAGCGGTTGTAGGTCGCTTCGGCGAACAGGTCGGTCGAAGACGCGATCGGCACGTGATATCCAAACCCGGCGTACGTGGCGCGAATGTGATCGACGAACGGATTGTTGTCGACATTGAATCGGGTCATGCCGGCGATAAAGTTGAAGCTGCCGAAATTCGCGCTGCCGCGGAATGCCGCGCCATTCAAGTCGTCCAGCGACGTGTCACTGGTGGCGCGTGCGTAGCCCGCTTCGATAAAGGTGTAGTTCGGCACGTACTGGGCGAAGGCACTGGAAGATGCCAGCGCAAGCGCGGCGAGGATGAGTCGTTTCATGGTGTTCTCGATGTTGGTAGTGAAGGCACGGCCCATTGGGACCGCGCGGTGTCACATCGGTTCACGCCGCCTTGATGGTGGAACAATCAATCACGAAGCGGTAATGCACGTCACTCTTCACCATCCGCTCAAAGGCCTCGTTGATGTCGGCCATGTCGATCAGTTCGATGTCGGCGGCAACATCGTGTTCGGCGCAGAAGTCGAGCATCTCCTGTGTTTCCGCGATGCCGCCGATCAACGAACCAGCCAGCTTGCGGCGACGCATGATGAGCGAGCCGGCGGCCAGCGGTTGCGGATCGGGCAGGCCGACCAGGCACATGGTGCCGTCCAGCTTCAGCAGTTGCAGGTAGGCGTTGTAATCGTGCGGCGCGGAAATGGTGTTGAGGATGAAGTCGAACGTGCCGGCGAGTTCCTTGAACGTTGCCTTGTCCTTGGTTGACGCGAACTTGTGTGCGCCCAGCGCCAGCGCGTCGTCGTGCTTGGATGGCGAGTGGCTGAGCACGGTGACTTCGCAGCCCATCGCGCGGGCCAGCTTCACGCCCATGTGGCCCAAGCCACCGAGGCCAACCACGGCCACCTTGTCACCCGCCTTGACGCCGAAATGGCGTAGCGGCGAATACGTGGTGACGCCGGCACAAAGCAAGGGTGCGGCGCGGTCCAGCGGAATCGACGCGGGAATGCGCAGCACGTAATTTTCGTCGACAGTGATGCGGGTGGAGTAGCCGCCGTAAGTCGGCGTCTTCGTGCCGCGTTCGGTGCTGTTGTACGTGGCGGTCATGCCGTTGTCGCAGTACTGCTCATCGCCCGCCTTGCAGGGGTCGCATTCACGGCAGGAATCGACGAAGCAGCCGACACCGACGGTGTCGCCCTTCTTGAACTTGGTTACATCGCTGCCGACCGAAGCGACATGGCCGACGATCTCGTGGCCGGGCACCATCGGGAAGATCGCGCCGCCCCATTCGGCGCGCGCTTGGTGCACGTCGGAATGGCAAACGCCGCAATAGCGGATGTCGATCATGACTTCGTTAGGGCCGGGATCGCGACGTTCGATGGAGAACGGTGCAAGCGCTTCGGCGGCGGCCGGTGCGGCGTAGGCGGGTGTGGAGTGGGACATGGGTTTTCCTCATTTGATTGCTGTTTAGAGTTTACGCCGGGAGGGTTCAATGCCGCCGGAACGGTGGAACAGCGCGTCGATATGTCATCGAAGAATGCGACGAACGCCATTGCCTTTGCTCGGCAATCGTCGAAATTTCATGGTCATCCTCGCGAAAGCGGGACTGCAGAGGCAGGACGCCGAAGCGAACATCCGCAACGCGGATCTCCCGAAGGGCGAGCGAAGGATTTCGCGAGCCATCCAATTTGATTTTGCTTGGCTTTCGCAAACTGGACGAAGATCAAAATGGGTCCCCGCTTTCGCGAGGATGACGAGGTTTGTATGTTGTCATGCTCTTGCATGGCGTATCGGCGGGAGCGTGGCGGATGACACAATCGCATTAACGCAAGGGGACCAACGATGGCTACGAGCAAACACGAACGGATTGATCTTTCCAACGGTGCATCGGCGACGTTGCCGCTGGTGCTGCTAGCCGGTTTCGCGGTGGTGGTCGCCATCTCGGCTATCAGTCCGACGACGCGTGAAGATTGGCTGATGGAGAACGCGCTGGTCGCGTTGACCTTGCCATTGTTGTTCTGGGGCTGGACGCGGGTGCGCTTGTCGAACGCGGCGTATGTGTTGCTGTTCGTGTTCGGCGTGCTGCACGAAATCGGCGCGCACTATCAGTATTCCGATGTGCCCTATGAGCAGTGGTTCGCGGCGATCAGTGGTGGCGGCTCGCTGGATGCGTTGTTCGGGTTCCAGCGCAACCAGTTCGATCGCGTCGTGCATTTCCTCTACGGCGTGCTGGTGACGCCAGCAGTGACCGAAGTGATTTGCGCGCACGTCGTGTTGCGTGGCACCTGGCGCTTCCTGCTACCCGCCGGCTTCATGATGACCCACGGCATGGTTTACGAAATTATCGAAATGGTTGCCGCGCTGATGGTTGGCGGCGAACTGGGCCAGGCCTATCTCGGTACGCAAGGTGATGTATGGGATGCGCAGAAGGACATGGCTATGGCTGCCATCGGCGTGATCCTGATTCTTCCGTATTGGCTGCATCGGTTGCGCAAGGCGGGACATTGATTTTGTGAGGCAGGTGTTGTCCACAAATGCGGAGTAAATCGAATGATGATCTGGTTTTTGATCACTTTGGCTTTTGCCATGAATCTGATCTACCTCTACAGCATCAAGTCTCTTATGGAGCAGCTTAAGACCGAGGCGACGGACTATTGGGAGAAGATCGGCAGGCCTGAAAGCTTTGCTGCCAACCACGGCGTGGCGATTCTCAGTAATTTGTATAAGTCAGAAATGACGAAGGTTTGTCACGCGGCTCAGCTTGATGGTCTATTGAAACTCACTCGCGCACTGCTTCCCTTAGCTTTTGTGGTGACAGGCACTGCCTTGGCAGTTCTGGCGACGGTTCTCGAGTGAAATCTTGAGCGTTCCACACGGTGCGCCTCAAGGTAACTTCGAGCGACGAACCAACTCCTACAAATGCGGCTCCAACCAAGCCTCAATTTTCGCTTCATCAAAGTTGCCGATGCGTTGCGCAACGATGAGCCCATCGCGACCGATCAGTACGCTGTACGGCAACACGTTGCGGGTGTTGCCGTAGCGGATTGACCAATCGGGGCTCAGCGCGGGATCGTTAATCAAGATGGGGTAGCTCACCGGAAATTGGGCAAGAAACCCCTTCGCGGCGGTAGCGTCTTCGCTCGCGACACCGACGACTTCCAGACCTTTCGCTGCGTGGCGATTGCGGATGGTGTCGAGCAGAGGCATCTCTTCGCGGCACGGTCCGCACCAGCTTGCCCAGAAGTTGATCAAGACCAATTTGCCGTCCCATTGCGCGAGCGATGTTGGGTTGCCATCGCGATTCGGCAGGCTGGCATCGTCGCGACGATCACCCACATTCAAGGACACCACGTCTTTTTCGACGGCCACATTGCGTGGCATTGGCTGCATCCAGCGGCTGGCGACGAGCCCCACACCGGCGCTCACCAGCGCAAGCGCGACGATCAACACGTTTTGTCGGGTAAAGATGCTCACGGCACCGGCAGTGCGGCGTCGACAATGGCTTGGGTCAACAGCGTCGGCAGCACCTGGCCGGGATCGTCCTTGCCCTTGAACACGACGTAGAGCGGCACGCCAACCGCTTGGTGTTGTTCGAGGAATGCCGTGACCTCGGGGTCGACATTCGTCCAGTCGCCTTTCATGTAAACGGCGTTGGTTTGCTTCAAGCGTTCGCGGAAATGGTCGGTGCCAAGCACGGTGCGTTCGTTGAGTTTGCAGGTGGTGCACCAGTCGGCCGTCATGTTGACGAACACGGTGCGGCCGTCCTTGAGCAAGCCGTCGAGTTCCGCGCGGCTGTAGGCGACGCTGTCGGATGCGACCATTGCGGTCGGTGCGGAAAGGCGGTTGATGTAGGCGAGTGGTGCCAAGGCAGCGATCAGCAACAGCGCGGTCAGGGCGTGGCCAGCAAAGCCACGTTCGCGGCCACGTCCATACCACCACAGCGCGAGCGCCAATATGACGGCGCCGATCAGGACCAGCCCGACCGCGTCAATGCCGCGTTGCTGGCCGAGCACCCAGACCAGCCAGACCGCAGTCAGATACATCGGGAACGCGAGCACCTGCTTGAACGTGTCCATCCACGCGCCGGGCTTGGGCAAGCGGTTCGCCAGTGCGGGCACAAAACCAATCAAAAGAAAGGGCAGCGCCAAACCCAAACCGAGCGCGAGGAACACCAGCAACGCGACGATCGGCGATGCGGCAAACGCATAGGCGAGTGCGCCGCCCATGAACGGTGCGGTGCATGGGCTGGCGACCACGCAAGCAAGCACGCCGGTGAAGAAATCGCCGGCAGGTCCAGTGCGACTGGCAAGCCCTTGGCCGACTCCCGCCAAACTGCCACCGACCTGAAACAGGCCAGACAAACTCAAGCCAACCGCGAGCATCAGGTAAACCAGCAGCGCGACGAATATCGGTTGCTGCAACTGAAAGCCCCAACCGAGCGCTTGTCCAGCGCTGCGCAAGCCGATCACCAGCAGGCCAATCGCCGCAAACGATGAAAGCACGCCGGCCGAATACCACAGCGCATGGCTGCGCGCTTTCTTCAGACTATGACCGCTCTCGGCGAGGCCAATCAATTTGAAGGACAACACCGGCAACACGCACGGCATCAAGTTCAAGACCAAGCCGCCGAGCACGGCAGCAAGCAAGGCACCGAGTAACCCGAGTTTGCTCGGGGTTGGCGCGGTTGAGCGCAGTGCATTGTCGGCTGCGGTCGTCGTCGATTCCGATGTGGCCACGGCTGGCGCGACCTGCGCAGACATCGGCACGAAGCTGGCGGCGGCAATCGCAAGTTGATCCGTCGTCGCGGCGGGCATATCGACATCCACCGTGCGCTGCATCACCGGATAGCAGATACCGTTTTCCTTGCAGCCCTGAAACTCGGCAATCAGCGGCATCGATTGCGCGGCACCGTTTGCGCGGCGCACTGGCAGTGGCAATTCGACTTGGTCGAAGTAAACGACGACGTTACCGAAATGCTCATCGACGTGATCGATACCGACGGGCCAGGTTGGCTGGCCGAGGTCGACATCGCTGCCGTCGCCAGCAGTCAGAACGGTCTTGTCGCGATACAGGTAATAGCCCTTCGGCATCGTCCAGCGCGCGAGCACTTCGGTGGGACTGGTTGCGATCGCTTCAAATCGGAATGCCTGTTCCGCTGGTAACGCGGGCTCATCCATTCCACCCGCGAGCGGTGAGGAACCACCGAGATTGAATGCTGGTGCGCTGGTTCCGGGCAATCCTGGTGATGGCGTAGCTGGCGCGAGCGCCGCTCCATCGAGCGTCACGGTCATCGGATGCGGCGGATAGCAGATGAGCGGATCGACTTCGTGGCAACCCTGCACGGTGACGACGAAACGGATCTCGTCGGTAGCGGGATCGTCGAGGGTGTACGACAAGATCGCGTTAACCGTGTCGTGATAGATCTCGACATCGCCAAAAAACTCGTCGTGCTTGGCCTTGCCTGCGGGAAGCTCAATGGCACCCAGGTTCAAGCCGGCCTGGTCTGTCTTGAGCTTGATGCGGCCCTTGTAGAGGTAGTAGTCCTTCGCGATCTGCCAATGCAGCGCCACTTTGCCCGGCTCGACCAATTCGTATTTCAGCCGATACGCGTCTTCAACCGGCAGCAAACCGCCCTGCGCGTGGGTGAGCGATGGCAGTAATAAGAGGGCGAGCAAAAAACGAATCACACAAAACTCCGAAGATCAGGCGGGTTGGCAGCGATGAAACATGCGATGAGATCAGGATGGGGCCACGGATGCGGCGATCCAGTCCAGATACGGCCCATGCACGGCGGTAGCTTCGACCACGATGAGCTCGGGCAGTTCATAGGGATGCAGCTCTATCACGCGGGCAAACACAGCGTCCTTGTGATGAATCAGCGTCTTGATCAACAGCAGTTCTTCACCGTCAATCTGCAATTTTCCTTGCCAACGATAGGTGGAAACCACGCCGGGAATTCGGCTGACGCAGGCCGCCAAACCTTCATCCACCAAGGTGTTTGCAATGCGTTCGGCGCTGGCCGCATCGGGGCAACTGGTCTGGATCAGGACGACGGACATACTCAAGTTTCGCATGACCCGTAAATGCCGCGCTCAGCAGTGCTGCGGCAGTCTGCGTGGTTCGCATCCCGCCGGGGTGAGCCGGAACCCATCGATGAAACTCTGGAAACCCCTTATATTACTGACCTCATTCGGCCTGCTCGCCGCCTGTGCCAGCACGCCGAAGAACCCCAACCCGCGCGCTGATGTTCCTGTGAAACTCGCGAAAATCGACGATCTGCCGCGCTACATGGGCAAGTGGTACGTGATCGCCGAGATTCCGTGGTTCGGCGAGAAAGGCTACGTCGGCAACCAGTCGCTGTGGAAACTGCGTCCCGATGGCAAGATCGAAGACAACTTCTACGGTCACAAGAATTCGTTCGAAACGGAGGTCACCCACCATCAATTCATCGACACCGTCGTGCCCGACACAGGCAATGCGCATTGGCGCGTGAAATTGTTCTGGCCGATCACAGTCAGCCAGCTGACCTTGTATGTCGACCCGGAATATCGCTACACCTTGCTCGGCAAGGAAGACAAGAAATGGGGCTGGATCATGTCGCGCGAAGACACCATGGACGACAAGACTTACTCCGATTTGTTGGCTCGCTTCGATGCGATTGGATACGACACCAGTCGCTTCAAGCGCGTGGTGCAGAAGCCTGAGCAGATGGGGAAACCGGGTTTCATGACGCCAGAGAAGTAGCGGGAGCCGCAAACATCCATCCTCGTCATTCCCGCGTAGGCGGGAACCCATTTTGATTTTCTTGTTTCCGTACGTACTTGACGAAGTTCAAAATGGGTCCCCGCGTGATCAGCCGTTCGGCTGTTGAAAGACGCGGGGATGACGAGGAGATAAGTTGGTGCGAGAGTCGGCATCGACTTCTCACCGATCAAACTTTCACCGATACCCGGCCGCCTGCAGCTCGAACAATTCAGCGTAACGGCCGCCCATCGCCAGCAATTCTTCGTGGCTGCCGGATTGTTCAACCCGGCCATCGGCCAGCACCAAAATGCGATCAGCCATCCGCACCGTTGAAAAGCGATGCGAGATCAGCACCGCCGTGCGCGCGGTGCTCAGTTCCCGAAAGCGTTGGAACACTTCGAATTCCGATCGTGCATCGAGCGCGGCGGTCGGCTCATCAAGAATCAGCACTTCTGCGTCGCGCATGTAGGCGCGCGCGATGGCGATCTTCTGCCACTCGCCACCAGACAGATCGATGCCCTTGCTGAAGCGCTTGCCGATCATTTGCTGGTAGCCCAATGGCAATTTTTCGATGACTTCATCGGCGAGTGATTGTCGAGCTGATCGTTCGATGCGCTGCTCATCCTCACGTGCATCGATTCGACCCACCGCGATGTTTTCCGAAGCGGTCATGTAATAGCGCACGAAATCCTGGAAGATCACGCCGATCCGTGCACGCAACTCGTCGAGGTCGTAGTCGCGCAGGTCGTGGCCATCGAGCAGGATGCGGCCTTCGTCCGGGTCGTACAGACGCGCCAGCAACTTCACTACAGTGGTTTTGCCGGCACCGTTTTCACCGACCAACGCAATCACTTCGCCGGCGCTCAACGTGAAATCCAGATGTCGCACGGCCCAGCGTTCGGCACCGGGATAGCGGAAGCCGACATCTTCGAACACGAAGCCCTGCGCAATCGGTTGCGGAAACGGTCGCGGGTTGTCCGGCGAAACGATTTCGGGCTGCACCTCGAAGAACGAGAACAAGTCATCAAGATACAAAGCCTGCCCGGCGATCTGCGAGAAGCCGACCAGCAACGATTCGAGCAGACTGCGCAGGCGCAGGAATGATCCTGACAGGAACACGAGATCGCCGATGGTGAAGCGACCGCGCACCGTACTGATCACCAGATACGCATAGGCCAGGTAGTAGCCCAGCGTACCGATGGTGGTGAACAGCGCGCCCCAGCCGGCACGGCGCGTCGCCAGCGCTCGATTCGATTTGAACATGGCTTCGGCGAGAACGCGGTATCGATCAATCAAAAACCCGTGCAGGCTGAAAATCTTGACCTCTTTCGCGGTCTCGGTACTGGCACCGATCTGGCGCAGATAGTCCAGCTCGCGACGCTCGGGCGTGTACGAGAAATTCAGCGAGTAGCTCTTCGCGTTGAAATGCGCCTCGCCCACGAACGAAGGAATCACGGCAATTGCCAGCAATACGATCAGCCATGGCGCATAGGCGATCAATCCAGCCGCGAACGCAATGATCGTCAGCGTGTCCTGCGCCTGACCGAAAATCTGACCCATCAGCGACATGCGTCCCATGCTCTGGCGGCGCGCGCGATCGAGTTTGTCCTGGAGTTCCGCGTCCTCGAAATCTTCGAGATCGAGCATTGCGGCGTGCTCCATCAAGCGAATGCTGGTCGCGTTGTTGTAGAGCTCTCCGAGCAAGCTGTCGGTGAGCGATACGACGCGACCAAGCAGGTCCGACAGCACGGCCAGCGCCAGCTCCAACCCCAGCAACCACCACAGCGGATGCATCAGATCGCTGGCGAGCCAGTCCTGCCATGTCGTTGGGTGCGGAGCGACGTTCGTCACCGTGATGACGGCGTCGATGATCAATTTGCCGACATACAGCGCGATCACCGGCAACACCGCGCGAACAATACGAATCGACAGGCTGGCGATGGTCAGCGACCGGCTGGTTTTCCAGATCAGCGCGAAGAACGGCGGCAGGTTGCGCAACGCGCCGAATCTCTCGCGCAACGTTTGCTGTTTCGTTGTTTCGCGCACCGTCCAGCCCGGTCGCTCGGGTGCGCCGTTGCGACTGCCTCGATCGCTGGTGTTGTTCGCCATACTTCAGCTCGTTGTTAGCGAACGGCGATGGTAGCTGTTGGCGAAGCGCTCGCGATCATGTTGGCACTTCGATGGCAGTACTCAAAAGAAAAATTCCGCATCGTCGGGATTGACATTCGTGGCTCCCACCAACCTTTGAGGCAGCGCGACGCTCACGCTTTCCATCGCAGATTTCGTCGATCAACCTCGCGTTGGCGGGCGGCGCTCAAGGCAACAGTGGCAGCCCAAGTTCCTTGAGGAATTCGTTGTGGCGGTTCTTCGCGTCGACGATTTCCTTGTCGATCTTCAGCAGATCGGCGTGAACATCCTTCAGGTCGATTTCTTCTTCCGCTACTGCCGTGCTGACGTAGCGCGAGATATTGAGGTTGAAATCGTTCTGCTCGATCTCCGCCATTTCGACGCGGCGCGAATAGCGAGATTCTTCTTTGCGCTCGCGATACGTGTCGATGATCTTGTCGATGTGCTCGGGCAGCAAACGGTTTTGGCGTTTGCCTTTCTCGAAATGTTCGGCGGCGTTGATGACCAACACGTCGTTGGGTTGCTTGCAGCGCTTCAACACCAGGATGCAGACCGGAATGCCGGTGGAATAGAACAGGTTGGCTGGCAGGCCGATCACGGTGTCGACATGCCCATCCTTGAGCAGCTTGGTGCGGATCCGCGACTCGGCGCCGCCACGGAACAACACGCCGTGCGGAAGGATGATGGCCATCACGCCATCGTCTTTCAGGTAGTGGAAGCCGTGCAGCAGGAAGGCGAAATCCGCGGCTGATTTGGGCGCAAGGCCGTGGCTGCGAAAACGCATGTCGTCGCCCATCGCCTCGTTCGGCTCCCAGCGATAGCTGAAAGGCGGGTTGGCGACGATGGCATCGAAGCGCGGCATGCGTGCCGGGTTGGATTCGCGCAGCCAATCCCATTGGTTGAGCAAGGTATCGCCATGGAAAATCTCGAATTCCGAATCCTTCATCCCGTGCAGCAGCATGTTCATGCGCGCCAGGTTGTAGGTGGTGATGTTCTTCTCCTGCCCCACCAGCTTGCCGATGGCGTGCGGCCCCACGCGTTTGCGCACGTTGAGCATCAGCGAACCCGATCCGCAGGCAAAATCCAGCACCTGGTCCATGTGCGCACGCGGTCCGGCGGCCGGGTTTTGCCCGTCCAGCGCGACGATGCCGGAAAGGATGTCCGACACCTGCTGCGGCGTGTAGAACTCACCCGCTTTCTTGCCACTGCCGGCCGCGAACTGGCCGATCAGGTATTCGTAGGCATCTCCCAACGCGTCGCTGTTCGCGGAAAACTTCGCCAACCCCTTCGCGATTTCGCTGACGATCTTGACCAACTGGCCATTGCGCTGCGTATAAGTCTTGCCGAGCTTCTCGGAGGTCAGGTTGATCTCCGAGAACAAGCCCTGGAAGGTGCTCTCGAACGATTCTTCTTCGATGTACTTGAAGCCGTAGGTCAGCGTGCGCAGCAAGTCTTCATCCTGCACGCGTGCCATTTCCGCGATGTTCGCCCACAGGTACTGCGGTTCGATCACGTAATGCACCTTGCGGCGCATCTGCTTCTCGAACTCGATGACATCGCCCGCGTTGCTTTCGTACCAAGCTTGCAGCGGCGTCGCGACGGACCCGTCAATCTCCTTTGGATAGTCCTTGCCCAACTCCTTTCGGGCTGCGGCCTCGTAGTTGTCGGACAGATAGCGCAAGAACAGGAAGGCCAGCATGTAGTCGCGAAAGTCGTCCGCGTCCATGTTGCCGCGCAAGGTGTCGGCAATGGCCCACAGGGTTTTGCCGAGCTGGTGTCGTTCGTCTTGGGTCATCTGGTTTTTTCGATCTGCGCTTCACGGCGCAATTGGTCTGCCGAAATCCTGACCAGCTCTCCATCTTTTACGATCACCAAATGAGTGTTGGTCTGGATGGCGGTTTTGCGCGCCAACGCGCCAGCACGCTTCAACGCCGTCATCGACGCACGCAACTCGGGGCTTTTCGCCTTGGACAGATCTTGGATTTTCATGTGTTTTCTTCGCATTCCAGAAGTACCGGTTCCGGACCGGAATTGTCATACATCGCCCACGTATTCACGCGAGCGCGGTAGTGGTGATTGAAGTTATGCAGGCCAGCAGCAAACCGTCGACGGATCACGGCTTCTGGAATGTGATGGCCGCCTTGCCTGACTCGCTCGGCTACACGGCTGATGGCGATTTCGACATTCGACACTGCCAGAAAGTACAGGCTGACGTGATAGTCCAGAGATCGCCAGCGGTCAATGTGTTGGCGGTAGCTGAGCCCGGACAGGGTCGTTTCGAACGCGAAGTTCTCGCCGCGATGCACGCAAGCCGTGATCTCCGTCAGCATCAGCCGGCCGGCCCTGATGGCAGCGGATTCCGGTGCGAATGGCGATAGCCCTGCGGCGATCAGGTCCGCATTGATAAAGCGCGGACACTGCGCTTCCTCCGGCAAGAAAGAACGAGCGAACGTGGTTTTTCCTGCGCCGTTCGGACCTGCAATGATGATGACTCGCTTGTTCACCTGCGCACCTCCCGAAACATGAAGATCGCCGCAGCGCCGGTTTCAGTTGTCAAGGATTCCTTGACAACTGAATCCTCGCGCAACTCGCTGTCTTCAAAGACGTTTTTCAGATGCAGCGAAATATTCTGCTTGGTGGCGTCGAACAGCTCGGCCATCTCAAGCTGGCTCAGCCAGACGGTTTGATGCTCGGCACGAAGCTGAATCTGGCTACGTCCGTCTTCGCTGGTGTAGAGGATCAGCACGTCAGGCGTCCAACGCCGAGAACAGACCCTGCATCAAGCCCGACTTGTGTTGCTGAAGGGCGGCGATCTTGTTGGATTGCGCGGCGGCCAGATCATCCAGGGATGACAAGCAGTTGCTAATCGTTTGCTGTTCTTCTTTCGCCGAAGGAAAGCGAATCTCCGTCTTCTTTGCACTATCGATTGTGTAGGTCCCAACGGTACCCACTCCCGCCATCATGGTGATCTGACCTTGAACGCTCGGAGTTAGGTAAGCACGATGAAGGAATGATCCCAGCAATATGGTCTCATCATTCTTTAGCCAAATTATGTTGCCGTCCTTGAAATAGAACCGGTCGCCCGCTCTCACAAGGTACGGCACTCCAATTGATCCGACGCCAGTGACCAAGAGGTGGCCTGGTCTCACCTCCCCAGTTAGCGATGCATTCTTCGCGTATAGGGTTTCTTCGATGAAAAGCGGCGCAATCTGGAAGCCTTCGGCAAGTGCGACGATCTCACGCGCACGATAGAACGGCACTCCACTCGCAGCCCAGTCAGACTCATGCACACGCTTTGATGACCCCACCTGCATGATGTCTCCAACGCTGCAAAGCTCCCACTCGCCATCGAAGCCTGGAAAGCGCAGTCGCGGCATGCGCTTGCCATCGGTGGGGAACAGTTGCTGCATCAGGCTCTGCTTGTGGGCCTTGAGCGCGTCTAGCTTGCGGGCTTCTGCGCCGATGACGGTATCGAGGGAGGACAGGCAGTCGCTGATTTTTTGTTGTTCACAGACTTCTCGTGGGTACCGCAACTGCACAGTGCCGAGGCGACCCGTAGAAATCCCTAGCACTTTCGCACCTTGGCCCTCACGTTGGATCTGTCGTCTGACACCTTCGGATGAGAACAAATAGGCGCCAAAGCCTGTGGCGAAACTAGCTTCGATTGGCTTCGCAAGAATGGTATGCAGCCCCGAAACCAGTGGCACATCACCTGCGTCAACGATTTCGATCGCCTTGCCAATGTCGTTCGTGTCTTCGGAGGCATCCGCGAACACCATATCGCCAGCTACGCAATAGTTGTCCGGTCTGATTGACGAATGTGACTCACCTTCGTTCACGTAGGGAACGACTTCTTCGCTTACACGAAAGCGCGGCGAAAACTTTGTATGGATATCGCCGTAGTGGATGTTCCTGACGGGGCCGCTCTCGTAGTTCAACTTCTCTCGCGAAAGCGAGTTGTTACCTTTGAAAGAGTAAAGCTCCGACACGAGCGACGATGCCCACCCGCCGTCAAACTCCGGGAACCGTAGCTTTGGCGCTGCTCCGTGAGTCTGCTTTGCGTTCGGAATCCCGTCAGCTTGCTTACTGCGCATAAGCACTCAATCCCGCAATCGCGCGCCCCTTCGCCAACCGTTCCAGCACGGGCGTCAAATCTTCCACCAACGCCAACTCCCGGCGGGTGCGGTCTTTCCAGCCCAGACCCAGCGGTTCCATCAGCGCGCTGAGCGCTTCGCCGTCGAAGACGCGCCGACGCAGGACGTTGTCGACGAAGGCCTTGAAGGCAATGGCATCGAGTTGATGTGCTTGCGCGATGGCGTTGATTTCGTCGGCGCGGCGAGTGGCCTTGAACGCTTCGTAGCCTTTGCGAATTTCTGTTTCGTCGAGTGCGCGGTCGGTGGGCAGGCTGCGTATGTAGTCGGCGATTACGTCGCGCTCGTCCATGAACTTGGCATCGGACTGGATCAGGCCGATCAATTGCTCGCGGGTCATGCTGCGCTCGGCCAGCGGCTTGCCACTTTCGCGCGCGACCAGCGCCATGATGTAGTCGTAGTCGATCAGGTTGGATGCGAACAGCACGAACTCGAAGTCGAGGTTCTGCACTTCCGGCGGTGCGCTGCCGCCCTGGGTCTGCTGCTGGCTTTTCAGGCGTTGCGCGGTTTCCAGATAGCTGCCACGCCAGGCGCGCAGGTCGTCGGGTTCGACCAGCTTGTCGACCTGCGCACGCTGATCGGTTTCAAGATCGGTGTACTGATCGAGCTGGGTCTTCAGCCGCTGCACTTCCTTGAACAGGGTGACGAACTGGCTGCGCGCGGCGTCGCCACGCAGGTTGGCGACCTGTTCGGGCCGGTTGGCCAGGCCCTGCGATTGCATGAAGGTGTCGAGCTTCTTCATGGCGCCTTCGAGTTGTTCAATCACCTCGGGCGCGGGGTCGACCAGCCAGATGCGGGCAGGCGTTTTGCTGCTCGCGCCAGAGAACAGCTTGATGGCTTCGTCGACCGGTTTTTGCTGCTGACGGAAATCCAGGATGTTGCCGTAGGGCTTGGAATCGTTCAGCACGCGGTTGGTGCGCGAGAACGCCTGGATCAGGCCGTGGTACTTCAGGTTCTTGTCGACATACAGCGTGTTGAGGAATTTGGAGTCGAAGCCAGTCAGCAGCATGTCGACCACGAGCGTGATGTCGATTTTTTCCGCGCCCTTGCGGGGCAGGTCGGCGTCAGGAATCTGCTGCTGCTTGATGCGTTGCTGCACGTCCTTGTAGTAGGCGTCGAACTCGGCGATGCGGAAATTGCTGGCGTAGCGCGCGTTGTAGCCGGCAATGATCTGCTTCAGCGCGGCGTACTTGCCTTCCGGGTCGTCGCGGTTGTCGGCCTGCTCCTGCGGAAGGTCTTCCTGCAACTGGCGCACGTCGGCGGCGTTTCTTGCAGCGTCGTCGCCACCTTCGGCGGCTATCGACTGCGCGGGTGGCGAAAACACGCAGGCGATTTTCAGCGGGCGGTAGTCCGGGTCGTGCGCTTTACGCTCGGCCTGGATGTCGCGGAACAGGTTGTAGTACTCGATGGCATCGTTGATGGACGCGGTGGCGAACACGGCGTTGAAGCGTCGCTGTGCGGTGGCTGCGTCGTGTTTGTCGAGGATGACCTCGATCACCTTCAGCTTGGGCAGGGCTTCGCCAGCCTGCGGTGGGCGCTCGCCTTCGGGCTTGTAGTAGTCAACGTGAAACTTCAGCACGTTGCGATCGTCGATGGCGTGGGTGATGGTGTAGGCGTGCAGCTCGCGCTGGAACAGGTCGAGCGTGGTGCGCACGCGCGCGTGCTCACCTTCGCGCTGCACGCTTGAAGCGTTCTCGTTGAAGATAGGCGTGCCGGTGAAACCGAACATCTGCGCGCGTGGGAAGAATTCCTTGATCGCTTGATGGTTGTCGCCGAACTGCGAGCGATGGCATTCGTCGAAGATGAAAACCATGCGCTTGTCGCGCAGCGGTTGCAGCCGCTGCGTGTAGTTGCGGTTGCTGCTGGCATCCAGCGCCAGGCCCAGCTTCTGGATGGTGGTGACGATGACCTTGTCGGCGCGGTCGTCGGATAGCAACCGGCGCACCAAGGTTTCCGTGTTGGTGTTTTCCTCGACGCAGCCTTCCTGGAAGCGGTTGAATTCCTCGCGGGTTTGCCGATCCAGATCCTTGCGGTCGACCACGAACAGGCATTTCTCGATGTCGGGGTTGTCCTTGAGCAAGGTGGATGCCTTGAACGAGGTGAGCGTCTTGCCGCTGCCGGTGGTGTGCCAGATGTAGCCGTTGCCGCCGTTCTTCTCGATACAGTCGACAATCGCCTTGACCGCATAGATCTGGTACGGCCGCATCATCATCAGCTTCTGCTCGCTCTGCACCAGCACCATATAGCGGCTGAGCATGTGGCCCAGCGTGCACTTGGCCAGGAAGGCGTCGGCGAAAGCATCGAGATGGGTGATCTTGGTGTTGGCCTCGTCGGCGAATTGGTAGACCGGCAGGAACTGCTCGTCAGCGCTGAAGCTGAAATGTCGCGCGTTGTTGTTGGCGAAGTAGTAGGTATCGGTGCGGTTGCTGACGATGAACAACTGGATGAAACAGAGCAGCGTGCGCGTGTAGCCGTTGCCGGGATCGGCCTTGTAGTCGACGATCTGCTGCATGGCGCGGCGCGGGCTGATGCCGAGCGTTTTTAACTCGATCTGCGTGACCGGCATGGCGTTGATCAGCAGGATCACGTCATAGCGGTGATGGCTGTTGTCGCTGTTGATACGCAACTGGCTGACCACTTCGAACGTGTTCTTGCACCAATCGCGCGTGTTGACCAGCGTGTAGTGCAGCGGCGTGCCATCGTCGCGGGTGAAGGTGGAGGTTTCGCGCAGCCGCTGTGCAGCAGCGAACACGTCTGCGGTGACGATTTCATCGAGCAGGCGCTGCGACTCGCCGGGCGTGAGATAGACGCGGTTGAGTGACTCGAATTTCTCGACAAAGTTGCGTTCCAGCGAGGCGCGATCGCAGATGTCCGGACGCAAGGTGTACTTGAGCTCACCCAGCTTGGTAACCAGTTCCTGTTCGACCGCGCTTTCCCTGACGTGCATGATTTGCCTTGAATTGAATGATCGATGCATCCGACGCTGAAGTATGTCAGCAACAAGTTGAGGGGCGCGATGGCTTGGCTTTCTATCGGGGGGGGTGGCCGTGTTCCTCCGACAATGAGTTGATCCACGGACAAACCCGCATGGCTGCGGGGTTTTCGATGTTGTTTGAAACGGGATCTTGATGCCAACGAGACGGCACAGCGTCCGAACATCGCCCGTCTAGTTAAGGACAAGTTGTCGGATGTTTTCGGCGAACGCCAGAGGCACGACAAGGTCAGCAACCTGCTGCCGCGAATGCGCCGCGATGGACGGATCGTGGCTGAGCGCAACACCCGAGCCACCGTGTGGCGTCTTGTGCCATGACCTTCGCGGCGCTGGATGGCGATTGCGTTCGGACGCCGACCACGTCGAACTATATCAACCACAATGCAATAAAATTCAATAACTTACATTGTGTAAGATGGAATTTGGTAGCTAATGCGTACACAATCCGTGTAGCGAGAGCCGCGAGCGTTCGAGATGATCGAGCATGACAGCACTTGCAAACCGTTGTCACAACCACAACAATTGTTGTCACTATGACAACGAATCATCACCGCAAGCTGGATCCTGCCAAAGTCCTGTTTGGCGCCGATCACCGCCGACTGCTCGGCCTGCTCTTTATGCGGTCTGACGAGAGCTTCCACGTTCGCGAAATCGCGCGCCTCACCGGGGTGGACGCGGGCAACGCACATCGCGCCCTGCGCCGATTTGAGCAGGCGGGACTGGTCATCGCCAGCCGCAGCGGCAACCAGCGCCTCTATCAAGCCAGCCAGGGCAGCCCGATCTTTGCGGAACTACAGGGGATCGTACTCAAGACGGCGGGCCTGGCCGACGTTCTGCGTGATGCTCTCGAACCGCTCGCGCCGAACATCGAACGGGCTTTCGTGTTTGGCTCGCTCGCGCGTGGCGAAGCCGGCTCACGCAGCGATGTGGACTTGATGGTCGTCGGCGACGCGACATTTTCCGAAGTGGTTGAGGCCGTCTATCCCGTGCACGAACGTCTTGGCCGCGAGGTGAATCCAGTCGTCATGACGACCAAGGAATTTCAAGTGCGTGTGAAAGATCCGGGTTTCGTTGCGCGCGTGATGGACGGTCCACGGATCAGCCTGTTCGGGGAAACCAATGACGCTTGAAAACCTCGTGAAGATCGGCAAATTGCAGCCACACGCGCCCACGCGCGAGGAAGTCGGCAAGCTACTCAATGGCGCGGCGCGCAGCCTGAAAGACGCCGGCAACACATCCAACGCAGACGCAAGCCGACTCGTGCTGGCCTACACCGCGATCATGGAGGCGGCCCAGGTGGCGCTGTTCGCAAACGGCTACCGAACCAGCAAGAGCGAAAGCGGTCACCACATGACCATGGTGCAAAGCCTGGTGCACAGCATCGGCATCGAGCCGGCGCGCATGCGCGTGCTGGACACCATCCGCCACAAACGCAACGCGGTTGATTACACCGGTGACGACGTTGAGCCCAGTGATGTGCGCGAGGCGGTTGCCGCAGCCACAGCGTTGCTCGCCGACGTCAACGCCTGGTTGGCGAAGCATCACCCGGAGTTGTCATGAGCAAGTCATTACCCCACACCTTCAATCAGCTGAGGGATGCCAGAAAGAGGCTGGGCAAACAATGTGGTCTGGTGTGTCAAGTACGACGCAGCGTGCCGATTAAAACGATACGGCGGCATGGATGCTGACTGACGACCAATTGCTGCAACTGGCCGGCAAAGGCGCGTTCGAGCGCGGGCTTGGCTATCACCGCGACGACCGCGTGACGCTGGAGCGGAGCGACGCGAAGGTGATCGTGGGATTTGCCCAGGGAACGCATCGCTATTCGCTGTGGATAAAATTCAATGGCGACATGCTGGATTGGAACTGCGAGTGTCCAGCCGCCGACGACGATTCGTTCTGCAAGCACTTGGTGGCCGCCGTACTCACGGCTCGCGATGGTGCGGGGCGTTCTGTCGGCGGCGACGATTCTGGCGATGACGCTGCGGAATCGAAACCGGCGAAGCCTGCCCGGGGACGCAAGAGGCAGCCGACGATTGACTTGGGCGCGTTCCTGCGCGACCAGAGTGTCGAACGCCTGGCCGGTTGGTTGCTGGCTTTCGCCGACGATGATCCGATGGTGGAGAAACGCCTGCGCCTGTTCAGCGCCGCGAACGACCCAGCACAAATGAAGTCGGCCATAGGCAAGTTGCTCAACACCGGTGGGTTCCTCGACTACCGGCGTAGCCTTGCCTATGCGATGGCGCTGGATGCCGTGGTTGCACAACTGGAGAATGTGGTTGAGACGGATCCGGTCAACGGTCGCGTCCTCTGCGAATACGTGTTGGGACGCTTGATAAAGGTAATCGAGCGCGCCGATGACTCAGCCGGTGCCATCGGCAGCCAGGTTGGCGCCGTGATCGAGCTTCACGCGCACGCATGCACGCTCGCGCCGCCTGGAAAAAGCTTCGCGAAGGCCTTCCTGCAACTACAGAAGGACGATGGATTCGGCTTCTTCCGCCTACGTGATTATTGGGAGGCGCTGGGCGCGGAAGGCCAACTCGACTATGGCCGCCGGGTGGTAGCGGATTTCGCCGACTTGAAGCCGGCTACGGCGGAATCGGACCGCTGGCAGGAAGACTTCAGTGTGGTCAGGCGTGCCGAGTCTTACGCGAAGATCAGCACCGATTTCGACCTGCTGCAACGCGTGTTGCGCCGCCACCTGTGGAACGGGCGCGACTACCAGCGCGTGCTGGAAAGTTTGCAGGATGCCCGCCGTGATCGCGAGGCGATGGAATGGGCCGAGCAAGCGGTGAAGCGCTTCCCGCGCGACGCCGAACTGCGCCACGCGCTGGCAGCATGCCTGCGCGGCGCCGGCCTTGACGAAGATGCCGTTGATCACACTTGGCACGCCTTTCAGGCACAGCCGGACGAGAAAAACTGGGACCAGCTCAAGCAACTGACCGGCGATCAGTGGCCGGATTGGCGCAGCAAGGCGCTCGACTGCGTTGCCAAGTTGGAACCGGAAGAGTGCAGCCGCCGGGTCTGCCTGCTGGTCCACGATGGCGACGTCGATCCGGCCATCAAGCTGGCCCAGACCACCACGATTCTTCGTCATGTTCTGGAGAAACTGGCGCAGCGCATTGAAACCACGCATCCATTGGTCGCCGGCGAATTTTTCCTGCGGCTTGCGAAGTCGCTGCTGGAGGACCACGGCGCGCACGGCTTGGACGTCGATGCGAGGGACTACAAGCCATTGGCGGAACGACTGGCCAAGGCATCGCGCTACCTTCCCGCCGAGCAATGGCAGCCAGCGGTGGCAATGATTCGCGAAAAACTGCGCCGCAAGCGCAACTTGATGCTGCTACTCGATGAGGCGGGGCTGTAGCACGGCGCGATTGTGATGCGATGGACAGCATACGCGTGCGCACTAAAACACGGACCAAGAAAAACCCCGCATCGCTGCGGGGTTTTTTGTTGCTTTAAGCAGCTTTTCCGAGAAGTGCGGCCACGGATGGCGGCGCTTGCTCTTGCGATCAGAACGATCGCATGGGTGACTAGAAGTCCATACCGCCCATGCCGCCCATTCCACCGCCGCCGCCACCACCGTGGTTGTGCGCTTCTTCCTTCTTCGGCGCTTCGGCGACCATGGCTTCCGTGGTGATCATCAAGCCAGCGATCGACGCGGCGTTCTGCAACGCGGTGCGGGTGACCTTGGTTGGATCCAGAATGCCCATGGCAACCATGTCGCCGTACTCACCGGTCTGCGCGTTGTAGCCGTAGTTGCCGGTGCCGCCCTTGACGTTGTTGAGGACCACTGACGGCTCTTCACCGCAGTTGGCGACGATCTCGCGCAGCGGCGCTTCCATCGCACGCATGCCAATCACGATGCCGTGGTTCTGGTCTTCGTTGTCGCCCTTCAGCGTGCCCATCTTGGTCAGCGCGCGGATCAACGCAACGCCACCGCCGGGGACCACGCCTTCTTCAACCGCTGCGCGCGTGGCGTGCAGGGCGTCTTCGACGCGGGCCTTCTTTTCCTTCATTTCCACTTCGGTCGCAGCGCCGACCTTGATGACGGCGACGCCGCCAGCGAGCTTGGCAACACGCTCCTGCAACTTTTCCTTGTCATAGTCCGACGAGGTCTCTTCGATCTGCGCCTTGATCTGCTTGATGCGCGACTGGATGTTGGCGGCTTCGCCGGCACCGTCGATCAGGGTGGTGTTTTCTTTGGAGACGACGATCTTCTTGGCGCGGCCCAGATCCTTCAGGGTTGCCTTCTCAAGCTGCAAGCCGACTTCTTCAGAAATTACCTGGCCGCCGGTGAGGATGGCCATGTCTTCCAGCATCGCCTTGCGACGGTCGCCGAAGCCCGGTGCCTTGACGGCGCAGACCTTGACGATGCCACGGATGGTGTTGACCACGAGGGTGGCCAGCGCTTCGCCTTCCACTTCTTCGGCGACGATCAGCAGCGGCTTGCCAGCCTTGGCGACGCCTTCGAGGATCGGCAACAGCTCACGCACGTTCGAGATCTTCTTGTCATAAAGAAGAATGAACGGGTCTTCCAGATCAACCTGCTGCGACTGCTGGTTGTTGATGAAGTACGGGCTGAGGTAGCCGCGATCGAACTGCATGCCTTCAACAACGTCGAGCTCGTTACCGAGGCCGGAGCCTTCTTCGACAGTGATGACGCCTTCCTTGCCGACCTTGTCCATCGCCTGCGCGATGAGGTCGCCAATGTCGCTGTCGCCGTTGGCCGAGATGGTGCCGACCTGTGCGATGGACTTGGAATCAGCTGAGGGCTTGGAGAGGTTCTTGAGTTCTTCAACGGCAGAAATCACGGCCTTGTCGATGCCGCGCTTCAGATCCATCGGGTTCATGCCGGCAGCGACTGCCTTCATGCCTTCGCGGATCATCGCCTGGGCGAGAACGGTAGCGGTGGTGGTGCCGTCGCCAGCGACGTCGGATGTCTTGGAAGCGACTTCCTTGACCATCTGCGCGCCCATGTTCTCGAACTTGTCGGCAAGCTCGATTTCCTTGGCGACGGAGACGCCGTCCTTGGTGATGGTCGGTGCGCCGTAGCTCTTTTCGAGGACGACGTTGCGGCCCTTCGGCCCCAGCGTTGCCTTGACGGCATTGGCCAGGGTGTTGACGCCGCGCAACATGCGGGCGCGTGCATCTTCGGAGAAGCGAATATCTTTAGCTGCCATTTCAGTTCCTGATGGGTTTGCGTTGATGATCGGCGTGGCCGGCTGCGCGGGTCGGATTGCCCGGTCGCGCTGGCGGCTGCGCCGTGATTTTCTTGACTGCGATCGATCGGGCTTTGCGCGGGTCGCCAAGGCCTAATCGATCAGCGGCGATTACTCGATGACGGCGAGCAGATCTTCTTCGCGCATGACCAACAGGTCTTCGCCGTCGATCTTCACTTCGGTGCCGGAATACTTGCCGAACAACACCTTGTCGCCGGCCTTCACCGCGATCGGGCGGACCTTGCCGTCTTCGAGGATCTTGCCGGTGCCGGCAGCGATAACTTCGCCGCGGATGGGCTTTTCGGCAGCAGAATCGGGGATCACGATTCCGCCGGCGGACATCTTTTCTTCTTCCAGACGCTTGATGATCACGCGATCATGGAGGGGACGCAGTGCCATGGTGACTCCTTTAACTGGTTGATAAATATGGGATCGGGTCGAATTGCTAGCACTCGACCCAACTGAGTGCCAAGTTTACCCGCATGCCAATGCCTGCGGGAAGAGCTGGTGACGTGACCAACATGTGGAGCCGCGACGGTTGGATTCAAGGGTTGAGGAGCGTTTCTCGACCCCGTCGGGCGGGCGACTCCCACACGTCGTCATTCCTGCGAAGGCAGGAATCCATTTTGATCTTCGTCAAGCCACTGAGTGAAAAGCAGAATCAGAATGGATTCCTGCCTTCGCAGGAATGACGAGGTTGTGGGGAATTCCGCGCAATCGGACGCGCGAGTCGATTGCAAGGTCAGCAAGCCAACGAGGAAGGCACGTTAACTACAAACCGTCACACCGGCTGGGCTAAACTTCGCGTCCCGAACGCGCGGCATGGATTGCATGGCGCATCACTTAAGGCTTTGTCCATGCGGATCCTCCCTCGCGCTTTGAGCGCATCATTGTTGTTGGTAGCAGCGGTCGCTGCGTCCCCCGCTTTCGCGCAGTTCGTATCGATCACGGCGACACCTACCGTGCAGAACTTCGACACTCTCGCCAGCACGGGCACGTCGGCAACGCTTCCCGATGGCTGGTATCTGCTTGAGACCGGCACAGGCGCCAACACGACATACCTGGCCGACACCGGCGCGCTCAATAACGGCAACACTTACAGCTACGGCGCGACTGGCAACAGCGAACGTGCATTGGGCACTCTGCTATCGAGCTCCGTGGCACCTATCATTGGTGCACAGCTACGCAATGATACGGGCGCTGCACTGACGGAAATCGCGGTCAGCTTTACGGGAGAGGAGTGGCGTCTTGGCGCGAGCGGGCGCTCGGACCGCCTGGATGCGCAGTACAGCTTGAACGCGACCAGCATCGGCGACGCCGCTGCGACCTGGGTCGACATCAATAGTCTCGATCTTTCCACGCCCAACACCATGGCTGCCATAGGTGCCATCGACGGTAACCTGGCTGCCAATCGCGCACTGGTGTCCGGCTCAATCTCGGGCTTGAACGTGGCGCCGAGCGCCACGCTCTGGGTTCGTTGGGTCGATCTCAACGTCAGTGGCTCCGACGACGGCCTCGCCATCGACGACATCAGCTTCGCATCCGCCGGTGGCCCGCCCGTCGACGTGCCGCCGACCGTGACCAGCACCACTCCAAGTAATGGCGCGACCAACGTGGCGCTCGCATCGACGATCAGCGTCAACTTCAGCGAACCGGTCACGCTGGCCAGCACATGGTTCACGCTGAGCTGTTCCGTTTCTGGCAGCCATACCGGCACGGTCAGCGGTGGTCCGAGCAGCTACGTGCTGACGCCTTCACCGGGTTTTTCCGCAGCCGAGAACTGCACGTTCACCGTACTCGCCAGCGCGGTCACCGACTTGGACGGCACGCCCGATCCGATGGCGGCCGACAAGGTCGTTATGTTCTCGACGGTTGATCCGAACGCACCGCCAACCGTCGTCTCGATCACGCCCGCCGACGGCGCGAACAACGTGCCGACAGCTGCCGACATCCGCGTGGTGTTCAACGAAGCCGTGACGACGACGAGCGGCGCGTTTGCATTGGCGTGCAATTCCACGGCGATCTCGCTGGGTGAATCCGGCACGGGCGCAAACCGTACGTTGACCCCTTCAATGGTATTGCCCGGTGGCGCGAGTTGCGTGTTCACAATTACGGGCAGCGCTGTGCGCAATGGCAACAACATCGCACTGGCCAGTAACCCGACCAGCACCTTCACTGTGTTCACGGTTGTTCCGGTCGGGGCCTATTACAACGGCGTCGACACCAGCACGCCTGAGCGTCTGATGTGTACCCTGCACGTGAAAATCCGTGGCCATACCGCTTACCCGTATAGCAATAGCGGAGCCACCGATACCTGGAAAATTCTCGAAATCGCCGACGCGAGTCCAAGCGATCCGAACAAGGTTCTCGACGTCTATCGCAATCGCCTTTACAACGCGGTGACTGACCGTGCTTCCGGAACCGTTACCGTAAATACCTACAACCGCGAACACACCTGGCCGAACTCATTGGGCTTTCCAGGGCAAACCGGCAATCTCGGCATGCCTAGCGCACCGTACACCGACACCCACATGCTTCACTTGAGCGACACCGGCTATAACTCGACCCGCAGCAATAGCCCATACAAGACCTGCGCGTCTCCGGGCAGCTGTGCGGAAGCCGTAACCGAAGTGAACGCCGGTTTCGGCGGTGGCAGCGGTGTATATCCCGGAAATTCGAACTGGTCGACAAGCTCTGGCTACGAAGTGTGGGGGCACGAGAAGGGCGACCTGGCCCGCGCGGTGATGTACATGGCTGTGCGCTATCAGGGCGGCGTCGATCCAGCCAGCGGCCAGAACGAGCCGATCCTGCGCCTGACCGACAACACTGGTCTGATCTCCGGCCACACCGACTACAACACTCCTGCCTACATGGGCGTGATGGCCGACCTGCTCGCTTGGAGCCAGGCCGATCCACCCGATGCCGCCGAGATCGCGCGCAACGGCGTCATACAAACCTTTCAGGGCAACCGCAACCCGTTTATCGATCACCCGGAATGGGCAACGGCAATGCTCTTCAACGCGGCCTACATAGCGCCGGCGGGTTGCCCTCTGTTGTCGGTCGATGCCATTTTCGCAAATGGATTTGATTCGGCCCCACCCCCAGCGACGATTCACTGAGCAACGTCAGAAGCTTCGTTCGCCACCGATCAATATCGTCGTCATCCCCGCGTCTTTCAACAGCCGAACGGCTGGTCAAGCGGGAATGACGACGGTTTAGGGTTGCGCGCGCCACATATTCAAGCGCGCGCACAGCCGCAGTCAGCGACCAAACCGTCGCGGAATATTTCGCTGCAAAGCCTTCGGCGCATCTGGCAACTTGTCCTGTCCCGGGATGGTTTTCGGGATCGAAATGTGAGCCTTGTTCGACATTGCGTGCTCGGGGCCCGCGACATCCACAGGTCCGGTAGCTTGATGATGCAGGTCGAAGTGCGCCAAGCCGTTGTCGTCCGAGACCGTCGCTGACGACATTGCCGCCGCGAGTGGCTTGCGACCATCGGCCTGTGTGGCGTCGGTAAGTGGTTTGTCCGCTTTCGGAGAGGTCTTCTTCGCTGGCGACGGCTTGGTGACGACCGGTGGTTTCTTGTCAACGGGTGGCGGTGTCTTCGGTTTGACCGATGTCGCGCCGTGCGCCGGGTCGACCTGTGGTGTTGGCACGGGTGACTTAACCCGCTCGGGTGAAGGAGTCTTCTTCACCGCGGCTTTAATAGGCGCAGATTTTTTCGCGACTGGCTTTTTCGAAACGGCTTTCTTCGCCACTGACGTCTTCACTGCCGGCTTTTTTGCAGCTGCCTTCGTGCTCGCCATCGCTGGCTTCTTCGATGTAGTTTTTGCTGCTTTCTTGGCCGCCGGCATGGTCGCTTTCTTTGCAGTGGCCTTCTTTACGGTTGCCTTCTTTGCGGAAGATTTCTTTACCGATGCCTTTCTTGCAGCTGCAGCAGCGGGTTTCTTCGTTGCCGATTTCGCAGCGGTTGCGGGTTTCTTTTTCTTCTTCGCAACTACCGCATCTTTCGATTTGGCAGACTTGCTCGCGCTTGTCGACTTGGCTGTCGCCGACTTGCCAGCTGCTTTCTTCGTAGCCGGCTTGGCAGTGGATGCCTTCGGCTTCGGTGATGAACGTTTCATGGTCAACTCCTATGGACGATGGACTGGGTTGCGAATGCCATGCGAACGAATCCAACGCGAACGCATGGCTTGAGTATTCGTGGGCAAAACTTCACAGCGGATGAAGCGCAAGCGATTCAAATTTCTTCACGGCGCTGATCCAGGCGGACCTTTCAGTTCAATCGTGGTGACTTCCGGATCGACCAGGTACATCGACGGACCCTCGCCTTCAGCACCGTAGCGCGATTCGACCGGTCCAGCTTCAACGCCATGTTGTGCCAAGTGCTTGCGAATGTCGGCTTCGTCGAATGGCTCGACGCGCAGGCAAACATGGTCGACGTTTCTACCCTCCCGACCCGGCGCCGCGCCACCTTCGCGTCCGAGCTTTCCATCGAGCGTGACCATGTCGATCAACGAACGACCTGCGCGGAGCTGGACCAATCCGATCTCATCCTGACGGCGTTCGATCGTGCAACCCAACACGTCGCAATAGAACCTCAGCATGGCATCGAGGTCGACAACACGCAGGACAATATGATCGATTTCGCGGATGTGGATCATGTCGGTGTTCGCTCACCCAATGCGTGCTGCGGCGAGTCTAGAATTTCTCGCGGCTCGCCAGCAATCGCCATTGACCCGGTTGCAGCTTGGCCATCGACACGCGACCGACGCGAATGCGCTTGAGCGTATTCACCTGCAAGCCAACGGCGGCGCACATGGCCTGCATCATGCCGGGACGCACTGCGCGAATGGCGAAGCGCAGCCGGGTTTCGTTCTGCCAGCTGACCTTGCGCTCCGGCAGCCGCCAGCCTTCCACTTGCAATCCGTGATTGAGCAAGGCGAGGCCGTTCGGCTCGATCTCGCCATCGACATCGACGTTGAATTCCTGCTCGATCCTGTCGGCATCTTCTTCCAGTTTGCGCAGCACCTGCCAATCCTGGCTCAGCACCCACAAACCGCTCGCGGCAGGTTCCAGCGGCAGTGGTGAAACGAGCCGCGTGGAATGCCTGCGCAACAAGCGCATCGGGTTGTTGTCGTCTTGCCAACGATGGGCTATCGCGAGCAATTCACTTGCAGCGTCCGCGTCGTCGCCAATGACGAGGTCAGCTGGCTTGTGCAGCAGGAATGTCGCGGCTTCCAACTTGCCGACCTTCGCGTCGGCATGTAGTTCGATCGACTGGTCGGCGCGAACCCTGAAGTATGGCTCCTCCACGATCGCACCATCAACGCTGACCCAGCCGTTCTCGATGTACTGCTCGGCATCGCGCCGCGAGCAAGGCACGTTCGCAGCAAGTTGCTTGGAAAGTCGGATAGGCTCAGACATCACATTGGCCAATTTCGTCACGTTGAGATCAATCTGTCGTAATCCGCATGGCTGCCCATCCAGAACCAGATAACTGTGTCATCCGAATCCGTTCCGACTGCTCGAAAGTTCAAGCCAACCCTGACCGACCAGAGACGACCGATTCGTTTGAAGTGGAGAGATGGACGACGCGGGTCAGCTTTGAGCTGTTCGAAATTCCGGTCCGCAATCCTGCGCGTGCTGACGGGAAGTGCGTCGTAGTTACTCCAGAATTCCGCCGTCGCAACGTGCTTCACAGCGGCCGGGTTTGACCCAGCCGATGTTCGCGAACCGCGCGATCAGCAATTGCGTCGAGCTTACCTGCCGCGGCATCGTCTTCGAACTGCTTGTCCCAAGCAACCGCATCGAACTCCGCATACCACTCACGAAAGCGCGCGAGTTCGGACGCGGAAAGGTTAGATACCTCTTCTTCGATGCGTTCGACCTTGCTCATTCTGTTGACCCTACTTTCAACCTACGCATTGATTGGCACGCCGGTCTTCTCGCGAAGTTCTTCGATCGTCACCTCAGGCGCCAGCTCGACCAGCTTCAACCCATCATCAGTGACATCAAGCACGCACAGCTCGGTGATGATGCGGTGCACGCATCGAACACCGGTCAGCGGCAGGGTGCATTCGGGCAGGATCTTGTGTTCGCCCGCCTTCGATGTGTGCTCCATCAGCACCACCACCCGCTTGACGCCGGCGACCAGATCCATCGCGCCGCCCATGCCTTTCACCATCTTGCCGGGGATCATCCAGTTGGCCAGATCGCCCTTGCCCGACACCTGCATGGCACCGAGAATCGACAGATTGATGTGGCCGCCACGGATCATCGCGAACGAATCGGCGCTGGAGAAAAACGACGAGCCAGGAATGGCAGTGATGGTTTGCTTGCCAGCGTTGATCAGGTCAGCGTCGATGGTTTCTTCAGTCGGGAACGGGCCAATGCCGAGCAAGCCATTTTCACTTTGCAGCCACACGTCCATGCCGTCGGGAATGTAGTTCGCGACCAGGGTCGGCAGGCCGATGCCCAGGTTCACGTAGAAGCCATCGCGCAGCTCGTTCGCGGCGCGCTGGGCCATTTCATCGCGGGTCCAGCTCATTTTTCTTCTCCGATTTTGGATCCCCGCCTGCGCGAGGATGACGCCTGCGGCTTCATTTACTCACCGTGCGTTGTTCGATGCGCTTCTCGGGATTCGCGTTCAAGACGATGCGATCCACGTAGATGCCGGGTGTATGGATGGAGTCGGGATCGAGCGCGCCGGTCTCGACGATCTCTTCCACTTCGACAATTGTCATCTTGCCGGCCGTTGCCGCCATCGGGTTGAAGTTGCGCGCAGTCTTGTTGTAAACGAGGTTGCCGGATTTATCCGCTTTCCACGCCTTGACCAGCGACACATCGGCGCGAATGGCGCGCTCCATCACGTACCACTCGCCGTCGAACTGGCGCGTCTCTTTTCCGTCGGCAACGATGGTGCCGTAACCGGTCTTGGTGAAAAATGCCGGGATGCCCGCGCCACCTGCGCGCAGGCGCTCGGCGAGCGTGCCTTGCGGCGTAAATTCCAGCTCCAGTTCCTTTGCAAGAAACTGGCGCTCGAACTCCTTGTTCTCGCCGACGTAGCTTGAAATCATCTTCTTGATTTGTCGCGTCGTGAGCAACTGGCCAAGACCAAAGCCATCGACACCGGCGTTGTTTGAGACAACCGTAAAATTGGTCTTGCCGCTGTCGCGCAATGCAGCGATCAACGCTTCGGGGATGCCGCAAAGACCGAAGCCGCCGACGGCAAGCGTCTGTCCGTCTTCGATCACGCCCTCCAGCGCGGCCTGCGCACTGGCGTATAGCTTGCTCATGGGGACACCTGGTTCATGGTTGGACTCGATACGTAGACCGTCTAGGATGCCATAGCGGTCAGTGGTGGGCGAACGTAGAAGGAAACATGCGATGAAGATGACCAGCATCATTCCCATGCTGCCGGTGAAAAGCATGCCGGTCAGCGTTGCCTGGTACGAAAAACTTGGCTTCAGCGTCGTTGATCGCAAAGACGAGTGGCGCTGGGCGATGTTGGAGTTCGGCGACTGCCACTTGATGGTCGATCAATCGATCAACGTCGATCCGAAAGCCACGCGCATGTCGGTGCTGTACCTGTATTCCGACGACATCGTTGACTATCATGCGATGCTGCGTGGCAACGGCGTGAAGGTTCCTGATCTGGAGACTTCCTTCTACGGCATGCTTGAGTTTCGGATGAATGATCCGGATGGAAACCGTCTGTGGATAGGGCAGGCAAAGACGACTTTACCGGGCGCTGCCTAAATCGGCTCGAGTCTCGCGTACGACTGCACCAGCCATTTTTCGCCGGAATCTTCGAAGTTGACCTGCACGCGAAGATGCTGGCCGCTGCCTTCGTAGTGGACGATCACGCCATCGCCAAAGGTGGCGTGGCGTACGCGCTGACCCAGTTTGAGCGGAGTGACATCTTCTTCCGCGAGGCGCACATGACCTTGTCCGCGATACATCGGTCGACTGACCTGCACGCGCGGTCGAACTTCATGCAGCAACTCTTCGGGTATTTCGCGCAGGAACCGCGAGGGTCGACCCATCATGTCCGTGCCATGCAGACGACGCGATTCGGCCCATGTCAAAACAAGGTTGGCGCGGGCGCGGGTGATGCCGACGTAGGCGAGGCGACGTTCTTCTTCGAGGCGGCCCGGTTCTTCGGTCGATTTCTGGCTGGGGAACAATCCGTCTTCCAGACCGACCAGAAAGACCAGTTCAAATTCCAGGCCCTTGGCCGAATGCAGGGTCATCAACTGCACGCAGTCTTCTCCCGCATCAGCCTGGTTCTCGCCGGACTCAAGCGTGGCGTGCGATAGAAATGCGGCGAGCTCGGAAAGGCCGGCATCGATATCGTCCGGCGTCAGTTCGAAGCGGCTGGCGACGTTGATCAGTTCGTCGAGATTCTCGACACGCGATTCGGAACCGTCACGGCTGTCGCGTGCATGGAAGTCACGAAGGCCGGAGCGTTGCAGCGCTTGGTCGAGTTGTTCGTCGAGGCCAAGGCTGACCGACATTTCGGCGGCTTCGCTATCAGCATCTTTCAAAACGGAAGCCGGCGCATGGATATCACGTGCCAATCCGTCGATCAAAACGAGGAAGCCCTTCAACGCATTCTTGGAGCGTGCCGCGAGTTCCGCGTTGGTCAGTTCTGCCAGCGCGGCGTCCCACAGCGATGTCTGATCACGACGCGCGCGTTGGCGCACGACGTCGAGACTGCGATCGCCAATGCCACGTGCCGGCGTATTGACGGCGCGTTCGAACGCGGCATCGTCGGCACGGTTCGCGACCAGTCGCAGATAGGCCAACGCGTCCTTGATTTCGGCACGATCAAAAAAACGCTGGCCGCCATAAACGCGGTACTTCACGTCGTGCTGGCTCAGCACTTCCTCGAAGTTGCGCGACTGCGCGTTGGAGCGATACAGGATCGCTATTTCGCTGGCGCGATGATCTCCACGCACGGCCTCGCGGATGCGCTCGACCACGTAACGCGCTTCGTCCTGCTCGTTATAGGCGGCGTAGACCTGGATCGGCGTTCCCGCCTCGTCTTCGGTCCACAATTTCTTGCCGAGTCGGCTGGGGTTGCGCGCGATCACCGCATTCGCAGCGCTCAGGATATTTCCGGTGGATCGATAGTTCTGTTCCAGCCGAATCGTTTTCGCGGTCGGGAAATCGCGCAGAAAGTGCTGCACGTTTTCAACTCGCGCACCCCGCCAGCCGTAGATGGCCTGGTCGTCGTCACCGACCACGAACAGCTTGCCGCTGGTACCGGCGAGCAGTCGAATCCACGCGTATTGCAGCGTATTGGTGTCCTGGAATTCGTCGACGAGAATATGCCGATAGCGTTCCTGGTAGTGGGCCAGCAACGCGTCGTCATTCAGCAACAATTCGTGCGCGCGCAACAGCAGTTCCGCGAAATCAACCAGTCCGGAACGTTGGCAGGTAGCTTCGTAAGAGCGATAGATATCGACCATCACCGCCGCCAGCGGATTGTTGCCGGTATCGACCATGTCCGGCCGCTTGCCTTCGTCTTTCGCCGCGTTGATAAACCACGCCGCTTGTCGTGGCGGGTAGCGCGCCTCGTCGAGATTCAAGCCTTGAATGGTGCGTTTGATCAACCGTTGCTGATCGTCGCTGTCGAGGATCTGGAAGGTATCCGGCAGCCTCGCTTCCCGGTGATGACGACGCAAGGTGCGGTGCGCGATGCCATGAAACGTGCCCGTGGTCAGCCCGCGAGTGCCGCTGCCGATCATCTGCTCGGTACGCCCGCGCAACTGCGCTGCGGCCTTGTTGGTGAAGGTCACTGCGAGGATCGCCCACGGCGATACGCGCTCCACTTCGAGCAACCAGCCAATGCGGTGGATCAACACGCGTGTCTTGCCGGAGCCAGCGCCAGCAAGAACCAGATAGTGACCGGGCGACGCCGACACCGCCTCGCGCTGGGCCGTGTTCAGCCCATCAAGCAGGTGGGAAACATCCATGGGTGGATTGTAGCGACTGAGGACTAGTGTCTGGGATGTCTGCGACGACGCGAGCAACTCGTCGAAAAGGAACTGTCGTCATCCTCGCGAAAGCGGGGACCCATTTTCGATCTTCGTCATGTCGGTGAAGGAGCATCAGAATCAAAATGGATTCCTGCTTTCGCAGGAATGACGAGGATGGAGGTTTCTCGCGGCCGTTTTTCCGCGCTTCGTAGAATCGAATGTCACTTCGTCGCGGATTTCGCGTAAATCCGCTTCCCACCCACCCAGGTTTCCAGCACTTGCGTCGACCAGATCTTCGACGGCTCACCCGAAAAAATGTCGCGATCAATCAAAATGAAGTCGGCCCACTTGCCCGCCTCCAGCGTGCCCAGCGTTTTCTCCGCATGTTCCGCATACGCCGCGTCAAGCGTAAAAGCACGCAGGGCTTCGGTCAGTGTCAATGCCTGCTCGGGATACCAGCCGTCCGGCGGGCGACCGTCGTGATCCTGACGCGTCACCGCCGCGTGCAAACCAAAAAATGGATTGGCCGACTCGACCGGGAAATCCGATCCACCGGCAACGCGAGTGCCCTGCTTCAGGAACGTGCGCCACGCATACGCGCCGGCCATGCGATCGTGGCCAACGCGATCCTCGGCCATATTCATGTCCGAGGTCGCGTGCGTGGGCTGCATCGATGCGATCAACTTCAGCGGCACGAAGCGCGGGATATCGTTGACGTTGACGATTTGGGCGTGCTCGATGCGATTGCGAAGTTGCTCGCCACCGTGCTGCTTATATGCGGCCGCGAAACTATCCAGCACTTCGCGGTTGGCCGCATCGCCGATTGCATGGACGCCAACCTGGTAACCACGCGACAGCGCCTTGCCGATTTTCGCGGTCAACAACGCAGGGGTGTCGAACAGCAGGCCGGCGTTTTTCGGATCATCCGAATACGGTGCCAACATCGCCGCGCCGCGACTACCGAGCGCGCCATCGGCGTATAACTTCACGCTGCGTACGCTCAGAAAATCGTTGCCGTAGCCGACCAGCGGGCCACCCTTGCTGATCGTGTCGAAGTCGTCGCCAACGCCCCCGATCATGGCGTAGATGCGGGCGGTCAAGCGTCCCTGATCCGCATAGTGCCGATAGAGTTGATATGTATCCACACCGATTCCGGCATCACTGACGCCGGTCAGTCCTACGCTCGCCATCTCCGCAAGCGCAGCATCAAGCGCGGCGCTGTATTGTCGCGCCGTTGGCGGCGGGATTTTCGCGGTGATCAGGTCCATCGCACCGTCCACGAACACGCCGTTCGGATTGCCTTCCGCGTCACGTTCGATACGACCACCAGACGGATCGACCGTGTTCTTGTCGATACCAGCGCGCTGCATGGCAACGCTATTGGCCCAGCCGGCGTGTCCATCAACGCGACTCAACCAGACCGGCCGATCCGAAACCGCACTGTCGAGCTCCTTCGCCGTCGGAAAGCGACCCAGATTCCAGATCACCTGATTCCAGCCACGACCGGTTACCCAGGCGCTATCGGGATGGGCCTGCGCAAATTGCCTCACGCGCAACAGCGCTTCCTCGACCGATGCGGTGCCGACGTCGGCTTGCAACTTCATCGCACCCAGCCCCATCACGTGGCCATGCGCATCGATCAAACCCGGCAGCATGGTGCGGCCCTTGCCATCCACAACCGTCGCGCTCTTCGCCGACGCTTTGCGATCACCCGTAGCGAAGTCCGCGCTCGACCCCGTCGCCACCACCTTGCCGTCGTCGATCAACAAGGCTTCAAACCGCTGTAACGTCCCTGCGCCGTTCAGTGTGTAGCCGTTGACGTGATCGATCAGCGTCGACGCGGCAATCGCGGTACCCGCAACCGACGTACACGTGGCGGCAAGGGCGACGCCGCAGATCCGAAGCACGAATTGACCGGGATTACGCATGGTTATTCCCCTTGGTGGCTTAACGACGAGATGTCGTCAACATGCAAGAAGCATACGTCAGTGCAGGAACTCGTCGCCTTCGGAACGAATCGACGAAGTAAAAACCTGGTGCCGGGTGAGGGATTTGAACCCCCGACCTTCGGTTTACAAAACCGCTGCACTACCACTGTGCTAACCCGGCGAAGGGGCGGCGATTGTACCGGCAGAGGCGACGCGATGCATCCTCACGCGGCCGTCGCTTGTACGCAGAGTGGGCCGACTACCATGACCCATGGCAACTCCCTCCTGACAAGCCGTTTGCGACAATGAGCCATTCCTGTCGAAACGAGACCTTGCCATGTCTGTCATTCGAGGTGTTGCGGTTGTTGCCGCGATCTCAGCTGCGTTGCCCGCACACGCCGCCGACTCCCATAGCTATGCCAACACCGACGCGGTGACGGTGAGCGCGCTGGCGTTGGATTTGAAGGTGGATTTCCGCAAGAAGCAACTGATCGGCAGTGCCGAACTGAAGCTTGATTGGCATGATCCGAAGGCGACCTCGGTGGTGCTGGATACGCGCGATCTGTCCATCGACAAGGTAGAGACGATTGGTGCCGACGGCACGGCGAAGACCGTGCGTTTCAGCCTGGCCAAGGCCGATGCCACGCTGGGTTCCGCGCTGACCATTCCGGTCGAGGGAACGCCGTCGGCGTTGCGCATCACTTATCACACGTCTCCGCAGGCATCGGGCCTGCAATGGATGGCGCCGGCGCTGACCGCGAACAAGAAATACCCCTTCATGTTTTCGCAATCGCAGGCGATCCATGCGCGCAGTTGGGTGCCGTTGCAGGACACGCCCAGCGTGCGCTTCACCTACTCCGCGCACCTCAGCGTGCCTACGGAATTGCGCGCAGTGATGAGCGCCGACAACGATGCCAAGCACCCGCTCGACGGCGATTTTGATTTCGTCATGAAGCAGCCGATTCCGTCGTATCTGCTGGCGATCGCGGTCGGCGATATCGCGGTGAAGGAGACCGGTCCACGCACCGCCATTTACGCGGAGCCTTCGGTCGTCGACAAGGCGGCGAAGGAGTTTGAAGACACCGAGAAGATGATCGCGACCGCCGAGAAAATCTTTGGGCCGTACCGATGGGATCGCTACGACATCCTCGTATTACCGGCCAGCTTTCCTTTTGGTGGCATGGAAAATCCGCGACTTACCTTCGCGACGCCTACCGTGCTTGCGGGTGACAAAAGCCTGGTCAGCCTGATCGCCCACGAGTTGGCTCATTCGTGGTCGGGCAACCTGGTTACCAACGCGAACTGGAACAACATCTGGCTCAACGAAGGCTTCACCACCTATGTCGAAAATCGGATCGTCGAAGCGGTGTACGGCAAGGCCGAAGCAAACATGCAACTGGTTGTCGACGACAACGAATTGCTCGCCCAACTGCCCGAGACGAAACCGGCTGAGCAGGTGCTGTTGCCCGATCTCAAGGACGTGGACCCGGACGACGGCCTATCCGACATTCCCTACATCAAGGGTCGCTGGTTCCTGCGCTTCCTGGAATCGCGCTATGGCCGCGACGCGTTCGACCCGTTCCTGCGCGGCTACTTCGACCACTTCGCGTTCCAGAGCATCACCACCGATCAGTTCCGCGCCTACTACGACGAGAATCTCGCAAAGAAATATCCCGACAAGGTGAGCCAGACCGAGGTCGACGAGTGGCTGACACAACCGGGCATCCCTGCGAACGCACCTGTTGCCAGGTCAGCAAATTTCGACAAGGTCGACCAAGCGCGCGAGGCGTGGATCGCCGGAACGTTACCAGCATTGGAGATCCCCGCCAAGGCATGGGTGACCTACGAGTGGCTGCATTTCATCAACTCGCTGCCCGAAAAGCTGACTACGGCGCAGATTGAGGATCTCGATGGCACATGGAAGTTGAGCGATACCACCAACGCGGAAATCGCATACCGCTGGTTCGAGCTGACGGTCAACAGTGGCTATGTTGCGAACTACCCGCAGATAGAACGATTCGTCGTCCCGATCGGCCGCCGCAAGCTGGTGAATCCGATCTACGAAGCGCTGGCGAAAACGCCAGACGGTAAGGCGTTCGCGAAGAAGATCTACGCCAAGGCACGACCGGGCTATCACCCGCTGACCCAAGCTGGGGTTGATAAGCTGTTGGCGGACAGCAAGCCGCAATAGTTTTTCGCTCTGGCGCCGCGATGGCGCTTGGTTTTCTTCCTTCCCCCCTGGAGAGGACCGAAGTGAATATCCGGCTCTCTTAGTCCTTCTCCCATCGGGAGAAGGGTTGGGATGAGGGTCCGGCACTTGGGTAGCACTTCACGGGGTTTGGCCGTTTGGCCGTCTAAACATCCATATTTCTTGGTCGGCTGTCGCGAGACTGGTCAAGCGTTTCGCCGGGCTGCCGCCCGCCGTCCCACCTTTCTCCTCGCAGAGAAACGTAGGCCAAAGATGCGCCCTTGGCGGGTCGGTCGTGCGGTGAAGCCGCACGACTACGCGAGCTGGCTACGGGGTTCGCTGAAGGCGCGTCCCTGCACCTGCAGCGAACTGGCCGAATCCATTCGGCCACCCTGCGGGCTTTCCTGCGCCAACTCGCCTCCCCGAAACGGGAGGTAGTTCAAAGGTACGCAGCGCTTGCGCTGCGTAGAGCGCCGCTTCGCGGCGGTTGCTGTTTCTTTTGACCCACCCGCCCGTTCCTGTCGGCAAGTACTGGAAGGATTAGCCGCTTGCGGGACGCGCGGGGCGCGCGGCTTCGGCGGCGGCCCAGGATGTGCCGTC
>JBBSTF010000027.1:0-45599 GCA_038236135.1 Lysobacterales bacterium
ATGGAGCGGCAAGACGCGCAACTGGTACTTGGCCGATGTGGTCACCCTCAACCCCGAACGACCCGACCTCATCCAGCCCAAAGCAGCATGACCGGCGAGGCGACAACTACCTTGACACATACCGGCGAGGAGAAAGGTAGGTCGCTCGCCGGCAGGCGAGAGAAACGCTTGACCAGTCTGGTGGAAGCCGACGAGAGCGAAGCGAATCAAAAGAGGCGGGCGGCCGCCCGGCGAAACGCTTGACCCGTCTGGCGTCGCGCCAACTCGCGCGAAGCGACCGAAAACGGCCCCGACAAGCGCCCGCCGCGCAGGCGTCTACGCGGAGTCGAATCCGCTCGCAAACACCGCATCAGTCGGCAATACGCCCAGGCCGCTTCCATACGCGTAGCCGGGAAAGACCGATGCGAGGTCGGTGTTGCCAAGATGTGAAGTAACGACTTCACTCAGCACGCGGCGATAGTCCGTGGTTGTCGCCAAGTCTTCGTTTTGGTAAAGCTGGCCGGGATTTAATCCCGCAAACGTTCCGTACAAACCGCCGCGCACACGGTCGCCCAGCAGCAGGATCGGATTGGCGCTGCCGTGATCGGTGCCCCTGTTCGCGTTCTCGCGTAGGCGACGGCCGAACTCACTTTGAACGACGACCACCATGCGATCGCCCAAACCGGAAACGGCAAGATCGGTGTAAAGCGCCTGCAGTGTTTGCGACAGGCCGGCCACGCGGTTGGCGTACTGGTTCAGGTTGAGATCGGCTTGGGTACCGTCGCCTTGGTTCTCGTGCGTGTCCCAACCACCGTAGTCGAGCGTCGCTACTTGAAGGCCAATATTTCGCTTGGCGATATTGGCGATCAGCTTGGCCTGGTTGGCCAACGTCGTCGCCGGACCGGACGTTGGATAGACCGCACCGGCCGACGGCGTGTAGCTCGCGATGTTCAGGGTGTCGACCAGTTCAACCGTGTCGACGGCGCCCGTCCCGACCACGTCGAGATTTCCCATACCTGCGTACAGCTCGCGCAGGGTTTTCGTCGTCGACAACTTGTACGCTGGCTGGCCATCGAGGGTGAAGTTGTTCGCGTTTGGATGAAAGCTGGTCGCGTCGTCGAGCACCATGTTGTCGCGGCGCCCGCGCATGCTCGTCGGGGAACTGCTGCCGGCGCTCAATGAAGGAATCACGGCGCCGTCCGGCACCTGTCCTGCACTGGCGAGATGCCGGGCCAGCCAACCCGTGCCGATGGCCGAACTGCCAGGGGTGCCGCTTTCGAGATAATCCTGCGCATCGAAGTGGGAGCGCGTGATCTGACCTTGTGGAAATCCGCAGCCATGCACGACGGCCAATTTGTTCTGGCCATACAATTGGTGCAGCCCGCTAGCGGCGAAGTTGAGCCCGAAGTTGCTGGTGCCCAGGGGCAGGGCGGCGGTCGCGCCGGTGGTGCGGATATGGATATTCGGTCGAGCCAATTCGTAGGCGGTGCGATCTGGACCTGCGATCGGGCACACGAAGTTGAGCCCGTCCATCGCGCCTCGCAAAAACAGGTAAACCACGAAGCGGTCACCGCTTACGGCGGCTTGCGCCGGGTTCATGCGCAAGCCCAATTGCAAGCCGCCCAGCGCGGTCAGGCAGATGGAGGAGCCCTTGAGGAAGCTTCGACGAGTGAGATTGGCCATGGTGGTCTCCGGTCAGCGAACCATGAACTGCGGCGAGAACAGGATGCAGTTCACCATGCCGCGAAGGCGCGGATGCCAGTAGTTCGGGCTTGATGTAGTGCCGATGCCGGCCGTGTTCCCTGCCGGGCCATTGCCGATGCCGACATCGGCATTGAACATGGTCACGGTGTCGCTGCTGCGGCTCATGAAATCGCGGATTCGCGTGTGCATTTCGGTTCCGCGCCAGCCTGTGAGCGAGCTAGGCGTCCAGCCCAGTACACGACTCATCCAGAAGTCGGCAAGCAGGTTGGGCGTATGTTGCGCCGGCGAGCTGCTGAATTCGTCTATGGTTATTTGCAGCAGCGGCGCGAGCGGCGTGTCACCCGCATTCAGCCGCGCATCAAGCACCCAGTCGATGGCGCGCCACGCGTGCACGAAGGCGGTGCTGTTCATCCAATACACACTCGCTTCGGGGAAACCGTTCGGTGGTCGCCAATCGAACGGCCGGTGCCCGCTACGCACGTAGCGACTCATGAACGAATCGCTGTCCGGATCGTTACGACGCAAGGTGAAGTTGCAGCTAACCGCACGCAGCGCTGACACTGCGACCTCGAACGGCTTCTTGACCAGATTGCCAAAATTGCCGATGTCGCGGAACGCTCCGGCGCCGGCATCAAACAGCAAAATGGCGCGCAGGGTCTTGGCGATCTGGTCGTTCGCTGTACGGTTCTGCCAGAACACGTCGGCGGCGTTGTCGACGACTGCTTGCGGCGGATTCTCGCCAAGGAATTTTTTTGCCAGCTTCAGCGCGATGTGACGCGCCGTGCCAGGGTGATAGGCAATGCGATCCAGGAAGTTGGCATGCTCGGTCGGGAACGGCGTGTTTGCCGGGGAGAATGCACCCAGAACGCTCTTCTGACCGATATCGTGCTGGTCGGTGACAAGGTAGGGGAGGCCGGTATTCGGCGTGCCGCTGGAGCCGCGATAGAAGGTCCAGCCCGTGAAAGCGCGGGCCAGCTCGTAGACATCGGCATCGACGTAACCAACCGGCCAGCCAGCGCCGGGCTGTCCATTCGGGATAAGCGGCACCTCGCTCTGCTGCAATTGCGGGCCGAGGTAATTCAGCGCGCCCATCGTGTGCAGTTCGAGAATTTCGCGGGCGTAGTTCTCGTTGAAGCTGGGCGCGCGATTGATGTAGTTGTCGAGGTAATACAGCATCGCCGGCGACTCGAAACTCTTCTGCAACATCGTGCGGAAGTTGCCGAACGCGTTCTTGCGGATCACGTCGCGGTCAACGCTTGTCCAGGTCGGCGCAGCGTAACGATCAAAGCCGTACGTATTGAAATGGTTGTGCCAGAAATCGGCGACCTGCTCATGCAGTCCCCAACGCGAGTAAAAGCCTCGCACGAATACCGCGCGTTCGATCTCGCGGGCGGGCCAGTCGCGCGTGTAGATCTGCCCGGTGATCGAGCCGTTCACCTCGTGGTCCAGCCAGAGCTGATCGAAGGTCTTGTTCAAGGTGATGTAATCGATACTGGCGAGGCGGCTGGCCACATCGGGATCGGTCACGTTGCCGCCCGCGTCAAGCGTCGGCGCCAGTTGCTGGTCAACAAACGCGGTCAATCGTGCGATGTCTGTCGCGCCCAGCGCGTTGAAGGCGTCGACACTGAAAGCGCTGCCCTTGCGAGGCCCGAAGCCGAGCCGGCCCAGAACGTAGACCGCAAACGGCGGCGTCAGGACACGGTCACTCAGACCGTCGGTAACAGGAGCTGCAGCCTGCATGATGTTCCCCGCAATAACGCCGCTGTGGCGTCAGCGCATCATCGTCTAAATCGGCTCCACAAAGCATCCGGATAGTCATAATTTGTGACGGCCGGCGCAAAAAACCCCCGCTCGCGGGCGGGGCTTCTGATGCAGCGGCAGCTCGGGCCGTGCATTACAAATTTTGGTGCCCAGAAGAGGACTCGAACCTCCACGGTTTTACCCGCTAGTACCTGAAACTAGTGCGTCTACCAATTCCGCCACCTGGGCAGGTGCCGCCGAACGGGATGCCGTTCAAGGGGCGCGAACGATACTTGGCGGTCGTCACACTGTCAACGAAAATGCAGGTCGCGACGCGGCTGCACAGAGCCAGGCGCGCGGCGCGTCGATTGCATTCGACCGGCCGCTCGTTCAGCCTGCTATTCATTCCACTATCCATTCTCAACCAAGGCGCTCCTTATCGTGCCCAGCAAGAACAAGAACTCCCGCTCCGTGCGCAAGGCTGAGACCGCCAAGCGCCACGCCGATCCGTCGAAAGGCGATCCTCGTAAACCTGCTACTGGCGCCGCGCCGTCGCGGCCGTCCAAAGGCTCAACCAACAAAGGCGCCGCGAAACCGAAGGTGCCGGGCTGGCTGCCGCAGGTGACGGGAATATCGGACCCGCGTGGGACAGGGAAGGGCGGTCCACGTACAGAACGTCAGCGTGAAGGCAGCAAACCCGCGCCGTGGTTGCCGGACGTGCGCACTGTGCCGGCGCGCGGAGACGAGAAATCGCCATCGCGACCTGGCGCTCATTCCCCGCAGGGAAAACCTTCGGCACCGCCACGCAAGGACCAGCGCGGCGTTCGCGATCCGTATGCAGCGCGCGAAGCCAAAAACTACGAACGCCCGATCCCGAGCCGCGAGGCAATTCTGGCTTTGCTCGCCGATCGCAGCAGTTTGATGAACACCGAGACTATCGCCGAGGCCTTGCAGCTCGAAAACGCGACGGACATGGAAGCTCTGGACAAGCGTCTGTCGGCGATGGTCCGCGATGGCCAATTGTTGCAGAACCGTCGTGGCGGGTTTGGCGTTTCCGCCAAGCTCGACTTGATCGCCGGCGGCGTGATCGCCAACGCGGAAGGCTACGGATTCCTGCGGCCTGATGCCGGTGGGGACGACCTGTATCTTTCTCCGCAGCAGATGCGTGCCGTGATGCACGGTGACCGCGTACTCGCCAGCGTCATTGGCGTGGATCGACGTGGGCGCAAGCAGGGCGCCATTGTTGAAGTGCTGGAACGGCGCTCGCCGCGTCTGGTCGGCCGCGTGTTGGTCGAGAACGGCGTGGTTGTGGTGACGCCGGATGATCGGCGGCTGCACCAGAACATCCTGATTCCACCGGACAAGACCGAAGGCGCGACCAACGGCCAGATCGTGATCGCCGAGATTACTGATCCGCCAACTCAGTTTCGCGGCGCGATGGGCCGCATCATCAGCGTACTTGGCGAGCGCTTGAAGCCGTCGCTGATCGTCGAGATGGCAATTGCCAGCCATGACCTTCCGCGTGAATTTTCGCCGGAAGTGTTGCGTGAAGCGGCCGCGGTCGAACCGACGGTTTCGGAATCGGAAATCGGTGCACGACTTGATCTGCGCAAGCTGCCATTGGTCACGATTGATGGCGCCGATGCCAAAGACTTTGATGACGCCGTTTATGCGGAACCCGTGAAGGGTGGCTTCCGCCTCATCGTCGCGATTGCCGATGTGTCGCATTACGTGGTGCCCGGCACCGCACTCGACGACGAGGCTTATCAGCGCTCGACTTCGGTCTACTTCCCTGGATTCGTCGTGCCGATGTTGCCGGAGACACTGTCCAACGGCATCTGTTCGCTGATGCCGAAGGTCGACCGCATGTGCATGGTCTGCGACATGCGCATCGACAACGACGGCGCGGTGACCAAGTCCAGTTTCCATCGCGGCGTGATGCGCTCGCATGCGCGGCTCACCTACGATCTGGTCTGGCAGGCGATTGGCGAAAAATCCGAAGACGCGCAAGCGCAGGTCGGCAAGCTGATGCCACAACTGGGCCATCTGCACGATCTGTACAAGGTACTGGCCAAGGCACGCCAAGAGCGTGGCGCGATTGATTTCGAGAACACTGAGATCGAGTTCCGTCTCGACGACAAGGGTGAAGTGATTCAGTGCGAACCGCGCCAGCGCAACGACGCGCACATGCTGATCGAGGAATGCATGATCGCGGCCAATGTCGAAGCTGCGAAATTCCTGCTGCGGCGGAAGATTCCTGCGCCGTACCGGGTACACGACACACCACCCGAAGCCAAGTTCGAAGACCTGCGCGCCTTCCTCAAGGAGTTCAAGCTGAGCTTGCCTGCGCATGCTGAAGTGAAACCGGCGGATTTCTCGGCGCTGCTGCGCAAGGTGCGCAAACGCCCCGACGCCGCGCTAATCGAGTCGGTGGTGCTACGGTCGCAAAGCATGGCGGTCTACCAGCCGCAGAATCTTGGCCATTTCGGCTTGGCGCTTGAGGCATACGCGCATTTCACGTCACCCATCCGTCGCTATCCCGATCTACTGGTCCATCGCGCCATCGGCCACGTTATTGACGGCGGAAAGGGCGACGACTACCGATATTCAGCGAACGACATGGTCAACATGTCGCTGCATTGTTCGCAGAACGAGCGGCGCGCCACCGAAGCCGAGCGCGATGTCGACGAGCGCTACAAGTGCGCGTGGATGGAGAAGCACGTCGGTAGCGAATTCGATGGCGTTGTGTCGGGCGTCACTTCCTTCGGCCTGTTTATCGAACTGGACGAATCCAAGATCAACGGCCTCGTGCATATCACCCAGTTGCCGAACGACTACTACCACTTCGATCCGATCCGACATCTGCTCAACGGCGAGCGACGCGGCCTGAATTTCCGGCTGGGCGACAAGGTTCGCGTTCTGGTCCTGCGGGCCAGTCTGGAAGATCGCAAGATTGATTTTCGGCTCGTGGTCGCTGACGAAAGCGCTGCGAGTGACGAAGAGACTTCCGACAAGAAACCCAAGCGTTCGCCAGCGCCACGACCAGGTAAGATAGATGCGAGCAAGTACAAGGTTGAGCCAGCGAAGAAGTCGCGCAATCGGCGCTAGAGCATTTTGCCGAAGCAGCGTTGTCTACGCGAAGGCGTGACAACGTCGCTGCAAAGTCACAGCCACTTCGATCGCTTCAGACGCCAGTAGAGTCCGCCACACGTCAGAGCCGTGACCACGAACATCGTTGGGTATGCCCATGGCTTGTCCAGCTCTGGCATGTGCTGAAAATTCATGCCGTACCATCCTGTCAACAAGGTGGGAACGGCGAGCAGCGCAGCCCAGCCGGCCAACCGCTTCACGTCGTCGTTCTGGGAAACCCCGACCACGGCCAAGTTCACACTGATCGCGGCGGTCAGCATTTCGCGCATCGCATCTGTGCTCTGGCCGATGCGCGCGGCATGGTCGTACACGTCGCGAAAATACGGACGGGTGTCCTCCTGGATGGTTCCCGGATACAGTCGCATCAGTTGGCTCAATACATCCTGTAGTGGCGCAACTGCCAGTTGCAGCGTGACCAGGTCCTTCTTCAGGTTGTACAACGAGCGAATCGTGCTGCGGTTGTAGGTCCCTCCGAAAATGTCGTCTTCGAGTCCGTGCAGTTGCTCGCGGAACGAGCTGACGATCGGCATGTAGTTGTCGACGATGAAGTCGAGCACCGAATACAGGCAGAAGCTGGGGCCCATCGCCAGCATTTCCGGTTCCTGCTCGCATGCACGACGTGCCGGCGCGTACGAGAGCGAAGCACCATGGCGGACCACTACGATGAAGTTGCGACCGAGGAACACGTGGGTCTCGCCAAATTCGATGCGACCATTGATGACGTGCGCGGTTTGCGCAACGACGAACAGCGAATTGCCGTACGCCTCGACCTTGGGCCGTTGATGCGCGGCGTGGGCATCTTCGATGGCGAGGTCGTGCAGGCCAAACTCCTCCTGCAACTGCTCCAATAGCGCCTCGTCAGGTTCCAGCAGGCCGACCCAGACAAACTTGTCGGGTTCCTGCAGCACATCGCTTATCGCATCGATGGTGATGTTACCGACGCGCTCTCCGGTGAAGGAATAGGCCACACAGTTGACGACGCCGGGCTTCTGCGGCGCAACGACCGATTCAGGTGCGCTTGGAATCATCGCGTCGAGTCGTGCTGGCGTGGGCTCGTTTTCAGTCATGCGCGGATGATGCGCCGCAACCCTTTGCAACGGCAATATCGGACGAGGCGACGAGTGGCCGCTGGTATACTCCGCGGCCTTTCTGCAAAGCAAACCGCGCTGCCTGCCATGTTCGAATCGTTGAGTGAACGCCTCTCGTCCACCGTCCAGCGCCTGCGCGGCCGCGGCCGCCTGACCGAGGCCAACATCCGCGAAGCGATGCGTGAGGTTCGCATTGCATTGCTGGAAGCTGACGTGGCATTGCCGGTGGTGCAGGCGCTGATCCAGCGTGTACAGGTGCGCGCGGTTGGGCAGGACGTGATGCGCAGCCTTACGCCGGGTCAGGCACTGATCAAGGTCGTCCGCGACGAGCTGACCGCGGTGATGGGCACTACCAACACCGACTTGAACCTTGCCGCTGCGCCGCCCGCCGTGGTGTTGATGGCCGGATTGCAAGGCGCTGGCAAGACGACAACCGTCGCCAAGCTGGCGCGCTTCCTCAAGGAACGTCGCAAAAAGAAGGTAATGGTGGTCAGTTGCGACGTCTATCGTCCGGCGGCGATCGAGCAGTTGCGCGTGCTGGCCGAGCAGGTCGGAGTTTTGTTCCATCCGTCGAGCGGCAGTGACAACCCGGTTGCCATCGCCAAGTCGGCGTTGGACGCTGCACGCAAGAACTTCGCCGAAGTGTTGATCGTCGATACCGCCGGCCGCCTCGCCATCGATGAAGCGATGATGGACGAGATCAAGGCACTTCACGCGGCGCTCGACCCGATCGAAACGTTATTTGTCGTCGACTCGATGACGGGCCAGGATGCGGCCAATACGGCCAAGGCATTTTCGGACGCGTTGGCGTTGACGGGTGTTGTGCTGACCAAGACCGATGGTGATGCGCGCGGTGGCGCGGCACTGTCGGTGCGTTACATCACCGGCCGACCGATCAAGTTCATTGGTGCCGGCGAGAAGACCGACGCGCTGGAGCCGTTCCATCCTGATCGTGTCGCCCAGCGCATCCTTGGCATGGGCGACGTGCTGTCGCTGGTCGAGGAAGTCGAGCGCAAGGTCGACCACGAAAAAGCCCACAAGCTCGCCCAGAAGGTCATCAAGGGCAAACGCTTCGACCTCAACGACATGAAGGATCAGCTCGAACAGATGATCAACATGGGTGGAATGGCGTCGATGTTTGAGAAACTGCCCGGCGGCATGTCATTGCCCGGTGGTATGCAGGGTCAGGTGGGCGACAAGTCGGTCAAGGGCATGATTGCGATCATCAGCTCGATGACCAAGAAAGAACGCCGCCACCCCGATATCCTCAACGGTTCTCGACGCGCCCGCGTGGCGCGTGGCTCGGGAATGCAGCCGGCCGACGTCAATCGGGTTTTGAAGCAATACCAGCAGATGGAAAAGATGATGTCCAAGCTGGGCAGCGGCGGCATGAAAGGCCTGATGCGACAGATGCAGGGCGCCATGCGTGGCATGGGCGGCGGTGCCGGCGGCTTCCGCCCTCGATAGGATCAATCACATCGCGGTCTCAAAGCCGATTCTGCCGCAATGCAGCAGAAAACGGCGCAACTGCGGGAAAGGTCTTTATTTTCTCGCCAAACCCGTTAGAATAGCGGGCTCTTTTGCCGGCTACGCGTCCCGATTCGGTGACCGTTCGCCCCACTCTTCAGAACTCGAGAATACCGATGGTCAAGATTCGTCTTTCGCGTGGCGGTGCCAAGAAGCGTCCGTTCTATCACATCATCGTTGCCGATCAGCGCGCTGCTCGTGACGGTCGCAACATCGAGCGCGTCGGTTTTTTCAACCCGATCGCCGCTGGCCAGGAAGTGCGGTTGCAGCTGGACACCGCACGCGTGCAAGCCTGGATGGACAAGGGTGCGCAGTTGACCGACAAAGTCGCCGCCTTGTTCAAGGAAGCCGCAAAGCAGCAGCAATCCGCAGCCTGAGTTTGACCGTCCGGCTCGCCCGCGCGAGGTTTCGCGGTGAGTGACGGAATCGAAAAGCAGGTACTGGTAGGTCGCATTGTCGGCCTGTCAGGTGTCGGAGGAATGGTAAAGCTGGAGTCGTGGACGGATCCGCGCATGCAGATTTTCAGCTACCAGCCTTGGCAGCTCAAATCGGGCGCTGGTATCAAGGAGATGAGCGGAGCGCGTGGTCGCGAGCAGGGCAAGGGTATGGTTGCCGAGTTGCCAGGCATTGCGAACCGCGAAGCCGCAGCGGCGTTGATTGGATGTGAAATCTGGGTGGCACGTTCGGCTATGCCGAAAGCAGCACCCGGACAGCATTACTGGTTCGATCTCGAAGGACTCGAGGTCGTAAACATCGAAGGTGTCGCAATGGGGAGGGTCTCGCACCTGATCTCGACCGGCGCCAACGATGTGATGGTCGCAAGGCAGGGCGACCGCGAGCGACTTATCCCGTTCATCGACGGAAATTTCGTCAAGAGTGTGGACTTGCAGGCGCAGCGGATCATCGTCGATTGGGACCCCGAATTTTAGAGACTGGATTTTTCAAGAGTTGCCGGCAGGAAGCCGACTGGAACGAAACCTTGGGAGCCGTGCGGTGCGCATTGACGTCATCACGCTGTTTCCGGAATTTATCCAGGCTGCGATGGCAGTTGGCGTGGTGGGCAGGGCACAGCAGCGCGGTTTGCTGGATGTGCAGGTCTGGAATCCGCGCGACTACGCGACAGACAATCATCGCAGTGTCGACGGCCGTGTTTGCGGTGGTGGGCCCGGCATGGTGATGACGATTGATCCGCTGTGTGCTGCGCTTGATGCGGTGCGCGCTGCGGCGGGTCCGGGCCGGGTGATTTACCCGAGTCCGCAGGGAAGCAGGCTGACCCAAGGCAAGGTGGTCGAGTTCGCGGCGTGCGAACACATCATTCTGCTTTGCGGGCGCTACGAAGGTGTTGACGAGCGTCTGCTGGCAAGTCGGGTCGACGAGGAAATTTCCATCGGTGACTACGTGCTTTCCGGCGGAGAACTCGCCGCTGCGGTCATTATCGACGCGGTGGGAAGGTTGCAGGAAGGTGCATTGAACGACGCGCAGTCGGCCCAGCAGGATTCGTTTTCGGACGGTTTGCTGGATTGCCCGCATTACGCCAAGCCAGTGCAGCACAATCTGGGATCGGTGCCAGCGGTGCTGTTGTCAGGCGATCATGCGGCCATCGGTCGCTGGCGCCGCAAGCAGTCGCTGGGTCGAACCTGGTTGCGCCGTCCCGATCTGCTGGCGCGGGTTTCGCTGGATGCACCGTCGCAAAAATTGCTTGAAGAATTTCGCCGCGAAGTGGATGCGGCAACAGGGTTGTCGGAGTCGGTCAGTGACCGGTCCGACCCGTCAAAAACGAAAGCCAATCGGTGAGTGCCATGACCAATATCATCCAACAGTTCGAAGCCGCCCAGATGACGCGTACGTTGCCGGACTTTGGTCCAGGCGACACCATCGTCGTCAATGTCAAGGTGAAGGAAGGCAACCGCGAGCGTGTGCAGGCCTATGAAGGCGTTGTCATCGCGATGAAGAATGCCGGCCTCAATTCCGCGTTCACGGTGCGCAAGATGTCGCACGGTACCGGCGTCGAGCGCGTGTTCCAGACCCACAGCCATGTCATCGACTCGGTCGAGGTCAAGCGCCACGGCAAGGTTCGCGGTGCCAAGCTGTATTACCTGCGTGGTCTTGAAGGCAAGGCGGCTCGCATCAAGGAAGACTTGAGCGTCAATGCCAAGAAGAAGGCTGCTCGCGTCGCCGAGAAAGAGGCTGCAAAGACCGCGTAACACTGGTCGCACAAAATCAGTTTGGAGTTATCGAGTCGCGTCGATGCTCCTCGTCGCAGACCGGTCGCCGCAAGGCGGCCGGTTTGTTTGTTTGCGGTCGGCGAAAACTTGAAATCGTCTCAGGTCGAACCCAATTCGCTTGCATCATTTTCATTCAAGGAACGTCGCGATGACTGCTGCTCCGCAAACCCGCAAGTTCGAAGCCGAAGTCGCCCAGGTCCTTCACCTGGTGACACATTCGCTGTATTCGCACAAGGAAATTTTCCTTCGCGAGCTGATCTCCAATGCATCGGATGCCTGCGACAAGCTGCGTTTTGAGGCCATCGCCAATCCCGAGCTCAGTGCTGACGACCCCGACCTGCGCATCGAAATCAGCTTCGACACTGAAGCCCGCACCCTGACCGTTCGCGACAACGGTATCGGCATGAGCCATGACGAAGTCGTCGAGAACATCGGCACGATCGCGCGCTCGGGCACGCGACGCTTCCTCGATGCGATGTCGGGTGATGCGCGCAAAGACACCCAGTTGATCGGCCAGTTTGGCGTCGGTTTCTACTCCGCTTTTATCGTTTCTGACAAGGTAACGATGGTGACTCGTCGTGCCGGTGAGCCAGCGTCCAGTGGAGTGCGCTGGGAATCGGATGGCGCCGGTGAATATTCCATTGAAAACGTCGATGTCGCGGAACGCGGAACGTCAATCACCCTGCATTTGAAGGAAGGCGAGGACGAGTTCCTCAGTGGCTGGAAGCTGCGCGAATTGATTGGCCGGTACTCCGAGCACATTGCGTTCCCGGTGCGCGTACCCAAGCAGGAAGACGGCAAGCCAACTGACGAGTTCGAAACCGTCAACGACGCAATGGCACTTTGGACACGCCCCAAAGCCGACATCAGCGACGAGGACTACCAAGCGTTCTACAAGTCGATCTCGCACGACTTCAACGATGCTGCTGCTTGGACCCATAACCGGGTCGAGGGCAATCAGGGCTACACCTTGTTGCTGTATGTGCCGTCGAAGCAGCCGTTCGATGCGATGTTCAGTGGTCGCGAGGAGCGCAAGGGACTGAAGCTTTACGTGCGCCGTGTTTTCATCATGGACGCCAGTGAGCAGTTGCTGCCTTCCTACCTGCGCTTCGTGCGCGGAATCGTTGATTCCGATGATCTACCGCTCAACGTCAGCCGCGAGCTGCTGCAAAACAACAAACTGGTCAGCCAGATTCGTGGCGCCTGCGTAAAACGCGTGCTCGACATGCTGGAGAAAATGGCGAAGGACGAGCCGGAGAAATTCGCCGGTTTCATCCGCGAGTTCGGCAACACGCTGAAGGAAGGCATTGCAGAAGACGGGGCCAATCGCGAGCGGATCGCCAAATTGCTGCGCTTCGCATCAACCAAGAGCGACGGCGCGGAAAAGAGCACGTCACTGGATGACTATGTTGGCCGCATGCAGGCTGGTCAGGATGTGATCTGGTACGTGACCGCCGAGTCCTACGCTGCCGCCAACGGCAGCCCGCAGATTGAAAGCCTTAAAGCACGCGATATCGAAGTGTTGCTGATGTTTGATCGCATCGATGAGTGGATGGTCGGTTACCTGTCGGAATACGCTGGCAAAAAACTGCGCAACGTTGCCAAGGGCGAGCTTGATCTAGATGCTTTGGATAGTGGCGAAAAGGAAAAGCGTGAGCAGGTCGAGGAAGCGGCGGCCGGGGTCGTCGAGAAGCTGAAGGGGGTGCTGGGTGACCGTGTTCGCGATGTGAAAGTCAGTCACCGGCTGACCGAGTCGCCGTCGTGCCTGGTGCTTGAGGAATACGACATGGCCTTGCACATGCAGCGCCTGATGCGTGAAGCGGGCCACGAGGTTCCTGCCAGCAAGTCATTGCTGGAAATCAATCCCGAGCATCCGTTGTTAAAGCGCTTCGAGGCTGAAGCCGATAGCGAGCGTGCGAGTGACTTGGGTATGTTGCTTTTCGAGGAGGCGCAACTGGCGGAGGGTGCAACGCTGGACGATCCGGCCAGCTTTATTCGCCGATTGAACCGGGTCATCGGGGCGACCGTGTGAGACGATGCGGCATCGCGACGCGATTGATCGCTGTCATGAGCAAGCTGATTGGAGCGAGCTCCATTTTTTACGAGTCAGCTCGCAATGAGGAGGCGAATACGGCGCGCTAGTGCCGTAAAGCCCTGTCAGTAGCCGCGGTGCCGCTGGTACAATGCTCGACTTGATCCTTCGCTGATGCGCCTGTGGCGCGGAGGTGGTTCGTGTTATCCCAGTATTATCCGGTCCTGCTACTGCTCGGCGTCGCCGGCGGCATCGGCGTCGCCTTGATTTTGATCGGCCAATTGTTCGGGCCGAGCAAGCCGACCGTCGAAAAGCTCATCCCGTACGAATGCGGATTCGATGCGTTCGAGGACTCGCGCATGCGTTTTGACGTGCGCTACTACCTGGTCGCGATCCTTTTCATCATATTCGACCTCGAAATCGCCTTCGTTTTTCCATGGGCCACCGTGTTCGGTGAGCTTGGCCTGTTCGGCCTCGTCGAGATGGGTGTTTTCATTTTCCTGCTACTGGTGGGCTTCATCTACGCGTGGAAAAAGGGAGCGCTCGAATGGGAGTGAGCGAGGCAATCGGCCGGGTGATGCACAACCCGGACCCGGTCAACGTGGTCGACGACATTCTTCGACCTGGCGACGGCAATCCGCTGATCGAGCGTGGCTTCGCGACGGCGCGACTGGATGAACTGGTCAACTGGGCGCGCACTGGATCGATGTGGCCAATGACGTTTGGCCTTGCATGTTGCGCGGTCGAAATGATGCATGCCGGCGCGGCTCGGCTCGATCTTGACCGTAATGGTGTGATTTTCCGACCCAGCCCCCGCCAGTCCGACGTGATGATCGTGGCCGGCACACTGGTCAACAAGATGGCGCCGGCGTTACGCAAGGTCTACGACCAGATGCCCGAGCCGAAGTGGGTGATCTCGATGGGCTCGTGCGCCAATGGCGGCGGCTATTACCATTACTCCTACGCCGTCGTGCGTGGCTGCGACCGCATCGTTCCTGTCGATATCTATGTTCCGGGCTGTCCGCCGACGGCCGAAGCGTTGATCCACGGAATCCTGCAGTTGCAGAAGAAAATCCGTCGCACCAATACCATTGCGCGCTGAGGCCGGGATGACCGTACGCAGCGCATATGCACAGAAATTATCGGCCAGTCTTGGACAGAAAGCGGTCGCCATCAGCGAGGTTGGTGGCGAACTCGCTGTCGACGTTTTGCCGGAAAACTGGCTGTCGGTCGTCAAGCATCTGGCGGAAGATGCCCGGTGGCAATTCGACATGCTGATCGACGTGGTCGGCGTCGACTACCTGAGTTACGGCGACGACGAATGGGACACCGATGACGTGTCCTCGGAAGGGTATTCACGTGGGGTGGAAGGCGAGGGCGCAGGTCGCTTCACGTGGGCGGAGCGCCCACGCAAGGTCGATGTTCCCAATCGCTTCGCCGTGGTCGTTCAGTTGCTGTCGATCGAGCACAATCAAAGGGTTCGTCTGCGTTCGTTTTGCAGCGATGACGACGTGCCGATGATGCCATCGCTGACCGGTCTGCATCCCGGTGCGAACTGGTTCGAGCGCGAAACCTTCGACATGTTCGGTATCGTCTTCGAAGGCCACCCGGATCTTCGTCGCTTGCTGACGGATTACGGTTTCGTCGGCCACGCCTTCCGCAAGGATTTTCCGTTGATCGGCAACGTTGAAGTTCTTTATGACGCCGAGCAGCGTCGCGTGGTCTATCAGCCAGTGACGATTGAGCCGCGCGTGTTGGTACCGCGCACCATCCGCGACGATTCGCGTTACGAACAGGCCATGGCCGAAGGGGTGCTGGCAGCTCCGGCGGCCGCGCCACCGAAGGCGAGCTGATCAGATGCAGGAATTTCGAAACTACACGATGAATTTCGGTCCGCAGCATCCAGCCGCGCACGGGGTGCTGCGCCTGGTGCTGGAGATGGACGGCGAGACTGTAGTGCGCGCCGATCCGCATGTGGGATTGCTCCATCGCGGCACCGAAAAACTGTGCGAGTCCAAGCCGTTCAATCAGTCGATCGGCTATATGGATCGGCTCGACTACGTGTCGATGATGTGCAACGAGCACGCCTATGTCATGGCGATCGAGAATTTGCTTGGAATACAAGCGCCGGAACGTGCGGTGTGGATTCGCACAATGTTCGATGAGATCACGCGCATCTTGAACCACCTGATGTGGATCGGTTCCAACGGACTCGACCTCGGCGCGATGGCCGTGTTCCTTTACGCGTTCCGCGAACGTGAGGAACTGATGGATTGCTACGAGGCGGTGTCGGGTGCGCGCATGCACGCGACCTACTATCGTCCCGGCGGCGTCTACCGCGACCTGCCGGCGCAGATGCCACAGTACAACGAGTCGCGCTGGCACAAGGGCGATGATCTGAAGCGTCTGAACCGTTGGCGTGAAGGTTCGTTGCTGGACTTCATCGAATCGTTCTGCAACGACTTTCCGCATCGCGTCGACGAGTACGAAGAGCTACTTACCGACAACCGCATCTGGAAGCAACGCACGGTCGGCATCGGCGTCATTAGTCCCGAACTCGCAAAAAGTTGGGGCATGACCGGCCCGATGTTGCGCGGCTCCGGCATTGCCTGGGACTTGCGCAAAAAGCAGCCGTACGCGAAGTACGCCGAAGTCGATTTCGACATTCCGGTTGGCGTTGAGGGCGATTGCTACGATCGATATCTGGTTCGTGTTGAAGAAATGCGTCAGTCCAATCGCATCGTCAAGCAATGCGTTACATGGTTGCGTGCCAATCCGGGCCCGGTGATCGTGCAGAATTTCAAGGTGGCGCCGCCGTCGCGTGTCGAGATGAAGGACGACATGGAAGCGATGATCCATCACTTCAAATTGTTCAGCGAAGGCTACAGCGTGCCGGCCGGCGAAACGTATGCGGCCATCGAAGCACCGAAGGGCGAGTTCGGTTGCTATCTGGTTTCCGACGGCGCCAACAAGCCGTTTCGTGTTCACTTGCGCGCACCGGGCTTTGCCCATCTGTCGTCGATGGACGCCGTGGTGCGCGGCCACATGCTGGCCGACGTGGTCGCCATGATCGGCACCTATGACCTGGTCTTCGGGGAAGTTGATCGATGAGTACGCAGATCGGGACTCGGGACTCGGGACTGGGGAATCGGGAAAAGCGATGTGGGTCAAGACTCATCGCCCACATACTTGTTGAATCTCGAAAATGCCGACGTGCGGTCAACGGAGGAACGTTTTTTCGAGTCCCGATTCCCGAGTCCCGATTCCCGGAACAGAAGCAATGAAACCGACCGGCACTTACGAGCAAATCAAGGACGTCTGCCCTGACGATGTGTTGAGCGCGGAAACGCGCGCGCACATCGATCACTGGGTGGCAAAGTTTCCGCCCGACCGCAAGCGCTCGGCGTTGATCCAGGCGCTGTTCACTACACAGGAACACAACGGCGGCTTCCTTACCGATGACCTGATTCTCGCTGTTGCTCGTTATCTTTCCCTGCCGCCGGTTTGGGCCTATGAAGTGGCGACGTTCTACTCGATGCTGGAGACGCGTCCGGTCGGCCGCAACAACGTTGCGATCTGCACCAATATTTCCTGCTGGCTCAATGGCGCCGAAGACATCGTGCGACATTGCGAGAAGAAACTGGGGATCAAGCTCGGCGAGAGCACGCCGGATGGCCGCATTTACCTCAAGACCGAGGAAGAGTGCCTTGCCGCATGTTGCGGCGCGCCGATGATGGTCGTCAACGGCCACTATCACGAGAAGCTCGACACCGCCAAAGTCGATTCGCTGCTCGATGAACTCAAGTGAGGATGTGAGGATGGCCGTCGGCCCCGCACCGCAGGAACACCAGGTGGTCTACACGACGCTGCACTTCGACACGCCGTGGTCGTTGGAGAGCTATCGCAAGGTGGATGGCTACAAGGCATGGGAGAAAATCCTTGCGGAAAAGACCGATCCTGTGACCTTGATTGACGAGGTCAAAAAATCGTCCCTGCGTGGTCGCGGCGGTGCTGGCTTTCCGACGGGGTTGAAATGGTCGTTCATGCCGCGCACGGCACCGGGTCAGAAGTACATCCTTTGCAATTCCGACGAATCCGAACCCGGCACCTGCAAAGATCGGGACATTCTGCGCTTCAATCCTCATGCGGTAATTGAAGGCATGTTGATTGCGTGTTATTGCACAGGCTCCAGCGTTGCCTACAACTACTTGCGCGGCGAATTCCATCATGAGCCGTTCGAGCATTTCGAGGCGGCGTTGAAGGAAGCCTACGACGCTGGCCTGCTCGGCAAGAACATCAATGGCACGGGTATCGATATCGATATTCACACCGCCTTGGGCGCCGGCGCCTACATCTGTGGCGAAGAGACCGCGATGATGGAATCGCTGGAAGGCAAGAAGGGCCAGCCGCGCTTCAAGCCACCGTTCCCCGCCAACTTTGGCCTCTATGGCAAGCCAACCACGATCAACAACACCGAAACCTATGCGTCGGTGCCGGCCATCATTCGCAATGGCGCCGACTGGTTCTTGAATCTCGGCAAGCCAAACAATGGTGGCCCGAAGATTTTTTCGGTGTCGGGTCATGTCAACAAGCCTGGCAACTTCGAAATTCGTCTGGGTACGTCGTTCGCCGACTTGCTTGAAATGGCGGGCGGCGTTCGCAACGGCCACAAGTTGAAAGCGGTGATTCCCGGCGGATCGTCGATGCCGGTATTGCCAGCCGATGTGATGATGGACGTCACGATGGATTACGACGCGCTGCAGAAGGCCGGTTCGGGCCTGGGTTCCGGCGCCGTTATCGTGATGGACGAAACGACCTGCATGGTGCGCGCCTGTCATCGCATCAGCCGTTTCTACTACAAGGAAAGTTGCGGCCAGTGCACGCCATGTCGCGAAGGCACGGGCTGGATGTATCGCGTGCTCGACCGCATCGTCAATGGCCAAGGCAGGCCGGAAGATCCGGAATTACTGAAGGCTGCCGCCGGCCAGATAGAGGGCCATACCATTTGCGCATTCGGTGAAGCCGCCGCGTGGCCGGTGCAGGGTTTCCTTCGTCATTACTGGCACGAATTCGAGTACTACATCGCGAATGGTCGCTCGATGGTGGATGCCCCGGCCACGGCGCGCGTGGAGGTGGCGGCATGACAGTTTTGATGGGGACTCGGGACTTGAGACTTCATGAAGCCGGGATCCGGGACTCGGGACTCGGTGAAGTCGGGACTGGGGACTTGGGACTCGGAACTCGAAGAAGCGTCGCGTCGTTGACGCTCCGCCGGTTTCCTCGGGCCGATGTCAATGCATGGGCCATGAAGGTTGAATCGGATCGCTTTTCCCGAGTCCCGAGTCCCGAGTCCCGGGTCGCGGCTCCATCGAGTCCCGAGTCCCGGGTCCCGGCTCCATCGAGTCCCGAGTCCCGGGTCCCGGCTCCGTCAGGAGCAAATGCATGAGCGCGCAGGCCGTGAGCCCCGAGATGCCACCCGATCACGTCAGCATCGAGATCGATGGCAGGACTCTGGTCGTTCCGAAGTCTTCGATGATCATCCAGGCCGCCGACAGGGCGGGCATCAAGATTCCCCGTTTCTGTTATCACGACAAGTTGCCGATCGCTGCCAACTGCCGCATGTGCATGGTCGAAGTCGAGATGGGCGGCCGTCCGATGCCCAAGCCACAACCAGCCTGTGCAACGCCTGTCGCCGACGGCATGAAGATCCAGACCCAATCGCTGCGCGCGCTTTCGGCGCAGCGCAATGTGATGGAATTCCTGCTGATCAATCATCCGCTGGACTGCCCGATCTGCGATCAGGGCGGCGAGTGCGAATTACAGGATCTTGCCGTCGGCTATGGCCGTTCGGTTTCGCGCTTTGTCGAAGGCAAGCGTGTGATTCCCGACGAGAATCTCGGCCCGCTGGTTGAAACCGAAATGACCCGCTGCATCCAGTGCACGCGATGCGTGCGGGTGATGAGTGAAGTTGCCGGAACCTACGAGCTCGGCGGCATGGAGCGCGGCGAGAATCTGCAGATCGGTACCTACGTCGGCAAGCCGTTGATGAGTGAAGTCTCCGGAAACGTCATCGACGTTTGTCCGGTCGGCGCGCTGACCAACAAGGTGTTTCGTTTTCGCGCCCGGCCTTGGGAACTGATCGCTCGCGAGTCCATTGCCTATCACGACGCACTCGGCTCCAACCTGTGGCTACACACGCGACGCGGCGAAGTGCTGCGCACGGTGCCTCGCGACAACGACGCTGTAAACGAGTGCTGGTTGTCTGACCGCGATCGTTACAGCCATCAGGGCATGTATGCGTCGGATCGTGCGCGTCGACCGATGCTCAGGCGTGACGGCGTGTGGAGCGAAGTCGATTGGCCGACGGCGATCACCGCCACGGCCGAAGCCTTGCGTCGCCATCCAGCCAACGACCTCGGTTGCCTCGTCAACGGTGCAACCTCGACCGAGGAAGGCTTTCTGCTCGCCAAATTGATGCGCAATCTGGGTTGCGAGCACATTGACAGTCGCCTGCGCCAACTCGACCTGGCTGATGGCGCGACTGCGCGTCCATTTGAGATGCCTATCGCCGACGTTGAACGTGCGAGCGCCATCGTGTTGATTGGCTGCAATCCTCGCAGTGAACTGCCGCTACTCAACACCCGCATCCGCAAGGCGATCAAGAACGGGGCCAAGGTCCACGTCATCAACCCGATCGACTTCGACCTGACCTATCCGCCTGACAGCAAGCACATCGTCGCGCCAAACGGATTCGTCGAAGCGATGCTCGCTTATGCCAAGGCGGCAGTTGCTGCGGGTCATTCCGCGAGTCATTCGAGCTTGTCGGCCGCGCTCGACGCTGTGCAATCCAATGACGGAGCCAATGCATTGGTCAAGTCGCTGACGGATGAGAATTCGTCGGTGATCATCGTTGGCGAAATGGCGACGAGCCATCCGCAGGCTTCATGGCTGCGGGCTGCGGCGCGTCACCTTGCAGCCGCGACCGGCAGTGCCTATGACGAGATTCCGCTGGCGCCGAATGCGATTGGCTTGGCCCGCGTTGGTGTCGTGCCGTCGTCCAGCGCCGTCGACGCAAATCACCAGTTGGCCGAGGGTCGTCAGGGTTTCGTGCTTTACGGCATCGAATCGTCATCCGATTTCGCCGCTGGAACGCGTAGCTGGCATGCAATTGAGAACGCATCGACCGTGATTGCGTTCTGCGCGTTCGCCAGCGAGTCGCTCAAGCAGGTGGCCGACGTGATCCTGCCGATTGGACTGCTGCCTGAAATCGATGCCAGCTTGACCAATCTCGATGGCATCGCACAGCGAACGGTTGCCGGCGTGAAGCCGCCAGGCGACGCGCGCCAAGGCTGGCGCGTGTTGCGTGCGTTGGGCGGCGCGATGGACAGCGAAGGTTTCGAGTTCAATGACATCGCCGAGCTACGCGCTGGAATCGCAACGTCCGATTCGCGAGTCGCGACGAATCAATTGGCGGAACGTACGAAGAAGGTGGACGGCTTGGTGCGTATCAGCTCGACCGCCAGCTATCGCGCGGACGCCGTGCTACGACGTTCGCCGGCGTTGAACGAGCATCCCATCACACGCGGCGCCTGCGTGACGTTGCATCCCGAAGATGGCGCTGCGCTCGGTCTGGTCGATGGTGGCAATACGCGCGTCGATGGCCAGAGTCTCGCAATCGTGTTGAGCGCGGAAGTGCCACGCGGTGGTATCTGGATCGAATCCGGTTACGAGCAAACCGATGCGTTGCCGCCCTGCGGTGACGTGATTGCGATGACGGGGGCCTGACGTGATCGACGCACTGCATCAGTTCCTGCTTGGCTGGGGCGACATCGGCCTGACCATCTGGATCGTGCTGAAAATTCTGGCAGTGTTGGTGCCGCTGATCATTGCCGTCGCCATGTTTGTCTACTGGGAACGCAAGATCATCGGCTGGATGCATGTGCGCCTGGGACCCACCCAGATCGGTCCGTTCGGCGTCTTTCAAGCCTTTGCCGACGTGTTCAAGTTGTTGCTGAAAGAAGTGATCCTGCCGAGCAAGGCGAATAAGGGCCTGTTCTATCTCGCGCCGCTGCTCGCACTGATACCCGCCTTTACTGCGTGGGCGGTAATCCCGTTTGATGCTGGCGTAGTGTTGGCCGATGTCAACGCAGGCCTGCTGTTCCTGCTCGCGATGACTTCGCTCGGTGTATACGGAATCATCATCGCCGGCTGGGCATCGAACTCGCGTTACGCGATGCTGGGCGCCATGCGCGCAGCGGCGCAGACGGTGTCGTATGAAATTGCCATGGGGTTTTCGCTGGTCGGCGTATTGGTACTGGCTGGCACCTTGAATCTTTCCGGTATCGTCATGGCGCAGGCCGGTTCGCTCGGTATCGGCGAGTGGTTCATGTGGCCGCTGCTGCCGGTGTTCGTCATCTATTTCATCTCTGGCGTGGCCGAAACCAATCGCGCGCCGTTCGATGTTGCCGAAGGTGAGTCGGAAATCGTCGCCGGTTTCCACGTCGAGTATTCGGGCTCCGCATTCGCGGTGTTCTTCCTGGCCGAATACGCGAACATGATCCTGATTGCGTTTCTTGCGCCGATCCTGTTCATGGGTGGCTGGCTGTCGCCATTTCCGGAAACGGTACCGTTTCTTGGCGCTGCAGGATGGTGGTGGCTGGCGATTAAGGTGTTCTTCTTCTGCAATCTCTACCTGTGGTTCCGCGCCACTTTCCCGCGCTATCGCTACGACCAGATCATGCGCCTGGGTTGGAAGGTGTTTATTCCCATCACGATCGTCTGGCTGCTGGTCGCTGGCTGCATGCGTTATTTCGGCTGGGTGACGATCGGTGCGTAGGCGAATGAAAGGACTGCAATCATGAAGCGCATCAGCGCCTACCTGAAAAGCCTGCTGCTGCTGGAGCTGTTTGCCGGTCTGTGGCTGACATTCAAGTATCTGTGGAAGCCGAAGTTCACGATGCGCTATCCGGAAGAACACATTCCGCAGTCCAATCGCTTTCGTGGCCTGCACGCGCTGCGCCGCTATCCGAATGGCGAAGAGCGCTGCATCGCGTGCAAGTTGTGCGAAGCGGTTTGCCCGGCGTTGGCGATCACCATTGACTCCGCGCCACGCGGCGATGGCACACGGCGTACGACGCGTTACGACATCGATCTGTTCAAGTGCATCTTCTGTGGCTTCTGCGAGGAAAGTTGCCCGGTCGATTCCATCGTGGAAACCAGCATCTACGAATACCACTTCGAGAACCGCGGCGAGAACATCGTCAACAAGACCCAACTGCTGGCGATCGGCGATCGTTTCGAAAACGAGATTGCTGCCGACCGCGCCGCCGATGCGGCTTATCGGTGAGCGCCAGGAGTAGCCCGACGTGACCTTCCACACATTCTGCTTCTTCGCATTCGCGTTGGTTTCGATACTGGCCGCGCTGGGTGTGATCAGCTTTCGCCATCCTGTGCATGCGGCACTCAGCCTGGTGCTGACGTTTTTCTCGACGGCCTGCCTTTGGTTGCTGGCCGAGGCCGAATTCCTGGCGATTGCGCTGGTGCTGGTCTATGTCGGCGCGGTGATGGTGCTGTTCCTGTTCGTGGTGATGATGCTCGACGTCGACAAGGTGCCAGCGCGCGAAGGATTCGTGAAGTCCGCGCCGTTCGGCATCCTGATCGCGCTGGTCATGCTCGCCGAGATCCTGTTGCTGATCGGTGTGCGCACCATTGGCATGGATTTACCGCCCAATCCCGCCGCAGCCGCAGGCGGTTCGAACGTGATGTGGATTGCGCGCGCATTGTTCAGTGACTATCTGTTGCCGTTCGAAATCGCGGCCTTGATTCTTACCGTCGGCGTGATCGCGGCGATTCCACTGACGCTGCGCCACCGCACCAACGTGAAGGCGCAGAACCCGTCACGGCAGGTCACGGTCCAGCGCGATGATCGGGTCCGCCTGGTCAAGATGGCAGCCGAGTCACCAAGGAGCCGCACACCATGATCGCGAGCATTGGCCTCGGTCATTACCTGACCATCGCGGCGATCCTGTTCTGCATTGCTGTCGCCGGCATCTTCATCAATCGCAAGAACATCATCACCTTGCTGATGTGCATCGAACTGATGCTGTTGGCGGTGAACACCAATTTCATTGCGTTCTCGCGCTGGAACGCGGACCCGGCGGGGCAGGTCTTCGTATTTTTCGTATTGACCGTGGCAGCGGCCGAGGCGGCCATTGGTCTCGCCATTCTTGTCGTGCTGTTCCGCAATCGAGCAACGATCGACGTCACTGACGTCGATACGTTGAAGGGCTGACCGATGGCGCTATCGAAAACCTTGTTGCTGGTCATCGTGCTCGCGCCGTTGTTTGGCGCGATCGTTGCGGGTCTATTTGGCCGCCAGATAGGCCGCGCAGGTGCGCACAGCATCACCATTGCCGGCGTGGCGATCAGTTGCGGCCTGTCGATGTGGGTGCTGTACCAGCTCGTATGGGGCGGCGCCGTGGTGTTCAACGCGAACATCTACACCTGGTTCCAAGTGGGAAACCTGAGCGCCAACGTCGGCTTTCTCATCGATAACCTGACCGCGATGATGATGGTGGTGGTCACCTTTGTATCGCTGCTGGTCCATGTCTACACCGTCGGTTACATGCGCGACGATCCGGGCTACCAGCGCTTCTTCAGCTACATCTCATTGTTTACCTTCGCGATGTTGATGCTGGTGATGAGCAACAACTTTATGCAGCTGTTTTTCGGCTGGGAAGCCGTTGGGTTGGTGTCATACCTGTTGATCGGCTTCTGGTTCAAGAAGCCGACAGCGATTTTCGCGAACATGAAGGCGTTTCTGGTCAACCGCGTTGGCGACTTTGGATTCCTGCTGGGCATCGCAGGCGTCTTGTTCTGGTTTGGCGGATCGCTGGATTACTACTCGGTTTTTGCCAACGCAAACGACTTGACTGGCGAGTCAGGCATGCGCACGGTCGAATTGATCGCAGGTCATCCATGGTCGGTCGCAACCGTGGTTGCCATCTCGCTGTTCGTCGGTGCGATGGGTAAGTCCGCACAGGTGCCGCTGCACATCTGGCTGCCCGATTCGATGGAAGGACCCACTCCAATTTCGGCCTTGATCCACGCCGCAACGATGGTGACTGCCGGCATCTTCATGGTCGCGCGCATGTCGCCGATTTTTGAGCTGTCGGATACCGCGCTCTCGTTCGTGCTGATCATCGGCGCGACCACGGCGCTGTTCACGGGATTGATCGGCATCGTCCAGAACGACATCAAGCGCGTGGTTGCGTATTCGACCTTGTCTCAGCTTGGCTATATGACCGTCGCGCTCGGCGCGTCGGCCTATGCGGCCGGCGTGTTCCATTTGATGACGCATGCGTTCTTCAAGGCTTTGCTGTTCCTTGGTGCGGGCTCGGTCATCATTGCGATGCATCACGAGCAGGACATGCGCCACATGGGCGGCTTGCGTCGCTACATGCCGATCACCTGGATCACCATGTGGATTGGCTCGCTGGCGCTCGCGGGTGCGCCGGGTTTCGCCGGCTTCTTTTCCAAGGACGCGATCATCGAAGCGGTTGGTGAGTCGCACCGCTTCGGTTCCGGCTACGCCTACGCCTGTGTCCTGATTGGCGTGTTCGTCACCGCACTGTATTCGTTCCGCTTGTTGTACATGACTTTCCACGGCAAGGAGCGTTTTGTCGTTGATGATCATCATGGTCACGGACATGGCCACTCCCATGATGACCATGGCCACCATGAGCCAGGCCATCTGGCTCATGCGCCGAAGGAATCGCCGTGGGTGGTCACGGTACCGCTGGTGCTGCTCGCAATTCCTTCGGTCGTGATTGGATACCTCACGATCGGACCGATGTTGTTCGGAGATTTCTTCCGCGGTTCGATCTTCGTGCGCGAGGCCAACAACGTGATTGGCCATCTCGCCGAAGAGTTCCATGGCGCTGGCGCAATGCTGATGCATGGCTTCACGGCAGCGCCGTTCTGGCTGGCCTCGGCTGGCTTCGCGGTTGCAACCTGGATCTGGTTATTCAATCCATCCGTCGCCGATTGGTTTGCGCGCACGTTCCGTCCGATCCAGACCTTGCTGTTGAACAAGTACTACGCCGACGACGCCAGTCAGGCGGTGTTCTCCAAGGGGGGTATCGCATTCGGACGCGGACTCTGGAAATTTGGTGACGTCACCGTGATTGATGGCGCCATCGACGGATCGGTCAGCCTGGTCTCCCGAATCGCACAACGCCTGCGCGGCGTGCAATCGGGTTATCTCTATCACTACGCGTTCGCGATGATCTTCGGCCTTGTCCTGCTGCTGGGCGGACTGTGGTGGATCGTCAAGCCGACGGCCGGCTGACACAGGGAATGCCAACCATGTTCTTGAATCTTCCCCTGTTGAGTACGCTGATCTGGTTGCCGATGATCGGCGCTATCGTGGTGCTAGCGATTGGCCGCAACAACGACAACGCGGCGCGCTGGGCCACGCTGCTGTTCGCGGTGGCCACGTTCGTCGTGAGCATCGCCTTGTACCTGGGTTATGACCACACGGCGACGGGTGCGGCGACGATGCAGTTCATCGAACTGCATCCTTGGATCAACGCCTTGCGTGCCAATTACGCGCTCGGTGCGGACGGCATCTCCGTCGCGCTGATCGGGCTTACCGGATTCACCAGTGTGCTGGTCATCGTCGGGTCGTGGGGACCGATCCAGAAAAAGGTCAGCCTCTACATGGCAGCGATGCTGGCGCTTGAAGGACTTCTGATTGGTGTGTTCGCCGCGACTGATGCGCTGCTGTTCTATGTTTTCTTCGAAGCCATGCTGATCCCGATGTTTATCATCATCGGCATCTGGGGCGGCGCGCGGCGCGTCTATGCGACGCTGAAGTTTTTCATCTACACCTTCGTCGGCTCGATTTTCATGCTGGTCGGCTTGATCTATCTGCACCTGAAGACCGGTGAGTTTTCACTGGCTGCGTTCGCGAATGCGGGACTGGGGCCAACTGAGCAGGCATGGCTGTTCTTCGCATTCCTGATTGCGTTCGCGATCAAGGTGCCGATGTGGCCGGTGCACACCTGGCTACCCGACGCGCACGTCGAAGCACCAACCGGTGGCTCGGTGATTCTTGCCGCGATCATGTTGAAGGTCGGAGGTTATGGGTTCCTGCGTTTCTCGCTCCCAATCACGCCGGATGCCTCGCAGGAGTACGCCTGGGTAGTGATCGCAATGAGCTTGATCGCCGTGGTCTACATCGGCTATGTCGCCTTGGTGCAGGACGACATGAAGAAGTTGATCGCCTATTCATCGATCGCGCACATGGCCTTCGTGACGCTGGGCATCTTCATCGCGCTGGCATTGGTACGTGACCAGAACAATCTGCAGGCGGCGCAACTCGGCATGCAGGGCGCAATGGTGCAGATGATTTCGCACGGCTTCGTATCCGGCGCGATGTTCTCGTGCATCGGCGTGCTGTACGACCGCATGCACACGCGGGCTATTCGCGACTACGGCGGTGTCGCCAATACGATGCCGTGGTTCGCGACCTTCTTCGTGTTATTCGCGATGGCAAATGTCGGCTTGCCCGGAACCAGCGGTTTCGTCGGCGAGTTCATGGTAATTCTGGCCTCGTTTCAGGCCAACTTCTGGTTTGCATTCGTGGCTGCGTTTACGCTGATTATCGGCGCGGCGTATACCTTGTGGTTGGTCAAGCGGGTGATCTTCGGCGACGTGGCGAATGAAAAGGTGGCCAAGCTTCACGACATCAATCCGCGTGAGTGGATTGTGCTCGGCGCCTTCGCCGTCGGCGTGTTGTTGATCGGCCTCTATCCGAAACCGCTGACCGACCTGATGGATACCTCAATCCAGCAGATTGTTGGCCGCCTGCTGCTGGCCAAGGCATGACGATGACATTCAACCCCGTTGACCTGCTGGTTCTGATGCCGGAGTTGGTCCTGCTCGGCGCGACCCTGCTGATCCTGATGCTCGACCTGTTTGTCGAGCAGTCATCGCGCGCACTCACCCATTGGCTGTCCTTGCTTGCACTGGCGATCACCGCGTTGCTGGTCTGCGTGGGCGCGCCGGAATCGGGCGAACGGATGCTGGCGTTCAATGACATGTTCATTCGGGACGGTGTTGCGACGATCTTGAAGGTATTCATCCTGCTCACCAGTGCGCTTAGCCTGGTGTACGGGCGTAACTATCTGCGCGAACGCAAGCTGCTGATCGGCGAGATTTATCTGCTGATCCTGTTTGCGACGCTGGGCATGATGCTTCTGGTATCGGCGGGCAGCCTGATCACGGTCTACCTCGGTCTGGAATTGTTGACCCTGTGTTCCTACGCGCTGGTCGCGCTCAATCGCGATAGTTCGGTGTCGTCGGAAGCCGCGATCAAGTATTTCGTTCTGGGTGCGCTCGCGTCGGGTTTGATCCTTTATGGCATGTCGATGATCTATGGCGCCACGGTCAGCCTTGATCTCGCGACCATCCACGCATCCATTGGCAATGTCGCGCATCCGAATCTGATTGCGTTTGGACTGGTTTTCCTGATTGCCGGCATCGCATTCAAACTCGGTGCCGCGCCTTTCCATATGTGGCTGCCGGATGTCTACCAAGGTGCGCCGACGGCGATCACCGTATTCATTGGTTCTGCGCCAAAGCTGGCAGCCTTCGGCATGGCCTGGCGCTTGCTCGATGGAGCGCTTGGGCCGCTCAGCGGGCAGTGGACTCTCATGCTGGCGATCCTCGCCGTGCTCTCGCTGGTCGTCGGCAACGTGTTGGCGATCGCCCAGACCAATATCAAACGAATGCTGGCCTATTCGACCATCTCCCATATGGGCTTCCTGCTACTGGGCTTCGTCAATGGAACATCGGCAGGTTATGCGGCGGCACTGTTCTACATCATCAGCTATACGGTCACGGCGGCGATGGCGTTCGGAATGATCATGGTCTTGGCACGCGCCGGTTTTGAGGCAGAAGAGATAGACGATTTCCGCGGGTTAGCCCAGCGCAGTCCCTGGTACGCAGGGATGATGGCGATAGCAATGTTCTCGCTCGCCGGCATTCCGCCACTGTTTGGATTCTTCGCCAAGCTGCTGGTGCTGAAGGCTGCCATCGACGCCGGTTACCTGTGGCTGGCCATTGTTGCAATCGTATTTGCCATTGTCGGCATCTTTTATTACCTGCGTGTGGTCAAGGTGATGTACTTCGACAAGGCTGACGAAAGCGCTTTGGCGCTGCCCGACGACAAACCGCTGCGCTGGGTGCTGTCGTTGAATGGATTGGCGCTGGTAGTGCTCGGCGTCGCGTGGGGCCCGCTGTTCGACTGGTGCCTGCGCTCGTTCATTTGAGAGATCGTTGCACAGCGAACCAACATGGTTTTCCCGCGCAGTCGGTAAGGATCGGCGCTTTCTGCGATAATCGACGGCTTGCCTACGCTGGCAGTTTGGCCAACCCGCTCCTGATGCAGAACATCCGAAATTTTTCGATCATCGCCCATGTGGACCACGGCAAGTCCACGCTTGCTGACCGCATCATCCAGATTTGCGGCGGCCTGTCCGAGCGTGAAATGGAAGCGCAGGTGCTCGACAACAATCCCATCGAGCGTGAGCGCGGCATAACCATCAAGGCGCAGTCGGTATCGCTGCCGTACACGGCGAAAGACGGGCAGGTCTACATGCTCAATTTCATCGATACGCCGGGGCACGTCGATTTCAGTTACGAAGTGAGTCGGTCGCTGGCTGCGTGCGAAGGCGCGTTGCTGGTTGTCGATGCGGCACAAGGCGTCGAAGCGCAGTCTGTCGCCAATTGCTACACAGCCGTCGAGATGGGACTGGAAGTCGTTCCGGTGCTCAACAAGATCGACTTGCCAACCGCTGATGTCGAGAAGGTCAAGGAAGAGATCGAAGCGGTAATCGGCATCGATGCAACCGACGCGGTCGCGATCAGCGCCAAGACCGGCTTGAATGTTGGCGACGTGCTGGAAGCCATTGTGGCGCGCATCCCGCCGCCCAAGCCTCGCGACACTGATCGCCTGCAAGCGCTGATCATCGATTCCTGGTTCGACAATTACCTTGGCGTGGTGTCGCTGGTCCGCGTCATGCAGGGCGAGATAAAGCCGCGCGACAAGGTGATGGTGATGTCGACCGGACGCAGCCACGACGTCGACTCGGTCGGCGTGTTCACGCCCAAGCGCTTGCCGAAAACCGCTTTGAAGGCAGGCGAGGTCGGCTGGATTGCGGCATCGATCAAGGACGTACACGGCGCGCCAGTTGGCGACACGTTGACCTTGGCCAGTGCCCCTGCAGCGCACGCGTTGCCCGGCTTCCAAAAGATGCAGCCGCGCGTTTTCGCGGGCCTGTTTCCGGTCTCGGCCGACGATTACCCGGCATTGCGCGAGGCGTTGGAAAAGCTGCGTCTCAATGATGCGGCGCTGGCGTTCGAGCCGGAAAGCTCGGAAGCGATGGGCTTTGGTTTTCGCTGCGGGTTTCTTGGCCTCCTGCACATGGAGATTATCCAGGAGCGTCTGGAACGCGAGTACGACCTCGACCTGATCACGACTGCGCCAACCGTGGTCTACGAAATTCTGAAGACCGATGGCAGCGTGGTGACGCTCGACAATCCCGCCAAGTTGCCGGCCAGTCAGTACGTTGAGGAAATTCGCGAACCCATCATCGTTGCGAACATCCTCACGCCGCCCGAACACATCGGTAACGTCATCAAGCTGTGCGAAGACAAGCGAGGCGTGCAACGCTCGATTCACTACATGGCCAGCCAGGTGCAGATCAGCTACGAGTTGCCGCTGGCCGAAGTGGTGCTGGATTTCTTTGACAAGTTGAAATCGGTATCGCGTGGATATGCGTCGATGGACTACCACTTCGAGCGTTTCCAAGTGGCGCCACTGGTGCGCGTGGACATTCTGATCAACGGCGATCGCGTCGATGCCTTGAGTTTGATCCTGCACCGCACTAGCGCGGATAGGCGCGGTCGCGATCTGGTCGAGAAGATGAAAGAGTTGGTGCCTCGCCAGCAATTCGATGTCGCCATCCAGGCCGCGATCGGTGCGCAGATCGTCGCGCGCTCAACGGTGAAAGCGCTCCGCAAGAACGTGCTCGCCAAGTGCTACGGCGGTGACATTTCGCGCAAGCGCAAATTGCTCGAAAAGCAGAAAGCCGGCAAGAAGCGCATGAAGCAAGTTGGCAACGTCGAAATTCCGCAAGAGGCGTTTCTCGCCGTCCTGCAGATGGACAAATAGCTCAGGCAGCGACAGCATTACAACTTCTTAACTGAAAAACGCCGAACAGGACCCCCACGTGGATCTCAACCTTGCCCTGATACTGGTCGTGCTGACCGCCGTTACCGGCGTGATCTGGCTGATCGATACCCTGTTCTTCTTGCCCGGTCGACGCCGTCGCGCTGCCGAGGTGGTGGATATTTCCGGGCTCAGCGAGGAAGAGCGCCGTGCGCGATTCGAGATGGCGCTGCGCGAGCCGACGTTGACCGAATACGCACGCTCTTTCTTTCCGGTATTGCTGGTAATCCTCGTTGTTCGCTCATTTATCGCCGAGCCGTTCAAGATCCCGTCCGGATCTATGATGCCGACACTCATCGTTGGCGATTTCATTCTGGTCAATAAATTCGCTTACGGCTTGCGCCTGCCGGTCTTGAACAAGAAAATTGTCAGTATTGGTGAGCCCGAGCGCGGCGATGTTTTCGTGTTCCGCTACCCACAAGACCCGAAGGTCGACTACATCAAACGCGTCATTGGCCTTCCGGGTGATGAAATACGCTACCAGGACAAGAATTTGTTCGTGAATGGCGTTAAGGTTGAGGCGGATTACATCGGTCCTTACACCGGTCCTTCCGAGCCGGGTGGGCGCAGCATGGCAGGCGGGCAGGTATTCAACGAAAAGTTGACGGCACGTGGTCACCAGATGATGAATTTGCCCGAGGCTTCCAGCCGCGAAGGCGTTTGGACGGTACCGGAAGGCCAGTATTTTGCTATGGGCGACAATCGGGACAACAGCCTGGACAGTCGCTACTGGGGCTTCGTCCCCGAAGCGAATCTGGTCGGACGTGCAATGGTGGTGTGGATGAATTATTCAGGCGGTATCGACTTCGGCCGTATCGGCACGGTTATTCGCTGAAAAAATTGGGGGCAGGGCATTCGCATGCAAATTCAAAAACGTATTCGCGGCATTACCTTCATCGGTTTCCTCATCGTTCTTGCCGTATTCGGTTTCTTTGCGTACGCGGCCATGAAGCTGGTGCCCATTTATATCGAGAACGATGGCGTCAAGAAATCGCAGGACGCGGTCGCCAAAGAACCGGGAGCGAGTTCAAGGACCGTCGAGCAGATTCGCGGCGACCTGTCGATGAAATTCTCAATCCAGTACGTGGACGACACGACGATCCCGCCGCAGGCGATTCAGGTTATTCGACAGGGCGGGGGGGCAACCTTGCGGATCGCTTACCAACGCCGTGTCAATTTTGCTGGCAACGTCGACCTGCTGGTCAGTTTTGATCGCTCCGTGCCGATGGCTGGATTCGGCCCGGGGTGAGCGTTACGGAAGCGTTGGGCCACTCGTTCGCGTCGAAAGAGCTGCTCGATCAGGCGCTCACCCATCGCAGCGCCGGTCGCCACAACTACGAGCGCCTAGAGTTCCTCGGCGACGGTTTGCTGAACTTGTTGATCGCCGAACTAATCTACGAAACCTGGCCCAAGGCCGACGAAGGCGAGATGACCCGCCTGCGGGCGGCGCTGGTCAATGGCTCCGCGCTGGCGGCGCTGGCGCGCCAGCAAGCCTTGGGGCCGCGGCTGAAACTCGGCCCCGGTGAAATGAAAACCGGCGGCCATCGGCGCGAATCGATCCTCGCCGATGCGTTCGAGGCTCTGGTTGGTGCAATCTATCTCGATGGCGGATTCGCAATTTGCCGCGAGCTGGTTCGTGGTCTGTTCGCCGAGCCCTTGCGTCTCGCTGGAAAGTACGTCGAAAAAGACGCCAAGACGCGCTTGCAGGAAACGCTGCAAGCGCACGGACTCGATATCCCGCAATATGAATTACTCAGTAGCGAAGGCGAGGATCACTCCCTGACCTTCGAAGTCGCCTGCATCGTCCACACGCTCGCCCTTCGCGAGACGGCGACCGGTCCCACTCGACGCGCGGCGGAACAAGTCGCAGCCGAGTTGTTGTTGGTGCGCATCCCGAAAAAACCGATCAAGGTCGACCCATGACGAACAACAAAATCCAACGCTTCGGCCATGTCGCGTTGGTCGGGCGACCGAATGTCGGCAAATCGACCTTGCTCAATTCGCTTATAGGAACGCATCTCAGCATTGTTTCGCCAAAGCCGCAGACGACGCGCCATCGCATCGCTGGCGTGGTGACGCGCGATGATGCGCAGCTGGTTTTCCTCGACACGCCGGGCCTGCATCTGGGTGCGAAGCGCGCATTGAATCGTCAGCTTAATCGCGTCGCCCGACAGGTTCCGGACGAGGCCGACGTGATTGTCCATGTCGTCGACGTGCGCCGCTGGACCGATGAGGACGACCATGTCTGGGCCATGCTGGCCGATCACTCGGTACCGCGCCTGCTGGTCGTCAACAAGGTCGACCTGGAGCAGGACAAGACAGCATTGTTGCCATTGGCTGAAAAGCTTATGTCGGGTCGTGACTATGCGGGTGTGCATTTCCTGTGCGCGCGTCGTGGTGACGGCAACAAGCGCCTGCTGGCGGATATCGCCGCGCGGCTCCCCGTTGCGGAGTGGCAATATGGCGATGAAGACATCACCGACCGCAGCGAGCGCTTCATCGCTGCTGAAATGATCCGGGAGCAGTTGATGGTGCGGCTGTCGGATGAATTGCCGTATGCCACGTCGGTCGAGATCGAGCAGTTCGTCGATGACAAGGGACTGGCGCGAATCTCCGCCGCCATCTGGGTCGAACGCGATAGTCAGAAAGCGATCGTGGTCGGCAGTGGCGGCACGGTGCTGAAATCGGTCGGGTCGAACGCTCGCCGCAACATGGAAAAGCTCTTCGGTCGCAAGGTGTTCCTGCAACTATGGGTGAAAGTGCGTGAGAATTGGAGCGACGACGACGCGGCCCTGAAGAGCTTTGGTTACGCCGAGTAGCAGGGGCCATAGATAACGGGCGCATGCCATGAGCCGTGTCGCTGACCAGCCCGCATTCGTTCTGCATAGCAGGCCCTATCGGGAAACTTCACTTCTGGTTGATGCATTGACCCGTGATCACGGTCAGATCGGCCTGGTTGCTCGCGGTGTGCGCAAGGAAAAATCGCGCTGGCGCGGCGTGCTACAACCATTGCAGTCAATGCAGATCGGCTGGTATGGCAACGGCGAACTGGTCACCTTGACTGCCGCCGAACCCGGTCCAGCCATGCCCATGTTGAGCGGCGAACGCTTGTTCGCCGGCATCTATCTCAACGAATTGGTGCTGCGGCTGGGTCGACGTGGCGACGACCAGTCGAAGACCTTCCAGGACTACGAGAAATGCTTACTGAGACTCGGCGATCGTGTCGCTACGGGCTGGACCTTGCGTCGCTTTGAACGTGATTTCCTGCAAAACCTGGGCTACGAGCTGCCGCTAACACACAGCGCTGATGATCAATCGGATATCGATCCCGATGTTGAATACGATTACGAAGTTGAAGCGGGGCCGCGAATTCCGATGTCCCGATCCAGCGGTCTGAGACTGCGTGGTTCCAGCCTGCTCGCCTTGGCTGCGGACAAAGAGCCCGATGAGGCGGGCCTTCGCGACCTGCGCCAGTTGATGCGATTGGTGATCCGCCACCACTTGGGTGGCGCTGTGCTGAACGCCTGGCAGTTACGGCTGCGCTGACGCACTCACTATTCTGGTCTGCACGAGTGGGGAAATCCCAAGAGTGGTCAATTGACCCGATAGAAGTAGTGCGAGCCAATCGTCGCTATTTTGTTCTTGGCCCAGGCCGGCGGATCAATTGTGGACGCGTAGAAGGAGTTGGCATATGGAACCACCAGGTCACGCTCCGCATGCGGCAGCGCCCACATCGCGGTGACCCGACTGGCGATGCGCCATGCCTTAGCCAACGCGACCGGATTGCGCAGGACGAAGCCCGGGTGGGTCGTGGACAGCGCGAATTGGTTCGGCGAGAGCAGCACCGAACATGCGGTATCGCCCCAGCGACCGCTGTCGCGACGCGTCATCGCTACCTCCGCGACGGCGAGTTGACCGGCTTCAGATTCGCTGCGCGCTTCAAGGTACACGGTGGTCGCCAGGCAAACCTGGTCGGAGACCGGAGCAGGCAACACGGATGCAAGCCAGAGCAAGAAGGCCAGTTTCATTCAGTTGACTCCAAGCTGTTTTCTGCTCAACCAGTCCACCGCGCAAGCGCCATGGGATTGGACTGAACAGGTTATTGAGGCGTCCCAAGACCACCGTGGCGGTTCAGGGGGGACGTCGTCGAAAGGCTGATCGACTATCCCACGCGACCGTTCCCGGCCGGGCCCTTCGATAATCCGCCCGGCTTCGTTGCCTGACGGGGTTGCTGTCTTGCGGTCTTGCGCCACGCGTGTCTGCCCTCGGCGGCAGTCGTGTGGATGCGTGGTGGTGCAGTCGCGTGTCGCGCATTTCGCGTCGACACATTACTCGCCACCGGTTATTCCCGACCGATTTGGCGGCAGTCGGTGCGCAACTTACGGCATCGCAGCATCGCTGTCACGTGCTTGGCTGAAGATCCCGTTCAGCGTCGGTCCAAAAACGCCTATCGCTTGTATTGCATGGATTTTTTGATTTTCCATAATCTTCCCGCTGACATTGACTCAAATCTACGAGTCAATCACTTGTAGCTGGCTATCGATAATAGTGTGCGCAAAATGTCGCAGCGCAGCAAACGCCGCTTCCCGCGTCGACCAGACGGTCTACCAGCTGGCCTGCGTGCCATCCGGGAGGCTGATCTGCGCGATCGATTGCGGGTCAGCCAGAACCGCCAAACCCATGGAACCAAGCGGGTCGACGCCGCTGTACAGCAAGGTGCCCAACGAGATTTCCGAATTGATTCCGCTCAATCGCGCACCCGGAAGTGCAGACGCGTTAGCCGCATTCCAACGAATCACCCGCAGTCCACGTTTGTTGCCACCGCGGAAATGCAGCCGCGCGGCAATCTCCTGGCCCGGATAGCAGCCCTTTCGAAAGCTGACCGCGCCCAACCGCTCCAGATCGAGTGACTGCGGAACGAATTCCTCCGCGCAGGCGGTATCGATCAACGGCAAGCCGTCGCTGGCATCGCAACCGCGCCAGCGCTGCGACGCGTCGTGATCGACTTCTAATTGCGAACCGATTGCGAGGCGCACGAGGCGAGGCGTCGCCCCATCCAGCCGCAACTGCACGGCGTCACCATCGCGTTGCCATCGCGGCGCTTTCGACGCGGCATCGAACTGGCCAAGCACGTTGAAACCCCGAATGTGTTCGATGCTCAGCTTCGCGCGGAACTGGAAGCGTCGCAGGTCCAGCGCGAACGCGGCGGCATCACCAAGCGGCAGCCATGCCAGCAAGGCATCGTCACCAGCAGCGATCAATGCAAAGAAGTAGCGGACACGGCCTTTGGCATCAAGCCAAGCACTCCAATGCCAATCTTCGGCGGGTAGGGAGGCGACATCGCTGCAAAACTGGGATTGCGCAAAGCTGCGTGAATCCGGCCCTTGCAGTCGAACCAGCCCGGCGCTGCCGAGATTGAAGCTGTCGCTCATCCGCCGCGCTTGCGGTGCTCATTACGCCACAGCACCTCGCCGTGGCCGGATGCTCGGGCGACCACTCGGGCAAGCACGAACAACAGGTCCGATAACCGGTTGAGATAGCGGATAGCTTCGGGTCGGACTGATTCCTCGCGGCTCAGCGCCACCGAATCACGCTCGGCACGCCGGCAAATGGTTCGCGACAGGTGTAAATGCGCGGCAGCGCTGCCGCCGCCAGGCAGGATGAAATCCTTCAGCGCAGGCAGGTCTTCGTTGAATGAGTCCAGCGTGGCCTCTAGCCGATCAATGTCGCCGGCTTCGACCAGCGCCATGCCCGGAATGCACAACTCACCGCCGAGGTCGAACAATTCGTGCTGGATCTCGACCAGGCGATCACGAACTGCGTCTGGCAATTCGCAGGCCAATACAATCCCGAGACTGCTGTTGAGTTCGTCAACCGTGCCGTAGGCGCTGACCCGCAGTGAATCCTTGCCAGTGCGACTTCCGTCACCCAGCCCGGTGCTGCCATCGTCGCCGGTGCGGGTATAGATCTTGGAGAGGCGATTGCCCACGCGGCTTCGTTACTTGGTTGGCAGCGAGTGGTCGGCAGTCATGTGCAGACTGCCAAATGCCTTCACGGCAGCGATGTGCAATAGGGTCGCGACGCCGACGTAAAGCGCGGTTGTGCGCAGATACGGCAGGTACCAGTCGGCAAGGTTGCCCATCCAGCCCACGAAGCTGCGGCCGTCGGCACTCGTGGCCAACCAGCTGTCGCTGAGCCAATAGAAGCTACCGTTGGAGATGATGTAGCTGACACTGACCGCGATCAGCAGACTGGCTGCCAGCTTGCCAAGGTCACGCCAATGCTGGCCTGCACCCTGCGCAGCAAGCCATGCGCCTCCCATCCAGAGCGCCAAGTAGGAGGGCAGCAGGAACCAGTACGCGGCGGAGACGCAGTAGTGACTCCAGAAATTGACCCCTGTTGCGCTGATCACGAAGTAGTCGACGATCACGGCCAGCGCCATCAACAACGGGAACGCCCAACGCACCCAGTCGCGCAGATAGTAGCCGGCGACGAAGAAGACGGCCCATGACGCGTCCGGCAATGGACCCCAAGTGGCGTTTGCCAGCGGGCTGAAGTGGTGCGAACGGGTCGCAGCCATGACCAGGCCCAGCAGCAAGAGGATGCCGATGCGCGAAACGGTGCGGGAATTCATGCGAGGCTTTCCGGACAGAAGATTCGAGGCATCAGTTTAGCCGATCCGTCGAGTGATGGCCTGCCTACTAGGGTTGCGACTGGGCGTCGCTGAGCATTTGCCTTGCATGTGCGAAGGATTCGTCACTCACATTGACGCCACCGAGCATGCGGGCGATTTCGGCAACGCGGGCCGTTTCATCGAGTCGTTCGACGACCGTGGTCGTGGCCGATTTGGCACTCGCCTTGCTGACCCGCAACTGCGAATGCCCTTGCGCAGCGACCTGCGGGAGATGGGTTACGCACAACACTTGGCGCTCGCTGCCGAGTCGACGCAGTTTCTGGCCGACCACTTCGGCAATGGCGCCGCCAATGCCGCTGTCGACCTCGTCGAACACCATGGTGCCGACGGCATCCAAACCGAGCGCGGCGACCTCGATCGCCAGACTGATTCGGGATAGCTCGCCCCCCGAGGCGATCTTGCGCAAGGCGCGTGGCGGTTGGCCTGCATTTGCGCTCACCAGGAACTCGCAACGCTCGGTGCCATTCGGATCAAGCGACGCCGAATCGGTCGGCTCCCACAGAATGTCGAATTTTCCGCCGCGCATGCCGAGTTCATCCAACAATGCAGTCACGGCCTTGGCCATTCGCTTTGTCGTGAACACACGTGCCTTCGCCAAAGACAAGGCTTGTTCTTCGTAGCGGACAACCAAGCGCTTGAGTTCTTCCTGCAACTGACCAAGCCGCTCACCGGCATTGCGCAATTGCTCCAGTTCCTCGCGCATCGCACCGGCGTGGGATTTCAGCTCCGCGACGGGCACGCGATGCTTGCGAGCAAGGTCGTGCAGCACGCCGAACTGGCTGTCGATATCCGCCAGCCGTTGCGGGTCCAGTTCCAGCGAATCCTGATAGCGGGTCAGGCTGGCGTTGGCTTCGTCCAGTTCGATCCGCGCCGCATCGACGCCGCTGGCCATTTCGGCCAGTCGCGGGTCCAGTTCGGCCAGCCGCGCTGCCTCCGCGTGGGCACGCGCGAGCAGGCGGTTAAGGCTGAACTCGCTGTCGCCATCGACCAGTTCTGCCAATCCGGCCGCGCCTTGCACCAATTGCCCGGCGTTGCCGAGGCGACGATGTTCCGATTCCAGCGTTTCCAACGCATCCGGTGCGAGCGCAACAGCGTCGAGTTCGGTCAGTTGATGATCCAACCATTCCACGCGCTCGGCGTGATCATGGCCGTCGGTGAGGGCGCGAATTTCGGAACCGACGCGTTGCCAGTCGCGAACGGTGGCGCGTAATGCAGAAAGTTGATCGCCGTGCCCACCAAACGCATCGAGCAGATTTCGTTGGAGACTGCGATCAAGCAGTGCCTGCTGGTCGTGCTGGCCATGGATCTCGATCAACTGCTCGCCGAGTGCACGCAACTGGGTCAGGGTGACCGGCCTACCGTTGATCCAGGCCCGCGATTGGCCTTCGCTGCGAATCACGCGGCGCAATTCGCAGGCGTTGTCGTCGTCAAGCTCTTCGCTACGCAACCACTCGCCGATGTCGACGCGCGAGCTGATATCAAAGGTCGCCGACAACTCCGCACGCTCGCTGCCGTGCCGGATCATGCCCGCATCGCCGCGGCCACCAGCCAGCAGTAGCAGTGCATCAACCAGCAGTGACTTGCCCGCGCCTGTCTCGCCAGTGACCACGGTCATGCCCGTCCCAAAGCCAATTTCGGCTTCACCGACGATTGCAAAATCCTTGACGTAAAGGCTTTCAAGCATAGGTGGGCAGGCGTGTCGCGAATGACGGCGAATGATAACCGAGGCGATTGATGAGCCCGGCACTTTGCCGAGGAAGTGTCCAGAGCATCCCTTGACCCGATATGCTTCAACCGTAATGGCCGAGAAACCTCCGATCCAGCTTGATATCCGCTCGCGTGCGCTGTTGCGCACGCTGATCGGCCAGTACATCGCCAACGGTCAGCCGGTCGGCTCACGGACTCTTTCGAAGTCATCGGGACTGGATGTCAGCCCGGCGACCATCCGCAACATCATGGCCGACCTCGAAGAAGCGGGTCTGGTTGCCGCGCCACATACCTCGGCCGGACGAATTCCGACCGCGCAGGGCTATCGGGTGTTCGTCGACAGCTTGATTGAAACCCGTCCGCTCGACGAGAGCGTGATGTCGCGGTTGCGCAGTGAGCTGCCGATGCATGGCAGCACGTCGGAGCTCCTCGGCAGCGCATCGAGCCTGCTGTCGGAGTTGACGCGTTTCGTCGGCGTGGTCAGCGTGCCGCGTCACGAGGAGTTTCCGTTCCGCCAGATCGATTTCGTCCAGCTTGATGCGCAGCGCCTGCTGGTCATCATCGTGTTCACCGACGGGCAGGTGCAGAACCGGGTCATCGTCACCCAGCGCCAGTATCCGGCCAACGAGATGGAACAACTGGCCAATTTCTTCAACGCGCATTTCACCGGCATGCGTCTAGATGAAATCCGTGCGCGTCTTCTGCGCGACATGCAGGACGAAAGTGCGCGTCTCAATCGCGTCTTGAACGCCGCCGTCGAGGTTGCGGCGCAGGTTTTCCAGCCGACCGATGACAACGATATGCTGGTCAGCGGGCAGACCCATTTGATGGGCGGCCAGGACGCCACCGACGTGAATCGGCTGCGCGAACTCTTCGAGGCCTTCCAGCGCAAGCGCGACCTGCTGCAATTGCTCGATCGCTGCTCGCGCGCAGAGGGTGTGCGGCTTTTCATTGGCGACGAATCGGGATTCGCCGCGCTGGGCGACTATTCGTTGGTCACCGCACCCTACAGTGCTGACGGGCGTGTGCTTGGAGTGCTCGGCGTGATCGGACCGACCCGGATGGCTTACGACCGCATCATCCCGGTGGTGCAGGCGACCGCCCAGATCATCTCCGGAACCTTGAACCGTGGTCGTGCGACCCCATAGCCTGCCGCAGCAGAACTTTTCCTATCCGTTGCAGGTGACCCACAACCATGGACCCCAAACAAACCCCGGCAGATTCCTCGAACGCTGATTTTGACGCCATTGACGTTGAAGCAGTCGACATAGAGACTAACGAACTCGATACGCTGACCGAGCAACTTGCCGAAGCCGAGAACAATCTCGTCGCGATGCGTGAGACGGTGTTGCGCGAACGCGCCGATCTCGACAACCAGCGCAAGCGCATGCAGCGCGATCTGGAAATGGCGCGCAAGTTTGCCAATGAGAAGTTGCTGGCCGACCTTTTGCCGGTCCTCGACAACCTTGAACGCGGCCTCGCCGCACAAACTGCCGATGCCGGCGCGTTACGCGGCGGTGTGGAACTGACGTTGCGCGAACTGGTGCGCGTGGTCGAGGCAGGGGGTTTGAAAACCGTTGGCACACGTGGTGAGGCGTTCAACCCGGATCAGCACCAAGCGATGCAAATGGTCGCCGACAGCGGCCAGCCGGCGAACACCATCGTGGCGGTATTCCAGAAGGGATACATGCTCAACGAGCGGCTGTTGCGCCCGGCCTTGGTGACTGTTGCGGAAAGCTGATTGCGTTCAGGGCATCCCCAGCGCTTGAAACACAGCGCTGGCCGCCCCAAATCGTGAACAACGCGTATTGAGGCGGTTCTTCAAGGCTGTCGACAGCGCGAACCAGACTAATAGAAGTTTTGATTGATCGGCCTTACGGCCATCCAACTTTCGGGAGAAAGCGCGTCATGGGCAAGATTATCGGTATCGACCTCGGCACCACCAATTCGTGCGTGTCGGTCATGGAAGGCAACACCGCGCGGGTGATCGAGAACGCCGAAGGCGATCGCACCACCCCATCCGTGGTCGCCTTCAAGGACAACGAAGTGGTTGTCGGCGCGGCTGCAAAGCGGCAGGCCGTGACCAATCCCAAGAACACCATCTATGCGGTCAAGCGCCTGGTTGGCCGCAAGTTCACCGATGCGGAAGTCCAGAAGGACATCGGCATGGTGCCGTACAAGATCGTCGCGCATGACAATGGCGATGCCTGGATCGAGACCGCAGACGGCAAGAAAATGTCGCCGGCTGAAATCTCGGCCAAGATTCTGATGAAGATGAAGAAAACCGCCGAGGATTATCTCGGTGAAACGGTGACCGAAGCCGTGATCACCGTGCCGGCCTACTTCAACGACAGCCAGCGCCAGGCCACCAAGGACGCGGGCCGCATTGCTGGCCTTGAAGTCAAGCGCATCATCAACGAGCCGACGGCGGCTGCGTTGGCGTACGGCATGGACAAGAAAGGCGGTGATCGCAAGATTGCTGTCTACGATCTGGGCGGCGGCACCTTTGACGTGTCGATCATCGAGATTGCCGAAGTGGATGGCGAGAAGCAGTTCGAAGTACTGGCAACCAATGGCGATACCTTCCTTGGTGGTGAGGATTTCGACAAGCGCGTCATCGATTATCTCGTCGACGAATTCAAGAAGGATCAGGGCGTCGATTTGAAGAACGATCCGCTGGCATTGCAGCGCCTGAAGGATGCTGCAGAGCGCGCCAAGATCGAGCTGTCGACGGCTCACCAGACTGAAGTGAACCTTCCTTACGTCACGGCTGATGCATCGGGTCCAAAGCATCTCAACATCAAGCTGACTCGCGCGAAGTTGGAAGCGCTGGTTGACGAACTCGTCAAGCGCACCATCGAACCCTGCCGCACCGCCGTCAAGGACGCTGGATTGGCGATGTCTGACATTACCGAGGTGATCCTCGTCGGTGGCCAGACACGCATGCCCAAGGTGCAGGAAGCGGTGAAGGATTTCTTCGGCAAGGAGCCACGCAAGGACGTGAATCCCGATGAGGCTGTCGCCGTTGGCGCGGCGATCCAGGGCGGCGTGCTGGGTGGCACCGTGAAGGACGTGCTGCTGCTCGACGTGACGCCGCTGTCGCTGGGCATCGAAACGCTGGGTGGCGTATTCACCAAGCTGATCGAGAAGAACACGACGATCCCGACCAAGGCCGCGCAGACGTTCTCGACTGCAGAAGACAACCAGACCGCCGTTACCGTGCACGTGTTGCAGGGTGAACGCGAACAGGCTCGCTACAACAAGTCGCTGGCCAAGTTCGACTTGGCGGGAATTGATTCCGCGCCACGCGGCATGCCGCAGGTTGAAGTGTCGTTCGACATCGACGCCAACGGCATCCTGCATGTGTCGGCCAAGGACAAGAAGACCGGCAAGGAACAGCGTGTCGAGATCAAGGCGGGTTCCGGTCTGTCGGAAGAGGAAATCCAGCGCATGGTCACGGACGCCGAGGCCAACAAGGAAGAAGACAAGAAGTTCCACGAGCTGGTCGCGGTCCGTAACAAGGCGGATCAGGTCGTCCACGCCACGCGCTCGGCAATGAAGGATCACGGCGGCAAGATCGACGCCAACTTGCTCGGCCCCATCGAGGAGGCCGTGTCTGATCTCGAGAAGGTGTTGAAGAGCGAAGACAAGGATCAGATCGAATCCAAGACTGCCAAGGTCGAGGAACTCGCCCAGTCGTTGCTCGCTGCTGCCAATGCCGGGCCTGGAGCGGGTCCTGACATGGGCGGTGATGGTGGGCAGGCACCGAACGACGATGTCGTCGATGCCGAGTTCACCGAGGTCAAGGACGAAGAAGCCAAGTAAGACCAATGTCCGGATCGCAACGCGCGATCCGGACATTTATCCATCCCAACCAGTAGGGGGAAAGTCATGGCAGGTTTTTACGAACTCAACAATTCCAAAGATGCCCAGTTCCGATTCGTCTTGAAAGCAGGCAATGGGGAAATAATCCTGACCAGCGAGCTGTACAGCGCTCGCCCCAGTGCGGAAGGCGGTATCGGGTCCGTCCAGAAGAACAGTCCCGACGAAGCCCGCTACGAGCGTCTGGAAGCCAGCAATGGCAAGGCCTACTTCAACCTGAAGGCAGCCAATAACCAGGTCATCGGCAGCAGCCAGATGTACGCAACGGCTGCGTCTCGCGATGAAGGCATCAAGTCCGTCATGAGCAACGGCCCGACAACCACGATCAAGGACCTCACGGCCTGATCACCCGTCGTTAGCGACTCAACAACGCGCGCCGTTCTGGCGTGCGAGTTGAGCGCGACCGACCCGCAACGGAGGAAGACGACGGTCCCGACTGGCTCGGGACCGATCGTGCATCGGCATGTCCAAACGCGACTACTACGAAATCCTGTCGGTGGAACGCACCGCAAGCGCTGGCGAATTGAAAACCTCGTTCCGGCGTATTGCCATGAAGTGGCATCCGGACCGCAACCCCGATGACGCCGAAGCTCCCGAGAAATTCAAGGAAGCCAAGGAAGCCTACGAGGTTCTTGCCGATGCGAAGAAGCGCGATGCCTACGATCGTCATGGACACGCCGCCTTCGAAAATGGCTTTGGCAATGGCGCTGGTTTCCAAGGCGATGTGGGTGATATTTTCGGCGACATTTTTTCCGACATCTTCGGCATGGGCGGTGGCCGACGCGGAGCCCGTCGTGGCTCGGATCTGCGCTACATGATGGAACTGGATCTGGAAGAAGCCGTGCTCGGCATGGATCGCGAGATCCGGATTCCTTCGCTGGCGGAATGTGCGAAGTGTGATGGCAGCGGATCAGCCGACGGCAAGACCAGCACCTGCAATACCTGTCGCGGCCATGGCCAGGTACGTATGCAGAACGGCATATTTTCGGTGCAGCAGGCGTGTCCGCACTGTTCGGGCACGGGCAAGACCATCGCCAATCCTTGTGCTACCTGCCGCGGTGAAGGTCGCGTCCACGACGAGCGCACCTTGCAAGTGAAGATTCCGGCGGGCGTCGATACCGGAGATCGTATTCGTCTTGCCGGGCAGGGAGAGGCGGGTCCGCCGGGTGGCGAATCGGGTGATCTCTATGTCGAAGTCGGTGTGCGCGAACACGATGTGTTCAAGCGCGATGGCGACGACCTGCATTGCGAAATCCCGCTGCGCTTCGCGCAGGCAGCACTCGGAACCCAGATCAAGGTACCGACTCTCAATGGCGACTCGGAGCTCGAGATTCCCGCCGAAACGCAGAATGGACGAACGATCAAGTTGCGTGGCAAGGGCGTGAAGTCGGTACGAAGCGGACGAGTAGGTGACCTGGTCTGCCACGTCGTCGTCGAAACTCCAGTGAAACTCACCCGCGAACAACGCGACCTGCTTGACCAGTTCGACGCTACCTTCTCGGGTGAGCGCGCCGAAGCACATTCACCACGTACCAGTTCGTTCCTCGACGGCGTCAAGCAATTCTGGGATCGAGTCACCTCGTGACCAAGCCCGTGACCATCGCCGTATTTGGCGCCGATGGTCGCATGGGGCGCGCTGTGCAGCGCATTGCCAGCGAGTCCGTTGACTTCACGGTTGTTGATGCTTTGGGTGGCAGCGAAACGCCCGCCGCAGCGTTTGATGTGCTGATCGATTTCAGCGGTGCGTCAGGCTTCGACGCAGCGCTTTCACTCGCGCGCGAGCGAGTTGTCGCGTTGGTGAGTGGAAGTACTGGGCTGACGAACGCCCAGCACGACGCGATGCACGAAGCAGCCGCCTCGATACCGCTGCTGTGGAGCGCGAATTTCAGCATCGGCATCGCCGTCCTGCGCCAACTCGTCCGCGACGCCTCGCGACGTCTCGCCGATTTCGATTGCGAAATTCACGAAGCCCATCATCGCGACAAGAAGGACGCGCCGTCCGGCACGGCGCTTATTCTCGGTCGTGACGTAGCCGACGCCCGTGGTATCGATTTCGATGCCAATGATCCGCTGATTCGCAACGCCGATCACGGTGCGCGTCGCACTGGTGAAATCGGTTTCGCCGTCACCCGTGGCGGCGACATCGTCGGCGAACATGCGGTGCAATTCATCGGCAAGGGTGAGCGATTGGAGTTGATCCACCGAGCCACAGACCGCGATATCTTCGCGCGCGGAGCGCTACACGCAGCGCGCTGGATCGCCGGCAAGCCGGCGGGCTTTTACGCCATGGATGACGTGTTGCGCTGACGCACGCCTCTTTGCGCCTGACGGCGCGGATCCGCTTGGTTTGCTTGTTGGCCTTACGCCAATCTGGTCAAGCGTTTCGCCGGGCTGCCGCCCGCCGCTTTTGATTCGCTTCGCTCTTGTCGGCTTCCGCCAGACTGGTCAAGCGTTTCTCTCGCCTGCCGGCGAGCGACCTACCTTTCTCCTCGCAGAGAAACGTAGGCCAAAGATGCGACCCGATGGCCTGTCGCCCGCACGGTGAAGCCGTGCGGGTACGCAAGCACTGGCCGGG
>JBBSTF010000028.1:0-44465 GCA_038236135.1 Lysobacterales bacterium
ATACCGCAAGCCAACCGAGTCGCCATTGCAGCATCTGCGAAGAGCTTTACGATCGGAACGCTCGCCTTCACCGCCTGCGACCTGCCGCAGCCGCATTCGTCGGCAACCACGGCGGCGTTCTGCGCCCCATTCGCTGTGCCTGAAGATCGCAGCAAACCGAATGGCCGCAAGATCGATATGCGCCTCGCCCTGATCAAGTCTGACAATGCGTTGGCCGACGGATTCGTATTCTTCATTGCCGGTGGACCCGGTCAGTCGGCGATCAATAATTGGCCGCAGATCGCGCCGGCGCTCGCGCCGTTGGGCAAGAATCGCCATATCCTTTTGATGGACCAGCGCGGCATCGGCGGATCGAACGCGCTGGAATGCGAGGCGCTGCCTGACGATGGCGAGACCGATCTCGATTTCGTCGAGCAACGTACACGCGATTGTCTTGCGAAAGTGAGCGAGCACTCCGATCCCAGCCAATACACGACTACCGCCGCCGTCGAAGACATCGAGGCATTGCGCGTGGCGCTGGGCAGTCCAACCCTCGACCTGGTCGGCGTTTCCTACGGCACCCGCGTCGCCCAGCAATACCTGATGCGCCATCCCGATGGCGTGCGCAGCGTGGTGCTGGATAGCGTAGCGCCGAACTCACTCGTGTTCGGCCAGGAGTTCGCACGCAATCTCGATGAAGCGCTGAAAGCGCAATTCGCCAATTGCACGAAGGTGCCGGCCTGCAAAAAAGCATTCGGTGATCCGATGGCCAGCCTGATAGCGCTGAAGGCCCGCTACAAGGCCAATCCGCAAACGCTGGAAGTGCACGATCCCGTCGACTACAGCGAAAACGAAATGAAACTGGATGGCGACATGCTGGCGTCGGTTGTCCGCCTGTATGCGTACTCGCCGGAAACAGCCGCTCTGCTGCCGCTAACCATCGATTCCGCGATGAAAGGCAACCCCAATCCCCTGCTTGGACAGGCGCGGAGCATCTTCCGCGGCGTGGAGGAGCTGGCGAATAGCGCGATGCAATTATCGGTAGTTTGTGCCGAAGATGCCGATCGCCTTCGCGACAACCCGGCTGACGCCGACACGGTACTCGGTGGATCGATGGTCAACGCGGTGGGGCGCCAATGCACGATCTGGCCGCAGGGCACGCGGCCAGCGGATTTCAACGCGCCATTGGTCAGCGACAAACCCGTGCTGATCCTTGAAGGTGAGCTCGATCCAGTTACGCCGCCGCGCTACGGCGAGGAAGTGATGAAAGGTTTGTCGAACGCCAAGCTGATCGTCGCCAAGGGCCAAGGTCACAACATCATCGGTCGCGGCTGCATTCCGAAACTGGTGCAGAAATTTGTCGCCCGACTCGCGCCAACCACGCTCGATACAAGCTGCGTCGACCAGCTCGGGCCGATTCCCACCTTCATCGATTTCAGTGGAGCCACGCCATGATCGAACTACGCGATCTCAACAAGGCCTTCGGTGACGTCAAGGCGGTCGACGGTGTTTCGTTCACCGCACGCGATGGCGAAATCACCGGCCTGCTCGGCCCGAATGGCGCGGGCAAGACCACCACTCTGCGCATGCTCTACACCCTCATGAAGCCCGATAGTGGACAAGTGCTGGTGGATGGCGTCGACGCTGCCGTCGATCCGGTCAGCGTGCGTCGCAGCCTGGGCGTGTTGCCCGATTCGCGCGGCTTGTACAAGCGCCTCACGGCTAGCGAAAACATCGAGTACTTTGGTCGACTGCAAGGTGTTGACGAAGCAACCCTGGCGCAAAGACGCGACGCTTTAATCGCCGCACTCGACATGGCAGACATCGCTGATCGCCGTACTGACGGCTTCTCACAAGGCCAGCGCGTGAAGACTGCGATTGCCCGCGCGCTGATCCACGAGCCGCGCAACGTGATCCTGGACGAGCCCACCAACGGACTTGACGTGATGGCCACGCGAGCCATGCGCGACTTCCTGCGCCACCTGCGCGACCAAGGACGCTGCGTGCTGTTTTCCAGTCACATCATGCAAGAGGTTGGAGTGCTATGTGATCGCATTGTTGTGATCGCCCATGGCCGTGTCGTCGCCGACGCAACGCCCGATCAACTGCGCGAACAAACCGGCGAAGCCAGTCTCGAAGACGCCTTCGTCCAGGTCATCGGTTCCGCTGAAGGACTTTCCGCATGAGCGCGTCACTGATTGTTTTCCTGAAAGAAGTTCGCGAGAACCTGCGCGACCGCCGCACTTTGATCAACTCATTGATCACCGGCCCGTTGATGGCACCGTTGTTCTTCGTGCTGATCATTAACGCAGCCGTCACGCGTGAAACAGATCGTGCAGAGAAGGTGTTGAAGGTGCCAGTAATCGGTGCCGAACACGCGCCAAACCTCGTCGCTGCCTTGAAGCGCAGCAGCATCGAAGTTGTTGACGCGCCTGCCGACCCGGAAAAGGCAATTCGCGACCAGGAAAACGACGTGATCCTGCGCATTCCAGCGGGCTATGGTGAGGCATGGATGAAAGGCGAGCCTGCCCAGGTGGAGCTGTTGTTCGATAACTCCCGGCAGGATTCCGGTGCGCTGGTTGCGCGCGTCCGCAACAGCGTCGAGAGCTATTCGTCCACCATCGCTGCGCAGCGCATGCTGGTGCGTGGAATTGCACCGTCGGTTGCAAAGCCGATCGTGGTCGCAAGCCGCGACCAGTCCACCCCACAAAGTCGCAGCGGCATCATGTTCGGCATCCTGCCGTACTTTTTCATCCTCGGTGCGTTCATGGGCGGCATGCCGTTGGCAATTGATACCACCGCTGGCGAACGCGAGCGCCAATCGATGGAGCCCTTGCTGATCAACCCGGTCGCGCGATGGAAGATCATTGTCGGCAAGTTGATGGCAACCAGCGCATTCGCGATGACAACGGTGTTCCTGGGCATTCTTGCGTTCGCTATTGCGGGTCGCGCCATGCCGACCGAGAAACTCGGCATCGTCCTCGACTTCGGGCCGCAATTTATCGCCAGCACGCTGTTCGTGATGGCGCCGCTGGCGATCATGCTGGCCAGCCTGCAAACCTTTGTCGCCGCGTTCGCGCGCAGCTATCGCGAAGCACAAACCTACCTTGCCGTGCTCACCTTCGTGCCGGTGGTGCCGACCATGTTGCTGATTCTGTATCCAACCAAGACCCAGATCTGGATGTTCGCCACGCCGCTGATTGGCCAGCACGTCAGCATCCTCGGTTTCCTGCGCGGGGATGTGGTGCCGTTCTCGTCATTGCTGTTGTGCTTTGCGACTACCGCTGTCGCCGCACTGTTCCTCGTGTGGATGACGGCGCGGCTTTACCAAAGCGAACGTGTTGCGATCACTGGCTGAGTCCACGAATTCGATCTGCGATCAAGGAGATATCCAATGAAGTCATTCAAATCCATTCAACTGATGCCAAGTGTCCTCGTCGCGCTCGGCATCATCGCAGCAAGCCTGGTCATGAAATTCGGCGTCGGCTGGCCGTGGTTTTCCGGGCCACTCGTGCTCGGCATCGCGATCGTCATTGCCTGCATCGTCGATACGCGTCTTCACGGCAACGTGCCGGCGACTAGCGTTTTGGTACGCGCGGTCGTCGGGGTAATCATCATTAGCTCGACGCTGCTATTCCTTGATGACGCCACGCGTCTTGCGCAAATGCTCCCCATCCTCGGCGCAGTTGCTTGGGTGTCGCTGCTGCAACGACCATCGACGCGGCGATTGAGCGACTGAACGATCAGAACAACGAACCTTGCGGCGTCTCGGTTCCCGGCGGCTTGAATGCGCGTGTGTCGAGATCGAGATTGGTGCGTACCTTGTTGATCTGGAGTTTTCGACAGGCAATGGTGAAGCGCTGCTTGATCAGGTCCGCAGTGACGCCTTCGCCGCGCATGCGACTGCCGAAGTTGGCGTCGTTGTCCTTGCCGCCACGCATCTGGCGGATGTTGCTCATCACGCGTTCGGCGCGATCAGGTACATGCAGGTCGAGCCACTCGCGGACCAGCTCCTTCAACTCCCACGGCAACCTCAGGATGGTGTAACCGGCGCGATTCGCCCCGCCTGCGGCGGACAGTTCGAGAATGCGCTCCATGAACTGGTCGGTCACGAACGGAATGATCGGCGCGACCATCACGCCGCACGGCACGCCGGCTGCGTTCAAATTCGCGACGGTTTGCAATCGCCGATGCGGTGCCGATGCACGCGGCTCCAGGCTGCTCGACAACTTGTTGTCCAGCGTCGTTACCGAAACAAACGCATGCACCAGCTTGTGTCGGGCAAGTTCGGCGAGCAAATCAACATCGCGCTCGATCATGGAATTCTTGGTAATGATGGTCAGCGGATGTCGCGTTTCCAGCAGCACTTCCAGAATCTGTCTCGTGATCCGGTGTTCTCGCTCGATGGGTTGGTAAGGATCGGTATTCGCGCCAAGATTGATCGGCGAACAGACGTAGCTGCGTTTTCCCAACTCCGTTCGCAGCAAGGCCGCGGCGTTGGTCTTGGCGAACAACTTTGTCTCGAAGTCGATTCCCGCCGAAAGATTCAAATAGCCGTGCGATGGTCGCGCATAGCAATAGATGCAGCCATGCTCGCAACCGCGATACGGATTGATCGATTGGTCGAAGCCGATATCCGGCGAGTTGTTGCGGCTGATGATGCTGCGCGCGGTTTCCAGCGTGACCGTCGTCGCCGGACGCGGTACTTCATCGTCATCTCGATACCAACCATCGTCCTCAACGGTCCGGGTGATCGTTTCGAAACGACCCTCGGCATTTGACGCCGCCCCACGCCCCTTGATCCGTGCAGGCTTGTCGAGATTTTCCGGTGACCAGCGCTGACTCATGCCGGGAATTATCGCGCGATCCGTCGCAGTGATTGCGACGCTTCTTTAGGCTCGGCGGCGAAGTGATCGCCGTACTCCGACGACACCCAGGAACAGTGCAAGAAATCGCACGAACCACGTGGACAAGATTGGCACTGGCTGCGGCGCTACGAATGGCACCGCGATGCGTTCGAAGGCGCCGATGTCAACCGCTCCGTTGCTGCTGCGCGGGAAGCCGGGGCCGCGTTGGTCGGTGGCGAGGTTGCGCGGGTTGCTGCCTCGATCAAGAGCGGCGCTGGCGCTGCCGAGTGCATGCGTGCGGGTCGGGCCGCCGTTGTTGGCCAGTGGCAGCAAGGCCGGGTCACTGGTTAGCGTGTCGGCCGGAAGCGTGAGCAAGGGGCCGCGCGTTTCGACCAAGTTGTTGCTGCCGCTGACGACGATGGCTTCGCCGCTGCCCATGTCGGTCGATGCCGGCGCAATGTTGTCAGCGACAATCGAGCTTCGCATCGTTGAAGCGAATGCCTGGTCGGCGAAGAAAATACCGCCACCTTGCGTGCCTGCGGTGTTGTTCGCGACGGTCGAGTTGTCGAGCGTCAGTTTCGTGAAGCGACGGATGCGCAAACCACCGCCAGTATCTTGTCGTGCGACATTGCCGGAAATAGTCGAGTTGATGATGGTGATGTCAGCCTCGTTGGCGAGTCCGCCGCCATAGCGATAGGCGAGGTTGTCGGCAATGGTCGAGCGTTCGATGCGACCACCGCCGGCGATGAACAACCCACCGCCGATTTCGAAATGGGTGAGCGGGAAATTATCAGTGCCCTTTGCGACGTTGCCGCTGATGGTGCTGTCCGTGATGTCGACGCCGTAGACGAACGCGCCGCCGCCGTACGACGCCGTTGTATTGGTCGGGTGATCGCCGAAAGCGGTATTGCCGGTGATGGTGCTGTTTCGCATCGTCAAGAGATCGGAGACGACCGCGCCGCCATAGCTGCCGACGCCAATCGCCGTGCAGTTGCGCACGTTGCTGTTGATCAGGGTGATGTTCCCCGCCGAGCCCAGACAGCCGGCGTAGCCTATATCGGTGCCGCCGGAAACCTGAAAGCCATTCGCGATGTCGAGATTTTCAACCGTCAATGTGCCCGTCGCGAAATGCAGCATCACGCGATCCTGCACGTTGCCATCGATGGTCAGGCGATTGGTCGAGGAACCAAGCAAGCGCAGGTCGTCGGCGTCGGTTTCGAGCGCGCCGGTCGTCAATGTGATCGTGCTGCAGCTGAGGGCCGAAAGATCAATGGTATCGCCACTGATTGCCGTGTCGAGCACGCGGCGCAAACTGCCGGCGCTGCCGTCATCGGTGCAGTTGGTGACAGGCAAGGATGCAGCGGGACGCGTAAGCGCATTGGCGTTTTGCGCTGCGTGTTGGCGCCAAGCTTCGCGCTTGGCGCGCAGCGGCGTCATTTGGTCGGCGCGTTCGCCGACGATGGGCCAATCCGGCAGCGCCAGTTCTTCAGCACTGAGTCCGCCACTGGCGATTGAGAGTGCCAATGCCATGCTCAAGTTGGCGCGTCGAAGGCGGGGATGTGTCGTTGCTGCAGTCATGGAACTTCTCGGATGTGGTGCAGGCAGCAACGTGAAGCGCCCGAAGTCTCCAAGCATAGACGCGTTCACTTGCTCACGGCGAACCGGGGTGTTGACACACCAGCGACTGCGCCATCTGGCGGCAGTCTGGGTTGTGCGTCGCGGGTGATTGCGCAACTAGGGGAAAACCGGGCACGTCGAGATAGATCGTCACTGCATCGACAGCGGTAGGCGTTGGCAGACCATGCGCGTAGAGCACATCGCAGCCGGCGCGATCATCGGCGCGCGCCTGGTAGACGCTGTTGGTCGGCAGGTTGCGTTTCGCGATCAGCCAGTGCAGTGCCATGTAGGTGCTTGAAAGCCGCGCCCAATCGTTGTTCTTCAACTCCATGTAGTGATTCTTCACGCAACCAAAGCGCGGTTGGATGTCGACGCGTTGGGCATGCTCGATCAGCGCAGGCAGTGCCGAAAACTGTTCCAGCATCGGATTGGCCGCTGCGAATTGCGCGTGTTGGCGCTGGAACAGGGGGCGCATGTCAGCAAACTGCAAGGCGATCACGCTGACCAGCAACAGCGCGAAGCCGCGTCGCGAGAGATGCCGATAGCAGAACACCAAAGCGAGTGACACGAGAGTGTAGGTGACCACCCAGAAGAATCGACCGCTCGCGGCGAAGTTGCTCAGCGTGCGCAGGCTGCGTTCCGGAGCGATCAGCAACAACGCAGCCGCGAATAATACGAGCAGCGCAACGAATCCCAGCACGCGGTAGCGCCGCCGACGCCATGCGTAGGCTACAAAGGCGAGGGCGGGTAGTAACTGAATTGTTGCGAGCAGTGCAAGCCCGCCGACGTGGCTTCGCAGGAGATCGACGATGGACCCCATTCCCTGGTCGCGATCAAAACCCGCCATCACATCGGTGGCCCGAACGCCGGCGATGGGTTGGGCGAACAAGTACACGTCGTAGCCCATCGCATAAATGGTCAGCAGCCAGAGTATGAGGAGCAGTGGGGCATGCCTTCCTTTGAGAAAGGGATCGCTTACTGAATCAGCGACATCCCGATGCAATTCGCGTCGCGCAATGACACATCGAACGCCTATGACCATGGCCGCCAGCGCGGCAAGCAAAAATCCAGCACCCCAATAGTTGTAGGCGTCGTAGTGGTAACCGGTGGGATCGACCAGTCGATCCGGCGCGAACAGACCGCTCAGTTGCGGCCACCACGGTGCGGCCAGATTCAAAGGCGCGACGCCGTAACTTCCCCAAGGCAGCGCTACACCGGCACTTCCGCAGATCCAACCGATCAGCAACAGCACGCTGATCCAGCCGGCCAATGCAAGCACGGCATGGCGTACCACCAGACGTTGCTGCCACAACCCCGTGCCGAGTATCGCCAGCGCGATCGCCGACTGCATTGCCATCAGGTACGGATGGATCAACAAGCCCGCTCCCAACCACGCGGCCATGGACAGGAACGGCAGTGGCGGCGCTAACAATCGGCTGTAACGCCAATACGCAGCAAGTGGAAACAGCAGCAAGAACTGCGAACACAGCGCGATATGCGCGGTGCGAAACAACAGCACGGGGGATGCCAGTCCCAGTAGACCGATACCGACGATCGCCCAACGCTCGCGCACGCCCAGCGCGCGCGCGATGGCCGCGAAACCCGCAGCCTGCAAGGTGAAGCAAAGCCACAGCCACGGGCCGAAATAGTTTGGCCATTCCGACAGGACAGGCTTGAGCAACTTGGTCAGCAGGGCCGCCAGCGGAATGCTGTCGGTCATGGTCAGGTTGCTGCCTTGCGGCGTGCCGAGGTTCGGCAAGTCCAGCAATGGCCAGCGCCACTGATCAGCGAAGAAGTAGCGAGCGCCGATGATGTGTTGCGCGGGATCGCTGTCGGGCGCCGTGAAGAAAGCCGTCGCTGAAGTGACGATGTGCGGCGCGTAGGCAACGACCAATATTGCCGCGATCAGCGCGGTAATCCATATGGCGGATCGCGAGTTTTCGGTTGACATCGGATTCAATCGTCGAAGGCTGTCAGTCAACCGGACATGCTTTGCCGCTCATCCGCGCGTTGCCTGCGCGGATGACGGCAATGAACTCAGTGCTTCGAAAAAATCTTGACGAGTCGATTGAAGAAGCCCGGCTTTTTCGGCGGCGGCGTGGCAGGGGTGGATTCTTTCGCTGTCGACCGTTTCGCGGGGCGCGTGTCTTCACCATGACTGCGCTCGCGGCGTGGTTTGCGCTCGCTGCGGCCTGGTTGACTCGGGTCGGCAGTAGCCGCTGTCGTCGTGTTCTCGTTGCCGCTGCCATTGGCTTGTGTGGCCTTTCGTGCGGCTCCGCCACGGCCACCACGACGGCGCGGCTTCTTGACCGCTGAGCCATCGGCCGTGCTGACCGGATTGACCGGAGCCGCATCGTTAGCGACCGCTGCGATAGGAGTTTCGCTATCACCAGCCGGCGTATCGACAGCAGGTTTGGGCGAACGTGGTGGCCGTGGGGTGCGAGTGCGTTCGCCGCTTTCGCTGCGCGATGCGGCACTGCGTGGACTCGATGTACGCGATGACGGACCAGTGCGCGACGTACTTTTGCGAACGGTTTCCTTGGGTGGCGCACCGGCGGTGTTGCGGGCGTTGTCGGCTTCATCGTCGACATCGGCGACAAAGCCATCAGCGCGCTTGCGCGGCGGCGTTGGCAGCAACAGCTCCGGCGTTACTGGCGCGGTCGGAATTTTCTGTTCGATGTAGGTTTCGATGTCAGGCAAACCCTGCGCGTACAGATCGCAGGCAAAGCTGATCGCATCACCTTCGGCACCCAGTCGCGCGGTGCGGCCGATGCGGTGTACGTAATCTTCGGCATCCTGCGGCAGGTCGAAATTGAATACATGCGACACGGCTGGAATGTGCAATCCGCGCGCGGCTACGTCGGTAGCGACCAGGATTTCGATATCGCCGCCCTGGAATTTCCCCAGCAGGCGCTCGCGCTTGGCCTGAGGCACATCACCCGACAGCGTCGCGACGCGATAACCATGCCGCTCAAGACCACGCGTCACGCGCTCCGCCATCGCCTTGGTGTTGATGAAAATTATGCTGCGCTGCTCGTCGAGCTTGGCCAGCAGATTCAGCAACAACGGCATCTTTTCTTCGGTGGCGGGGAAATAAACTACCTGGCGCACGCGCGATGCAGTCACCGTTTCGGTTTCCGCCGACACTTTCTCCGGGCTGTTCATGTGCTCGAAGGCGAGTTCCAGCACGCGATAGCTCAGCGTTGCCGAATACAACATGCCCTGGCGTTCCGAGGGTGGCGGCATGCGCCGCAGCAGGAATCGGATGTCCTTGATGAAGCCGAGGTCGAACATGCGATCGGCTTCGTCAATGACGACCGCTTCCACGGATTTGAACGACACCACATGCTGCTTGAGGTAATCGATGATCCGACCCGGCGTGGCGATGACGATGTCACAACCATTGACCAACATTTGCCGCTGCTTGTCGTAATCGACGCCGCCGTAGATCAGCGCGGAGCGCAGGCCGGTGTCACGACCGATGGCCTTGAAATCCTTGTCGATCTGGATCGCCAGTTCGCGGGTTGGCGCGAAGATGACGGCACGCGGCTCGCCATCCTTGTGGTTGGGCGATGCCGTTTTCGTCAGCAGGCGATTCAACACCGCGACGAGAAAGGCCCCCGTCTTGCCGGAGCCGGTCTGCGCCTGGCCGGCGACATCGCGGCCTGTCAGCGCAATCGGCAAAGTCAGTGCCTGGATCGGCGTGCAGCGGGTGAACCCGGTGGCATGCAGGCCGGACAACAAGCTTGGATGCAGGTCGAAGCTTTCGAAAAAGGTGTCGGTGAGGGTTTGGTCTTGGGACATTCCGGGTCAATTCCAGAGGGGCGAGGGCGGGCTTGGAATGCGCGTCGGTCACCCCAACTTGCTTGGGGACGGCGATTGGGCTCCAATGGGATCGAATGGCTGTAGCCGTTCCGAACGCCGAACCTGCCGGGGAAAACCGCGCAAGTTTAGCCCAAGCGCCCACGCTGCGCTCGCTATAGACTGCAAGCGTCCCATCCGTTCCGATACCGAGGTTTGAAGTGAGCGACTTGATTGCCCATGTCAGCGATGACCAGTTTGATAGTGAAGTCCTGAAGTCCGACGGCCCTGTTTTGGTCGATTTCTGGGCCGAGTGGTGTGGTCCCTGCAAGATGATTGCACCGATCCTCGACGATCTCGCTGCCAGTTACGAAGGTCGCTTGAAGATCGCCAAGATCAACATCGACCAGAACCAGAAGACGCCACGCAACTACAACGTGCGTGGCATCCCGACCTTGATGATCTTCAAGGACGGCAAGGTCGAGGCGACCCAGATTGGCGCCGTCAGCAAGACTCAATTAGCACAGTTGATCGACAAGACCATCTGATTGTGGATCCGAAAGGCGCGCTCGTTTGCGCCTTTCGGAAGTCTGAACCCACAGGCTTGACTGTCGATCCGACGCTGGACGCCTGCCGCATTCGCTGCTAAGTTCCGTTTCGCCCCGACGAGCGCATCCGCCGTCCAGGCCAGAAACACCGCCCCGCCGAGAACTACCCGGGCAAGAAACTTCCGAACGTTTCCACTCCCGATCCTCCCTTCAACGGCGCCCACGAGGTTTGCCCGTGTCCGAAAACGATAATTCCGATAGCGACAAGACCGTCGCTGCTCCCGCCACGCCGCGTGCTCCCCGCACGCGCGCGCCCCGCGTAACCAAAGCCGCTGCCGCCAAGGCGAGCGGCGGTGATGGCGATGCGCCATCCAAGGCGTCGCCTGCCGATCCGCCGGCACCGCCGCGCGAGCAGGCGTCGTCACGCGACGACAGCCCGCCGCGACAGGAAGCGCCATCCGAACCCAAAGAGCGCAACGAAGCGCCGCCGCGTCGTGAGCATCGCGACGATTCGCAACCACGCGACGAGCAGCGACCTCAGCAATCCGGTGACGGCAACCGCAACCAGCACGAGCGCGGTAGTCAGGACGCTCGTGGGGACAGCGGCGATGCGCAACCATCCGGGCAAGGCGAGTCCTCTGAATCGCGCGATCAGGGTGGTCAGCAAGCCAGTAATAACGGCGGCCAGAATCGCCAGAACAACAACCCGAACAACCCGAATCAGGGTCCGCGTAACGACCGCAACAACCGGCGCAATCGCAACAATCGAAACAATCGCAACAATCCCAACCCCGGCAATCCCAACAATCCGCAGAACCGTGATCGCGATCGCGACTACGACGAAGACGGCGACGACAGTCGCAGCGGCGGCGGCGATGGCCCGCTGATTGACATGAACGAGCTCAAGCGCAAGAGCGCTGCCGAGCTGTTCACGATGGCCGAAGGCCTTGGCGTGCAGGAAGGCGCCGCACGTGCGCGCAAGCAGGACATCGTGTTCCTGATCCTGAAAGCGCATGCGCGTTCGGGTGGCGGCATTTATTCGGAAGGCGTGCTGGAAATCCTGCAGGACGGCTTCGGCTTCCTGCGTGGCTTTGATGCCTCGTACCTCGCCGGTCCGGATGACATTTACGTGTCGCCCTCGCAGATCCGTCGCTTCAACCTGCGCACCGGCGACTACATCACCGGTCGCATTCGCCCTCCCAAGGAAGGCGAGCGGTACTTCGCCCTGCTCAAGGTCGACCACATCAACGGCGACACGCCCGAGCAGTCCAAGGGCAAGGTGCTGTTCGAAAACCTGACACCGCTGTTCCCGCGCAAGGCGTTCCATCTTGAGCGCGGCAATGGCTCGTCGGAAGACATCACCGGCCGCCTGCTCGATCTGTTCGCACCGATCGGGATGGGCCAGCGTGGACTGATTGTTTCGCCGCCGAAAGCCGGCAAGACGATGATGATGCAGAACATCGCCCAGGCCATCGTGCACAACCATCCCGAAGCGCATCTGATCATTTTGCTGATCGACGAGCGTCCCGAGGAAGTGACCGAAATGCAGCGCGGCGTTCGCGCCGAAGTGATCTCATCCACGTTTGACGAACCGGCCGTGCGCCACGTGCAGGTCGCCGAAATGGTGATCGAGCGCGCCAAGCGACTGGTTGAGCACAAGAAGGATGTCGTCATCCTTCTCGATTCGATTACCCGTCTCGCGCGTGCTTACAACACCGTCGTGCCGTCATCGGGCAAGGTGCTGACCGGCGGCGTCGATGCGAATGCATTGCAGCGTCCGAAGCGTTTCTTTGGTGCGGCACGCAATGTCGAGGAAGGCGGCTCGCTGACCATCATCGCGACCACGCTGGTTGAAACCGGCTCGAAGATGGACGAAGTGATCTACGAGGAATTCAAGGGCACCGGCAACATGGAAGTGCACTTGAATCGTCGCATCGCCGAGAAGCGCGTCTATCCCGCCATCGACATCAATCGTTCCGGCACTCGCCGCGAGGAATTGCTGATCGATGCTGACCTTCTCCAAAAGGTATGGATTTTGCGCAAGCTGCTGCATCCGATGGATGAGCTGGGCGCGATGGAATTCATGCTCGACAAGATGAAGAACACCAAGACCAACGACGAGTTCTTCGGCGCCATGAAGCGCGCCTGATCGTTGCGGATTAAGAGTCAAGGAAAAGCCGGCGCAAGCCGGCTTTTTCTATTGAAGCGCATCCCGGTTATCCTGATTGGCATGTCCCTGCACGTCATCGTCATCGCGATCTATGTGATCGCGGCCATTTTTGCTCTTCGCGCGTTGTCGCACGGGTTTGCGGTGCGACGTTGCCTGCGCGAACGACGCGGCGCTGTCGCGAGTTGGCGTGGCCTGTGGATGTTGGTGACGCTGGCGTTTGGCATCACGTTTGGTTTGGTCGCGACGATGCTGCTCGGCTATCACCGGCTGGGCAGCGAGGCGCGGGTTGCCACGGTGGAGACGCGCCAGCTTGCTCCGCAACGCTACGCGGTAGACCTGACCTTTCCCGACGGCAGCCGCCGCAGCGCCGAAATCGAAGGCGATCAGTGGCAACTCGATGCGCGCATCATCAAGTGGCGCTCGACCGCGCTGCTGCTGGGCGCGCAACCGCTGTACCGATTGGATCGCCTGAGCGGCCGCTATCGCAAGATCGAAGACACAACCAAGCCGATGACGGCGGTTGATCTTTCCGGCGATGACTTATTCGACTTGGCCGATGTGAAGGAACGATTCCCGACATGGTTGCCATGGGTCGACGCCGACTACGGCAGTGCCGCGTTCCTGCCGCTGGTCGATAACGGTCGTTTCGAGGTGACGCTGTCTGCCGCGGGCGGATTGGTCGCGCGACCTGCCGACGACGCGACCGAGTCGCAGCTCAAGCTCGGCCGCTGGTAGCAGGCAAAGCGGCCGGGTCGCAAGGCGGCTTGGCGACCAGCGTTCCGTCCAGCGACGTATCGAACGGCAAGGCGCGGTTGCCGCCAAGATTTTTCGCGGCGTACATCGCCACGTCGGCGCGATGGATAACGACTTCTACGTGTTCCGCGGCGTCGGGCGCGCTGAAGCCGGCAGATACTGTCAGGGTCAGCCCTGGCGCGATGTCACTCCAGTCCAGCTCGGCGACTCGTGCCAACAATTGTTCCAGTCCCGACTGTGCGTGCGCACAATCGGCGTTGCGAAACACGATGACAAACTCTTCGCCGCCGTAGCGACCGATAAGTTCATCATCGCGCAGGCACTGCCGCGCCTCGCGGGCGAAGCGCTCCAGCACGCGGTCGCCCACCAGGTGGCCGTAACGATCGTTGACTTGCTTGAAATTGTCGAGGTCAAGCAAGGCGACGCAGCCGTTGCTGCCGTCGCGGCTGGCTGACATCAATCCAAGCAGGGTCGCGCGATTCAACACGCCAGTCAGGCCGTCGTGGCTGGCCAGGTAGTTGGCATGCTCCACACTCTTGGCCAGTTCGCGATTGCGTTGCCCCAATCGTTGCCGCGTGGTGCTGCCGAACCAGGCGATCAGGTTGGAGCGCACCAGCGTCATCATGTAGCTGATCCAGAACAGCAAGAGCTCGCCGCGACCGGTGGTCACCGAACCGTTCAGGCCTCGCGTCCAAACCAGCAAGGCACCGGAAATCGACAGCAACACACCGATTGCGATGATGATTGCAAACAGAATGACGGGCGTCACCTTGCGTAGCCGAAACGTGCCCATCGTGAATATCGCGAACTGGTTGTTGAGGAAAACCAGCGCGATTTGAGGCGCGATCAGCATGCCGCCCAGTTGCAGCAGGCTGGCTGCTGCCAACTGGAATGAGGTCATGTACGGGTCGGCGAAACGCTGGCTTACACCGGTTCGAATCGCGACGAGAGCCGTGCCGGTTGCCCCGAACCCAACGACGCCGTAGGCAACGACCAGCCAGCCGCTGATCGTCCCCAGCGCAGCGAAAGCGGCCAGCAGGCAAACGTCGAGAGCGCAGCACGAGATGACGAACAGCATGATTCGCTGCCGAAAGCGCAGTCGTTTGAGTTCGTAGTCCTTGTCGGTCGGCGTATCCATCGACGCAGTCCCCATCATCCGTAAAGCCGTGGTGAGCGCGCCCGAACTCCTTCAAGCGCCGCGTATTCGGCTGCAACAATCGTGCCAAATAAGTTGCTCCTACGCGCATTCCCACGTACATGCCGAGTGATGCAGATCACTGAACGGGGAGGCTTTGACGCTCTCGAAGGTCAGGCGGCGCGGCTCGCCCGTCTGGTGATGGAAGCCTCGACCGCTCTCGCGTTGAATCCAACGATGGTCGCGCGCACCGTACGATCTCTGGTGAAGCGGAATGATGGTCAGTGCGTGTGCAACGTACCGGACTTTGGACAATGGCAGGGGGCGGTCGGACCATACTCGATGCCGGAGTTCTGACCGGATTGGTGCATTTGCCAGTAGAAGGTTGGTGCCTTGCGACCAAGCCCACCCACTTCGGCCATGTCGGCATCGACATCAAAGACGCGGCCATTCACCGCCACGTAGCGCGTATCGGCCGTCGAGCGAATCGCTTCCAGGGGATTGCTGTTCAACACGACGAAATCCGCGCGCTTACCGGTTTCGAGTGAGCCGAGTTGTTTCGACAGCCCGAGCATGTCGGCACCGTCGATCGTCGCTGCACGCAGCGCTTCGAAGTTTGTGAAGCCGCCTTGGGTCAACAGCCAGATTTCCCAGTTCAATGACAGGCCCTGCATCTGGCCATGGCCACCCGTCTGGATCTTGACTCCGGCATCGCGCAGTTTCTTCGCGGACTTGGCGACTTCGACATGGTAGTAGTCCCAATCTGGCGCGGTCTCGCGACGAATCGCGCGTGCATCCAGCGCCTCGCGTGGGTAAAACCGATTGAGCTTCTTGTCTTCCCAGACCTTGTCGCGCGCATACCACCAGTATTCGCCGCTCAGGCCGCCGAACGTCACTACCAAGGTTGGCGTGTTGCGCACGTCGGTCTGCTTCCACAAGTTGATGACGTCGTCGTAGAGCGGCGCGACCGGAATATTGTGCTCGATGCTGGTGACGCCATCGAGGATCATCGGTATGTTGTGGTTGAACGTTGAGCCGCCTTCTTCGACGACCAGCATGCCCAGTTCGCGTGCCGCCTGGTTGATCTGCTGGTGCTGTTCGCGGCGTGGCTGGTTGTAGCTTTTCACGCTGAAGGCGCCGTTCGCCTTCATGCGGCGCAGGTGCGCGCGCGCATCGTCGAGTGAATTGATGACTGCCTTGAAGTCTCCGTCAGCGCCATAAAGGATGGTGCCGGTTGAGAAAACGCGCGGCCCGACCAACGTGCCGGCCTTGACCAGTTCAGCCTGCGAGAAAACGGTTTCCGTCGTCGCCGATGGATCGTGCATCGTCGTGATGCCGAAGGCGAGGTTCGCGTAGTAACTCCAGTTCTGCTGCGGCACCACGCCGGTGCTGAAATGGTTGGCGTGTGCGTGTACGTCGACGTAACCGGGCAGGATGGTCTTGCCGGTTGCGTCGATGACCCGCGCGTTGGCGGGAATGGTGATGCTGCCGCTCGCGCCGACGGATCTGATCTGGTCGCCGTCGATCAAAAGAGTGCCGTCTTCAATCACTTCCTGCGTGCCGGCATCGGCATCGCGCATCGTGATCAGGCGCGCATGGGTGAATGCGAACACATCGCTGGGTTTGTCCATCGGTACGCGGAGTCCGACGGACGTGCTGGTCGACGGACGATCCTTTCCTTTCGTGCCACCAAGAAACGCGACCGAATCTTTCAGCGCGACGCTGTGATAGTCGTTACCAACCATCCAATGCAGGCTTTGCGAATCGGCCGACCAATGCAGGTACGAGCCAACATCCGTTGATAGTGACGTCACCGGCAGCGCCTTGGTGTCCTTGCTAAGCTCGATGCTGTTGCCGATTGCTGGCAGTGGTGCGACATAGCCGTTGAACAATTCGGTAAACGCGACCCACTTGCCATCGGGGCTGATGCTGACCGCGTTGACGTACTTCAGGTCAAACACTTCGCGCGGTTCTTCGCCATTGAGTCCGACGCTCATCAGTTTCTTCTTCAGGCCACCGCCGGTGAGGTAAAAGACGCGCTCACCATCAGCGGAAAACTGCGGATCGCCACCACTCTTCGCGATGCGCTTGGTGTTGCCGCCATCGCTGTCAACAATGTAAATGCCGGTCTCGGCATTGTTGAGCTGGCCGGTCAACGACGTGCCTTTGGTGCGCGAATAGACAATACGACGACCATCGGGCGAGGAGCTCGGGCTGTAGTAGAAGCCAGGGCGCATGCCAAGCGCGCGGACCGATCCGCTTGCCATGTCCAGCTCGGCGATAGCGCCTTGTTGCTGGTCTTGCCACGTGGTGAAAAGCAATTTGCTGCCATCGCGATTGAACGCAGGTTGGTATTGCTCGGCCGAGCTCGCTGGCGTCAATGCTTGCGGCGAGCCATTAGGCAGGGATTTTTTCCAGAGTTTGCCAACCGCATGAAATACCAGCGTCTTGCCATCCGGGCTGGTCGCGACATCGCGAATCATCTTTGGCTCGAAGCTGCCCTGATCAAGTTTTTGTTCAAAGCGCAGCGGTTCCGCGACGGTCTGTTCAACGATCGCAGAGAACGGAATTTCCGTTCGCGAACCGCTGGTCGCGTCGACATTCCATAACTTGCCCTTGGCCCAGATCACGATGGATGTGGAATCTGGCGTCCAGGCAAAATTCGCGTAAGGCCCGAAGATCGCCCAGGCTTCCTGCAGGTCGTGCGACAGGCCATTCCACAACGGCTCGATTTGGTTGGTTTCCAGGTCGAGTTTTTCGAGCACGCTGTTGGCGCGATCACGCCGTACGAAGGCGAGCGATTTGCCGTCCGGTGACGGCTGCGGACGGACGGCACCGCCCGGCCCGGATGCGATGGTGTTGATCTCTCCATCCTGGCGATCAAGCCTTCGGATGGCGTAGATGCCTTCGTGCGGATTCTTGTTGTACTGGAAATTCGGGCCTTCGGTCGTGTCCCCGGAGTAATAGACGTAGCGCCCATCGGGGCTGACTGCGGGTTCCCCCAGATCTTGCTGGTCGTTCTTCTGCTTGGTCAGTTGCAAACCCGCACCGCCACTTTTGTGGAACAGCCACAGCTCGCCCGCCCCGAGTGAGCGTTCGCCCGTGAAATGTTTGCGGCCGATCAGGTATTGCCCATCCGGTGTCCACGCCGGGTTGTTCATCAGGCGAAAATCTTCCTTCGATACCTGTCTGGGGTTGCTGCCGCTGGCCGACATGCGCCACAAGTTGTTGCCGCCTGCGCGATCCGAAGTGAACGCAATTTCATTGCCGTCCGGCGAGTAGCGCGGCTGCACGTCCCACGCCGGACCGGAGCTGATGCGCTTGGCATTGCCGCCACCGATTGGGAGCAGATAGATATCGCCCAACAGGCTGAAGGCGATTTGGCGACCATCGGGACTCACGTCCAGGTCCATCCATGTTCCTTCGTCGGTCGTGAACGTGACCGTCTTGGTCTTGCCGTGCGCCGCGCTAACGTCCCACGGAGCGGGTTTGTCTCCCTTGTCCTTGACTTTGTCAGCGGCGAAGGCGCCGAACGAGAACGTCAGCGCCAGTGCGGCGATGCAACAGTGCAGCTGTTTCATTTTCGATTCCCCATCGACGATGCGTGGAATCGTAAACCAGCAGAGCTGCTATGGGCGCGGGTCGAAAGTACGGGTGGCGCTCTTCAATTTCCCGTCTTGGTCATTCCCGCGTACGCAGGAATCGCTTATGTTTCTGCGATTTGAAGAAGATGAAAATGGATTCCTGCCTCCGCAGGAATGACGCCTTTGTTGGAAAACGGCCGCCGCTCGCGGAGCAACCTACTTCCAATCAAACGTTACTGACGTCGTGCAGCGACCAGTGGCGGCCGACCAGCAAGGTCAAGCGATGCTTGAGTACCGCGTGTGGCAGCGTGGTGACCACGCGGACCCGGGTGTGGCTGCCTTGCAGTTCGGCCTCGACCGTTGCGTTGGGATCGCTCGCGCCCATCGCGTGATCGACGTCATCGGGATCGTCCTGCATGTTCTGCCAGCGCTTCCACAATGTCGGCTCGCGTAGGGCTTCGGTCAATGCAACCGCGAAGCTGCTCGGGGACGTGCCTTGGAACGACAGGTCCGAATTGTCGCCACGGGCGGCGCTGAGGTCGTCAATGGACAGGAAAAAACGCTGGGCTTGCGACATCGAACTCTCCGAATGGGTTTGCCAGTGTAAAACACGAGCAGAGGATTCCCCAGCCACGCGGGGGCATGAGTTGGTTTCCGTTTGGAAAGTGCAGGATGGGGCGATCAATACACGTCGCGACGGTAGCGACCCTGTTCGGTCAATTGATCCAGTCGTGCGCTGCCCAGCGTATCGAGTAGCGCCGCGTGCACACCGGGCGCCATGCCTTCCAGGCTGCCGCAAACATATATCGACGCGCCTTCGGCAACCCATTCGCGCAGCGCTGCACCAGCATCGGCGACCAGGCGTTGCACGTGGATACGCTCGGTTTGGTCGCGCGAGAAGGCCAGATCCAATCGTTCAATCTTTCCCTGTACAAGCCAGCCGCGAATCTCATCTCCGTAGTAAAAATCATGTGCAGCATTGCGCTCGCCGAACAGCAACCAGTTGCGATGGCGGCCCATCTGCACGCGCTCTCTCAACAAGGCACGCAAGCCTGCAATGCCGGTGCCGTTGCCGATCAGGATCAGCGGTCGCGCATCTCCTGGCGCACGGAAATTCGGGTTGGCGCGAATACGCGCCTTGATCACGCTGCCAACCGGCGCGTACTCGGTAAGCCAGCCACCTCCAATACCGAGGCGTCCATCCGGTCGCCGCACCTGGCGTATCAGCAAATGCACGGCGCCATCTTCGGGAATCGACGCGATCGAATATTCTCGATGGGGAAGGTCGGTGACCGCATCGGACAACGCCTGCGCCGACAATCCACATACATCGGCAAGCGGCGGCAATGCGGCGTGAGCGAGACGTTCCTTCAGCAATTCGCTACCGATACGACTGTTGCCATTCATGGACAGCGCAGCAAGAAAATCATCGACATCGACCGCCGCATTTTGCGGCCCGATCTCTACGATATCGCCAGCACGCCAGTCCATCGGCGCATCACTGCAGGTCAGTGCCACATGGAATACCGGCCCACCAATGCTGCCCGGATTCAGCAGCACACGCTCAGACAGTTTCCAGTCCGCGTAAGTCGGCTTTTCCCAGTCGGGCAGATCGACCGCACCCGTCAACGCACCGATCTGGTGTTGCCAGTTACGCAAGGTGGCCGCGTCGCCGTTGTCGACCTCGATCATGTCGAACAATGGCAAGGCGCCTTGTTCGCGTAGCCAAGTATCGAGCTGGTGGCCGAAGCCGCAATAAAATTCGTACTCGCGATCACCCAGTGCCAGCAGGCCATAGCTGAGGTGCGACAGATCGCGCCGCTGCCCCATTACTTTGCGGATAAATGCATACGCAGTATCCGGTGGATCGCCTTCCCCTGTCGTGCTGGCGATGAACAGGATGCGCGGCGTCAGCAGCAAAGTGCCGATGTCGAGATCGCCAAGCGTCATCGACTGCGTATCGACACCTGCTTGTTGCAGCGACGTCACCGTCTGAGCCGCCAACATTTCGCCAAATCCGGTCTGGCTGGCATGCACAACAAGGATCCGATCACCATCCGCGCCTACCGATGGCTTGGCATCGGCTTGGCGTGTGTCAGGTGCGACGGAGTTGGCAAACGGCTTGATCGGCATCGAACGGGCAGGCGCGGGCGAATCCCGACGCGACAACGAAATGGTATGCAAGGATGCCAGATAGCGCGCTCCGGCTGCGATGCCGTTCGCGAACCGGCTTCAGCGCAAGAACGTCTTGCGCAAGGTCTCGAATCGCAAATCATCGCGCAACGGAATGCCGTAGCCCGTGTCGCCATACGGAAAAGGCGAATGCAGCCCGGTTCGGATGTAGCCGCGCCGCTCGTACCAGGCGATCAATGCATCCCGCACATCAATCACGGTCATCTCCAGACGCGAGCACAGCCACTCGTCGCGAACCATGCGCTCAGCCTCGGCGAGCACGACCTTGCCGATCCCGCTGCCCTGCTCCGTCGGCACAACCGAGAACATGCCGAAATACGCCGCGTCGCCGTTGTGTTGCAACTCGCAACAGGCGATCAGCGTGCCATCGCGCGCGGCGAGCAGGAATGTCGCGGCTGGATTTGCGAGCATCGCCTGCAACATCGACGCATCAACGCGCTGGCCGTCGAGGATATCGGCCTCGGTCGTCCAGCCGGCTCGACTGGCGTCACCGCGATAGGCTGATTGCACCAGGGCGACGATGGCGTTGATATCGTCGTGCGTGGCGTGGCGGAAGCTCAGGTTAGTCAACGCGGGATTGGCGGCAGACTTCAATCAATGGCCAACGAGCAATGGGACGCATCATCGCTTCATCAAGTCTTTCAGGTTCGCAAACGGATTGGCTTTCGCGGACGCGACAACGTCTTCCGCCCGTCCAGCATCGACGCCGGTGTAGTCGATGTAACGCGAATGCTCGTTGTCGTGGCAGTAGATGCAGAGCAATTCCCAGTTGCTGCCATCGGATGGATTATCGTCATGGTTGTGGTTGCGATGATGCACAGTCAGCTCACTGACATTGACGCGCGAAAACTCCCGCGCGCAGCGTCCGCACACCCAGGGATACATACCGAGCGCGCGATCCCGGTAACCATGCCCACGCTGCTCCGCAGCACGCCGCGCCTCGGCCACCACACGGTCCAGTTTGTTGTTGTTGATGGTTGCCATCGCTGATAGGAGTGGTTCGGATTGGGGTCCGAACCTTACCCCAACTCTGCGGCGGAATCTGCCGCCATTCCGCGAGGGCGGTTTCTTTTCGCTGTCGCGAGGCTGGCGGCGAGCTCCGCCAGTCGGTAGAACCATTGGGCTTCGCGCAATCATCGCCCTTCGTCATCCCCGCGTGTTTCAACAGCCGAACGGCTGGTCACGCGGGGACCCAATTTGATTTGGATTTTTTGCGCTGAAATTATTTTTTTTGATGGTGTTCGCCATTCTGTACAAGCGTTTCGCCGGGCTGCCGCCCGTCGCTTCGCTGTGTTTGACTCACGCCAAGTTTGTAAAGCGTTTCGCCGGGCTGCCGCCCGCCGCGCTATGTTAATTTGGCTGTCGCCAGACGGGTCAAGCGTTTCTCTCGCTTGCCGCTTCGTGGTTGATGGCTAACGCCAAGTATGTAAAGCGTTTCGCCGGGCTGCCGCCCGCCGCCCCACCTTTCTCCTCGCAGAGAAACGTAGGCCAAAGATGCGCCCTTGGCGGGTCGGTCGTGCGATGAAGCCGCACGACTACGCGAGCTGGCTACGGGGTTCGCTGAAGGCGCATCCCTGCACCTGCAGCGAACTGGCCGAATCCATTCGGCCACCCTTCGGGCTTTCCTGCGCCAACTCGCCTCCCCGAAACGGGATGAAGGTCACAAGCACGCAGCGTCGCTGCGATATCCGCCGCGTCGCGGCGGATGCTTTAGATGTTGCTTTTGCTTTTGATTCACCCGCCCGTTCCTGTCGGCATGTGCTGGAGGGAAAAGCCGCCTGCGGGCCAGAATGTGCCTTCGACCCCGCCCGGCCAGTGCTTGTGTACCCGCGCGCCACAGCTGACCATTCGTGGCGTTTCGCCAATCACGTAGCGGTCCGCAAGACAAATCGAGTTGGTGCTGGCGTCGAGGATCGGGATCGTCGATGCTTCGTATCCGCCGCGTGTCGGTTGTTGATGGGCCATCGCCATGTTCAAAGCCTGGTTTCGCATTCCGTTCTGGCAGCGCGTAATGGCGGGTTTCGTGCTGGGTGGACTGGTCGGCTGGCTGGTCGGGCCCTCGGTGACGCCTTGGACGCAGCCGCTGGGCGATATCTACGTCACCCTGATCACGATGATTGCGACGCCGCTGGTGTTCTTCGCGGTAGTCAACGCGGTGTCGAGTTTGCATGGCGTCAGCAGCATGGCGCGCCTCGGCGGTCGCACCTTCGGTTGGTTTGCGATTACCGCGATGTTGGCGGTTGGTGTCGGCTTCTTCGTCGCATTCGTGATGAATCCAGGTAGCGGCCTGAGTGGTTTGCAGGTGGCTCCAAATTACGTTCCTCGCGTCGTTCCGGGACCGATACAGGTGTTGCTCGATGTGGTCCCAAGCAATCCGTTCAAGGCGCTGACCGAAGGCAAGATTTTGCAGGTGATCTTCTTCGCAGGGCTGCTCGGCTTTGCCCTCGTGAAACTTGGCGACAAGACAGCACGTCTTCGTGAGCTGATGGCCGAATCGAGCGCGGCAATGATCCAGGTGACGCGCTTCGTGCTCGAATTCACGCCAATCGGTACCTTCGGTTTGATCGCGGCACTGGTCGGCAGTTACGGTTTTGAACGCTTGCTGCCGTTGGGCACGTTTGTTGTCAGCATTTTCATCGCCTGCGGGCTGCACATCGTGGTCGTCTATGGCGGCTTGTTGGCATTGCATGGCCTCAACCCACTACGTTTCTTTCGCGGCGCCGCGCCGGGCATGCAGGTCGGCTTCGTGACCTCATCGAGCTTCGCCAGCATGCCAATCGCCTTGCGCTGCGTGGTGCACAACCTGGGTGTGCGTCAGGACTATGCAAGCTTCGCGGTGCCACTGGGCGCCAGCATCAAGATGGATGGCTGCGGCGCGATCTACCCGGCGATCACTTCCATCTTCGTTGCCCAGTATTTCGGAATCGACCTCAGCTTCTCGCAATATTTCATCATCCTGCTGGCATCGGTGCTGGGATCGTTCGGCACGGCAGGCGTACCCGGCACCGCCATCGTCATGGTTACGCTGGTATTGAGTTCGGCCGGCCTGCCGCTGGAGGGCATCGGCTATATCATCGCGATTGATCGCGTCCTCGACATGGTGCGCACGATGACCAACGTCACCGGGCAGATGCTCGTTCCAGTGTTGGTTGCACGCGAGGAGGGATTGCTGGATCGCGCCATCTACGACCGGGCGTCGAGCAATGTCGGGGTCGAAGTAGAAACGACCGCCTGACCAAGCCGCGAAAGCAGGAACAAAAACGCCCCATCACGGGGCATTTTTGTTTCGCGATTTACGACGGTATTCAGCTATTCGCTTGCGCCGCACGCTTGAGAGCGCGCATGTCATCGTGGTCTTTCTTCACCTGCGCCATGTGGCGCTGGGCGATGGCGCGAACTTCCATGTCGTCGTCCTTGGTCGACGCATCGCGGAAGGCTCCTAGGATTCGGTCCTCGAACTCTTCGAGCTGGCTGACATATTCTTCGTTCTCGTTGCTGGCCATGGCAGTACGAACTTCCGCGTAGAACTTCCGCAGCGTGCCGCCGACCGTGCCGCTATCGGCGGGCTCGTTGCCGGATGCCGCAACCTGGCGTTGCAGGTCGGCCACGATCGCACCCTTAGTATTGGCCATGCGGGTAAACAACTGCCGCAGATCCGGGCGTACTTCGGAAGATGCTTCTTCGTAGAACTTCTTGCCGTCGATCAGCACTTCGATGAGGTCGTTGAGCTTGGAAAGATCATGATTCATTGCAGGTCTCCGAATATTGGTTGCGACCGAATCAAGGAGCGGCGAGGTCGCGTGGAATGATTGCCGTGCCCTCACCATCTCATGCGAACGGACTTTTTCGACCCAGCCATCGATGCATCCATTCATAAACGGTCGCGTTGCGGTTCACAGGCCAATCATGTCGATGAACCGATCCGCCATGGCAGTTCAGGCGAGTTGGTTCAACGCTCGGAATGGCCCGGCGCGAATCCGTCGCGGCGGGTGAACAGGCCGGGTCGTATCAGGTCGAGGAACGCGCGAGCTTCGGCAGACAGATACTTGCCCTTGCGGATTACCACGCCATAGCTCCGTTGCGGAAAGTACTCCCGCAGGTTGCGCGCGGCGAGCGAGCTTCGATCAGCGTCACTGATGCAGATGCCCGTGACGATCGAGATACCCAAGCCCATCGCCACATACTGCTTGATGACCTCCCAGCCACCGACTTCGATCGCGACTGTGTACGGGACGCGGCGCTGCTGGAAGATGAGGTCGACCAGGCGATACGTGGTCAAGCGCTTGGGCGGCAGAATCAGCCCGAACGGCGAAATATCGGCCAGCGTGATGTCTCGTTTGTCGGCCAACTCATGGCCCAGCGGCGTGATCAGCAAAGGATCGAAGTGGTAGAGCGGCTCGTAGGAAAGGTCATTCGGTACGTCAAGCATCGAGCCCACCGCAAAGTCGACCTGGTCCGAACGCAGCAGAGCCATGCCGTCGCTGCCGGTGACATTGTGCAGATTGAGGTGGACATCCGGCCGGGCCCCACGGAAAGCGCTGACCATCGCCGGCAACAGGTATTGGATGGTCGAGTTTCCGCAGGCGATATTGAGTTCGCTGGCAGCGAGGTCGGTGGCTACCGCGCGGAAGTTCTCGTCGATGGCGTCGATGCCATCAACCAGGGGCTGGGCGAGGTCGAATAGCAACTGGCCTTCGCGCGTCATTGCGACGCGGCGGCGGCGGCGCTCGATCAGCACAACGCCGAGTTCCTTTTCCAGCGAGGTCAACTGCAACGAGATCGAAGGCTGCGACAGGAACAGGGCTTCCGCCGCGCGTACCAGCGTTCCGAGCTTCGCGATTGTGCAAAACGCTCGCAATTGCTTGATGCGATTACCCTTGTAGTAGAAGCGCGGCGTTGCCGGCGGGTCTTGCTTGGTGGCATTTCCCGTGCGTCGAGCCAAATTTTTTGCTGCGCCGCGGCGCGATTTTTCGGTCGTTTCAGCCCGCTTTTTGACCACCATGATTATTCCAATCAATAACTTGCATGAACATTAACATAGTCAATGTCAATCATTGAAACATTTGCTTTGTCAAATATACGACCATCGACATAGGCTGCACCTCCATTGAATTGGTAGCGCAAGCATGTCCGTTTCGATCCATCCGTCAGCGACCCCGACTTCAACACAAGCCGAAATCCTGACCCACGACGCGCTCGCGTTCGTTGCAGACCTGCACCGTCAGTTCAATGCGCGCCGCTTGGCCTTGCTGGATTCTCGCAAGGAACGGCAGTCGAAATTCGACGCCGGCGAACTGCCCGACTTCCTCGCTGAAACGCAGGCGATTCGAGACGGAGACTGGAAAGTCGCGCCGATCCCGCAGGTGTTGCAGAACCGTCGTATCGAAATTACCGGGCCGGTTGATCGCAAGATGATCATCAACGCGCTCAATTCCGACGCCAAGGTGTTCATGGCCGACTTCGAGGATTCCTCGTCGCCGACCTTTGCCAACCAGATTGACGGGCAGGTCAATCTGCGCGATGCGAATGCCGGGACGATTTCGCTGACGACGCCGGACGGCCGCGACTATCGGCTGAAAGACAACCCCGCCGTACTGATCGTGCGGCCACGCGGCTGGCACCTGCCGGAGAAGCACATCATTGTCGATGGCGAAGAAGTCTCAGCGTCGTTCGTCGACTTCGGGCTGTATGCGTTCCACAACGCTGCCACCTTGCAAGCTCGCGATCGCGGTCCGTACTTTTACCTGCCCAAGCTGGAAAGCCATCACGAAGCCAAGCTTTGGGACGACGTGATGACGCATGCCGAATCTCAACTGGGCCTGCCGGCCGGCTGCATGAAGGCGACCATCCTGATCGAAACGCTGCCGGCGGTTTTCGAGATGGACGAAATTCTGCACGCGATGAAGAGCCGCATCGTCGGTCTTAACTGCGGCCGCTGGGACTACATTTTTTCCTATATCAAAACGTTCCGTTGTCATCTCGATCGCGTATTGCCGGAACGCGGACAAGTTGGCATGGGCGTGCCGTTCCTCAAGGCCTATTCGGAACTGTTGATTCGCACCTGCCATCGTCGCGGCGCATTTGCGATGGGTGGCATGGCAGCACAGATTCCAATCAGCAACGATGCGGCCGCCAACGATGCCGCACTGGCCCGCGTTCGCACCGACAAGCAGCGCGAAGCACGTGCCGGCCACGATGGAACGTGGGTCGCACACCCAGGATTGATCCCGACCGCCGTCAAGGAGTTCGACGCGGTATTCACCGGCCCGAACCAGCTCGACGTCATGCGTGAAGACGTCGTCGCCAATCGCAACACATTGATTGAGCCGGCCCATGGCACCATCAGCGCCGCCGGTTTTGAAGCCAACATCGATGTCTGCGTTCGCTACGTCGCCGCATGGCTGGACGGCTTGGGCTGCGTGCCGATCCATCATCTGATGGAAGACGCCGCGACCGCGGAAATCAGCCGCGTCCAATTGTGGCAATGGCTGCACAACGCGAACACCAAACTCGAAGACGGCAGCGTCATCGACTTTGCGATGTTTGATCGTGTGCTCGCCGGCTGCAAACAACGCTTGCCCGAAAGCGGCCTGCCCGGACAGGCGCAGCTTGATAGCGCCATCACGTTGCTCGGCGAATGGACCCATGCGGACGAACTGCTCGAGTTCCTCACCTTGCCTGCTTACGAACGCCTCGACTGAGTTCTGATTCGGTCGCCAACCCATTTTGAATCGCAAAGGATCACGCCATGAATTACAAGAACACCATGCCCAGCGCCGAACAGATCGAAAACGACTGGGCCACCAATCCACGCTGGGCCGGCATCAAGCGCAACTATTCCGCCGCCGACGTCGTGCGTTTACGTGGCACGGTCCACGTTGAGCACTCGTTGGCGCGCATCGGTGCCGAGAAATTGTGGACATCGCTCAACAACACGCCCTTCGTCAACGCGCTCGGCGCGCTCACTGGCAACCAAGCGATGCAGCAGGTGAAGGCTGGATTGAAAGCTATCTATCTTTCCGGTTGGCAGGTGGCCGCCGATGCGAACCTTGCGGGACAGATGTATCCCGACCAGTCGTTGTATCCGGCCGACTCGGTGCCGAACGTGGTCAAGCGCATCAACAATACGCTGCTGCGTGCTGATCAATTGAGCCACGCCGAAGGCGATCACAGCATCGACTACCTGCAACCGATTGTTGCCGATGCGGAAGCCGGTTTCGGTGGTGTGTTGAACGCATTCGAATTGATGAAAGCGATGATTGAAGCCGGCGCCGCGGGCGTGCATTTCGAAGACCAGCTCGCATCGGTGAAGAAGTGCGGTCACATGGGCGGCAAGGTATTGGTGCCGACGCGCGAAGCCGTCGAGAAGCTTAACGCCGCGCGCCTTGCTGCAGACGTGATGGGCGTTCCATCCTTGCTGGTCGCGCGCACCGATGCGGAAGCAGCTGACCTGTTGACCAGCGACATCGACGCCAACGACATCGACTTCGTGACTGGCGAGCGCACTGTCGAAGGTTTCTACAAGACCCGCAACGGCCTCGACCAGGCGATCTCGCGCGGCCTGGCCTATGCGCCGTATGCCGATCTGGTCTGGTGTGAAACCGGCAAGCCGGATCTGGAATTCGCACGCAAGTTTGCCGAAGCGATCCATGCGAAATTCCCCGGCAAGTTGCTCGCCTACAACTGCTCACCCAGCTTCAACTGGAAGAAGAATCTCGACGACGCCACCATCGCGACATTCCAGACCGAAATCGCCAAATACGGTTACAAGTTCCAGTTCATCACCCTGGCCGGCTTCCACGCACTGAACTACTCCATGTTCAACCTGGCCTACGGCTACGCCCGCAGCCAGATGAAGGCCTTCGTGGAATTGCAGGAAGCCGAGTTCGCCGCCGCCGACCGCGGCTTCACCGCCGTGAAACATCAACGCGAAGTCGGCACCGGCTATTTCGACGCCGTTACCCAGGCAATCCAGCAAGGCAAGTCATCAACCACCGCGCTCACTGGATCGACCGAGGAAGAGCAGTTCGAGACCGAGAAAGCGGTGGCTTGATAGGACCGATGTATTCGCGCTAACGCAAGTCAAATCGCCGGAACTGGATCGCTTCGGCGAGATGGGTTGCGTTGATGGACGGACTACCCGCGAGATCAGCGATGGTGCGGGCTACACGCAACACGCGATGGTAGGCGCGGGCTGACAGGCCGAGGCGTTCCACGGCGCGGTCGAACAGGTTTTGTTCGTTGCTGCCGAGTTTGCAGCTGGCTTCGATTTCGTGATTGCCAAGGAACGCGTTTGGCTTGCCAGCGCGTTGTTGTTGCGTCTCACGTGCGGCCATGACGCGCTCGCGTACGAGGGCGCTGGTTTCGCCGGTCGCGGCAGTGCGCAACTCCGATAGCGGCACGCGCGGCACTTCCAGTTTCAAGTCGATGCGGTCGAGCAGGGGACCCGACAAGCGCGAGCGGTAGCGCGCGATCGCGTCCGGCGTGCAGTTGCAGCGGCCGGATGGATCGCCGACATAGCCACAGGGGCATGGGTTCATTGCCGCGACCAGCTGAAAGCGCGCCGGGAATTCGGCTTGGCGTGCCGCACGGGAAATCAACACGCGACCCGATTCCAGCGGCTCGCGCAGCACTTCCAGGACATGCCGGTTGAACTCCGGAAGTTCGTCGAGGAATAGCACGCCGTGGTGCGATAGTGAGACTTCACCTGGTCGAGGAATCGATCCACCTGTGACTTCCAAGTAAAGCCGCGACCGAGTAGAATCGAACATCAAGCTTTACCGCGATAAGCTCACGCTTAAATGCGCGACTAGATACATTGATAGCTGCGACTAGATTCGGATATCAGCTTAATGGCGCGACTCATTTCAGAAAGCTCCGTGAGGCCGCTCAAGCCAGCTCGTCGGGCGCTCACGGGACGTGTGGCTTTGGCGGGTGGCGGCGCGGCCGGATACGAGTCATCGCTTGAGCGCGATTGGCTGATCGCACTCGACTTCGATTGGCGCGTGACTCACATCCAAGAGCAGCCGTATACCTTGGGCTACGTCCTTGATGGAAAGGCGAGGCGGTACACGCCGGACATTCTTGCTGAGTTCGACGACGGCGAATCGCAGTGGTCAGTGGTTTATGAAGTCAAGGCGCAGGAAGACCTTCGCGAAAACTGGGTAGCGTTCCGCCCACGATACAAGGCTGCGATTGCAGACTGCCGGCGCGCAGGACGGCGGTTTCGAATTGTCACCGAGCGAGACATTCGAACGGCATACGTCGACAACATCAAGTTCCTGCGTCGCTACAAAGACCTCCCTGAGCAAGCCATGCACCGCAAGGCGCTGCTCTATACGTTCCGGGCTCTTGGCGAGACCACTCCCCAAGCGCTTCTTGCCGCCACTTGGGGTGACACTGAACGTCGCATGGCAGCAATCCCAGAGCTATGGCGCCTGATCGCCAATCGGACTATCGCAGCCGCCTTGACCGTCCCGCTGACTATGGCGACTCCGATTTGGTTGCCCTGAATTCATGACGAGTAATGTCGCCAAGCAGTTCTTCAGCATCGGCGTTGGTAGTCGCATCAGCGATGGCGTGAAGGTCTACCGAGTATCGCACCTGATATCTACGGACTCGGTGCTCGCGGTGGACCTCGCGACAAATGAGTCCCATCGTCTCGCCGTCGATTCGCTTAAGTTGGTTTCTGATGAGGTCGGCGCGAACGCGCAGGAAAACGCGGTCGCTGGGGATCGGGACTTGCTCGACTATTCAAAGCAAGAGTGGGAAGAGGGGCAGCAAAGGCTGAAGGCAATCAAGCCGCTTTTGGACAACCCTCTCCGTACCCGCCAGGAAGTGCAGCGAATTGCGCTCACGAATGGTGTACATATCGGAACCCTCTACCGCTGGCTTGCTGCATACACCGACGCAGGTCACGTCTCTGCACTGGTACCAAGCAAGCGTGGCCGAAAGGCCGGCACCAAGCTGCTCGATGACACTTTAGAAACCATTCTTCAGTCGGCCATTGAGGAGGTCTACCTTCACAGACAACGGCATTCGCCCAAGGAGGTGATCGACGAGGTTGAGCGTCGTTGCCGCCTCGCGCAGGTGGCACCGCCGCACGCGAATACTGTTAGGAATCGGATTGACCAGATTCCCGTTAAAGAGCAATGGCGCAGACGGGGCCGAAAGGACGAAGCGGTCAACCGCTTCGCCCCTCTCAGGGGATCGTTCCCGGGTGCGGATCACCCATTTGCAGTGGTTCAGATCGATCACACGCCGACCGACATCATTTGTGTCGACGACGTACTTCGGAAGCCGGTGGCCAGACCGTATCTGACGCTTGCGATCGACGTCCACACCCGCATGGTGGCCGGGTTCTATCTCAGCTATGACCCTCCCGGTGCCGCATCGGTTGGATTGTGTCTGGCGCAGGCTATGTGTCCTAAGCGCGAGTACCTGGCGGAATTGGGAGTTGGAGGGAGTTGGCCCGTATGGGGTCGCATCGGAACGGTACATTGCGACAACGCGAAAGAATTTCGTGGGGCCGCGCTTGAGCGCGCCTGCGCCGAGCATGGAATTGACCTTGCATGGCGGCCGGTCAAGGTGCCGAGATATGGCGGCCACATCGAGCGAATGATGGGTACGGTTGCAAAGGAACTTCACAAACTGCCCGGCACGACCTTCTCGAACACGCGAGATCGTAAAGGGTACGACTCGACGGCCGAGGCGTCCTTGACACTCAAGGAGCTAGAGCGACACTTGGCGGAGTATTTCGTCAACGTCTACCACCAAAGCGTCCATAGCCAAATCTCCATGTCACCACTTCGCAAGTGGGAATTGGGGCTCGCTGGCGACATGAACAAGCCAGGTTTGGGCTTGATGCCCCTGCCCCAAGACCCCGACCGAATCGTTCTTGACTTCATGCCTTTCGTCGAGCGTACCGTCCAACCATATGGCCTCCAGATCGACAAGATCAACTACTACGATCCGGTACTCGATCCCTACATCAACGCGACCGACGCCGACGACAAGCGCGCGAAAAAGATGTTCATCGTTCGTCGCGATCCTCGCGACGTAAGCCGCGTCTACTTCTTCGATCCAGGCGCCAAACGATACTGCGTGATTCCCTACCGCGACCTTGCTCACCCAGCAATGAGCCTTTACGAGCTCCGAGAAGCTCGGCGAATACTCGAGCAGGAAGGGCGACGTGACATCGACGAGACGCTTATATTCGATGCGTTGGACCGGATGCGCACTCGGGTCGATGAGGCGACCCACAAGTCAAAGGCAGCCCGCCGCCACGTCCAACGCAGTCCTCGCGCGGCGGATCGGATAGCGAAGAGCAAGCCACATTCTGGTCCTGCAGGCGGCGTGCAACCATTGCCTCCGCCCCTGACCCTAGCTGTAGACAACGATGACCCGTTTGCACAGCCGGTTCGGCCATTCGAGGAATTGGGGTTGAAGCGATGACAGCATACGAGCACTTGAACCCCGAAGTGATCGAGGCGTTGCAGTTGCCAACGCCTGAGCGCATCGAATTCTGTCAAACAGATCGTTGGGTTGGGTACACCCGCGCACAGCAAGTCCTGAAGCAGTTGGACGACCTTTTCGTGTATCCCAAGAGTTTGCGGATGCCAAACATTCTGCTCGTTGGCCGTAGTGACAACGGCAAGAGCTCGATCATCCAACGCTTTGTTCATCGCCATCCGATGCTGATGAGAGAAGATGGTTCGCCTGGTCCGTGTGTGGTCTGGCTCGCTATGCCAGCGACGCCAACGGAAAGCAGCTTTTGGTCAGAACTGCTTTGGTCGCTGAACGTCAGGCACGGTGAGCGCGACCCCCCTGAGAAGAAGCGTCGTCAAGCGTTTGACACGATGGAATACGCGAGCGTAAAAATGTTAGCGATCGATGAATTCAACCACTTGACCAACGCAGGAAAGGATGCCGCTCGTCTTCTTGCCGCCATCAAGAATGTCAGCACCGCCCTTCGAATCCCCATCATTGCCTCAGGCACGCAGGCGGCCATCAACGCTTTGAATTCTGACCCGCAAATGAAATCTCGCTTCGAGCCCGCAGTGCTCGATCGCTGGAAGCTTGACCGCGAGTACCTTCGCTTTCTCGCAAGCTACGAGACGTTCTTGCCACTTGCCGAGGCGTCCAACCTTGCGAGCCGAGAGTTGGCACCGACGATCTACGGTATGGCGGGAGACACAATTGGTGGGACCGTTAAGCTACTCAAGGATGCCGCATCACACGCTTTGCGAACCGGACGCGAACGAATCGATGCAAACGTCCTGAATTCCATGAATCATGTGAAGTCCAGTCAGTGGGACGAAGCTGCGCGGCGAGCGTAGGTGCGCGTGGCTTGGGCCTTCAAAATAGACCATCGGGCGGACGAGCTACTCAGTGGCTACCTTCGACGGGCGGCGATCACCCACGGGGCATCGCCCTTTGGATTCGTCCGCCTGCACCTTTGCGATTCGGCGTTTTGGGCACGGGACGTGGATCGTGGCGTTGTGCGGCATCACGAGAGTGCCTTGTCGGGACTTTCCGGGCTCCCAGTTGATGTTATCCGTGAGATGACCGTCCATTCTTGGGTCGAAGCCTTATGGCCCGCGCGATACAGCCGTCGGCAACCGCCAGCAGTGACGCCGTGGATCAACGCCACTGGAGTGTTCCATCGTTTGAGGCGGCGGCATGCACTTCAATTCTGCCCGCAGTGCCTAACGGAGTCGGACACGATCAAGAAGCCTTGGCGACTATCTTTCGTCGTCGCTTGCAGGCGCCACGAACGAATGTTGAGTGACTCGTGCCCGCGATGTGATGCGCCGTTCATCCCTCATCGCTGTCTTACAAAAACATTTCGCTGTCACGTCTGCTGGCAAGACCTAGCGTGCGGTCCGACATCCGACCATTCTGACGCTGCGCCCGATAGTTCGGTGATGTATTTGCAAGCAGCCCTGTATTCGATGCTGGAGAAGGCGGGCGGTTGCGACGGGCAGAGCGCGGCTGAAGAACTGCAAGGATTGCGCGCTCTTGTCGGCATGGTTCTGACCGGCGAGCAAGCATCTATCAGCCTGCATGAGCTTCGCATCGTGCCGCGTCCATGGGGCGAGGGACGGCATCGCGTTGAATTCATGCGGTTGCCAGGTCGGCAACAAATTCTGCAAGCGTGCGGTCGGCTACTCGATGACTGGCCACGCAGCTTTCGTTCGATAGCGAGGGAGCTGGGACTTCGTCAAGATGGCTTCAAACGTCACGACCCGATGCCGGCTTGGTTGGTTAGTGAAGTTGAGCGCCTGCCATGCGTGAAGACGCGCACCGTTCAAACACGCCGATCAAGTTTGGAGCAAAAGCTCGAAACGCTGAGCGCAGGAAAGCCGAACAATTGGCGCACGCTTCGGGCGGCCTTGATGATACGCGCCGTACGTCGGTGGCCATGAGCATTGATCCCAAGACCGGACGTTATTGTGACGCCTGTGGTCGCAGCATCGTCAAAGCGGTGCGTGTTCACCAAGCAAAAGACTATTGCCGTTCCTGCTATCAAACTAATTTTGTTCGCGTGACTTGCAGCGCGTGTCAGCAACCGATGCGTGAGCATCTGCGTGCAGCAGGCGAACCGATATGCAAGGCTTGTTTGCGCAATACGCGAACTTGCCATCGGTGCCACAAGTTCACACCCAGTGCTGCCAAACTCGTTGGGCAAAGCGCGGTTTGTAACGCCTGTGCTCCTTACTTCCGCGAGCCGCGTCCGTGCACTAGCTGCGGGCGACTCAGCACCCGCTTGTCTCGACCGCTCTTCGCGGGGCTACAGGATCAAGTCTGCGATTCGTGTCGCAACCGCTTGACCCACGCGACCTGTTCAACATGCCGCCGATATCGACCGGTCGCTCTTCGTGCTGAGGACGACACTCCCTACTGCAAAGACTGCATTCCAAATCACGAGGTCACCCATCCGTGTCCCGAATGCCAAGTGACCGTCCCGGGTGGTGGGGCCGCAAGGTGCCGCGCATGCACCAATCGAACGTCCATCGGAAGAGTTGCCTCGCTGATCGCAGCGGAGCTTGAGGCGGACTGGACGCGCATCCTTTGGAGCGCATTTGTATCCGAACAACTGGGCGGCGATTCAAGCAATCCAACCCTAATAAAGCTCGTCGAGCGCGCTGCCGAGTTTTTCAGAGCACTTGATCGGTCGTTTTCAGTTCCGCAGGACGTGACAGCGAAGACGCTCACTGCCGAATTTGACAGCTTTTTTCTACGCAAGCATCTACTCGCCTCACGGTTCGTCGTTACTTTCCTGAAGCTGGAGGGATTCGATGAAGAGCGCGAGCTGGCAACCGAGTGCCGACGTTTCGAGGCCATTCTGGCGCGCACCAGTTCTGAAAAATATGGCGCGCTTCTGGCGTCCTATGCAGCCCAATTGATCAATGAAGGCACGGCAGCGCGTACATCTCGACTTTACGTGCAAGCAGCGGAAGCCTTCTGTGCGCACGCCAAATTTGATGGTTCGGTACCCTGGCTTGAGAGCCGAATGATCGCGCACCTCAAGGTGTTAAACGGACAGCGAGCGAACGTTGCGCGCTTTGTCAGCTACTGCCGGAAGAATCGCGGATGGGACGTTCGTATTCCCGCCGAGAATTTGTGGAAAAACGATTCGCGCAAGACACAAGGCCAACTGCAAGAACTTCGCAAGGCTCTTCGGGCCACCGCCGGCGTTCCGGACGGCGCGCTGTCGACACGTGCGGTGGGGCGCGTCCTATCGCTCGCACTCGACGTTCCAGCAGCGCAATTGCTACGTGAACGAGATTCGGGCCAGGTCGTGGTAAACGACGACGGTGCCATCAAAGTCACGGAGCATGCTGTTCTAACGGCCGACGATCCGCTGTATCGGTATGCGAGGCGTTGGGCTGACCTAAGTCGACGCTCTTGAGCGGCGTGACGATCACTCACTGTTGACTGTTCCGTAGTGCCTTGACGCACGATGGAGACAGCTATTGCGTTAGACGCAACACTTCGAGATGCGCTGCTTGAAGTGCTTTGAAGTGATGAACCCTGAGGTTGTAGCAATTGTCAGTTGTGAGCGATAAGTCAAAATTGACTGTTTTCGTGTGCTAGCATCTTTCCATGGATAAGGAAGCAACACCCCGCAAGTACTCCTCAGTTGCTTTGAAAGGCAAGACCTTCGCCGTCTTTACTGGCGGAGGCGGCATGCGCGTTGACCTACAGCGTTACTTCGCTTCGGAAGCGGGTAGAGACGCGCGGAAAAGTATTGCTGAAAGTGGTGCGGTGTATTTTTCAGCCAAGCACGAGGTTACCCCGGTCGAGTGATCCGGCGGTAGTTTCTTATGCCGTTCAACCAGCTTTTGTTCCCATTGCTGGGCGGCTATCTCCTTATCAACTTTACCTACATCGCCTCGTACTGGGCATCTAGGCAGTCGAAAGACCAACTGCTGCTCGCCTCGGCGATCGCTGGCCTGTCGATGGGGATCCTTGCTAGAGCGATAGTTCTCGTTTTTATGCTGACGCCAGCAGGACCGTGGTTGTACGACCATGTTCACAGAGCCGCCCCCTATGAGGGCATCGGAACTGCGCTCCTCGCATTTTTTCTGTGTGTCGGCTTCCGGTACTGGATCAACCAAGTTTGGCCCAGAGAAGACGCGGGACTGTGGCTCTACGATACTGCTACGTACGACGGTCTCGAGCAGCTTCTGATGCGCTCAGTCTTCAGGGTCGAGCCTTCAACCCCAATACGAAGCGTATGGAAAGAGCTTCCTCTTCGGTTGTTCGCTTCTGTTCCAATCATCGGAGGACGCGCCCGTCGAAAGTTAGCGGACGACCTCGTCGAACTTGGCGAAAATCAAGTTTTGAGCGATGGCGAGCTCATTGATGTTGCGCAATCGCCCCAAGCTGATCACGACGGCTCGCGAGGCGACGGTGCCTTACCTGATGTTGACGAGCCGCAGACAGAGATGGTGGCACCCGTACCCGTGATGCTCATTTTGAAAGACAGAAAGGTCTATGTGGGGTGGGTGGAATTGATGCCGCCTCTAAGAGCCGACGATTTGGCGTACCTTCGCATCTTTCCCTCATGGAGCGGTTACCGGGATCCCCTGACCTTGACCGTAATTTCCACCACGTGGTACGACAAGGTCAGCGACGTTAACATTCAGGGTCTCCCACTACTGAAGATCATTCCGGTATCCGAGATTGCATCAGCAAGCTTGTACGACCCACTGATCTTTGAAAAATTCGCTGCCAGAACTCCGGCAGTCGCATATCCTGACCCGGAGGGAACAGCCGATCACGCTACCTCACCAGACCAGTGAAGAAACGGCGTCGATATCTAGATACGGACCTACTCGACGTAATGATGCTCAGCCACATTCTTCCCGCAAGCGAGACAGTTCCTGTACGGCCCGAACCGTCCGCGTTTTTCAATCCCAAGTAACCCACCGCAAACGCAGGTGAGGCCGTGGCCTTGCGTCCAGCGCCATTGGCGATATGCCGCCCAGCCCAACATCGAGATGCTAGTTAGCACCGCGAAAATAGGTAGCCAACGGGCGACAAAGTAAACCTCGTTAAGCATGGGGGACCGAGCCAAGATGGAAACCACCCCCTGGGCAAGTACGGCAAGCAAAAGAAACCCGATAGCGGGTGCGCATAACCGAAGGGTCATTCGATCCAACCGTCTCATATCGTCGTTCCGTCGCGCTTCCTGTCGTTCTCTATCGGCTAAGCGGTTGAAGAGTCGGGGCTGAATTAAAGTCGCGCATTGATCCAATCCCACGTTGCTTGCGTTAACCAACCTGCGTGGTGACCACTGCTTAGTTTCGAGATGAACAGACGGTCGTTCGCGTCCATCTTCTGTCTGAGCACCTCGCTAATCTGACTCGGATTATTAGTGGTCGAAACCCAGCGGACGGAATCAAGAGCCGCCTCTTCAACGTTGTCAAACCGACCGAGGTTCGTTAGGAAATCGCGTCGAGCTTGGTCATACCCTGACCGCTCCTTGTTCAAATTCCACGTCACGACATAGACGGACATACTCGACTCCTTTGGGAAACCTTTTTGGATGGCAGTACCGAGACTGACTCTAGTAGCTCGCAGTCGCAAAATGTGAGAGGCAAATTGTGGCACTGGATCACTTTGAAATTCGGCGGGTATGACGAACTATCGAAGGAGCTTAGCCCTTGCGTTATGCTTAGCGTCACGCACTATGAGGCTCCATGCCAACCAAACCGAAACGTCCGGTTGACGTTGTGTCGAACGGGGTCCTCGCCATGCGCGTCCTAACTGGGGAGGCCTACGATACCGCGCCCGTGGTCAAAGTGAAGAACAAGGCCGCGCAGGAACTTGGTAGTAAAGGAGGAACTGCTCGTGCTCAGAGTATGACTGCCGATCGCCGTAAAGTAGTTGCCACGAAAGCAGCCGAAACTCGTTGGTCAAGAAAGAAATCAGACTAGCGCACAATGGCTCTTGCGTGGCTTCGGAATAGGAAAGGATGGCAGTTCCGAAAAAATCGCGTCTGCGAACTTCGAAAATGTAGCGGAACCCTCCACTATCGGTTCGATTCGATCCAATACCCGTGCCCGGTCCTCGGCTCCCATGACCCTGGGCAAAACGATTTCAAGCAACTCGTGATCTGATATCTCAGCGAGCCCGTCTGACCCTGTTGCGAAACCGCGCAACTGGACCGAAAAGGCTTCTGAACACAAGCCAATCATTAAATCTGGGAGGTAATCACGCGAACTGTCGTTAATTCGAAGTCGGGTGCATCCGTTCGTCACGATAACGTCATCGCAGTTGCCAGCAGCCATGAACCACTTGCCCGCGCATGACCAAAGGTGCGGTATGTATAAATCCCCAGCTTTAGCGGTAAGTTTGGCGCGCTGAGGAAGCTGCCATCCCCGCATCTCTGTGTGATCATACTCTCCTCTGCCGACGCGCTCGATTTCAACATATTTGTAGATTTTCGATGGAATTATATGAACTCGTTCGTTAGGAACTACTGTGAGTATGTCCCCCAGCTTGAAGTTTGGAAGACTAACAATTGATGTCCGCGTTCTCTTAAATTTTGAAGAATGACGTTTAGGATCAAGGTTCAAATCCGGCGACCCGATAATGTCACTTATTTCGACGCCATCCGTCTGGGCGCCTTTGGATAGTTCTCGATCCGCACCAACCCACGAGAAGCAATCACCGACTGGTGAACGAAGGTAATCATCAAGTACCCGTTCGAAGTCTGCATCAAGCACCGGCTCGTTCTCTTCGTTAAGAAGCAACGCTCCACTATCTTGATCACGGACATAAATAGGAACTGATTTTTTGTCGCCGGCTCTCCACCCTACCGATTCGATGTTCCCTGCAAAAAATGAGTAGCTGTCGTCATCGGCAGCTTTTTCTAGAGGATTTTTTCGGCGCTCAAGAACTATTACAGACGCGCTGACATCAGCACCAGATTTCTTAAAAGTAAACCTTGGGAATGCCACAACTGCAACTAAACGGCAGTTACGCAGCAGCCATTCTCTCAGCGCGACATATTCGATACCACGATTACCCAAGTATCCATTTGGTAAAATTAGACCAATGCGTCCACCAGGCTTTGCTTGGCGAACGCACAACTCAGCGAACAGGATACCTGTCTGTTGGGACGATCTAACTTCTTCTAATCGTTGGGCCGAGTCGGCGCGGTTTACCCATTTGTGTCCCATGTCATAGTTTCGCAAGACTTCGAATCGACGTTCTACTATTTTCGTTCCGAAGGGTGGATTACAAAGCACCACGGAAAATTGTTTAGATGGCAAAGTCGCCAAACTATCTTGCGTTGCTATTTGCGTCTTACCATCACCGTTCATAACCATATTCAGGATGCTAATCTGAACGGCCTGCTTGCTGTTGTCAGCGCCCCACACGCAGGGATCGTTCGCAGTTCCCGCTCTGCGAAACGCGCTAATTAAGAAGTCTCCACTACCACACGCTGGATCATAAACGTGCTCGCCGGGCTTGGGATTCGTCAGCTCTACAATGAAATCAATTACTTCGTGGGGCGTGAAATATTGCGCCAAATCCCACTTATAGATGCTCTTGGCGAACTTCATGTAAAACTGTTGTATGACTTGTGATTTCGAGCCAAGGATGTTTACTGGAGCGAGCAACTTGGTTGCGTTGCGCAACACCTCAGAATGGCAATTGAAGGTATCGCCTATCAATTTGTCGGGCGGCAGATAGACGTTGTAGTGACTCGCGGCGCGACTTAGTGCTTCGTTGAGGGATTTTACTACGTCAGTATCGGATATAGCCGCAAGACTGTAATCTTGAAAATCTAAAGCTTTTGCCTTCTTTCGATCCGTCTTGTGAGTTGCTTCATCGTATATTTTCAGGAGCAACAACTGTTGTATCAAGACGTAACGATCAGCCTTGTCGGCAACGTAAGTGTGTACCGCGTCTTCAATTTCATCGAAGATACGAACCAAATCTTTGGTTGGCTCCAAATCATTGTATGAAAGTTGTGTAGATCCAACCCCTAAACCCCAATCGGGAATTTTGCTAATAGGCGCATCATAGATTGACGATCTATCGCCCTCTATACGCCGATAGAAAAAGCGTTGCTCAACGTCATCCCAATAAATTCCCAGCGTTCCTATGTCTGGAACCATTTGTAAAGCCGCCCGAACTTGAGTCGCCTTGGCTAGTTCGGCTGATTTATTATCTCTTTTTATTTCAGCGATGATCTTTACGTGTTCAAGACGGCGTTCTAACGGCTTGCCCCTGATGTTGTCGAATGGCTCGTCATATATCGCGAAATCAGTACGGAACGAATTTCGACCCTCGTTGCCGATCTTGAACAGAGTCGTTTCAATTCCGAAATTATCTTTCGGATATCGTCTTTGCAGAAGATAACGGATCGCATCAATCCGCTGCTTTTCTTCGGTAAATGTCAAGGCGTCAGCGGCCCTCTGTCGGACGCGCAGACTCCCCCTGATTGGACAATGCAGCAAGGTTGATTCCATAGCGCCACATACTGCCTGATTGCAGACAAATTCACCATGGTGGTTTTGTGCTTGACGCTAAGCATATAGTTCAGGTTGAGGTGAAACATGAACAAGGTGGCCATGCCAAACACATGGGAAGCTGCGGATGACGCCAGCGATGGCCGCTGGCATTGCCCCAACCTTCATGAGCTTTGAGGATGTGTCGGCACCGGGTCGATGCGTCGCAGGTTCCGAAAATTCGTGGCTCGTACAAGAAGTGCGAGGCTCAGATTTCAAAGTGATGCAGTGCCGAAATTGTTCGTCGCGGGTCAAACAGACCGCAAAGTATCAGCGATTCTGACGGTAAGAAAATTCGTACGTATCGTCGCGACGATTGCCTATCGCAGCATCATGCCTCCCAACGCATGATGGCGTTGCTCCCGGCAAGCACGAGGCGCCGTCCCTTCATCGACGGTCAGCTGGTCGGGAGTCTCGATGCAACTGATGCTGGGCGCTATGCCTCTTGAACGTGGCGTAGGACGTAGCTCCCTCCAGTTTTCCTCGCGAGGTCGAGTACGAAGCTTCGCAAACCTTGGTCAATGCTCTGAACAGAACTCGGCGCCGCCCGCCCGAAGATGATGGCCAAGCCGATGTTGGCATCAAGTCGGGCGCGGACCTTGCGGGAGATGTATGCGTGACCAAAATGCTCGATCAGCAACGCGAGCGCCTCTTCCGTGCACAGAATACGCAACCAAGATACGGAGTCTTTGATCGTCCCCTGCATTTTGGACAGCGCGACTAGAGAACGTTTGTCGCCCGTGAGAAGGCCGCTGTCGCTGCTATCGAGCATTGCAGCGAACAGTGCCAATTCTCCGCCATCGATGTCTGGCGTACCCTCCAAGAGAGCGAAGTTCGCTGAGTCCTGGCGCACAACAACCTCGGCGGCGTGTTTAATCAACAGTTTGGCTTGCGCCACCGCCATCTTGGAGCCAAGCCTTGCGAGCGCTTTAGCAGGCTTGTTGAGCTGGAGTTGGTATCGCAATTGGGGGAGGACACATAGATCGGCCAGCGTCACGCCCATAGCACGGCTGAGGTCTCTCACCAATTCGTACTTGCACATGCAGGCGGCAGCATCACTGTCCAGCAGCCAACGTTGCGCGCTCATTGAAAGCCCTGTGCAGCGAGCAAAAATTTTCGATTCCCGTCGGTCAGGCACTCGAGATCACAGTTGGCTGTGAACCGATCCTCAAGTGAGGAAAGTGCAATGTCCGTTTCAGGAAGATAGCGCATGGCCAAATTGGCATTGAGCCAATCGTCATGCGCGGAAGCGTACGAAAGAAGCAGGTGTCCCGCATCGATACCACGGGACTTTCCGATCGTTACGGCGGCGAGAGCCAATTCCGCAGCCGACAGCTCTAGCCCCTTTTCTGTCAGGCTGGGTGACTTCCCGTTGCGCAACATCGTCAGCGCGAAGGCATCCGCGTCGTGTTCCTCTTTGTCAGTTGCGGCAGCTGTGGCACCCCCCAGAGATTCAGTCACTGCCGCAAGCCCTTCGTCGACCAATGCATTGGTGTCCGACACGTGGCCGAGGCACAGATGCGCGAGCTCGTGCGCGAGGACGAAAAGTTGACGTGCCGGCTGCCGCGATTTCAGACCAAGCACAATTGCTGCGCGGCCATCCACCCGGAGCGCCATGCCGGTGATGCGCTTGCTTGTTTTCGGTAGGTCTTGGAGGAATAGCACGGGAATGCCGATGGACCAGCAATAGTCCAGGAGGCCTTCGAAGTCTACCGATGCCTTGCCGCTCTTTGCCATGACCGCTTCGCTCAGTTTCTTGGCTTGACTGGGAAGTCGCTCCGAACTGGCTTTGGTACAAAACAGTGCCATGCGCGCCAGCGCTACCCCGACCGTCGCGGCCACGTGCAATTCACTTTCTTGCGTAGAGGCGCGGTGCTTAAAGCGAGCGCACTGAGGCCCGGCCGTCACCTCCAGCTCTCCGCTTCTACCGAATTGCACGTCCACGCCCAAGCGCTCCTTGAGGATGAAGGCGAAGTCCAAGGCGCCGGCGCTGGTTTCGAGCAGAGCGTTGTCCCACCAAGACGGGAGCGAGCGCTGGACATACGCCTTTGTAAACCCGGCGGAACCGAGCGCCGCGTAGGCACCCTTGGCAGATACCAGTGGCCTTTTTCCGCTCATTTTTTGGCCTCCCATCGACTTGGCGCGAGTTTTCAAGTGTGAGCCTGATGGTGGGCGAAGAGTAGCTTGGCAAGCTTACGAGCATGGGCATCCGTCCCATCCCACACCTCCGCCAACGCATCCATCAGCGCCGGCGACTGCGCTGGATCAACCGTGTCCTCGTACGCGTCAATTTTCGCATATTTGCATAACCGCAAAAGTGTCTTCGTTACACGCTTTGGTCGCTTGAAGATGTTTCGGAATATTTGCGACTGACCCACCCCAGAGGCCTTTGAAATCGCTGTTCCCGTCGTGTATCCGCAACGACAAAAGTGTGCGCGCAGTTCCTCAGCTAGTCTAACGGCATTCTTCAGCCTCCGCATGTTCTGATGATTTCAAATATGCATAATTGCATGTATATGCTAGACTAATTTTAACGTCGACGGACTGCTGAAGCCATGAGAGAAGCTCAGATCAAAAAGGCCCTGGCAGACCACCTGATCCGTAACGGGGCGGGCGAGCGCTATTCCTTCCTAGAGGAATTGCGTCTGCGCGGTGGAGAAATTCGCGCCGACCTGGTTTGTGTCGACGACATGCATTGTTACGAGATCAAGAGTGCGTCGGACACCCTTTCCCGATTGATTGGCCAAGGTTCGCGGTACGCTCGATTCTTTGATCGAGTGACGCTCGTCATGGCCGAACGCCATGTCGGTAAGGCGATGGGACTGCTGCCGCCGTGGTGGGGCGCGATGATGCTTGACGCCGCCACCGGTGAGTTCGTCGCCCTACGCGAAGCTGAGTTCAACATTCGGCAAAATGCCGGTACGCTCGCCTCAGTGCTGACGAAGGATGAAGCGCTGCATATTCTTGAGGGAGCAATCCAAGGCAGGAGCTTTCGCAGCAAAAGTCTCTACCTCCTGCAGGAACACATCGCCGCAGCGTTGCCCTTAGAAGACATCAAGCGCCACATCCGTGACGCGCTACTTGCACGAGTCAGCAAGGTTTGGGCGGTGCACTAGTACTGGTCTTTGACTACGAACGCGATGTGGTGGCTCCAGAATTCTGCAATTTGATATTGACCGCAGCGCTTCGCGCTATCGGGAATCGATGGATCAGCTCTTTCGTCGATTAAAAGGTCTCCGAAGGAATACAACCTACCCTTGAATTCATTGGCGTACAACTGAACCATCAGCTTCGAGATTGCGATGGAGTCGGATTTCTTGTTGCTAGGTCCCCTGATGATTCGCCACTTGTCATCCAGGGCGTACCGGATCGCCGAGCGCCCTCCACGACGAGTCAACGTTTCCTCGCTCCACTCGGGGGTGAGGGGGCCGTAGTCCGAGAATCCAAGCATCAATTTCGGCGAGGTCGCGACAGTAGCCTTCCAAAGCGCCCAGTCCAGACGTTTGACCTCACCCGCGCCAGAGATGTTCGCCAAACTGTCTGGAAATGCGCCGGACGCAAGATGGATGTGGGCAAATCCGACAGCTTTGAAGTTTTTCAGAACGGACGCAAACGAGGTGATTTGCGAGGCGATAAGTGCAGGTGTAGCTCCTAGATCAACGATCAGCCTGTCAACGCAGCCTAACGCCTCAGGCATTCCCATTAATTTCTGTAGTGCGGGCAGATGCTGGATAGCGGTATCGGCGTCATCGACGCGGAGTCGAAGCGTCATTTGACGGTCGCCGAGTACATTTTTGACTCGTGA
>JBBSTF010000029.1:0-44367 GCA_038236135.1 Lysobacterales bacterium
AAGGATTCCTTAATTCGTTCACCAGTAGGGTCAGCTTCATCCGCTGCCCTACACATCATTCCATGTCACCTCTGGCAAGTCGCAACCTTCCAACCGCTGCCTCGTCATGCTGAAGCGAACCAGTGGGCGCAAGCAAATCGATGACGTGGCGATCAGCCATGGCGTCTGACGGCCGAAACGCAGATCCGTCACGATGGCTTCACACTTGCAAACGCTGATCGCGTACCTGTCGGCACATCCCGAACTCGCACTTATTGCGGTTTTTGGCGCCTCATTCCTTGAGGCGTTGGCAATCGTCGGAACCTTCGTTCCCGGCAGCACCATCGTTTTTGCCGGCGGTACGCTGATCGGCCTTGGAGCAATCGCGCTGTGGCCGACCGTTGTGGTAGCAGTGATCGGTGCCATCCTGGGCGACGGAATCAGTTACTGGCTCGGGCGGCACCATAGCGCTCGACTGCGCTCGATCTGGCCCCTCAAATCTCGCCCCGACCTCCTCGAGCGCGGACAAGTGTTCTTCGCGCGACATGGGGGCAAGAGCGTGTTCCTGGGGCGCTTCCTCAGTCCGACCCGCGCCGTGGTTCCCGTGATCGCCGGCATGTCCCACATGCCGATCGGCTCGTTCTATCTGATGAACGTGCTGTCCGCGTTCGCCTGGGCGGCGCTGCATCTGCTGCCCGGGATGCTGTTTGGCGCATCGGTCAGTCTCGCTGGCGCCATCAGCGCGCGCCTCGGCATCCTGCTGGTCGCCGCCGTCCTCTCGATATGGGCCGTTGCCTGGCTGGTGCGACAGACCTACGACCACGTGCTCCCGCACGTCCGGCGATGGCGCGACCGGCTGGTTCAATGGGCAGTGCCCCGGACCGGCCTGCCTTCCCGGGTCGTCATGTCGCTGTTGGACCCGGCGCGTCCTGAGTCGACCGGACTGCTGATCGCTGCCGTCGTCTTGCTCGGCAGCGCTTGGCTGTTTTTCGGCACGCTTGAGGATGTTGTTTCCCGCGATCCTCTGATGCTGCTCGACCAGGCCGTGTTCACGACTCTGCGGGGGTTGCGCACCGACTGGCTCGACAGTGTGATGGTGACCATTACCGAACTGGGCAGCGCCGCCGTGGCGATACCAGTGATCGCCACGGTTGCCGTCTTGCTTGGCCTGGCACGGTGCTGGCGCACCCTTGCGTATTGGTTGGCCGCAGTCGGATTCGAGCAGGTGCTTGTGTGGATTTTGAAGGTGACGGTCGGCCGCGCCCGACCCACCAATATCTATACCGGCATCGAGCAGTTCTCTTTTCCGAGTGGACATGCCGCTTCCAGCATCGTGCTGTACGGCTTCCTCGCTTATCTGCTTGCACGCGGCAAGTCGAACCGGCAGAAGCTGGTGATCGCGCTACTCGCAACCCTTGCCGTCCTGCTTATTTCCTTCTCGCGCATCTATCTGGGCGCGCACTGGATGTCCGATGTGCTGGGAAGCCTGACGCTCGGCGCGGCCTGGATTGCGGTTCTGAGCATTGCCTACACCCAGCATGTGCAACGCGAGCGCGTTCCGATGCACGCGCTGTGGCTGGGCACCTTGGGCGCGGTCGTTGTTGCCGGCTCACTCTTTGTCATAAGCCATCACGCGCGGGACATGACCCGCTATGCCGCCGTCTACGGCAACGTGACCCAAGTCGATCTCCCCTCATGGCGACTGGGCGGGTGGCAGCAACTGCCGAGATACCGTGTGGACCTGGAAGGAGAGCCGGAAGAGCCGATGTTGCTGCAGTGGGCTGGACGACGGGATGAAGTCGCGAGCGCTCTGGATAGCGCGGGCTGGCGCCGCCCGGTTTCGTGGAGTGCGGCAACCGCCCTTGCATGGCTGGTGCCGGACCCGGACCCTTCCCGCCTGCCGGTGCTCCCGAAGTTCCACGAAGGTTCGCCCGAGACGTTTTCCTTCGTGCGCCAAGTCAACCCGCATCAGCGCCTGGTCGTTCGATTCTGGCAGTCCGCGTTCGACGTCGGCACGGGGGACGGACAGCGCCGCGTGTGGCTCGGCACCGTCAGTATGGAGAACACGAGGCGGGTTGCCGGTTTCATCACTCTGATTCAGACGGCGCCCGACGCAAGCATGCCGGTGCGAGTGCTGGAGCAGACGCTGAGCGAGAAAGTGCTGACCGTGCAAATAAAACAAGTGTCCGACCCGCCGGTGCTGCTAGTTTGGTGATGCGATGCGGCAATGCACGGAAACTCCTTCATGGTCCTTCCATTTGTCGCCGCTGCGACTGGTTGCGTTGCGATTCGCAGCACAGTGTCCGCATCGCTAAAACAGCTTGCCGACATTGAACAGCGTCAGCAAACCCAATATCCCAAAGAGGGCTGCAGCAATTCCGTGAACCAGCTTCATGGGGACGATCTTGGCCACCTTGTCGCCCAGCAGGACCGCCGGAACGTTGGCCAGCATCATGCCCAGCGTGGTGCCGGCCACCACCGCGTAGAGATTGCTGTATCGCGCTGCCAGGGCGACCGTAGCGATCTGGGTCTTGTCACCCATCTCTGCAAGAAAGAACGCGATCACGGTGGTTCCGAAAACACCGAAACGCTGTACCTTGTCGTTGTCGACGTTCATTTTGTCAGGCACCAGCATCCAGGCAGCCATGCCGAGGAACGACAAGCCGATGACCCAGCGCAGCAGGTGAGGGCCAAGTGCAGCGGCGATCCAGCCTCCGGCCAGGCCAGCGGCGGCGTGATTGGCCAGGGTCGCTACGAAGATGCCCAGAATGATTGGCACAGGCAGTCGAAACTTGGCGGCGAGCAGCACCGCCAGCAGCTGCGTCTTGTCGCCCATTTCCCCCAGGGCAACGACGCCGGTCGATAAGAAAAAGGCTTCCATCAAGGAGTTGTCCAGGGCCGGTGAAAACCATGACCACACGACTTTCCCGGCCCAATCCGGGAAGCAGTGCGGTCAAAGGTCTTGCCAGGCATGAAGCTACTTAAGCCATGGTCGGTGCGGACCAAGTCTGTTGACGCAAGTCCCTGCGGGCGCAAGGCGGCTACTCCCCAATGACGGGTGCGAGGTGAGTCTAGCAGCGGGCTATCGGCTGACTCGAACTTGCGCAGCGGTTCACCGACAGTTAGCTTGCTCGCGAAAGCCTCTAGTCAGATACGAAACTACTTGGCGTGCCAACGTCAATAAGTCGACCGAAATATCGACGCAGGTGGAAGTGCGCGTTGGGGCTACAGCTGGGCATACTGGGGGCAGCTCGTCACAGGACTCGAAACCACGCAGTAGCTGGGGTGGTCACCGGACACGCCCGCTTCTCAACTCGCTGCGTCGTTGCTGCACGATGGCTTCTCCTGCGACTTCGCCCGCCTGCGGGCCTGGAACAGATGTACCCACTCGAACATCAGTGGGAGCAACACCAGCGTCAGCAATGTGGAACTCAGCAACCCGCCGACCACCACGGTCGCCAGCGGCCGCTGGATCTCGGCACCCACGCCGTGGGAGACCAGCATCGGCACCAGGCCCAGGATGGCGACCGACGCGGTCATCAGTACCGGGCGCAGGCGCAGCAGCGCGCCGTCACGCACTGCCTCGCGCACCGTCTTGCCCTGCGCCAGCTGGTCGTTGATGAACGACACCAGCACGATGCCATTGAGCATTGCAACGCCGAAGACCGCGATGAAGCCGATCGCCGACGGGACCGACAGATACTGGCGCGACAGCAACAGAGCCAGCACCCCGCCGACCATCGCGAACGGGACGTTGGCGATGATGAGCGCAGCCAACGTGACCGAGTTGAACGCGGTGTAGAGCAGCACGAAGATCAGCCCGATGGTCAGCGGCACGATGATCGCCAGGCGCTGCATGGCGCGCTGCTGGTTCTCGAAGGAGCCGCCCCACTCCAGCGTGTAGCCCGGCGGCAACTTGACCTGGCGGGCGATGGCCGCGCGGGCCTCGGTGACAAAACCATTCACATCCCGTCCCTGCACGTCCAACTGCACGACAGCGTTGCGTTGCAGTCCGTCATGCCGGATGAACGCATAGCCTTCTGCGGTGCTGACTTGGGCCACGCGCGCCAGCGGAAGCAGTGCCCCGTCGCCGGCACGGACCGGCAAATTCCGAATCGCTTCCATGTTGCCCCGGAACTCGGGCTGGAGCCGCACCTGGATGTCAAAGCGTCTCGTTCCGTCGAGCACCACGCCGGCGGCCTCGCCGCCGATTCCGGTTTGCACCACTTCGAGCACCTGGTCCACCGAGATGCCATACCTGGCAGCCGCTGCGCGGTCGACCGCCACGGTGATCTGCGGCTTGCCCTTGTTGGCCTCCAGCGACAGGTCGACGATGCCGGAGATGGTGGCCAGCACGGTCTTGATTTGCGCGGCGAGCCGGTCCAGCTCCCCGAGGTCGTCGCCGTAGATGCGCAGGGCCAGCGGCGAGCGCACCCCGGAGACGAGTTCATCGATGCGACTTTGTATCGGTTGGCCGACCGACACGACGGCGGTCGGCGCCGCCTTCTCGGCCGCCTCCTGAATCGTGCGGGAAAGCGTTTCATAGGAAGTCGACTGCGGCCATTTGCTGCGGTCTGTCAGGTCGACCAGCATCTCGGTGCGGTTGACGTCTTCCGGCTCCCCGCGCTCGGCGCGGCCGCCCAATCCCAAGGTGGTTTGAACCTGCGGAATGGCCCTCAGCGCGACCTCCACCTTCTTGGCCACTTCGACGCTCGTGTGGAGCGAGGTCGAAGCGATGCTCGTGATGCGAACCATGAACGCTCCCTCTTGCAGGACCGGCAGGAATTCGCGGCCCAGGAAAGGGACGACCGCCAAACTGAGCGCGAGCGCCACCAAGGCGGCGGCCACGACACGACCCTTGTGTTTCAGGGAGGTGTCGAGCACGGGTGTGTAGATGCGTTTGGCCCACCGCAGCAGCCAGGTGTCATGCTCTCCCTTGGGCTTGAGAATGAGCGACCCCAGCACCGGGACCACCGTCAGCGTCAGTAGCAGCGAGCCAACCATCGCAAAGGTGATGGACAGGGCCATCGGCCGGAACATCTTTCCCTCGATGTCGCCGAGCGAGAACAGCGGCAGGAAAACCACGACGATGACCAGGATGGCAAACGCGACTGGCTGGACGACCTCGAACGAGCCTTGGCGCACGGTGTCGACGCGGCTTTGTCGTGCCGACTCGGGCTGGTTCAGACGCCGATAGACGTTTTCGACCAACACGACCGCGCCGTCGATCATCATCCCGATGGCCACGGCCAGTCCTGCGAGCGACATCAGGTTGGCCGACAGCCCGACTTGCTGCATCAACAGGAACGCGATCAGCATCGCCAGCGGCAGCGTGGCAACGACCACCAGCGCCGAGCGGATTTCGCCGAGGAACAAAAACAGGACGACCGCGACCAGCACCGACCCTTCCAGCAGCGCGCTGGTGGCTGTCTTCACCGCCTTGTCGACCAGCGATGTGCGGTCGTAGACCGGATTGATCTTCACGCCCTCCGGCAGCGCCTCCTGCACCTGGTCCAGCTTGGCCTTGACTGCCGAAGCAACCTCCCGGGCGTTCGCGCCGATGCGCTGCAGGGCCATCCCGAACACCACCTCCTTGCCATCACGCGTGGCGGCGCCGAAGCGCAGGCTTCCGCCCACCTGCACCTGCGCAACGTCTCGTACATGGACCGCGGTGCCGTGCTCGCTGAGCAGCGGTATGGCCGCGATCTCGTCGAGCCCGTTCGCACGGCCAGTGCCGCGCACCAGAAACTGCTCGGGGCCAATATCGACGTACTGGCCGCCGACCTGCCGGTTGTTCGCAAGCAGCGCGTCCATTACCGTCTTGAACGTCAGTCCATACTTGACGAGCTTGTTCGGGTCGACCAAAACCTGGAACTGCTTTTGCTGGCCGCCCCACGAAGTGACTTCCTCAACGCCCGGAACCGTCCGCAACTGCATGCGGATGGTCCAGTCCTGCAACGTGCGCAGGTCCATCTGGGACAGCCGCTGATCCGCCGCCTCGACGGTGTACCAGAAGACCTGTCCGAGCCCGGAGCTGTTCGGGCCCATTTCGGCCTCGCCGAAGCCGGCGGGTATGCGCGCCTGCACCTGCACAAGCCGTTCTGCCACCAGGCGCCGCGCAAAGTAGATATCGACGTTGTCGTCGAAATAGACCGTCACGGTCGACAGGCCAAACAGCGAGATGGATCGCACGGTCTTGACGCCCGGCAAGCCGGCCAAGCTGGACTCGACCGGAAACGTCAACAGCTTTTCGACGTCCTCTGGTGCCAGCCCGGGCGACTCCACCAAGACGCTGACCTGTACCGGCGTCACGTCCGGGAAAGCATCCACCGGCACTTGCCGCCACGCGCGAACGCCGAGTCCGATGATGAGCGCCAGACCGACCAGCACGAGCACCCGATAGCGCAATGACAGGTCGACGATTTTTTCGAGCATGTCAGTCCGGTCAGTCAGTGCTGCCGAGCTGGGACTTGAGCATGCGCGACTTCAGCGCATAAACGCCGTCGATCGCGACGCGTTCGCCACCCGTCAGGCCCTGCCGCACGGTGACCATGCCGGCGACCTCGCCCGAGGTTTCGATCGAGCGCGGCTCGAAACCCGTTTTTGTTTCAATGAAAACCGTTGGTTTGCCATCGACCAGCGTCACCGCCGCCGCGGGAAGCACCAGCGCAGGTTCGGTCGCGCTGGTGGCGACGCTTGCGGACGCGAACATCCCCGGTTTGAGGCGGCGCTGCGGATTGGGCAGCTCGATCTGCGCCTTCACGGTCCGCGTCGCCACATCGAGCGTGGCGGACAGATACACCACCTGGCCCGCAAACCGCTCGTCGGGATACGCGGCCACCGTCACTTCGGCAGCGGCGCCGACGGCCAGGCGCGAGAGATCCCGCTCGAAAACGTCCGCGACCACCCAGACATTGGATAAGTCAGCGACGGTGAACAACGACTCCTTGTCGGCCAACGTTCCGGGAACCGCCTGCTTTTCGATCACGGTTCCGGCAAGCGGCGCGACGAGCGAATAGACCGCGTCGGCGCCGCTTTCCGAGACGGTGGGCGAGACGCCGAGGATGCGCAGCTTGTCCGATGCAGCCTGCAGCGCAGCATGCGCCCTTTGCGCATCGGCGCGGGCGCGCAGGTAGTCCTTGCGCGGGATGATGTCCTCGGCCGACAGCGACTTGGCTCGCGCCAGGGCGGCGTCCGCCACCGACGCTTCGCTGCGCGCCTGCAGGAACGTCGAGCGCACGTCGCCGAGTTCGATGCTCTCGAGCACCGCCAGCGTCTGACCGGCCTTGACGTGCGCGCCGAGCGCCGCCGGCACCGAAGTGATTCGGCCCGGCAGCCGAGGGATCACCTTCGCGATCCGATTCTGATTGGGCGACACCGTGCCGGACAAGGTGATCGATGCGTTGACCGACGACGGCTGGATCGTCTCCACTCGCACCCCTGCCTCCTGCATTTGTGCGGGGGTCAGTCGCAGTGCCTTGTCCGCTTCGCTCGCAGGATTTGCCGAGGCCGTGACGGCGGCTGCAGCCGCTGGCTCGGATTGCGTTGCCGGCTTTTTGCCATTGGCCGTCGCGCTCTGTCGATCGCCGCAGCTGACCAGCAGGGCACCAATAACAGCGGTTGCGACGATCGTCGCAACCGGCATGCGTAGGCGCTTCATCGCAGGCGGTTCAGCGCGCATGCGAGCCCGCCGGCAGGCCGATGGGAGGCAGGCTTTCCGGCCAACCACCGGCTGCCTCCAAGTCGACTCGAGTGAGCAGAAGATCGGTGGTGGCATCGAGCAATTCACGCTGCGCGTCCAGGGTCTGGCGGCGCGCCAACAGGTACTGGCCCAGGCCGATCGCGCCGGCCTGAAGTGCCTTGAATGACAGCCGCTGGTTTTCCGTGAGGCGTGTGAGGACCGACTCCCGCAGACGCTTGGTCCGACTTTGCAGACTTGCTTGCTGCTGCCACAGCAGACGCACGGTGGATTCGATTTCCCGCGCCGTCGATCGTTGATCGACGCGACTGCGCTCGAGGTCACTCAGCGCGCGGCCGATGGCGCCTTCGTTCCGGTGAAAAAGGGGCAGCGGCACGCTGACGCTCAGGGTAGTAATGCGGTCCCGAGTGTCGATGCCGCGCTCGGCGCCATAGGACAGTCCCACTGTCACGTCGGGCGATCGCGCCGCGCGCTCCAGTGCCAGGCGGCCGCGTGCGGCCTCCTCTATAGCGCCCGCAGCCTGCAGCCGGGGCTGCCTGGATGCGGCATCGAGCAAGTCGTCCTGTGAATACGCCGGTGCAGCGACGGCCAGTTCACCGGCCACCGCCGGCAGCGCGCCGGGAGGCAGCTGCAATGTTGTTGCCAGCGCGGCGCGCGCCTGCGACAGTTGCTCCTTTACCAGCGACAGCTGATTGGCGGATCGCTCCGATTCGACCACCGCCAGATTGCCATCCAGCCGGCTGTCCTCACCGGCCCGCACGCGCTTGCTGACCATGCGAGCAGCCCGCTGCAGCAGCTGCAGCGCCTCTGTTTCGGCCTTGACCCGCTGCTGCAGCGCCAGCACGCGAAAGAAGCGACGCGCCGCTTCGGCTCGCACCTCCCGGCGCGTCGCTTCGACGGTGGCCTGACTCGCCGACAACGAAGCCCGCGCCGCAACGCGCCGGGCAGCAGGCTGGCCGCCGGTTTCAAAGGTCTGAAAAACACCGACGCCAGCGTCACGCCGGGATGCGTCACGCGTCTGGACCTGACTCAGACTTCGTTGACGCGCCTCAGCAGTCAGCAGCGGATTGTTCCAAAGAAGGACCCGGCTTTCCTGCAGCACCGCAAGCGCGGCATCGGACTCCGCCCGAGCAATGCGCAACGACGGATGGTTGCTCTCGGCCAGCGCGATCGCCTCGTTCACCTGGAGCGCTGGCTGCGCGAACACGGCGGTGGACAAGAGTCCAAGGATGATCGGCAAAGGGCGCATCCGAAATGCGTTGATCCCGGAGCAACGGGTGAATGTGAAGGTCATGCGCAACGGCTGCTCCGAATGGAAGGCTGATCGCCTTGGCTTGAAAGCGTTGGGGTGGTGTGTGCCATCGTTTTACCGTCGCGTGTTCCCCGTCGAAGTTCCGACTGAAACGGACCATGCTGATCCTGCTGTCCGCGGGATGAAGCTGTTTGAGGATTTCGAGCGAGCGGTCGCGACTGCCGTCGTCGACGTACACCACCTCGAAGGACAGTCCCAGCTCCTCCAGCTCCTCCAGCTCCTCCAGCTCCTCCAGCACATCGACGAGTCGCCGATGAAACGCAGGCAGTCCTTTAGCCTCGTTGAAAACGGGCGCGACGACATTCAGCCTGCAGGCCGAATCAAACTCCAGGCCGCGGATCGTCCCGTTCATCGGCCCAAGCTTATGAAGTCGGCCGTGAGTTTGCCGTTAGCTTGGCGTGAAGAACGCGTTAAGGCTTGCTTGGCAAGGTCAGGACAAAGCGGCTTCCACCGCCCGCTCTGTCCTCATGCGAGACGCTCCAGCCGAGGTGTTCCATCACACGGCGCACGATCGCCAGGCCAAGCCCCGATCCCGTGGAGGTGTCCGCGCTGGCGCGAACGTGCCGCTCAAAGACGCGTTCCCGCATTGAAGCGGCGATGCCGACGCCGGTATCTTCGACAACCACGCGTCGCTCTTCCAGTGTCACGCCGATGCAGCCTTGCTCCGTGAACTGGCAGGCGTTGCGAATCAGGTTTCCAACCGCGATGGCGACCAGTTCAGGGCGTGCAAAGACGTAAACCTCGCGCGAGGCATGCAGCACCAGCTCGACCGGCTTGCCCGCGATCAGCGGCTGGCATCGCTCCATCTCCGCTCGAATAATCGGACTGAGCGCGATTCGAGGGGCGCCGACCGTTTCAGGAGCCCGCGAAAGCAGCAACATGGCGCTCACGCGTTCCGTCGTATCGGCGGCGACGCGTCTGATGCGCTCCGCCACGGCTAGTAGCTCAGGCTGCTCGCTTACCCGGGCACAAAGGATCTCTGCTGCACCCAGCATGACGGTGAGCGGGGTGCGCAGTTCGTGGCTCACGTCGCCGACAAACCAGCGCTCGCGATTTAAAAATCCTTGCAGCTCTTCGGTTCGCGCCGCAAACGCTCTTGCCAGCACACCCATTTCATCAGTCGATCCGAGCGAAGGAAAGTCATGACCTTCTTCGTCTTTCTCAACCGCGCGCGCCAAGGCCGTCACGGGAGCAATCACGCGGCTCGCCGTGAAACGTCCAAGGACGACGGCGAGCGCAAGGCAGGCCAGGAATGCGGCTGCCAGCACCGCGTAGACGTCGTCCTTGATGCGTTCAAAGTCTGCATCGTTGTCGGTCAGGATGAAGCGGGCGCCGTCGACGTCACGCACCAGGACGTTGACCGATACGCCGTCAACAGGAATCTCATGCGTGCCGGGCGCCAGATCCTTCAGCGATGGCGGGATGGTTCCTTCCTGGTAAATGGCGATGGTCGACGGCAGATCGATCGACTTGCCCGCCTGCCGCTTTTCAAGGAACTGATCGGCGGTTCGCGCGAGGCGCTGGTCGATGAGACGTTCCTCGATGATCTTGACGGCGAAAACGGCCGCTGACGCAAAAGCGCCGCAGACCACGCAGGCGAGCAAAACATAGGCGGCTACGATCCGGCGGCGCAGCGTCCAGCGGCTACGCATCGGGGGCTGTCAGCTTGTATCCGATACCCGCAAGCGTCTTGAGCAGCGGCGTTGCAAACGGTTTGTCCAGCACCGTACGCAAGGCATGTATGTGCGTGCGAAGCGCGTCACTGTCCGGCCGATCCTCGCCCCAGACTTCCTGTTCCAGGGTTTCCCGACTCACCAGCTTGGGCGCGTTGCGCAACAGCGCGGCAAGCAGCTTGTAACCGGTCGGCGTCAGCGCCAGTGGCTGGCCCGCCCGGGTGGCTTCAAAAGTGCTCGGGTCGAACTGGACATCCGCAAACCGAAGGACCGTCTGGACGTGCGAGCCTTTCGCGCGACGAACCAATGCCCTGAGCCGAGTCTCAAGCTCCACCATGGAGAACGGCTTGACCAGGTAGTCGTCCGCGCCACTGTCGAAGCCGGTTACCTTGTCTTCCAGACTATCGCGCGCGGTCAACATCAGGACCGGGGTCGCACAGCGAAAGTGGTGGCGCAGGCGCCTGCAAACATCCAGCCCGTCCAAGCCTGGCAAGGATAGGTCCAGCACGATCGCGTCGTATGTACCCTCGGCCGCCATCGTGAGACCGACCATGCCATTGCGCGCGGAATCGACCTCGTGACCAAGCGGAGCAAGATAGCCGTACATGTTTGCAACGATGTCGGGGTTGTCTTCGATGACCAACAGTTTCAATCGATCAAACCTTTGGTTGGGCCGGCGGTGTTCAATAAACTTTGCCTTGAGTGCTTGCAGCCAATGAAGTTGCGCGGCTTCCGCCCAGAGTTGCAGCTTGATCTCATCGCCGCCTGTCGTATTGGGTTTTCCGAGGTGACTCGACCAGTCGCTAGGCTGCATGCTCCTCGCCCGTTGTAGCCGAATTCCAGCTCATTGAGTCGTGGCGCCCTGCCCCGCAAGCGTGCCAATCGAGCTACCAGCTTTGCCATTCGTCGTCGCCAGAGATAGCCGGCCCCTATGACCGTTGTCCCCTTGGGGAGTAGCCGGCTTCCAGCGATCTTTTTTGGAAGCGCCCGCGTCAACATACTCGGCATTGCATGCCGTGGCGCTGGCAACTGTTGTTCGGTTGGCGAGACCATCGGCACTTCGCTGACGACACAGAGTCGGGCAACGGTGGATGTGCCTGTGCGCTCGCCCGGCCATGGAACGACTGCCCGCGTAAATCTTGCCGCCACCGCTTTGCTGGCCCTGGCTATGTTCACCAACGCCTTTGCGGCCGCAGCCGGCGAAGGCATCGCCCTCCAAATGTCCCGATGGTCGGAGATGGTGTGGACTAATTAAAATATCGCTCTTGGTGCCTGATACAGTCACCCACGCGAGGGCAATGCATGATCAAGAAAATGCAGATCGTCCAATCCGGGCGCCTTGGGCGCAAGCCATTGCTGAGCGCCGAACACTCGACAGTGCTGCACGCGATCACGCAGGAGATGACTCGCTCGTCGCTCGATCTTGTTGGCTGCATTGCACAGCCCGCAGGTGCCGGGATAGCCGCCATCATCAAAGGACGGCCGCTTGAATGCATCATTCGGATCGGTGTGCTGCAAGTGCGGTGCTCGTCGGTGTGTCGTTCAGATCCCCAACCACGGCAATGTGCGTTTCGCCGCGCGCAATAAGCCCCACGTAGATCGCCTTGACACGCTCCGCCTGCAGTAAGCGCCTGGCGTCCGATGCGGCCTTGCCGCCGAACCCTATGCTCTTGAAGTGATTGACTAGCAGCCGGTTGCCGGCTGCCGGACGGCAGCGTCAATTCGAACTTGGGGCAATTACGCGAAAACACCAGTTGTCCAGTGTCTGACCGATCATCGACATGGCTGCGCATGGAGCCAATTGGAAAGCCTTCACCGCTGAGCAGCCCGGCATCGATGCCGCGCATGTCGTTACCGTCGATCAACATGACGTGGGCGAACGGCGTGCCGCCCAGACCACCGACGATGCCGGTATTGAATGCCACCAGCGTCGGCCGGCTCTCGGCCTCGACCACGGCCAGCACATCGGTCTTCAACTCAATCATGACGCGCGCCGTGTTGCGCATCGCTTCTTCGTTGATCGGCGCCGGGATCAGCTCCAGCGAGCCGACCCAGTCGGTGCGGCCATCGGCGACGATCTCGATTCCCCCGGCCTTCGGACGCCGGACCAGATCACCGCGGTTCTGGCGCAGCATCACGAACTCGCCCGTGTCGGATTTGGTCAAACCCAGTTGCTGCAACAGACCGACCATGCGGCGCTTGCTGACGTCGTCGTAGAGGTGTTCGCCCAGTAGCTGGCTGAGCTGTGCAAACCCGTCAAGGATGGGCTTGCTTTCCAGCCACGAGCCATGGTTCATGGCTTTGGCCCGATTGAACAGGTTCTCCACCTTGTAGCTGGCTAGTCGCATGGGATCTCCTCATACGCCCTGAGTCGATGAAACGCCTCGAATTTGCCGACGGCGATGGTGGCAGGCCTTCAGAGCGCCCGTCTATCGCAACCGGCAGTTTGGCGATCGTAGCGACGACTTCGAACTTATCAACAGCATGCGTCAACCTTTCCAGAAAGGCACAGTCTTGCTGGCTTGGCGAAGGGCACGATTGCAGCGCTTGACCGATGCCGCCTGCCGCCCCTCCAGCCAACCCACGACAAACCAGGCATTCGGGTTCTGCTCTGCGGTGGAGCGGAATAGCTCGACAGCGGTTCGTTGGTCGTTGTGCTCGCCAAGCGCATCCTGGGCATCTTTCCAATTGTCAAGGAAGCTATCGACCTTTGCCGACCCAAAAAGCGGTGCCGTGAACTCGCTTAAGTAGCGCAGTCGCTTCAGCTTCTTGCGGACCTTGTGCTGGTCCTCAGTCTCGAGTTCGGCGAAGCGCTTGCCATCGCGAGCAATGCGGCGTCGCAGATGTCCAAGCCGCTTGACCATGACAGAGCGCAGATCAATTGTGGCATCGGCACGGCCTGACTCCCTGGCCTGTTTGTCTTCAAAAGCAATCAGGGCGAACAAGGTCCGCTGGAACGCGGGGTCACGTACGACGGTGGTCGGCCGACGCGTCTGGTGCAACGGCTCTGGGTCGGGGAATGGCGGCGCCTTTGCCGCCCCGATCTCCTTGCGCACGGCAGGAACGAGGATGGACAGATCGCGATGGTCGCCCAGCTCGTGGAAAGTGCGTTGCAACACCGGTTCCCACTGGGGATCGATGTCGCTGACGACGGTCTGCAGCTCGCGCAGCGCCGTGCGAAGGCGCCGGATGCCGATGCGCAACTGATGGACCAGCTCCTCGTCGTCTCCAGCGGCTTCGGCGATCCCACTCGCGTTGTGCAGGACCTGGGCAAGACAGCTCTGCAGTGTGGTGGCGACGAATGATCGGCCGCTCGTCTTCGCATCGGTCACTGGCAGGGTCGCCTTAACAGGCTGCGGTTGTGGACCGCCTTGGCTGAGTCGCGAGCCTCGTTCGGCTTTGGACGGCGTGCTGATCCATAGCTTGTGCTGCTCGGCCCATTGCGACGCCAGCGCGACCAGCTCGGACACTTCACCCGACTTCAATTCGAGTTCAAGCTCACAAATGGGGAGCGTCTGATCGCCGGCGACGATCGTGCCGACATCGAGGGCAATTTCTACCTCGGCATCGCCCGCCCGGACGACCCGCTTCGTTCGTAGCACGTCGGTGCGATAACGCATCGACAAGCCAGCATCGCCCCACGTCTTACCTCCCAGCGCCTTGCGCAGTACCTTGCCGACTGGAGAGCCGTCGTGACGGAGCGGATCAGGTAGAGGCTGCTCTCCGGCGGGCGGCGCTTCGATCGGAATATTTTGTTCGAGCCGGCGAGCTGTTGACCCGCTCGAGGCCTTGGCCGTCTGGACCCACGCCTCCCCTTCCTTGCGCAAACGCAGCGATGCCTTGCGCTTCGCCAGGCGGTTGTCGGCGGTGTCGAAGCAAACCGCCTGTAGGCGCTCGGTTTGGACGCGGCCTTTTCGCAACGCCTTTTCAATCAGGGCGACGCTTTCCAGAGGAACCGAGAGCTTTAGTTCGGTCTCATACATGACGGTCAACTCTGGTTAGTCAGCTTCGAAGAGCTTGCCATCCAGTAAGCGGCATACCTGATTTGAGCCCTCAACGATTTCGCATCCTAGCGCCCACGCTGTTTTTTCTGTCTGGACTTTCACGATGCCCGAACGATAAAAACTGACTCGACCATCGCTTAGCTACCGGATGTTCAGCCTTAGAAAAATAGAGGCTACCTCCGAAAGCGAGGCTAACTATCTATCGGGCGATGGGTCGCTGAATGTCCGCGACATCCAGCCATCGAAGGAGTAACACCTGGTCTTCAGCTATCAAACACCTCCAATAGCCAGCGGAGGAAGAACCTCTGGCACATTCAAGATCCGCTTAAAAATTATGTAGCCCCGTGGGTCGGTTGGCAATGAAAATACCAAGCGCGTTGGCCCCGCCAGTGCCGGCGGCGAATTCGACTATGTGACTCACAAGACAATTGAATCGAAAGCGGCCGCGGGGCAAGCGTCAAATGACTTAGCGACCACACAGTCACTGGACCGTTGCGCATGTGCTGGCACGCCATAGCGCAGTCGACCGTTGTTTCAAATAAACGAAATGTTGCTACAAGTGCACGGGTAAACAGGGCCTACGGGCACCTTGGCCAGGTCCGGACCCGACTCAATCCATGAACTCGTCGTAGCGCTTTGATTCATAACCGACCAACTGCTCCCAAGGCAAGAACCGAACTGACGTGAGCGCGGAAAGCTGCACCGTGACGCGTCGCCTGACTCGACCATCGTCGCTGCGCGATAGAACGTCCAGCGCGATTTGTTTGGGCTCCGACCACAGCACGCGATGGGTCCAGCCCTGGCTGCGTTCGACTCGCCATCGTTGGCCGGCGGCAGTTGCGGCGCCTTCGGGCTGAAGGTCCTGCACGATCGACGGCGGCACGATGGCTCCAGCAGCATCCAAGCGACCGTCGAACGCAACGGTGCCGAACTCGGCGCGCGGCACATCGACCACCACTTTTTGGTGCCGATCGACCAGCTTCAACTGGAGCTGGCCCCGTTGGTCGGCCGTTACCCAGCGCGCCGATGTCTCTGCGTTTAGATGTTTGTGGCCGAAGTGCTCATCACTAGAAGCATCGCCATGGGTCGGCTGACTGCCCTTCGGCAAAATACGTTCGATCCATACCTGAGTGCCGCGACGCACCAAGCGCTCTTGCCATGATTCGACGCGAAGGGTGCCGTTGCTCATGAGCTGGCGGGTCTCATAGGAGACCACCGCATCGACGTCGGGCCAACCCGTGGCGAAGGCAGTGCCATTGACCTGAGGTGCAGCAGCAGCGGCCGTTGCGACCGGAGCTGCACCACCAGCCAATGCCAGCAGCACGCCAAGGGCCGATGCGACAAGCAACGCGTTGGGCCGGCGCATCTCAATACCCTGCAGCCGAACGGACCAAGCTGAACACCCGAGTGTTGTCGATCGTTCCCCTGAACGGCTTCGAGGCAGCACCGGCACCGGTCGCGAACAGCATCACGTCGCCGCCGCCGTGGGTTTCAGAGCCCGGCGAGCCACGGCGGATCGCAACTTCCTGCAGGTAGTTTTTGCCTGTGACCGCGGATTGATCAAGGTTGCTGCGCACATCGGGTCGGTTCGAGCCGTTGCCGAACACCAGATTGGTATACGCCACCCCATTGGCATCCACGCTGGGCTTGTCGGTCGCGTAGTTGATGGTGAGCCCGAGGATGTCGGTGCCGCGTTTCCCATAGCCGTTGAATGCCATGGTGTGGTCGTGGTCGGCGGTGACGACTATCAACGTCTCTTTGAGCTCCGGGTCGAACGCTTTGACTTTGTCGATCGCTGCCTGGATCGCATCGTCAAACGCTTTGGTGTCGGCCAGCGCGCGGGCAGCGTTGGTACCGTGCAATGCATGGTCGATACGGCCGCCCTCGACCATCAGGAAAAAGCCCTTGTTTTTGCTTGACAGCAAGTCGATTGCTTTGGTCGTCATCTGCGCCAGGCTCGGTTCCTTGGCTGGATCGCGATCGAGGTCGTAGGACATATGGCCTTCCGACGCGGCAAAGTCGAACAGTCCAAGCAGCTTGGCGCCAGCCGCGGTCGGCGCTGCGCTCATGCCGCCAAGGTCGTTCACGAAGCTGTAGCCTTTGGTCTGCATTTCCATGACCAGGTCGCGCCCGTCGGGCCGGCCACGGGAATTGGTGTTGGCGTTGTAGGGGCGCCAGTATTGGCTGATGCCGCCCATCAACACGTCGACCCCCCCACCGAGCTTGGCGTTGTAGCCGGGGCCGCCGGGCACGGCTTGGCGCGCGATTTCGTACTCGGCGTTGCGGTGACAGACATGCGCGTAAGTCGCGGCCGGCGTTGCATGGGTCAGGCGTGCGGTAGACACCACGCCAGTCGCGCGGCCGTTGGCGATCGCCAGTTCGAGCAGCGTGGTGGACGGACTGCCGTTGCCGGTCTGCGGACAGTTGTTGACTGAATTGCTCACGCCGGTAGCGGCGTCCTTGCCGGGATCGACCGCCACGGTGGTGCCATCGAGCCCAAGGGTTTCATTGCGCGTCTTGACGCCGGTCATGTAAGCGGCCATCGACGGTGCGCTGTCGGTGGTCTGCGCGTCGAGCGAATAGGTTTTAATGCGCGCGGTGTAGGGCAGCTTTTCCATCGCCATCGAGCCGGCTTCGCCGAAGTACTTGATGCGAGTCGCGGTACTTGTGACCGGCCCCATGCCATCGCCGAGAAAAAAGATCACGTTCTTGGCTTCACCGGCGGCAAATGCGGTGGGAGCGAGGACTACCGCGAGCGCCGCAGTCAGGAGGCTTTTTTGAATCGTCATGGTGTTTGAGTTGTCCGTGTGTAGAACGCTTGGCTGAACAAGCTGGCGGCTCAAAGGCCAACGGCCTGGCGCACGAGGTTGAACACCTGCGTGTTGTCGATCATTCCGTGAAAGGTGTCAGCGTTCAGGCCGGTCGCGCCCAGGAACACGTCGGCTCCGCCGTGCGTTTCGCCGCCGACGCCAGTCTTGATCGCTGCCTCTTGGTGGTAGCTCTTTGCTGAAACGTCCGCATCGGTCAGAGCGGTCATGGCACTGCGACTGCCAGCGATCCGGTTCTCGCCATTGCCGAACACGAGGTTGGTGAACGGCTTACCATCCGCGTCGAGCGCGGGCGTGGTCGGCTTGGAATAGTCGCGCATCAGGCCCAGGATGCCGGGGTTACTGGCCGTCGTAGCGCCGGTCAGTGCCGCATAGCCGTTGAGCACCATGGTGTGGTCGTGATCGGCCGTGACGACGATTAGGGTGTTCTTGAGATCCGGATCAGTGGCCTTGACCTTCGCGATCGCGCCCTTCACAGCGTCGTCGAACGCCTTGGCGTCGGACAGCGCGCGAATCGCGTTGGTGCTGTGCAAAGCATGGTCGATGCGACCGCCCTCAACTATCAAGAAGTAGCCCTTCTGGTTTTTGGACAGCAAGTCAATCGACTTGGTCGTCATCTCGGCCAAGCTCGGTTCTTTCGCTGGATCGCGGTCCAGTTCATAGGACATGTGGCCTTCGCTTTGCGCAAAGTCAAACAGCGCGATGATCTTGCTGCCCGCTGTGGTCGGCGCCGCGTCGAAGCTTGCGCGGTCAGACGCGTAGCTATAGCCCTGCGTTTGCAGTTCGGCAACCAGATTGCGCCCATCGGGTCGGCCGGATTTGTTGCTGGCCGCGTTGTAGGGCCGCCAATACTGGCTGATGCCGCCCATCAACACGTTCACGCCGCTGCCCAGCTTGCTGTTGTAGCCAGCGCCGCCAGGCACCGCCTGTCGTGCGATTTCATATTCGGCGTTGCGGTGGCACACGTGTGCATAGGTTGCAGCCGGCGTGGCGTGCGTCAGTCGAGCGGTCGACACCACGCCAGTGGCGCGCCCCTGCGCGATGGCCAGTTCCAGCAACGTTGTCGATGGTGCGCCATTGCCACTGGCAGGGCACTTGTCAACCGAACTACTGACGCCGGTGGCGTCGTCTTTTGTGGGTGAGTAGGCCACGGTGTCGCCGTTCATACCCAGCACTTCGTTGCGAGTCTTGACGCCGGTCATGTACGCGGCCATCGATGGCGCGCTGTCAGTCACCTGCGCGTCGAGAGAGTAGGTCTTAACGAAGGCGGTATTCGGCAGCTTGTCGATCTCGAGCTCGCCGTTTTCCCCGGTCGCATAGATGCGTGTGGCGGTCATTGGAACGATGCCATAACCATCGCCAAGAAAAAAGATGACGTTTTTCGGCATTGCGGCCGGTGTTGTTCCCACATTCACCGGGTCTGCCGCGCTCGAATTGCCATCAGAGCCGCATCCAGAAAGCACCGTCAACACCGCTACGGCGGTCGTGGTCACAGCAAAGCGTCGCATACAAGAATCCCTCATTGAGTCAGCCTTTGGTTGGAACGAGGCAAAGCATATGTACGCGCTGTGACAGCGGTGTGACACACAGCCGACGATCAGCGCGACCCACTGTTTCATCACAGCGTTGTCACACGAGAGTGCCACAGTCGATCGATTCGAACATTCAATTCAATCAACAAGGCCTCGCCATGCAAGACCACAACGACCGTGTCCGCCGAAACTTTCTGAAGACATCCGCGCTTTGGTGCGGAGGCGCCGCTGCGCCGGCGGCACTTTTTGCAAGCAGCCGCGCGCTATCCCAAACGGCTTCACCGACCGCGCCGCCCGCCGCTGCACCGGCGATCATCACGCGCGACAGGGTGCGCCCGCAGTTGCCGTCAGGCCTGCAGTTCGGTGACGTAACGGCAGACCGTGCAATCGTCTGGGCGCGCAGCGATCGACCGGCGCGGCTCTGGATCGAGTACGCGACTACACAATCGTTTGCGAACGCCGTTCGTGTGCGCGGTCCGCTCGCCCTCGAAGTGACCGACCACGTCGCACGGCTCGATCTGCATGGGCTGCCGGCCGGCCAACAGATGTTCGTGCGTGCGACTTTTGAAGACGCTACTAACGACCGCGCACTATCCGAACCCGTTGTTGGCAGCTTTCGCAGCATGCCCACTGCGCCGCGCAATCTGCGCTTCGTCTGGTCCGGCGACACCGCCGGGCAAGGCTTCGGTATCAACCCGGATTTCGGCGGCATGCGCATCTACGAAGCGATGCGCAAAGTGCAGCCTGACTTCTTTCTGCATTCGGGCGACACGATCTATGCCGACGGACCGATCGCGGCCGAGGCGAAGGTCGAGGGCGACGCGGTCTGGAAGAACATTGTGACCGAGGAGGTTTCCAAGGTTGCCGAAACACTGAACGAGTTTCGCGGCCGCTACCGCTACAACCTGATGGACGAGAACGTGCGCCGCTTCAGTGCCGAAGTGCCGCAGGTCTGGCAGTGGGACGACCATGAGGTCGCGAACAACTGGTCGCCTTCGAAAGACCTGTCAGGCGATGCTCGCTACTCTGAAAAGAGTGTGCCGCTACTGGTCGCACGTGCCACCCGTGCGTATCTCGAGTACGCGCCAATGCGCTGGCATGACCAGGATGAGGAGGAGCGCGTCTATCGCAAGATTGCCTACGGCCCGCTGCTCGAAGTATTCGTGCTCGACATGCGCAGCTATCGCGGACCAAATACGCACAACCGCCAGACTGAACAAAACTCCGAGACGACTTATCTCGGTCGTGCGCAAATGGATTGGCTGGAGCGCGAAACCCGGGCGTCCAAAGCCATCTGGAAAGTGATCGCATCGGATATGCCGCTCGGACTCGTAGTGCCCGATGGCAAGGACCGCCAAGGGCAAGACAAATTTGAGAACTCAGCCAACGGCGACGGACCCGTGCTCGGGCGCGAGCATGAGATCGCTCAAGTTCTCAACGCGCTCAAGAATGTTGAGAACGTCGTCTGGCTCACTGCCGACGTGCACTACTGCGCAGCCCACCACTACGACCCGAGCCGCGCGCAGTTCAACGACTTCAAACCGTTTTGGGAGTTCGTCGCCGGGCCGCTGAACGCCGGCAGTTTCGGTCCGAACGCATTGGACAACACCTTCGGACCAGAGGTGATCTACCAGAACGCGCCGAAGGCGCAGAACACGTCGCCGTTGGCAGGCCTTCAATTCTTCGGCCAAGTCGATATCGACGCCGCCACGCGTGAGTTCAAGGTGACGCTGAAGGATCTGAATGGTCGGGCCGTATTCGAGCGCAGCCTGGCGCCCGAGCGCAGCTAACAATAAAGCACGGCCTGCCGCCTTTATCTCGCAGCCTTTGTCGCCGCGGATTCTGCGTTGCCGCTGCCGGCCACTGCGGGATAGCTAGACGGATTCCGCGGCCGCCCCGTCTTTAAAACCGGAATCGCCTTGATGGCCGCGAGCAGGCGCGCATCGCTCATGTCGGCCAGCGCCATGACACCCGCGCGAAGCAGTTCGCTTTTCTTGACTTTGTGGCCCTTCGCCGCCGCGCGTTGCTTGAGCAGATGGATCATTTGGTACTCGGCCTTGGGCATCGTGAAGCTGTCGCGCACGGGCTTTGGCTTGCTGAGCTTTGGTTGCTTGCCCAACCGCGCGGCGGGCGATGAGCCTGTTGCCCTTTGTCGTCTTCTGAGGGGCGCTGGCGGACGGGTCGGGTGCCGCTGCAACAGGCGCTACCTCGACCGATCCACCGCAGTAGTCGAAGCAGCCGCTTTCTTCTTGACCGCCGGTTTCGCCGGAGCCCGGGTGCTTGCTTTTGATGGTGCCTGGGTAGCCATTGGGTCTCGTCCTTCAAGTTGTAAAGTGTATATACAGTTTACAACGATTACCCCTAGCTTGTCATCGCTGAGTCATATCCAGTTCATACGATGCACGCGACTCAACATTCCTCTGGAGGCAATTCATGGGATTCGCGTCGAACCCTTCCGCGCTGCTGATCGCGGCGGCTTCTGCACTCGGTCTGGCTGCCTGCAATGGCGACGGCGACTCCGGCAACCAAGCGCCGACCACTGAGACCACCACGACGCCGATTTCCGCAGTACCGTCCACGGTCGAGGTCAAGATCGTCGCGTTCAACGACCTTCACGGCAACCTGGAACCTCCGAAGCTGTCGATCAGCGCGCCGGCCAATGGCGGCGGCAATGTTTTGGTTCCGGCCGGCGGTGCGGCTTACCTGGCGACCGCAATCGCGTCGCTCCGGTCGAAGAACCCGAACACCGCTGTCGTGTCCGCGGGCGACATGATCGGCGCCTCGCCTCTGGTGTCGGCATTGTTTTTGGACGAGCCGACGATCGACGCAGTCAACGCGATGAATATCGATTTCAACGCAGTCGGCAACCATGAATTCGACAAGGGGCAGACGGAGCTGCTTCGGATGCAAAACGGCGGTTGCGCAAAGAACACGGCGCGCGATCCGTGCCAAGTCAACAAGAACTTCGGCGGCGCCACCTTCGGCTTTCTGGCCGCTAATGTGGTCAAGAGCGATGGCAAAACGCTGTTCCCGGCCACCGGCATCAAGACGTTCACGCAGGCAGGCAGTGTCGTCAAGGTCGCGTTCATCGGCATGACGCTTAAGGGCACGCCGGCGATAGTCACGCCATCCGGTATCTCGGACCTGTCCTTCAAGGACGAAGCAGATACCGCCAATGCGTTGATCGCTCCTTTGAAAGCGCAGGGTGTCGATGCGATCGTCGTGGTGGTGCACGAAGGTGGCAGCACGACAGCGGGCTACAACGACAAGAGCTGCGCGGGCCTGTCGGGCGACATCCTGGAGATTCTGAACAAGCTCGACCCGGCGGTGGACGTGGTGATCTCTGGCCATACCCACCGCGCCTACATCTGCGACTACGGCAAGACCAATCCGGGCAAGCCGTTTCTTTTGACGAGCGCCGGCCAGTACGGCACGCTGCTCACCGACATCGACCTCACGATTGACACACGCACGCGCAAGGTCACGGCCAAATCGGCCAACAACGTAATCGTGCAGGGTGAAGCGTTCACCAGCGGCAGCAACACAGTGGCGTTGACCGCGCAATACCTGTCATTCGCCAAGAATGCCGAGATCGCCACACTGATTGACAAGTACGCTGCCGTCGCCGCGTCGCTGACTCAGCGAGTGGTCGGTAAGCTGGCAGGGCCGATCACACGCGCCCAGGCGCCCTCGCGCGAAAGCGCGTTGGGCAATCTGATCGCCGATGCCCAATTGGATGCGACCAGCGCGGCCGACAAAGGTGGTGCGCAGATCGCATTCATGAACCCGGGCGGCGTGCGGGCCGACTTGACTCCGGCTGCCGACGGCAGCGTGACCTATGGCCAGCTGTTCACGACTCAGCCGTTCGGCAACAGCTTGGTCGTCAAGACCATGACCGGTGCGCAGATCAAGGCACTGCTCGAGCAGCAGTTCAACAGCGGCTCGAACACCGTCAGCTCGCCGCGCGTGCTACTGCCTTCGCACGGTTTCTCGTATAGCTACGACTTGTCCAAACCGGCCGGCTCTCGCGTTGGCAACGTCGCGCTGAACGGCACAGCGATCTCCGACAGCGCGACCTACCGCGTGACGATGAACAGCTTTCTGGCGACCGGCGGCGACAACTTCACGGTGTTCAACCAAGCCACCGACGCATTGGGCGGCGCGCAAGACATCGATGCGCTCGAAACCTACATCGCGGACAACAGTCCACTGGCGTCGCCAGAGACCAACCGCATCATCAATCTTGCGCCCTGACTCTTGGATTACCAGCTTTTTTCTCAAACAACTATGAAAACATCCTGTTCTGCTTCTTTCGCAACCCCGCTCGCCGTACTCGGCACCTGTCTGCTCATGACGGCGTGTGGTGGCAGCGACGACAACCGCGAGCCGTTGAAAACGCTCGATGGCCAACCTCCGCTTGTGATCGGACATCGCGGCCTGCCAGGCCTGTATCCTGAAGAAACGAAGGTGTCCTATGAAGCCGCGGCCGACGCCGGCGCCGACTCGCTCGAGACCGATCTGCACCTGACCAAGGACTGCGTGCTGGTCTCGCGCCACAACCCCTGGCTGTCCGACAACACCAACATCGCCGATGTCGCCATGACCAACGCGCAGGTCGCGAGCCGCAAGCGCATCGTGCCGGGTCGGCTGGTCGACGTGAAGTACCCGGCCATTCCCGCGAACGGCCCGTCGCAGTACCTGACTGACCTGACCGATCCGGCGAACCCGAAGTCGGTGCTGAAGTCGCTCGTCGTCGATGGCGAGGACCACACCGGCGACTGGTCGATCACCGACTTCACCTTGGCCGAGCTCAAGCAATGGATCGGAGGCACGACTTACGACGCGCGCGACCAGCGTCCCACCGACCTGAACGGTAAGCTGCCGATCATCAGCTTTCAGGAACTGATCGACATCGCGAAAGCCAAAAGCGCGGCAACGGGACGCAGCATCAGCGTGTATCCCGAGTCCAAGAACCCGATCTGGAACAACGCGCAGGCGATCGCGAATGGCTGCGCATCAAGCAGCGGCCATCCGTTCGAGGATGCATTGCTTAAAGCCTTGAACGCAAACGACCTGAACCGCAAGGACGCGCCGATGTTCGTGCAAAGCTTCGATCCAGCGAGCCTCAAGTACCTGCGCTCAGCCGGGCTGAAGGCGAAGGCGGTGCAACTGGTGGACGGCAACGATGTCGACTACCGCACCGGCGCGATGATCTACATCACCGACGACGAATACACGTTCGTTGATGGCCGCCCCTACAGCTGGACGCTCGCCGGCGACGCGCGCACGTTCGGCGCGATGCTGACCCCCGCCGGCCTGGCCGAGATCAAGACGTATGCGGACGGCATCGGCCCGTGGAAGCCGCAGGTGATGGCGCTCACGATCGAGCCGTTCAGCGCCCCTGGGACGCTGGCCAAGGTCAACAGCGTGAAGCCGACATCCCTGATCGCCGACGCGCATAAGGCTGGCTTATTTGTGCACAGCTACACGTTCAGGAACGAGCCAAAGTATCTGGCCGGCGCGTTCAAGGGCGACCCCATGGCCGAGTACCTGCCGTATTTCCGCGCGGGCATTGACGGCGTGTTCACTGACTTTACGAACACGGCAATCGCAGCGCGCAAGGCGTACCTGGCTGAGACGGGACGCTGAAGGAAATCCACATCCGTGCGTCGCGCAATCGATGCTCCGCTATGTCGTCGTTCGATCAGAAAGTGATGGCCAGGAATTAACGTGCCTTTCTGCGACCGCTGCCATCAGGGCCGCTCATTGGCAGCCATGCGCCGATGTAACTGATCCAGAGCGGGCAGCAACCCGGCCACCGTATCGACCACCTCGTGCGCGCCGGCGGCACGCAGCTCCTCTTCGGCGCCTTCTCGGCGCAGCCGTTGTTCCTCCCGGCTCAGCGCTTGCCATTCGGTAAGGCTCAGTCCGACTGCATTACCGCTCACTGCCACCCCAACCGCCCAGCTGCCCGCCGCAAGCGCCTCGGCGATTCCAGGGCCGGTATCGTCGACCTTGACGACCGCATGCGGCGGCCAGACGCCGAGGTCGGCGAAGCAGCGGTACATCATCAATGGCGAAGGCCGGCCCGCCGCAAGATCGCCAGCGCAGACCAGGTTGTCGGGTTCGTACCCCTGAGCGCGGGCCAGCGGCGTCAACACTTGCATGACGGTGCGGTCGTAGCCTGTCGTCGAACCGATCTTCAATCCGCGGGATCGCAAGACCTGCACGACATCGAGTGCGCTCGGAATCAGCGCGGCCTGATCCGCTGCGCTTGCCGCGCTCATTGATTGAAATTCCGCATAGAACGCGTCAACGTCGGCATCGCCGAACTCGCGGTCGTGCAGGTCGATCCACTGCGTTCGAACCGAGGGCATCGCGCCAAGCGCCTTGATGTGATTCCATTTCGGCAAGCCCATCGGAATGCGCGCCTCGGCCACGCTCAGGCTCACCCCATGGCCTTCAAAAAGTTTCACCAGCGCGCCCATCGGCGCGAGACTGCCGAAGTCGACCATGGTGCCGGCCCAGTCGAGTACCACCGCCTTGATCAATTCCTCGCTCATTGCCGTTCTCCTTTGTGGTGCCGCAACGCAAGCCACCAGTTGTGTAATGCTGAGACGCACTCGTCCAATTCACCCTCGTTGACCAGCGTCAGCGCTGTCTGGAGCTCGGGCGCGGTCCGCTGAAGCCGGCCAGCAGTTGCAGCGTTGTCTTCGCGCGCGCGATCGGCAAGACGAGTTCGGCGAGACTCGACCGATGCGGTAATTTCAACGATCCGACAGCCAGCGGCGCCCACGCCCGAATCGGCCAGATGCTGGCGCGAACCATTGAGCACGACCCAGTCGCCTTGCTGCAGGCAAGCCAGACTGCTTCGCAGCACGCCGTAAGCCAAGCCGTGCGCCCGCCAGTGAAATGCAAGTGCGCCTTGCATGCGCAGCGCCTCCAGCACCTCGGCGCCGATCGGCACATGATCTTCACTGGCCAAGTCTGCCGGTCGGGTGATGAGCCGACGCGCGAAATGGATGCGCGGGTCGCCCGCGAGTCGCGCGCGCCAGGCGCGCAGCACGGTGTCCTTGCCGGCACCCGATGGGCCGACCACGACAATCAGACGTTTGTAATCGTCGCTCATTCGTTACCGAAGCCGAAGCGGTGGGTAAGCACGAACGGCGCGCCGGGCACCGGCTCCTGAAACACGCACAGCGCGTCGCAGACCAGCGGCGCCTGAAGCGCCTCCGCGAAATGTCGTTGCGCGGCACTCATTAATGCGTGTTGGTGATCGCCGGAAGCGTCCGTCAAAGGGCCGCTGAGCGTGAAGTGAAAGCGCCAGTCGTCCAGCACGTGTGCGTAGCCATAACGTTGGACGTTTATGCGCTGCCGCTCGCTGAAATGTGGCTGCAACTGACGCATGCATTCAGCATCCGACAACGCGGCACGGCGTTGGTCGAGTTGTGTGACGCAGGCATCGGCCAGCCGCCGAAGCGGATCGGCCACCTGCACCGGCTCAGTCGGGCACAACGCAAGGAAGCCGTCCAGCAGCACGATCGACAGCGCCGGTAATGCGAAGCAGCGCTGTCGCGCTGTCAGCGCCTGCACGTCGTGCAGCCAATCCGCCTCGCATTCGCCCGTCGCCAACGCCATTGGCGCCTTCAATGTCGCGTGAAAGCCGTAGCGCCAGGGCAGACGAACGTCGGCTGCGACCGGCGCCGTCGATGCCTGCCCGAGCCGCGCATCACGGCCGAGCCAAGCGCTGCCCGCTTGCCACAGCGGGTGGTCCGCCGCAGGCGCGAAATAGACGGCGTAGCGTGCAACTGTCGTAGGTAGGAGGAGTTGAGAAAAGCTTCGCCCACCAGCCGGGCGCGACCGCCGAACGGCATCGCTTCGATCATCAATCGGCAAGCATTCAGGCATCTGTCAATGAACTGTCACATGGGCTACGCATACTTGCACCAATCATGAAATCGTTCAGTGACATGAGCATGACAATGTCTTCTACCAACACGCCAAACTCGCCCCGACCTGGTGACCATGCAGAACGTGCTGACTGGCTGCGCGTGCTGGCCATGGCGTCCGGATCCGAACTCGCGCGCTTCGCAGCGCCGGTGCTGAACGATTTCCGCTTCGAATGGCTGCGCCGCCCTGAGCAGGGACTCGTAATGGTGCGCGCGCGAATCGGCAATACCGGTGACCGTTTCAATTTGGGCGAGGCTACGGTGACCCGCTGCGCAGTGCGACATCACGCGACCGGTGACCAGGCTGTAGTCGGTGTCGGGCACGTAATGGGTCTGGACGAACTGCACGCCGAACGCGTCGCGCAGGTCGATGCACTGCTGCAGGTGCCTGCGCTACACACGCTGCTGCAGGGCAGCATGTTGCGGGAACTGCAAGGCTGCATTGACGAGCGGCAGCGCAGCGAGCGTGCACGTACGGCTGAAAGCCGCGTGCGCTTCTTCACGTTGCAGCCGGAGGCCGCATGAAAGCGCCGAGCCTGGCCACATTGCGGCGCGGTTTTGACCTGCCGGCGCAGGCCGCTCAGTTGGGCTTTCGATGCCTGCTCGAAGCGATGGCACGACCCGGCCGCGTGCAGCTGCTACCGCCCGCCGCGCTGGCCGGGCTTGAGTCGCCGGGAATCGGTACTGGCCTGTGCGCGCTGCTGCTGACACTGCTCGACGCCGAGACGCGGCTGCACGTCGGACCCGGTCTGCCGCGCGATCAGCTGCTGCCTTATCTGCGCTTCCATACCGGCGTGCGCGTGGTCGATGCGGTGGACGACGCCGAGTTCGTCTGCTGCGCGGCCGAACACGCACACGCGCCACTGTTGCAGGCGCTGTGCGAAGGCAGCGACGAAGCGCCGCAGCGCGGCGCTACGCTGATCGTGGAAGCGCCCGTGCTGGCCGAGGCGTTACCGCAGACCCGCGGACTGATCTTGCGCGGCCCCGGAATTCGCGATACCCAACGCTTAGGCGTGGGCGGCATCAATGCCGAATTCTGGCGTGCGCGCGCAGCGCTGGAAGCCAATTTCCCGCGCGGCATCGATCTGGTGTTCTGTTGCGGCGACCGCATCGCCGCGTTGCCCCGCAGCACGCGCATCGAACTGGAGGGCTGACGCTCATGTATATCGCAGTCAAAGGCGGCGAGCAGGCGATCGCCGCTTCGCTCGAGCTGCTGGACAGCGCACGCCGCGGGGACCCGGCCGTGCCCGAACTGCAGGTGCGGCAGTTGCGCGAGCAGCTCGGTCTGCTGGTCGATCGTGTGATGGCCGAAGCCTCACTGTACGACCCAGAGTTGGCCGCGCTCGCCCTCAAGCAGGCGCGGGGCGATCAGATCGAGGCGGTGTTCCTGCTGCGTGCCTACCGGACCACGCTGCCACGCTGGGGCTTCAGCCGGGCAGTGGATTTGGCGGGCATGCGCGTGCGGCGCCGCGTCAGCGCGATTTTCAAGGACCTGCCGGGTGGGCAGTTGCTTGGGCCAACCTTCGACTACACGCAGCGGCTGCTCGACTTCAACCTGTTGCACGATGAAGCGGCGGCGCTTGTCCCTGCTAACAAGGTTTGCGAGACCGACGCAGAAGCAAGTGAAATCCATGTGCCGAACCCGCTCGATGCACTGGCCGCCGAGGGGCTGATCGAGGCTTGCCTGCCATCGTCGGGTGATCCCGAGCCACCTGACGTGACCCGCGATCCACCGGTCTACCCGCTGCCTCGCAGCGCGCGGCTGCAGTTGCTCGCACGCGCCGACGAAGGCTGGGTGCTCGGCATGGGCTATTCAACGCAGCGCGGCTATGCATACACCCATCCATTTGCAGGCGAGATCCGGCACGGCGCGGTCGCGCTCGAAATCGAGCCGGACGAGCTGGGTTTTCCGATTCAGATCGGAGAGATCGAGTTGACCGACTGCCAGATGATCAATCAGTTCGTCGGCAGCGCGAGCCAGCCAGCACATTTCACGCGCGGCCAGGGCCTGGTGTTCGGCCATGGCGAGCGCAAGGCGATGGCGATGGCCCTGGTCGACCGCGTGTTGCGCGCAGACGAGTTCGACGAGCCGATGACGAGTGCCGTGCAGCAGCAAGAGTTCGTGCTGCCGCACGGCGACAACGTCGAGGCGTCAGGCTTTGTGCAGCACCTGAAACTGCCGCACTACGTGACCTTCGAGTCGGAACTGCAGTTGATCCGCAAGCTGCGCGCGGGCGTGGCCGGTGACCTGCCGCAGGAGCTTGCATGAAGGGCTACAACTTCGCCTACCTTGACGAGAACACCAAGCGCATGATTCGGCGTTCGCTGCTGAAGGCGGTTGCGATTCCCGGCCACCAGATCCCGTTCGGCTCGCGCGAGATGCCGCTTGCCTACGGCTGGGGCACCGGCGGAATTCAGGTCACGGCGGCGGTGATCGGCGAAGCTGACGTGCTGAAGGTGATCGACCAAGGTGCAGACGACACCACGAATGCAGTGAACATCCGTAGCTTCTTCGCGCGCACCACCGGCGTCGCGACCACTGAGCACACGGCCGAAGCGACGCTGATCCAGACCCGGCACCGCATCCCGGAGCGACCGTTAACCGAAGCGCAAATCTTGGTCTATCAGGTGCCACAACCCGAGCCGCTGTACCGGCTGGAAGCGAATCGCGCCGAGACGCTGAAGCTGCACGCGTTCGCCGAGTACGGACTGATGAACGTCAAGCTCTACGAAGACATCGCGCATTGGGGCCGGATCGATCTGAGCTATGACTACCCGGTGCTCGTGAATGGGCGCTATGTGATGTCGCCGTCTCCAATTCCGAGCTTCGACAACCCGAAGATGCACCAGATGTCTGCACTGCAATTGTTCGGCGCAGGCCGTGAAAAGCGGCTGTACGCGATCCCCCCCTACACCGATGTCAAAAGCCTCGACTTTGAAGACCACCCATTCGTAATCGAGCCGCAGCCGCATGCGTGCGACCTCTGCGGCAGTACCTCAAGTTTTCTTGACGAGATCGTGCTGGACGGCAACGAGCGACTCTGGTCATGCTCCGACAGCGATTGGTGCCGTGAGCAAAAGGAAAGGGCCACGTCATGACGCCACCCCTGCTGCTGATCCGCAAGGCGCGCGCAAGCGACCTGGACACGGTGCTCAACCTGATCGAGGCCGCGGGCCTCGACGCGCCGGGAAGCAACGACCGCGCGGCGGCGCCTGCGTTGTTCGATCAGATGCTGCGCTGCGGCGGCAGCGTGCTGCTGGCCGAGCGCGCGGGCGTGCCGGCCGGCACCCTGACCTGGTTCGTGCTGCCGCTGCTTGCACACTCGGGGCGGCCTGCCGCGCTGGTGGAGGACGTCGCCGTCGCGCCGGCCTGGCAGGGCAGCGGCGTCGGACGCGCGCTCGTGCAGGCTGCGATGCAACGCGCGAGGGCGGTAGGCTGCTACAAACTGGCGCTGTCGTCCAACGCCCGCCGGGCCGAAGCGCATGCGTTCTACGAGAGGCTTGGCTTTGCACGCCACGGCGTGAGCTTTTCAGTCGAGCTCGACGAGCTGGCGGTCGCCGCATGAACAATCACGACGACATGCCGGTGCTGACTGTGCAGGCGCTCGGACACGCATTCGCGGGTGCCGGCCGCGATAGTTGGGCCGTGCGCGACGCGAGCTTCGAGTTGTTCGCAGGCGAGGTGGTCGCCATCGTTGGCGAATCGGGATCGGGCAAGACGACGTTGCTCAATTGCATCGCCGGTCGGCTGCAGCCGACCGCGGGCTGCGTACATTACCGCACGAGCCGCAGTACCGAAGTCGACGTGCATGCGATCAGCGAACGTGAGCGGCGCGTACTAGCCCGCACCGAGTGGGGCTTCGTCGAACAACAGGCCAGCGACGGTTTGCGCATGAACGTGAGCGCCGGCGCCAACGTTAGCGAACGGCTCATGGGTCTCGGCGAGCGCCGCTATCAGACGCTGCGCACGGCGGCTCTGAGCTGGATGGAGCGGGTCGAACTGGAAGGCGCGCGTATCGACGACTCGCCGCGAGCGTTCTCCGGGGGCATGCGCCAGCGCTTGCAGATCGCGCGCAACCTCGCGACGCGGCCACGTCTTGTGCTGATGGATGAGCCGACCTCGAGCCTGGACGTGTCGGTGCAGGCGCGGCTGCTCGACTTGATCCGCGTGCTGGTCGCGCGGCTGCATCTGTCGGCGCTGATCGTCACGCACGACCTGGGCGTGGCGCGGCTGCTTGCGCACCGCACGCTGGTGATGCGGCACGGGCGCATCGTCGAGCAGGGGCTGACGGATCGGGTATTTGACGATCCGCAGCATGCGTACACGCAGTTGCTGGTCTCGTCGGTGGTGGCCGCATGATGCGCCCGGCGCTCGACCAAGAAGACGCACCGGTGCTTGCCGTGCGCGACGTATACAAGACGTTCCGGCTGCATCTGCGCGACGGGCTTGAACTGCCGGTGCTTTGCGGCGTCTCGCTCGAAGTGCGTGCCGGTCAATGCGTTGCGCTGGTCGGACCTTCAGGGCGCGGCAAGTCAACCTTGATGAAGTGTCTGTACGGCAGCTACCGCGTCGATCGCGGCGAGTTGTGGCTGGCGCAACCACCAGGACACGCGCGAGTCGACCTCGCGCAGGCGAGCCCGCGGCAGTTGATCGAGCTGCGTCGTTCGGAAATTGCCTACGTCAGCCAGTTCCTGCGCGCGCTGCCTCGGGTGCCGGCGATTGACGTCGTTGCCGAGCGGCGCCTGCAGGCGGTCGATGACCAGCACGGCGCCCACGACCCGCGCGATGAACCGATCGGCGGCGACGACTTTGATCCGCTGGATGAGACCCGGCATCGGCAGGCGCTCGAAGCCGCGCGTGAGCAAGCCGGTTCGCTGCTCGCGCGGCTGAACCTGCCGCGCGGTTTATGGGGGCTGCCACCGGCGACCTTCTCAGGCGGCGAGCAGCAACGCATCAACATCGCGCGCGGCTTCATCGAGCCGGCGCGGCTGCTGCTGCTCGATGAACCGACCGCATCCCTCGATGCGCTGAATCGGCGCGCAGTGATTAGCCTGATCGACGAGGCGAAGCGGCGCGGCAGTGCGATCGTCGGCATCTTCCACGACGAGGAGGTGCGCGACGCTGTAGCGGACCGCTGCGTCGACCTCAGCGATCTTTGAATCGACCCTGGGATACAGCATGAGTGAAATCGTTTTCACCAACGCGCGCGTGGTGCTCGCCGACGAGGTGCTTTCGCGCGCGAGCGTGCGCGTCGCAAACGGCTTCATCGTTTCGGTTGATCCCGGTGTCAGCAGCGTCGTGGGCGCACTCGATCTGGACGGCGATTTCCTGCTGCCGGGGCTGGTCGAAGTCCATACCGACAACCTCGAGCGGCATGTGATGCCGCGGCCCAAGGTTACGTTTCCAGTGCGCGCCGCACTGCAGGCCCACGACCTGGAGATGGCCGGCGCCGGCATCACGACGGTGCTCGACGCGATCGGCGTTGGCGACTCCTGGGGCGACGGCTTTCGCGCGCACGATCAGAGCGAGCTTCTGTCGGCCCTCAATGATCTGGAGTCCGCCGGCCTGCTGCGCAGCCAGCATCACATCCATGTGCGCTGCGAGCTGCCCGCGGCCGACACGGTGCGCCTGTTCGAGCCGTTCGCCGATCATCCGAGGCTGCGCATGATCTCGCTGATGGACCATACGCCGGGCCAGCGCCAGTGGACGGACGTGGCGCATGCACGCACGTACTACACCGGCAAGAAAGGCTGGAGCGACGCGCGTTTTGACCAAGAACTGCTCGACGCGCCGCAGCGCCAGGCGCGCTACGCCGAGCCGCACCGGCAATGGTTTGCCGGCTTCGCGCGCCGTCGCGGTTTGATCCTCGCAACGCACGACGACACCACGGTCGCCCATGTCGACGAAGCCAAGGCATTGGGCGCGCTCATGAGCGAATTTCCGACCACGCTTGCTGCGGCGCAGCACGCGCACGACCTGGGCCTGAAGACGATCGCGGGAGCCCCGAACGTGGTCCGGGGCGGCTCGCATTCTGGCAACGTCGCGGCCACCGAGCTTGCGCAGGCCGGCGTGCTCGATGGTCTGTCGTCTGACTACGTGCCGGCCAGCCTGCTGGCGGCAGCTTGGTACCTGCACCACAACGCTGGCTTCTCATTGCCTGCCGCAGTTCGCACGGTCAGTGAAGGTCCGGCCATGGCAGCCGGATTTGACGATCGCGGGCGTATCGCCAGCGGCTTGCGCGGCGATTTGGTGCGAGTACGCGAGCTCAACGGGTTGCCCGTTGTACGCTCGGTGTTCGTGGGCGGCGAGCGCCGCGCATAAACCGAAGCGCTCAGCTGCCGACTCGGCACACGCTCGCTGGCAACTCTGCCAACAGCGCGAGATAGTGAAATAGCGGCGGGGTCGAGCGGCCACAAACCTTCGCGGCCTCGTCCCAACGACGCAGTTGCAGCGCGTCTTGCGCGTAAGGCAGCGCGCTGAATGCACGCGCCTCGGCATCGTCCATCGGCCCGCCCTGCAGCCGCAGCGAATGCACCGACGCGGGCGAAAGCCGCTGCGCATATCGTTCATTCGCGCGCACCAGGTAGCGTTTGGCCGCAACATGAAGGCGCACCGGCTCGGTCACTGCGGGCCCAAACGATTGCGTAAGGAACGGCAGTGCTCGCAACTCATGCGCGTCATCAATTTCATCCATGGTTTTCGGGTCCGACAAAACCAACAGATGGCCGACGTCGTGCAGCAGCGCAGCGGCGATGAGCGCGGGCGCAGCCTGCGCCCATTCGGCCAACTGCGCACATTGCAGCGCATGTTCCAGCGCCGTGACCGACTCTTGACGCTCGCTGTCGTAGAGCGCCTCGCCGTGGCGTTCGAACAGGTCTTCGATGGCACCGATCAGCATCGTTGTCGCCTTAAATCAACCGCTTACGCAGCTGAGCGGAGATCACGTCGATCAACGACACACAAACCACCAGCAGCAGCACCGCCGCAGTCTTCGCATACTGAAAGCCGCGCATCACCTCCCACAGCACCATGCCGATGCCGCCGGCGCCAACCATGCCAACCACGGCGGCCGAGCGCACGTTCGACTCGAACCGGTACAAGGTGTAGGACAGCCACAGCGGCAGCACCTGCGGCAGCACGCCGAACAGCACCTCGTGCAACGCGTTGGCGCCGGTCGCGCGAATGCCTTCCACCGGCTGCGGGTCGATCGCCTCGACCGTCTCGGAAAACAACTTGCCGAGAATGCCTGTGGTGTGAATCCAGAGCGCGAGCACGCCCGCGAACGGCCCAAGACCGACCGCAACCACGAACAACAGCGCGAACACCATCTCGTTGATCGCGCGACAAGCGTCGAGCACGCGCCGCACCGGCTGATTCACCCACCAAGGCGTGATGTTGCTCGACGCCAACAGTCCGAGCGGGACCGCGCCCACGATCGAAAGCGCGGTGCCCCAAAGCGCGATTTGCAGCGTGACGATCATTTGCTCGAGGTAGTAGCGCCATTCGTGAAAGTCGGGAGGGAAAAAACCGCTCCCATATTCGATGATGTTGCCGGCGTCGCGGATCAGGTCCAGCGGACGCATTTCTGCGCCGTTCCATGACCCGGCGAGCAGCGCCAGCAGTACACCCCAGCCGACCCAAACGGCCCAAGACCGCTTTGGACCAGCAACAGAAGCGGCCATTGCGGCTGCAATTGCGGCGCGCTCTTCGGATTCCGGAGAGGCAGCAGTTCCGACCAAACTTACAGGCGTGCTACTCATTGAAACGCGCGCTCGAACGATGTTCAGCCGGCCTTGGCGACCTGCCGGCCCAATGCATCGAGTTTTTCGTCGATCTGCTCGATCTTCTTGGTCTTTTCTTCGGTCGACAGGTTGGCGTCGGATTCGACCTTGGCGCGATCCTTGGCCAGTTCGATCTGGCGGATCGGGATCAGCTGTGCATCGCTGGAAGCCCGAAAGCCGCTATAGCCCAGCTTTTCCAGGATCGCCTGTTCTTCGGGCTTCTTGCCGTAGCCGAGCAGGAAGTCGCGGACCTTGGTTTTGGTCGCCTTATCCAGGTCTTCACGCCAAACGATCGGATCGCTCGGAATCAGCGGCGAGCGCCAGATCTCGCGCACCTTCTTCAGCTGCTCGGGATGGGTTTGCGAGAAACGATGCCAGTTCTCGGTGTTGTTGGTCGCCACGTCGACCTGCTCGTTGACCACTGCAAGCAGATTGGTCTCGTGGTTGGCGCGCATGGTGCGCTTGAAATCCTTCATCGGATCGATCTTGTTCTTGGCAAATGCGTAGTAGCCCGGAATCACCGTGCCGCTGGTGGAGTTCGGGTCGCCGTAGCCCAGGGTCAGCTCGCTGTGCTTCGCGACGACGTCATCCAGTGACTTGAGCGGGCTGGCCTGGTTGACAACTAGGATCGAGTAGTAGCCCTCAGTGCCGTCCTTGCCGACAACCTTGGCGAACACTTCGCCTTTGGCGCGATCGACCGCTTCGATGCCCGACTTGTTGCCAAACCAGCCGACCTGCACCTTGTTGAAGCGCATCGCTTCGATCACGCCCGCGTAGTCGGTTGCGAAGAACGCTTTGACTTTGAGGCCGGTGGCGGCGCTCATGTCGTCAAGCAGCGGCTGCCAGCCAGCCTTCAGGTTGGATGAAGCTTCCGTGGAGATGAAGCCGAAGTTGATCTCGTCAGTTTGCGCCGAAGCGCCTCCCGAGAGCGCCAGGCCGGCGGCCAAGCAACTTATGCTGATCCAGTTTTTCATGTCGATACTCCTTCAGGTTGAGAACAAAAAAAATGGCGTTGCTACGCCACGCGAAGATCAGGAACGTGGTATGGCGCCGGCCGCGCTCTCGCAGAAGGACGACTCTGCGTCGGCGCCAGCAGCTCTTCTGCCTGGGAGCCGTACAACTCGCGCAGGCTGGCTTGATCCAGCGCCTCGGTAGGCCCGTCGAAAACCACCTCACCTGCTCGTAGAGCAATCGTGCGCGGGCAGAACGCAAACGCATGCTCGACCTGGTGCAGCGAGACGAGCACCGTGACGCCGAGTTCGCGGTTGAGGTCGGCCAGCAACTGCATGACACGGCGGCTCGATTCAGGATCAAGCGAGGCGATCGGCTCGTCGGCAAGGATGATCTTGGCCTGCTGCATCAGCGCGCGCGAAATCGCTGCACGTTGTTGCTGTCCGCCCGAGAGAGTGGAGGCACGCTGCCAGGCGCAGCCCTCGATGCCGACACGGGTGAGCGCCTGGTAGGCCAATGCCCGTTCTTCGCATGAAAACTGACGCGTGAGGGCGCGCCACATGGGCTGTCGGTGCAGTGCCCCGGTCATTACGTTGTTCATCACAGACAACCGGTCGACCAAGTTGAACTGCTGGAACACCGATGCGACTTGCGAGCGCAGCGCGCGTACGCCAGGCGCTAGCACACCACCGCGCTGGACCGGGCGGCCAAGCACGCGTACATCGCTGATCGAGCCTGAATCGGCACGGTGCAGGCCGTTGAGCAGGCGCAGCAAGGTCGATTTGCCCGAGCCAGAAGCACCCAGTAGTGCCACCATTTCGCCGCTGCGCACAGACAAAGATACGTCGCGCAGTGCGGCTTTGCCTTTGAAACTTTTGCGCAGTGACTGCACTTCGACGACGGTTGTATTCATGACGCTCGTTCTCCCAACTTCAGCGCAAACCCATATTTGATTGAATGCAATGAAGGCTGCGGAATGCGGCACTTCACTGCGATGTAGGTCACGATAGAAGCTGCACGTGACACTCCGATGACCGCACGCTGAACAGGGTGTTAATGGTTGGCCCTCAAGCACTGCCGCGCAAGGGCCGACCTGCCGCAATGTCGCCGGTCATTAGCGAAATAGGGCGCTGGGCTTTAGCATGGACTGCCGCCGCATGGGAATCCCGCGTGCCCCAAATCTGGTGGTTGTACACACAAAGGAGATTTATGGATGCCATCAAGAAAGCCCGCAAGTGGGCGCAGCGTGATCCGGAGTTCGCCGACTACCAGGTGCTGATTCGTTTGGCGAAGGCACTGGAGTCAGAGACTGATTTCAACGTCATGGACCTGTACACGCTGAACGGCAAGTCATTCGAGTTGGCGATGAAAATGTTGGACCAGTGGCGCCTGGACCGTTACGCCAACGGGAACACAGTACCCCTCGGTTCGTCAGAGCACAGCGCTTTTCTTCTCTCGTGATCCGCGCTGGTCGGAAATCCTATGCAGGCTGGCGGTTACCAGAGTAGCTAGTACCGTTCCGGCACGAGCATCTCTGACGGGGTGGGACGTCGCATGTAATCCTCATGGTGCACCCTGGCAGGCAGCACGATCTCGGAGTGCACTGTTTCCTGGTAGTTCATCTGACCGAGCAAGTGATCGATGCAGTTCAGCCGTGCTTTTTTCTTGTCGTCGGCCTGCACCACCCACCATGGGGCTTCAGCAATGTGGGTGCGCTCAATCATGATTTCCTTGGCCTTGGTATAGGCCTCCCAGCGCCGTCGGGATTCCAGGTCCATCTGACTGAACTTCCACTGCTTCAAAGGGTCATGGATACGGCCGAGGAAGCGCATGTGCTGCTCCTCGTCGGAGATGGAGAACCAGTACTTGACGATCTGGACGCCAGAGCGCACGAGCATCTTCTCGAACTCGGGCACGCTACGGAAGAATTCCTCGTACTGCTCGTCGCTGCAAAAGCCCATCACGCGCTCGACGCCGGCGCGGTTGTACCAGCTGCGGTCGAACAAGACGATCTCTCCCGCCGCAGGCAGTTGCGACACGTAGCGCTGGAAGTACCACTGCGTGCGTTCACGGTCGTTCGGTGCGGGCAGCGCAGCGACCCGGCATACGCGCGGATTCAGCCGCTGCGTGATGCGCTTGATAACGCCGCCCTTGCCGGCCGCGTCGCGCCCCTCGAACAGGACGACCAATTTGTGGCCGGTGTGCAGCACCCAATCCTGCAGCTTGACGAGTTCGCCCTGCAGGCGGAACAGCTCGCTGAAGTAGTGGCGCCGCCGCTTCTTCTCGTCTTCAGTGTCCTCGGCAAGTTCGACACCGGTGCCATCCGAGTCGACCAGGAACCGGTCGTCGACTTCCATTTCCAACTCTTCGTCGTAGCCGTCCATCATTTCACGGCGCAGACGACGGGAGATCTCTGATTCGCGCGTTTCATCGGAAGAAGTTTGCGGCGAATCGGCAGGCGGATTGCGTGCATCGCCCGAGCGTTGGGGGTCCATGTCAGTACAGCCTTTCTCAGTTGAACTGAACATAACCAGTGGACAAGTCGGTTTGATGAACGTCGGGTGCATTGCTTGCACGTGCGAGGGCCGGTTCAGCCAGCCTGAAGGAAAGTTTGCAAAGGTTCGGAAAGGCAATCTGAGAGACTATTCGCCTAGCTGACCGTCTGCGATGCGTGGTATGTGTGAGTACACAGGCAACCACAGCAGGAACCGAGCGACCGTCATCCCGGTCATGCCCGCCGGCACCATGTGGCCCAAGGACACTACACGCTCACCCTGGCGCTTGAACCAGTGGCTAACCTTCTCGATGTCTGCTGGCGAAGCAGTCAGCCAACGGCCCTGTGCTTCAAGCGCTCGTCGTCTAAGAGGTTGCCCGTGACATGTAAGGGCAGTGTCCCATCGACTGAGCCTAAGGTCATAGTTGCGATTAGTCCGGCTGTATTGATGTCGCCGCGCGCAGCGACAAAGCCCGCGAACGGCACGATCATCTCGAACGGGACAAGCGCTAACACGTTTTCCAACACCATCAGTGCAGACACGCCGAGCAAGCCGTGCAACTCCATGGATTCGATGATCCATTGAGCCATTGCAGTAATTTATTTCGCTGCGGATGCCGTTTGAAGTGGATCGAAACGGCCGAAAAAGAAAAATGCCCACCGGCAACGCACCGGCAAGTTGCCCGCGTCTACCAACCCAGGAAATGCCTGCGATAACGCGGCTGCATGTCGAACAATCGGAGCATCATCGGCACGTCCGCAGTGTTGATGTCCGGGTCCCAGTCGGGCGGTCCGAGCACCTTGCCGCCCGGGCGCAGGTAGCCCTTGATCAACGCGGGCGGGTCCACATCAAGTCCGTCATCGAGCTGCTCGATCGGCAGCTGCAGGCGCGGGTGCACTCGGTCTTCTGGTGGAGCCAGATGGTTAGAGGCGAGCTGACGCCAAATGCTGGCAGCTGCATCGCCGCCGACTACGCCGTTGTGCACCATGGGCATGCTTGCGGTTGCGACCATCACATCGAGATCGTTGCGCTTCATGAACTGGCCGAGCGCACCCCACAGCGCCAGGATCACATTGCCGCGACGGTGCGCTGCATGTATGCAACTGCGGCTGAGCTCCACCATGCGCGGGCGCAGCCTCGCCAACGGCGTCAGATCGAACTGGGCGTCGGCGTAGAGGCCACCGGCGCGCTCAGCCTGCGCCGGTGTCAGCAGGCGATAGGTACCGATCAACGCGCCCGACGTACGATCCCGCACCAACAGGTGGTCGCAGAAATCATCGTAGTGGTCGATGTCATGACCCGGCACCGGCGCGATCAGCCGCGCGCCCATTTCGACCGCAAACACTGAATGCCGCAGCCGCTGTGCCTCGCGGACTTCATCTTGATGCCGTGCCCAGGTAACGTCGAGGCCGGCGGTCGTTCGTTGATCGAGCGCAAGCGGTAGGCTTGGCAGCTCCAATTGGCGCATGCGCTTTGGAGCCGGCGAAAACAATCGTGCAATCGGGCGCACCGGCTGCAGCATCGAGGCAGCGGGCAGATCGGCCAATGGCCACATAGCAGTTGGAAACTCATTCATCTGCTTCGAGCCTTTCCTATTCGTGTCGGAACCGCTGTTAGATCCCAGACGACAAGTTTGCGGTGCGAAGATGACGTGACGAAGGCGGTTTGATCGTAGTTTCGTGACAGTGAAGGTTTACGGTGTGATGTGGCGATGTGGTGAGACTTGTTCCGTCGCGCTTGTTAACACTCCGCTCACAAACCCGGCCCTTCTGCCGTGGCGGCGGCGTGTCGCGTCTCAGTCAAGATCGTCCGCGCACTCCTTTTGGTTGAATACCGCGGAGCCGCGCCACGGCATTGCCGCTGGCATCGGCAGTCGGTTGGTGGTCGTCTTGCGCAAACCACCGGCATCGATGGTTCCCACACCGACCTTGGGTTCAAGGGGTTGTCGCAATACCGGTTAGTTGAGGGCGCAGTACTCCTGGGCATACTGACCGCTAGAAGTTGCCGCCGACAGCCGCCGGCAACCGCCGGCAAACACCTCTCATCTCAATCAGGATTGATCATGAAAACACTCGTTCTAGCAGCCGCTTGCGCTGCGCTTCTGAGCGCGGCAAGCATCGCCAGCGCGCAGCCGACTGGACCCGGCACGGGACCATCCGGAGCCAGCGGCGCAGGCACGATGAGCGACTCCAACCAACCCGGGCAAAGAGGCATGAGCGACTCCAGCAAATCGTCCGGTGCGATGAATGGTTCAAGCGCCCCAAACTCAGCAGGCAGTCCAATGACCACTCCTGGGGCCAGCCATTCCACAGGCTCCAGCGGCATGACCAACCCGGGTACAACGCCGGGCATGCCCAGTAAACCCAACCAAAGCCCAGCGGCTGGTGCTGGTGGTGCGTCCAGTGAACGCGCCAACGATATGACCAAGCCGATGGGCAATAGCGGCTCTTCCGTGAGCAAATGAGGGCATTCGGCACGGAGGCAGGCGTGGCGCTCACGAACGCGCCTGACTTTGTGCCGCGATTGAGATTCGCTGATCATCGCTGCAAGCTTGCAAGTCCGCGGGTAGATCCAGCTGCACCGCATGCACGCGGTTGGCAAACGCGTCCAGTCTCCCCGGATTCACCCGTGCTGGACGAAGTCAAAGCCTACTCAACGGGTAGTCAGGTTGACCGTAAGGCACTGGTCAAATTGGTGGCCGCGCGCAGCAGCTTGAGCAAGCCAGAAGCCGAGCAGCGCGTGGACACCCGAGTCAAGCAGTAGCAGGACGAACGTGCCAAGTTCGAACAGAGGAATCCCGAGGCGAAGGCAAGCAAGATGGCCGACGCTACTGCGCTCAGCGGCTTGTTCGCGCCGCCCCTTAGTCAAAACCGCACTGGCGCGAGCATGCGCTTGATAGGCACTGGCCGCGACCAATCCGCCGATTGCACTCCGATCATCAGGCAGGCACGCCGTGAAGGTCGCACCGACCTCATCGTCTGCCGTACCTAATCGGCCGCAGGGGTCGATCGGAATCGCGACCGATCCGCTGACGGTGCTGCAGCCGCTCAAAGAACGAATCGACGTAGCGGTCGAACGGGTTGATGCCAGCGGCGTTTGCGTGCGTATTGGGGCCGACGAGTCCGTCGAAAACGCCGCGGTGGATCTGGTGATCACCGAAGTGCGGCCGATCGAGGCGAAACGCAATGTCGAAGTTGACGAGCGGCGCGAGCCCTGCGCCGACGGCGAGGACTTGGTGGTGTGCCGGTCTATGAGGCGCGCACGGTGCTGGTGCGCAAGCTGTTCCTTAAAGAAGAGGTGTGCCTGACGCGCACCCGCCACGTGCAGCAGCAACCGATCGATATGTCATCACGGCGTGAACATGCAGTGGTAGAACGCCAGCAGCCCGACGGGTCGTGGCTGGTCGAACATGAATTGCTCCAAAGCACCTCGCTTGCTGGCCGGGATGCCCGAAAGACGGGGCCGGCGGGGCACTCGATCCCGGACCGCAGGTCGTCTGCACAACGTTGGGTGTTGCCCGTTACCACTTCGATTGTTTCATTTATTTTTAAAGGAACTGCCATGAGCCAGACACTGATTGCGATTTTCGATAGCTACACCACAGCCAACCAAGCTGTCGAGAAACTGGTCGAGGCCGGTTTCTCCCGCAGCGAGATGGATGTGAAAACAACCGACCGCACCGACGCGACCGCGCCGACGTCAATCGTGAAGCGGGCGGAGGACGACGATTCCAGCTCGATCGGCCGGTTCTTCAGCGACCTGTTCGGCGGCGACGACGACCACCAACAGGCGGACCATTATTCGGAAGCAGTCCGACGCGGCCATGCGGTGCTGACCTTGCGCACCGACGATGCACGGGTCGACGCAGCGCATACGCAATTGATTAGCGCCGGCGCAGTCAACGTGGATGAGCAGGTGACCGCCTGGCGCGGCGAGGGCTATACGGGCGGCGCCGCCAGCCAGGCGATGACCGGCCAGACTGGTGCGCTAACTGCTGACAACAAGGAAAACGTGATTCCGTTGGTTGAGGAGCAGATCGAAGTCGGCAAGCGCCGGGTCGATCAGGGCCGCGTCCGCGTGGTCACGCGGGTCGAGACGACGCCGGTGCATGAATCGGTGGAGTTGCTAAGCGAGCGGGTCGTGATCGAGTGCCATGCAGTTGACCGACCGGCCTCTGGAGGCGACCTTGACGCCTTTAACGAGCATACGATCGAAGTGCGCGAATCGGCTGAGCAAGCCGTCGTCAGCAAAACCGCGCACGTGGTGGAGGAAGTAGTGGTCGGCAAGCAGGTATCCACCGAAACCAAGCAGATCGATGATACGGTGCGCCGCACCGACGTGGAGGTGTTGCGCGAAGACGAAGTCGACGTCGACAAACGCAAGTAGCCGCTGCTCGTCTGTTGCCGCTTCCGCTTGGGAGCCAACGGCGCAGGGGACTAATGTTACGAGACCTTGCCGCAACGGCCGCCAACAAAACCATGCTTCAGAAGTCGAACGACGCCTACTGTCAAACCATTGCGCGGTGCCGATAACTTCGGCCATCTCAGTCATCCATCCATCTCAATTTCCTCCTCATTTAGAAAGCGACAAGCATGAATTTCATCATCTGGCTGGTTATCGGCGGTCTCATCGGCTGGGTCGCCAGCATGATCATGAAGACCGATGCCCAGCAGGGAGTCGTCTTGAATGTCGTGGTCGGCATCGTTGGCGCGTTTCTCGGCGGATGGCTCATCTCGCCGCTGGTGGGCGTACCAACGATCAACCAGGATGCCTTCAGCCTGCCGGCCCTGCTGGTGTCGCTGGCCGGTGCGGTCATTCTGCTTGCCATCGTGAACCTCGTTCGGCGCGGGACTGCGCGCTGAGCGCCAGTTCCCAACCAGGATCATTTCACCCAGAGCGGGCCTGCTTTTCCGCCTTGCAAACCCTCCCGGAGACCGATCATGAGCGTGCTAGTCTTACTGTGTCACAAGAGTAGCTTTGCGTTGAGGCTTGTTCGGCCGCAACAAGGATATTGTCCGAGGCGAGCGATGAGTGCGTAGCCCAGGTTTAGTCGCAGTGTCGTGATCGAGTGGTCCACGTGCCGCTGCGCGCGCAGGACTGCCTCGGGGGACGTAATCCTTGGAAACGGCAGGCACCTGGCGTTCGATGAAGTTTTTTTTGCCGCCGACGGACTTGTCGGCAGCAAGGCGCTCGGCCATCAAGAAGCCGTAAGCCGCGATGCTCAAGGCAGCGTGGTGGTGGAAGCCCCGCCAGCCGCGGCCCTCGTAGTGGCCCAAGCCGAAGTCCTGCTTCAGGTCCTGGTAGTCGCGCTCGATGCGCCAGCGCTGATGCGTGATGCTGACCAGCTCGTTGATGGGCGTCTGCTCGGGCAGTGTGGACAGGAAGTACTTGCTCGGCTCTTTGTCGCCGCTTGGCCACTCGATGAGCAGCCACTGCTCCGGGCGCAGCCGGGCCTTACCGACATTGCCGCCGGCGTGGCGCACCCGCACGGCGGCAAACCGACCCGTGAGCGGCGCGTTGGTGCCCTCCCGCCAAGTAACCGTCTTGAACGCTTGGGCTGGCAGCGACAGGGCCAACGCCTTGACGCTCATCGGCTGCAGGACGGCAGTGCGAATGGGCACCATCGGCGGGCAGCCCCGGCCGCTGTAGGGCACAGGCGCCAGCGGCCCCACGCCCGGCGGCCAGACCACCACGGCCGACGTAATGCCCACCGCGTAGAGCAGCCCCATGTCGCTGAGCGCCTGGCGAAATGCGTTGTCCACGCCGTAGCCCGCATCGGCCAGCACGCAGTGGCGTGGCGCGCCCGCGGCCAGCAGCGTGCGCAGCTGCTGAAGGGCGATCTGCGTCTTCGTGGCGAAGCGCACGTCGTTGGGCACGCCGGCCTTGGCGCGACGATCGACATCGGTCGCCCAGTCCTCAGGCAGATACAACTGCCAGGCCACCGGCAGGCTGCCTTCATCGCTGGCCAGCGACACGCTCACGGCCACTTGGCAGTTGTCTTGCTTACCCAGCATGCCGCAGCACTGGCGCGCCACGCCGACCGAGTGCCGACCCTTCTTCGGAAACCCCGTGTCGTCGATGATCCACCAGCCCCCGCCCGAGAAGTCCATCTTGGGCACCACCCACTGGGCCACCCGGCGCAGCAGCTCCTGATGCGACCACT
>JBBSTF010000030.1:0-44254 GCA_038236135.1 Lysobacterales bacterium
GCTGAAGGCACATCCTGTGCCGCAGCCGAAGCCGCGCTCCCAGCGCGTCCCGCAAGCGGCTGATCCGTCCAGCACTTGCCGACAGGAACGGGCGGGTGGGTCAAAAGAGAGAGCATCCGCCGCTCGCGGCGGACAACGCAGCATCGCTGCGTGCCTTTGAACTTCATCCCGTTTCGGGGAGGCGAGTTGGCGGAGAAAAGGCCCGAAGGGTGGCCCGAATGGATTCGGGCCAGTTCGCTGTCAGCACATGGAAGTGCTGTCAGCGAACCCCGGAGCCAGCTCGCGTAGTCGTGCAGCTTCACCGCACGACCGACCCGCCAAGGGCGCATCTTTGGCCTACGTTTCTCTGCGAGGAGAAAGGTAGGGCGGCGGGCGGCAGCCCGGCGAAACGCTTGACAAGTCTGGCGGAAGACGGCCAAAGAGCGCAGCGGTAGAGCCAGAAAAACGATTGACCCGTCTGGCGATAGCCAACAAAGGAAAAGCAGCCTGCGGCAGCCCGGCGAAACGCTTGTCCCGTCTGGCGACAGCCATCAATCGCTAGGCGGCGGGCGGCAGCCCGGCGAAACGCTTGACCAGTCTGGCGAAAGCAGATGCGGGCGTTTAAACGCCCGAATGGAAATACACAAAGTAACGCGAGAGACGGGCGCTCAGCGCGGCACTCTGCCGGAGTGAATGTGGGAAGACGTCGCGTCGAACAGCGAAGAGAGCTTGCGCGCTTGCGCCTCGACGTCGCTTGCGCCGAACAGCGCGGAGATGACGGCGATGCAGTCCGCCCCGGCGGAAATAAGCGGTGCGGCGTTGTCGGCGTCGATGCCGCCTATTGCGACCAGCGGCAAACCGAACCGACGCGCCTCCATCAGCAATTGCGGCGCTGCTCGCCGCGGTGTCTGCTTGCTGCGGCTGGGATAGAACGCCCCGAATGCGAGGTAATCCGCACCACATGCGGCTAGGTGCTCCGCGCGATCAATGGAGTCGTAGCAGGAGACGCCAATGATTGCGTCGTCGCCCAACCGCTCGCGTGCGATTGCGAAGTTGGCATCGGTTTCGCCCAGATGCACGCCATCGGCGGTGACGGCGCGCGCCAGTTCGACATCATCATTGACGATAAACAGCGCATCATGCTGACGACACAGCGCGGCTATCAAAGCGGCTTCAGCGCGACGGCGCTCGACGTCGTTAGTCTTGTCGCGATATTGCACGACGCGGGCTCCACCACGCAGCGCGGCGGCGATCACATCGAGCAGGTCGTCACGTGGCCCGTCGGTGATTGCGTACAAGCCGCGCATGACACTGCGACGATGTGCCGAGTCGATCATTCCGGTTGCGCCTTGCGATATCCGATCAAGCTGCGATCATAGACGGCTAGTCTCCCGTGTAAGCAGGTCACATGTCAGCCACCAGCCCCGCCGAAGCCACGCCGTCTCGCACCTGGATGTGCGTTGTTTGCGGCTACATCTACTACGAAGCTAAGGGTGTGCCCGACGAGGGAATCGCGCCTGGCACGTCCTGGGATGACATTCCCAGTACTTGGACGTGCCCCGATTGTGGCGTCACCAAGGACGATTTCGAGATGGTCGAACTCGGCTGAACGCCTTCCCCTGATCACTTCGCGGCATCATCCGTGATCAGCGATTGAGCTTGAACACGTCGCCCGATTGCACGCCCAGCGTGTCTGCCTGGCCGGCGTTGAGTTCCAGCACATACTTGGCCGGTGCGCCACTTGAATAGGACGGGCACGGATCGACCGTGCAAGCGGGCACACGTTTCTGCACGCTGATCAGGCGCATGTCACCGTCGAAGAACAGCATGTCTTGCGGGAATTTGCAGTTCTTCATCCAGAATCCACGCAACGCGTTGTCCGGGAAGATGAAAAGCATGCCATGGTCTTCCGGCATCGAATCGCGGAACATCAAACCCTTCTCTTGTTGTTCGGGTGTCTCGGCCAGTTCCACTGAATAGGTTTTCCCGCCGATCTCGACACTCGGCCCCGATTTCGCGCATGCCGCCAAGGCAAGCGTCATGGACAGACCAGCAAGCAACATCGAGGTCCAGGATTTCATTGGCACGGCTCCAGTTCGGGATGCCGAATGGTAGCAGCGCGCTGTGCTCGCGACAGCAAGCTCAAGCTTTCGGCTGATCGGGTTGTTCGTTGGTTTTTGCGCCCGGGACGCCGGAACGCAGATGCAGGTCGCGTTGTGGAAACGGAATTTCGATACCGGCGCTCTTGAGTGCTGTGTCAATGGCGGTGAGCAGATCGTTGGTGGTGCCGAGGCGGTGATCGATCTTGCCGACGTACGCGCGCAGTTCGAAATCCAGTGAGCTTTCACCGAAGTTGACGAACATTGCACTCGCCGCCGGCGTCTTAAGCACATTGGGATGCGACTGCGCCGCGCCCAGGATAAGTGCTCGCGCCTGCGCAATATCCGTTCCATAAGCCACTCCAACTTTCAGAAGCAATCGCGTCATCGGGCTAGTCAATGACCAGTTCTGAACCGGACTGGTAATAAAGGCCTTGTTCGGGACGAGTACTTCGAAGTTGTCGAAGTCGGTGATGGTTATCGCGCGAATCTGGATCCGAGTCACGGTACCGGTGTTGGTGCCGATCGAAACGAGGTCACCCACGCGTACGGGTCGCTCGAACAGAATGATGATGCCGGACACGAAATTGGCGACGATTTCCTGCAAGCCAAAACCGAGCCCCACGCCAAGGGCAGCGATGATCCATTGCAGTTCCGACCAGTCCGCGCCGATCCAGTTGAACGCCGTGACCAGCCCGATCGCAAGAATAAGGTACCGTCCAATCGTCGAAATCGCATAGCGTGTTCCGGCGTCGATGTGCAGCCGCTGCAGAACGATAATTTCCAGAAAGCCGGGCAGGTTGCGCGCGGCAACAAAGGTCAACACCACGGCAAGCAGCGAGCGCAGTACGTCGAACAGGGTTACGGCGGAAACCGAATTGCCGGTCGGCGTGGTAACTACGTGTGACCACAACACCACTTGGTCGAACACATTCAACGCAGCGAACATGCTTTTCCACACGCCCCACAGTAGTAACGCCAGTAGCAGCGCACTTGCGGCGCGCAGGAGGGTGCGAGTTTGGCGGCTGACTTCGACGACGTCGATGTCCGCTTCTTCGGCGCTTTCGATCGGGCCTTCGCTCGCCATGCTTTCGTCGTTCGCGTTGTCCGATTGCTGCTTAGCCTTGAGATGTCGCGCTTCGGCCTGTTCGTAAGCCGTCCGGCGCCCCGTGACAATTACGCCGCGCATTGCTGTGCGATAGCCGATAACGATTAGCAGGAATATCCACCCGGTTGTGAACAGGCGGGCCTGCAGTTGGCTGGCTGTCGCGAAGTAGCCGATCGCGGAAAGCACGGCCAACGCTAACGGAACCGCTACCAATACCCAGAACCAGATATGTCGCGTTCGCCAGATGTATTTGTCGCGATCAAGGTCTCCGGTCAGGGCGCCATCGTGCGGACGAAAGACCCGATACATGAAAACCGCAAGGCCAAGTGAGCCAATCATGAAGCCGAGCCGGCCGATGCCTTCTACCAGTTCAACGCTGCCGACAGAATCGGCCATGCCTTTCAGAAATGCGGCCGGCGCAAGGGCAAGCGCAAGCAGATGCAAGGCGCGACCGAGCCGGCGGGTGCCTTGCTCATCCCAGCCAAAATGGACGACGAACAATCCGAAGTGACGGCACATCGCCTGAAACACGCCAAGCATGAACAGGACAATCGCGGCGTTGATAAGCCCTGCGCCAATCGCGCGGATGTAACTGACTTGGCTGACGGCCGAAATCAGCATGGCTCCGAGCGTGCCGATGATCAGCGGCGGTGGCAGTGCGATCAGCAAGCTGACGACGGCCGCAAGCAAGGTGACCGTAAAACTGTCGCCGCGATGACCCACCGGTTTTGCCAGAGCTTCCAGCGATGCAATCAATCGCCCTCGCGTCGCAAGCAGCGCGACGATTAGTAATACGAGCAGCGGAACGGCAATCCAATGCTGGCGCAGTTGTTCCCAAAGCGTCATGGGCAATTTGCCGATATTGTCCGGACTGAATAGCCAGTGCAGATTGGGACCAACCTCTTGCGTCAACCACGCCGCGCTGATCGCAGTCGCGCTCGGCAGCCACAACAATCGCTCGTTGAGCAGCGAGCGCAACTGGCTCGTTTGCTGACGCAACTCTGCGTCTATCACGCTGGCATCTCCGAAGCGTTCGACACGTTGGCCAAGCAGGTCGATGTAGTCGGCCAGTGCCGCGCGACGGCTTTCGACCAGCGTTCGCGCAGTTGCGGCAAGGTCTGGCGTTGTCGGGAGGCCCGCGTCCGTTAGCAGGCTGGAAGCGGCCGTATCGGAGTTGTCCAACGCGCGCAGATCCTGCTGCGCCTGCAAGCGCTGGATGCGAACGTCCGTGACTTGCTCGGTGCGTTTGGCTACACGACGTTCCAGCTTGGCGGCACTCGGCAAACTGCTTTCGATGGTCCGCAAGGTGCGCCCGTAGCGATCGTCAACGCGCCCGATGGCGAGTATTTCGTCGCTATTTGTACGAGCTGCGGTAATCCGCGCCAGTTCGTTGCGCAGCTGCTCGCGCTTGCCGCGATCCGCATCCAACTGCTGGCTTAATTGCAGTTCGGATTGGCGCATCTGCGTGGTCGCGGCAGCGTAGTCACCCAGGCCTTTTGGCTGCGCGGCAAGTTCCGCCGCCGCCGTCTCCGCGTCGTCGACTCGCTGCTGCGCGGCCAGTCGACGTTGCGCAGTAATTTTTTCAGCTAGCAATTGGCTGGCAGCGTCGACCTTTCGCAACTCCTGCGTCGCGATATCGCGTTGCGCGGTTGCAATGGACTCGCGCGCCGGCAACGTCAGCAATTCCTGCTCCGTCTTGTCGATGCGCGCGGAAAGGTCGCGTCGCGCGGCGTCTTCTCGCAAGCGGCTCGCTTCAACCAGCGTGGGCGAAGCCGATGAAGTAGTCACGCTACGCACGCTGTTGAGTTCAGCGCGCAGCGAAACCAATTCGTCGCGGGCCTGTGCTGGTCGTGTTGCCATTGTTTGCAGTACTTCGTCGAGCTTGCGCAGGTCGCTACGCAATTTCACGTCGCGTGCTTGCAGTGCGGCAAGGTGAAGCTGATTGCGAACCAAGTCACCGGAGGCGTATTGGGGTTCGGCTACATCTTCGGCTGCACTTTCCGCTTGCGCCGTCAGCGTGCTGATCCGATCCGGCGCCGATTGCAGTTCGTCCGCATATTCCTGGCTGGCCTTGGCTGCCGCTTCCGCGCTTTGCGTCCTCGCGAGCGCAGCGTTGAGTTGGTCCAGAATCAGCCCACGCTCGTCGTCGGTGACGTCGTTGCGCGATTTCAGCAGGTTGATCCGCAGCTTGATGTCGTCCGCACTTGGGGCGCCGACATCGGCCGTTGCCGGTTTGACGCTATTCGGCATCTGCGCAATCGCCAGCGACGGCAAGCCAGTCAGGCCGATCATCGCCGCGAAGACGCACGCCAAGGTGGCGTACACGAGTTTTACGCTGCTCTGCATCAAAGCCGGCTACCCTTTCAAGATTGCCGACATTCAAACATGTTTGGGAGAAAATCGGCGTTGTCGGCCGTCTTTCCACGCGCAAAGAATTGCAGCAACGATACCCAGTGCCAGAGTAGCGTTAGCGAACGTAATAGGTGTTGAGCGTGCTGGCGTACGTGCTGTCGGCAAAGTTTGGCCAGTTGCTCTTGTCGAAGCCCGGTGCGTCTTTGAGGCGATCCTTGCTGACATTGAGCACGAGACACTTGTTTTCGTGATCGATGGTAAACGCGCTCCACGGAACGGCGAACAGCTTGTCGCCCATTCCTAGAATGCCGCCATAGGAAACAACGCCGTAGGAAATCTTGCCGCTGCTGGTGTCGATCATGATGTCCTTCAGATCGCCCAGGTTTTCGTTCTGCGGGTTGGTGATGTCGTCGCCAATCAAAGTCGTGGCGGAAAGATGATTGATCGTGCTGACCATGGCGTGGGTCTCCTTGGTAAAGCAGGCGAGCGCCTGCATGGGGACGACAATGCTGGACCGACGACGGTGAACTGAAAATGTTTTGTCGGCCAGTTTGTTCAGTGCCTTGTCACGCTGGCGACGAAATGGTGCATCGATTTACTGTCGATCCAGTCGGTCGAATGAAAACAGCGATTTGAGCGGATGCTTGCTGCGCTCGATCCATGCGCGAAGCAAGCCGGCGCCGATCATGCTGTAGGTGATGCCGTTGCCGCCGTAAGCCATGGCGAAAAGAACGCGCCCGCCGTGCTGGGCGTGCGGCCCGAAGAACGGAAGCCCATCGTCGGTTTCCGCGAACGTGCCAGCCCACGCAAATGCAGGTTTCAGTTGTAGTCGGGGGATGGCGAGGCTGACTTTCTTTTGCAGGGCGTTTACCTTTTTTCCCAAACTCGCATCGCGCTTGGCAGGTATGTCGATGGCATCGTCTTCGCCACCAACCAGCAAACGACCATCGGATGTCGATCGCAAATAGATGTAGGGGCGGGCCGATTCCCACGCCATCGTCTTCGCGAACGCGCCGAGTTCTCTCGCATCCAGCGGATCGGTGATGAACGCGTAGCTGCTTCGGTTGTCCGCCACTTTTTTCGATAGCCACTTTTCGTTGGCGTAGCCTGCCGCCAACACCACATGTTTGGCGTTGATCGCGAAGCCCTCCTCGGTGCGAAGGGTCACGTTGCGAGACGAAGTCGTCATTTCTACTACGCGCGTTCGATCAAATACGCGCGTTCCGCCGCGCTCCAGTTTCGCGAGTAGCCGATAGGCCAACCGATACGGATCAACGCGCGCACCGAGCTTGCTGAGGATCGCGCTGGGTGCCCGTACATCGTATCGCTCCCAAAGCTCCGGGGTGTCCAGCCAGTCGACATCAAAACCATGTCGTTTGCGTAATGCGAGTTCCTCCTGCATTGCCGAAACGTCACGCTCGCGACTGGCGTAGTAGAGACTTTGCGCCATCGAAAAATCCACGTCGCGAACCTCCCGTGACAGGCTCTGCAACATCGGTATCGATTCGGCACATGCCCGGTAGGCTAGGGCGGCATCTTTCTCGCCGAACTGTTTGGCGAGATCGACCATCGGCGTATCGATTTCGTACTGAAGAAGCGCGGTGCTTGCCGCCGAGCTCCCCCACGCAACATCGCGCTGTTCGATCACGAGCACATCGTGCCCATGCTGTGCCAGTTCGTTTGCGATCAACGCCGCACTGATGCCACCGCCAACGATGGCTACATCGCATTTTTGATCGACCTCCATGCGCGGAAAGGCGTGCATGAGGCCATTCTTCACCGCCCAATATGGGTAACCACTTTTCAGGTCCATCGTGCAGTTTTCTCCATCGTAGAAATGTCGGTTAAAGCGCGTTCGTGGTGTGGGAACCAGATTGAATTTTCACTGCCCATGTTGAGGTTTTGATGAACGGCCGGCAGCGACGAATTCGCCGCGCTGTATTCTCGAATTGTGCTGATCGCAGAGTGTGTGGCGCGGTCAAGCCAAGCTTCCACCCAGCGCGTCTTTGAGAATCCGCAGATCGTTGACGAAGCTGTCGAAGGCTCCCTCATGCGCTTCGGCAGGCTGGCGCAGAACCCAAGCGGGATGGACGGTCGCCAATGCGCGAGTGCCGTCCTTCAGCGACTGCCAGCTGCCTCGCTCGTCCATCAGCCGAAACGTGTCGCCGAGTACTACGCACGCGGCGGTTGCGCCAAGGCAGACAACGATCTGTGGCTTGACCGTCGCGAGTTCGCCCAGCAGCCACGGCTTGCACGCCTGCATGTGGCTGACGGCCGGATTCTTGTGCATGCGAATCTTGCCGCGTTGTTCGTAGCGGAAATGCTTGACGGCGTTGGTCATGTAAAACGTGTTGCGATCAAGGCCTAGTTGGATTAATGCTCGATCCAGCAATTTTCCGGCAGGGCCTACGAACGGCTGTCCGCTAAGGTCCTCCTGATCGCCGGGTTGTTCGCCGACAATCATCACTCGCGCATTTTCAGGACCTGTGCCGAATACCATCCGGGTCGCCGGTTGCCACAGCTCGCAGCGTCGACAAGTTTGCGCCGCGCGATTGAGCGAGGCGATGCTGCCATCGAACCCCGCCGGCGGCACCTCCGGTTTCGAGACGGGAATGCGGCGGCGCGGCTCCTGCGCCACACGCTCGGCCATGTCGCGCACGCGCTGTCCGGCATCGCGAATCAGGTCCGGAAGTAGCTGTGTTTCGGGCAGGTTTTTCCAGTATTTCTGCGCCATTTCCTGACGCATCATGGTCGGGTTGAGCCGCGCCGGATTGAAGATGTTGGCGTAGTAGGTACGCCACAGCGCTTCCTGCGCGTCGTCGGCTGGTGCGTCCGCACGCGTGCCACCCCGCCCGAGATGCAGATTGGTGCCGTCCCAAGACGCCGTGCGATCCGGCGTGATGATGGCCCAGCGCATGCCGGCGAAACGACGAGCGAAAAACGGCGCGACACGATCAACAATGTGGTGGTCGGGCTCGAACCAGGCGACATAGGAATTGTCCTGACCGGGCACCTCGCGGAAGCGCACGAACGCCTTCATCTTGTGACTGTCGCGACTGACCGACTTGGCGAGAATCTGCGCGCGGTTGACATCGACATCGGTCGCCCGCGAGAGCAGATGCGTCTCGCCGTTGCCCATTCGCCAAAGCAGGCGATAGAGCAGGGAATGACGTTGCGGATCGCGATGACACAGTGCCGCAGCGGCCAGCGACAGAAATTGCGATGCCACGCGTGGGGCCGTTCGCGTCGCGGTCAGCGTATTGATGTCGATGCCCGCCAAAAGGCCAGACTGCGCATCACCGCACCACGCGATGTCCTGCGGCGGCACATCGGCGAGCAGGGCCTTTCTTGCGACTGCGCGCCAGGCATCGGCATCCCAAGGCGGATCAACCCGCGCGCTATACAACGCCGACTCCGCTTTCGAATGCAGTCACGGGTGTTCGCGTACCCGACTTGCTGGATTGAAAAACGGCAACATCAGCCAAACTCAAAACAATCCCATCTGCTTCGGCTTCGGTGCCAACTCATCGCGCAATCGCAACGGATCGTCCAGTCGACGACGCGGGTGATGGTCGAGTACCGAGACGAACGGCAGCACCTTCTTCATTGGCAATCGCAGCCGTGCAAGGTCCGCGAGGCGCAGTGCGCCATGCCGCCGCGACGTGAGAATGCGCGCCACGTTGCGCGTCCCCATGCCCGGAACGCGCAACAGCATTTCCTTCGCCGCTTTGTTCACGTCGACAGGAAATTGGGTGGGATTGCGCAACGCCCACGCCAGCTTTGGATCGATGTCGAGATCGAGCATGCCGCCGGCGTCGGACGGCGCGATTTCTTCGACACCGAATCCGTAGAAGCGCAACAACCAATCGGCCTGGTACAAGCGATGTTCGCGCTGCAACGGCGGAGCTATCAGTGGCAGCTGCGAGGAGGCATCCGGAATTGGACTGAAAGCGGAGTAATAAACTCGGCGCAGTCGATAGTTGCCGTAAAGGTTGTCGGTGGTGTGCAGGATGGCGCGGTCGTCGGCATCGTCAGCGCCGACGATCATCTGCGTGCTTTGTCCGGCTGGGGCAAATCGTGGCGGCTTCGCGCTCCTTGTCTTGACCTGCTTGCGCGCTTCCTTGCCTTCCTCGATGCGCCAGCGGATGTCGCCCATCGCTGCTCGAATGCCGGGCATGGTTTTTTCCGGAGCGAGTTTCGCAAGCCCTTCCTCCGTGGGAAGTTCGATGTTGATGCTCAAGCGATCAGCGTACTTTCCTGCCGCGGCCATCAATTCGGGTGTGGCATCGGGAATGGTTTTCAAATGGATGTAGCCGGCGAACTTGTGATCCTCGCGCAGGCAGCGCGCGACTTCGACCAGTTGCTCCATGGTGTAGTCACTGTCGCGGATGATGCCGCTGGACAGGAACAAGCCTTCGATGTAGTTGCGCTTGTAGAAGTCGAGCGTCAGATTCACCACTTCTGCCGGCGTGAAGCGCGCACGCCGAACATTGCTCGACACGCGGTTGACGCAATACACGCAATCAAAGATGCAGAAGTTCGTCAGCAGAATTTTCAACAGCGACACACAGCGGCCATCAGGTGTATACGAGTGACAGATGCCGGTGCCTTCCGTGCTGCCGATGCCTCCTGTCTTCAATGAATTGCGCTTGTCCGCACCGCTGGATGCGCATGAGGCGTCGTACTTCGCGGCGTCAGCGAGGATGGCCAATTTGTCGAGCGTTTTCACCCGGTAAGTTTACCGACGTGCGGTGTCAGACTTTGAGACGCGCGCTGAACGGCGAAGGCCGTTTCCTACGCGTCAAAGCGAATGGCCAACTTGAGGCGACAGGAGTGACAAACCGCCGCAAGCGCGGCAGGTACATGCACTGGCCGTCCGTCAGCTCTCGCCGTCCAGTTTCACAACGCGCAGGCGCAGCGCGTTGGTGATCACTGACACCGAGCTGAGGCTCATCGCGAGCGCTGCGATGGCCGGGCTCAACAGCCAACCGGTCCATGGATACAACAAGCCGGCCGCGAGCGGAATTCCCAGCGTGTTGTATCCGAAGGCGAAGTAGAGGTTCTGGCGGATGTTGCCGACCGTCGCACGCGACAGCGCGCGGGCGTGGACGATCTTCATCAGGTCGCCCTTTATCAGAGTGAGTTTGGCGCTCTCCATCGCGATGTCGGTGCCTTGCCCCATGGCAATGCCGACGTCGGCGGCGGCGAGGGCAGGTGCATCGTTGACGCCATCACCGGCCATTGCCACGCGCTTGCCAGCAGCTTTGAGCTCTTCGACGATACGTGCCTTGTCGGCCGGCTGGACATCGGCCTCAACGCGTTTGATACCAAGTTGATTTGCCACGGCTTGCGCCGTTGTCGCGTTGTCGCCGGTCAGCATGATCACTTCAAGACCTTCGGCGCGCAGGGCCTTCAATGCAGATGCGGTCGTATCCTTGATCGGGTCTGCGACCGCAATCAGGCCAGCCAATGCACCATCCACGGCGAGGAACATCACGGTCTTGCCATCGCGCCGCAGCGCTTCGGCCTTGCTCACTGGGTCGTCGTTGACGCTGACGTTGCCTGCGTCCATCAGGGCGCGATTGCCGAGAGCGACCTTTGCTCCGTCGAATTGAGCACTGACGCCTTGGCCGGTGTGGGACTGGAAATCGACGGTCTCTGGCAGTGACAGCTCGCGATCCTTTGCTCCGGCCAGAATCGCCGCTGCCAGCGGATGCTCGCTGCCACGTTCCAAGGCGGCCGCTATCGCGACGATCTTGTTTTCGTCGTTTTGCCCCAAGGAAACGACATCGGTTAACGCCGGCTTGCCCACGGTCAGCGTGCCTGTCTTGTCAACGACCAAAACGTCAATCTTTTCGAGCGTCTCTATTGCCTCGGCATCTCGGAACAGCACGCCCATCTGGGCACCGCGTCCCGTAGCAACCATCACCGAAATCGGCGTCGCCAATCCCAGCGCACATGGACAGGCGATGATGAGCACAGCTATCGCATTGATCAGAGCGAAAGCCAATTTGGGATCAGGGCCCAGCCAGGCCCAGAGCACGAAAGTGAGTACCGACGCCAGCACCACCGCCGGCACAAACCACTTCGCAACTTTATCTGCCAAGCGCTGCAAGGGTGCCCGCGTGCGTTGAGCATTGGCGACCAGTTGGACGATCTGCGCAAGCAGGGTTTCGCTGCCAATTTTTTCCGCACGCATGATCAGCGAGCCGGTCTGGTTGACGGTGCCGCCGGTCAAGGCATCGTCCATGGTTTTTTCCGACGGCATCGACTCGCCGGTCAGCATCGACTCGTCGACGCTGCTGCGTCCTTCCAGTACCACGCCATCGACCGGGACCTTCTCGCCGGGTCGCACGCGCAGACGATCGCCTTTTTTCACGCTCTCAAGTGGTACGTCGTTTTCGTCACCGTTGTCGTCGATTCGGCGCGCTGTTTTCGGTGCCAGGCCGAGGAGGGCGCGAACCGCATCGCTGGTGCGATGACGCGCACGCAACTCCAGCCATTCACCGAGCAGAACCAGCGCGACGATGACTGCTGCTGGCTCGAAGTAAAGGCCGATGCTTCCATCCATGCCGCGGAATGCGGGTGGAAATATGCCCGGCATCAGCAGTGCGACGACGCTGTAGCCATAGGACACGCCGACGCCCAAACCGATCAACGTGTACATGTTTGGCGAGCGGTTGCGTAGCGATTGCCAGAAGCGCTGGAAAAACGAAGATCCGCCCCACAGCACGACGATCGAAGCCAGTGCGAACTCGACCCATGGGCTCCAGGCCGGTGCTCTCCACAACCCTAGATGCGGCGCCATCGCGAGAATGACCACGGGAGCGGTGAGCAACGCAGAGGCCCAGAACTTGCGGCTGACCGACGCGATTTCCTTGAGCGCTGCGCTGTCGTCTTCACTGGGAAGTTCAGGCTCCAGCGCCATGCCGCAGATGGGACAATTCCCGGGGCCTTCCTGACGAATCTGTGGATGCATGGGGCAGGTGAAGATCGTGCCTGCCGACATCGGCGCTTCGATGCGATCTTCTTTCGAAAGATATTTGGCCGGATCAGCCTGAAAACGTTCGACGCAGCGCGCCGAGCAGAAATGGAACTCTTGCCCATCGTGCGTCGCGTGATGCGTAGTGGTTTGCGGGTCGACCTGCATTCCGCAGACGGGATCGATCACGGTCTGCGTGTCGCGAGGGTCGGTCTTGTCGTTGGCGTGAACCGCGCCTTCATCATGTTTGGAAGTCATTTTTTATCGCTCGCAAGGGCATTGAGAATCGGACATGTCGCAAGTGCGCCGTGTCCCGGACAGGCGTCGATCAAGGTGGTTAAACCGTCGCGGATTTTGGAGAGTTCCATCAGGCGGGAGTCGATGTCGACCAGCTTCGCCTTGGCCAACGACTTCAATTCACCCATGTCGTCGTCGTGATGATCGGATAGCGCCAACAGATCCTTGATTTCATCAAGCGCAAAGCCCAGTCCCTTGGCGCGACGTACGAAACGAAGGCGATCAACGTCCGGCGCTTCGTAGCGCCGATAACCGGAAGCGAGGCGCTTGGGCGCAGGCAAAAGCCCTTGCCGTTCGTAGTAGCGGATGGTGTCGATGTTGACGTCGCAACGTCGGGCGAGTTCGCCAATTTTCATGCCGGAATCCAGTGCAAACAGAAAGCCCGACTACTTTTAGCTCTTGACTTGGGTCCAGAGTCAAGCGTTTTCGCGCCGTTGCCGGCGTTGGCTCGCCGCAGCGAAGTCAGCGGTGATAAGACTGGGATCATGTTTGGCAAACGGAACGGCAGGCGCGCATTGATACGGCTGAAGACGCCTGGTTCAACAGGTCGTGTCAGCGATGGCTTGAAAAACGGCCGACCGACGCCGCTGGGCCTTCCAGCAAGACTCGATGATCCAACGCGGGCGTCACTTCCGGATGTGCATGGAAAGGTCAAATCAAGCGTGGGACGGAGGTTACGTGGACGGATTTCGGCTCTGATCAGTGCGAGGGCCGAAGTTGGCGGTTCACAATGAAAGCCACGATTGGCGGGAGTATCAACCATTGCGCAAGGGGCGCTATTCCGGTGCCAAGGCCCGGCAGGACGGGCATGGCCGCCGCATAGGTCCAGCGCTGAAGTGGCCCCGTAGCCAGCGCTTCAAATACGATAGTCATGACAATCCCCGGCAATAGGAACAAGGCAAGAGACATCCAGGAAAGGTGAAAAATCCATCCTCTGCCTTTTTGCAAAATGGCAACGATCCAGAAGGCGACCAGGATCATCGCCGCATCGCCTACAGATGCCTGGAGACAGGCGAGGTTGATCTGCACCAACGATGCATTGGAAGGATAGGAAAATAGCGGCGTCTGCAGCACTTCCCAGACGAAATTGATGAGGAACGCAAAGACGAAGAGATTGATCTCCACCAACTTCAGCGACCTCGTTGCATCCGGCATGCGGCGCTCCATACCAGGGTCAGTCATTCGTTCGAATCCTGATGGTCGTCGTGAATCATATCCAGCGTATGCGGTGCGATCCACGCCTACTCATCGGTCGGGACCACTCCCGGTTCGATGCGGGCTCGCGGCGTGCTGACTGCGCCACATTGCTGAACTCGGCGTCCAGATCCAATCGAACGCGCGGACTTCGCAACCATCCGTTGGTGAATCCTGCCTCTGTTGGAAACGTGAACGCTGAACACGATGGTCATGGGGTTCACGAGCCTTCACATGTGCGATATCTAGGAATGGCGATTCTGATCGTCCGTCCAGTAGCCTTGACGACCATAGTGCTCGTACAGGCGCAACTCCTGTTGGCGATCCAAGGGTGCGGTGTGAATGTAGGGAGGCGCGTCCTTGATGGCTTGGCGCGTCACATCGACCGATACCTTGGCGTCAAACCAGTGCACGTTGTCGATCCATTGCACTGCAACGAGCAGCTTGTGTCCGAGCCACCAGTTGCTCGTGTTGACGATCAGATAGCGAATCGCCCACGTCTCGTCGTCCACGAGCATCCCTTCGACGTGTCCGATGTCGCCATCGCTCGCGTGCACGCTGTAGCCACTGACGACCCGCCAACTGCGCAGGTGCGAGTCGGCATCACTCTGATCAGCCGCTGATGCTTGCGCCGGGTCGCCGCCGACGCTCAACGGCATCGAGCCTGGGTAGACCCCTCCACCCCAGAACCCCACGGCGCCCCAATACAGCGGATAGCCGTAGTACTCGAGGTAGTTCCTCTCGTGCTGGCGCGAAACCGGCTTGTCGGTGTCGATGTCGGGACTGTTCTTAACCTTCTCCCGGGTCAACGAGACCGGCAACACTTTCTCCGCGTCGTCCGGCTCGCCGACGGCAAACGGCGAGACAAGTACCTTGCGATTCGACAGCCAGCCGCCAGTGTCAACGACGAAGTAGCGGACGATCCAGGCTGAGTCGTCGAAGTAGAAATCCTTTACGTGACCGACGAGCCCGTCGCTGGCGCCGATGACATAGCCCTCGAGATCTTTCATGCTGCGCAACATCACATCACTCCATCAGGTTCGCTGGGTAGCGTGTCGTGACAGTGAGCGCGGTCACGTAACCCGTCTGTCTGCTAGCGCACACAGCGAGCGACATACAGCGGCCGACCGGGTTGTGTTCGTGAATGCACAGGCAAGGCATCGCCGACTACAAAGATGAGTCGAGGTTCTGTAGCACCGATGGGAAGTCAACATCATGGTCCTGCAGGCGCGTTGGCCACAGAAGTGTCCAGCACCTGCGCACTGACAGTTCACTACGTGCGCCAGCGCACCGACGGACGTGCGCCCCGTATCTCATGCTGCGTGCCTGCAACCGCACACGGAAGAACGTCATGCCCCATTTCTACGATGGCTATCACCTTATCGGTATGCACGTGATGTGGTGGATCTTCTGGCTTCTTTTCATTTCGATCGTGTTCGGCGCATATCAGTCGGTTCGCAGGAATCGAGGAACGAAGGACAAAGTCGTGATTTCGAAGCCCTGAAACGGACCAGCAAGGACCGACATGGCTCTGTATCTCCTTCCAACGCCTCGAAACGGATGCGTCAAGCGCGCACCGAAAATGAAAGCGAAATTGCGCCTCTCGACACAAGACGCACTTTCCATGCCCGCGCCGAGCCCAGCAAGCATCCTTCCCAAGGCGGATCGTTTCACCAAATGGAAGGCATCGCAGGTTCAAAGCATCAAAGGTGTGATGCGATGGATGTGAGCAAGGTGAAACGGACGTTTTCGGCGCTGCGGCGACGGGCGGTGCGAACAGATGAACAACGAAGCCGCCGGCGAACGAAACCGCTGGGGCGCAGCTTTCTGGTTTCCGGCCGCGTCAGGGTGCAGGCATCGCCAACTTGGCGGGGCGTGCTCGGCGTCCGCGACCCGTGCGACACCGTTCGTTTGTCGGAACGACTCGACGATCGGCCACGGCCACCATCAATGACTGGGAAACGCCCATGAAGAATACCTGTGTGCTTGCAATGGCAGTCGTGACTTCGCTTGCAGCCCACTTTGCTGTGGCGAAAGAGCCGGATCTGAACGCGCTGCAGCAGCAGGTTGCGCAACTCAAGGAACAACTTCAGGCCATGGAGCAAAAGGTCAACGATGCAGTCGCAGACGCGGCACGCGCCAATCAACAGGTTGAGGTTGTGAAGGCCACTGTTGACCAGACAAACGCCAACGCGTCCGCAGCCAACACCAATGCTTTGAACGCGCTGAATGCACCCGATAGCTCGGATGTCAAATTCCGGTTCGCCGGAGGAGTTACAGCTAACTATGGTCTATCCAGTCGCGGATCACCGGAGTCGCCAAACAGCAGCTTCACCGGTGGCACCTTTCTTCCGATTTTCCTGCTGACGTACAAGGATTTGCTGGCAGTCGAAGCACACTTGGAGGTAACGAACGATGGGGCCGAGACATCCACCTCGCTGGAGTATGCGCAGCTGGATCTGTTCCTCAACGATTGGGCCACCTTGGTGACCGGCAAGTTCCTGAGCCCCATCGGTCAATTCCAGGAGGGCTTGCATCCTGCGTGGATCAACAAGTTGCCTGATCGCCCAGCGGGTTTTGTCGAAAGCGGCGGCGGTGAACCACTCAGTGAGGTCGGTGTACAGCTGCGCGGCGCATTTCCGATTGGAAGCGCGATTGCTAACTATGCAATCTTCGCTGGCAATGGCCCGCAACTGGCGCCAGATGGTCTGTCTCTGGCCGGATATTCTAAGGACAATAACAACAACAAATCGTTTGGCGGCCGTTTCGGACTACGCCCCGTTCCCTATCTGGATTTCGGCATTTCCGCAATGCGTTCCGAGGTAGGCAGCAACGCGTCGGATGTCTTATCCGGAACACCAGGCTCTCACGCGTCTCATAATTTGTACGATGTCGATTTTGCATTTACGCCACCGTACGTGGATATCCGTGGTGAATACGTTCACGCGAAACTTGATCCAGTCGTTTTCGACGATCAATCTGGCGCGCCGCCCGATCTTGTTCCTTCCACGACGTGGAAGTTGTGGTATTTGCAGGGTGCGTATCGCTTCGCCGGAATCTCAAGCAATGCTGTTCTCGGGAAGTTCGAACTTGTGACCCGGCTCAGCCAGAGCAGGGTATCGGGTGGTGCCATGGATTGGCGCATGTTCAATGAGAAAAGGGAAACGCTTGGATTGAATTACTGGTGGAGTCCGAGTCTGGTCAGCAAGATTGCATTCGAGCACAAGCGATTCGAGAACAATGCGAATGACAACCTGCTGCGGTTGCAAATGGCATACGGTTTCTAGTCTGAAGGCTGATCACATGAACATTCATTACAGTCCACGGACTTCAGACCGGCGCGTTGCCCAGTCAATGGCGCTCGTCTTTCTAACCAGTGTTTCGTTCGCAACGTTTGCGGCCGACGCAAGTCTCAGTGCTGGCGCCACATCGACGAGGGCTTCGATCAAGGAGGATGCAGGCCAGTTCGCACGCGGTGCGGTGCAATGGCAACAGGTCTGCGGCTCTTGTCATAACCTGCGTAGTCCCTCTGAACTTACCAACGCCGAATGGGATGTCGCGATGGGCCAGATGCGTGTAAGGGCCAGACTGACCGGCCAGCAGGCAAGGGATATCACCGCGTTTCTGAAAGCGAGCAACTCCAGTGCCGTGGTGCCGCTGTCAGTACTTTCCACCGAGGGCGCAGTCAGCCCCTCCGCAGACGTCGGGGCAAATTCCGCAGCAGTGCCCAGCGAGGATCGTCTCGCCGTTGGTTCCGACATCTATCATAAAGGCTGCGTGGCGTGTCATGGAGCCGATGGCAAGGGCTCAGTTCCAGGCGCACCCAACTTCACGGATCCCAAAGGAGTTTTAAGTCAGGCAGATCCTGTATTGCAAGCCACCATTCGCAGTGGCAAGTCAACGCCTGGTCAGCCCATCGCCATGCCGCCCAACGGGGGGGATTCCAGCTTAAATGTGGACGGGATTGAGTCTGTAGTGGCATATATGCGTTCTGCATTTCTGAAGAAGTAGTTATGGCACCACGCTCATCAGGAACTTTTCGATCGACAGATAAACGGAATAATTTTCCTAAATCCTTAGCTATTTTACGTGGAGACCGAAACGGTCGATGGAATTTCGGTTTATACGCCACCGCGCCTGATTGGCGGGCACAGGTTGATCGTTTCAACCAGGCAGTGATTTGCGATTCTAGGGAATCAATAATTAACAAGCGCCGCATCCAAGGATCGCATCATGGCATGGCTATCACAAAACTGGTTCTGGGTCCTGATTGGCATCATATTCATCGGCATGCACCTCTTCCGGCATGGAGGCCACGGAGGCGGTGATGGCGGTCACGGTGATAAATGCAGTGAAGACGGCCATGGTGGTCATCCTCGCGGCAAAAGTGCCGAAATCGACGACCCGCACAAAGCGTTCGAAAAGGACGGAAAGACCAGCCAATCGGAAACCCACCAACACAGTGGAGATCGTTCATGCTGAACATCAAAATCGTTGCATGGGCACTCGGATTGTCGGGTGCCGTGAGCTTTGTCGTGTGTGTGCTGTGGGGACTGGTCACGCCACAAAGCGTGCACATGCACGAGTTCCTCGAACAATTTCTACCGGGGTTCACATGGCTGACCTGGTGGGGGTTCCTGCTCGGCCTGGTCGAAAGCTTCCTCTTCGGCGTCTATGCGGCAATCGTGTATGTGCCGATTTACAACTGGCTGACGAAATGCTTCGGCGATGCGAGATGACGCGCATGCTGGAAATTCGGCGCAAGCGAATTCCCTGTACGTTTGCAGGCGGGGTGTCCAACAGTCGTTGGTTAAGCGGCGCTCGTTTTGATCTTGACGCTGATCGCTTCCGCTGGGCTGACGTACGACGTCTGCGCCGCGACCCTAGCTGCCATTTTTACGACTAAACGAGCAGTATCGATAATCGCGATCAAGCATTCCTTGCTACCGGGGAAGTGTGCCAGGGCAGCATTTTTCAATCGGAAGATATTAGGCAAACAGAATACACAAGGCAATAAATCAAATGAATGCGGTCAACAAGACTACTGTCGGTGTCGCGTTTGCCGTTGTCGTACTACTTACGAAATCGAGGCGCGGCTATTTTTGAGTCCGGCGAAGAGCAGCAATAACTTCAGGGGATATCCCCGCTAACCGAGGAGCAAATCATGAAACAGGTAATCTTTAGAAAGATGGGATCGGCACTTCTGATCGCAGGAATCACCTTCGCGCTTCCCGTATATGCTCAGATGCATGGCGGAACGGATGCGATGGGTATGGGCAAGAAACCGGCAACGGCCATGACCGACAGCGAAAAACAGATGCACATGGGAAAAATGCAGGACGCCATGCTGCGGATGCACGAGCAAATGCACAAGATTATGGATGCGAAAAACCCGCAGGAGCGTGAAAAACTTATGCAAGAGCACACGAAGATGATGCAGGACCACATGGATATGATGCAGGGCATGATGGGCGATCGCGCGATGATGGACCCCGACCATCACAAGCAGATGGATCAGATGCACAAGGACATGCCAGCAGCACCCGCGAAAAAGTAGACCTGCGAAAACCCCGGCGGGATAAGCCGCCGGGCACTCGCCGCAAGGGTTCAATGAAAAACCAGAAATACCGGGAAAATCAACTGGGCATGATGCCGTAAAGCATGGTGGAGGCACTCAACGTACCTAGTGCGATGAATCCGCAAGAGTGCAAGTGGCTCACGCGAGCACACTCACAAGTAGTGCACCAGCATTAGGAGCTCCAGACATGGAATCAGAAAAAAAGATCATCCTGGTCACCGGTTCCAGCGGTCGCATCGGTGATGCGGTCATGCGACGGTTAACCGGGCGCTTCAGCGATGTCGTCGGTTTCGACCGCAAGGCGACCGAGCCGCCGGCTGTTGATTGCGTCTACATACCTGTCGATATCGCCTCGGATGACAGCGTACGCGAGGGGCTCCGTATCCTGCGCGAGCATCACGGAACTCGTGTCGCGTCGGTGGTGCATCTCGCTGCCTACTACGATTTTCTCGGCAAGCCGAGTCCCAAGTACGACGAGGTGACGGTCGAGGGCACCCGGCGCCTGTTGCGCGGATTGCGTGACGGGTTCCAGGTCGAACAGTTCATTTTCGCCAGCACGATGTTGGTGCATCGTCCAGGCGAGCCGGGCCAGTTCATCGACGAAAACTGGCCTTTGGGTCCGACCTGGGCTTACCCCAAGTCGAAGGTGCGCACCGAAGAAGTCATCCACGCTGAGCGCGGCGAAATACCCGCAACCATCCTGCGCATGGCGGGCGTCTACGACGATCTCTGCCATTCGCCACCCTTGGCGCATCAGATCCAGCGCATATACGAGGGACAGCTTGCCGCTCATCTGTATTCCGGCGAAGTCTCGCACGGGCAGGCCTACGTCCATCTTGACGATGTGATCGACGCCATCGAACACGCCGTGGAGCGCCGCGCCCAGCTGCCGCCGGAAACGCCAATCCTGATCGGGGAGCCCGAGACGCTGAGCTACGACGAACTGCAACACACGTTCATGCGTTTGATTCACGATGAGTCGTACGAAACGCATAGCGTTCCCGCACCGGTGGCGAAACTCGGCGCGTGGCTGCAGGACCAGATCCCCGGCCAGGATACTTTCATCAAACCGTGGATGATCGACCGGGCCAACGACCACTACGCACTCAACATCACGCGCGCCCGCGACCTGCTTGACTGGGCACCCGTGCGAACGCTGCGGGAGACATTGCCCAAGATGGTGGCGGCGCTGAAAGCCGATCCGGTTGGCTGGTATCGCGAGCAGGGCCTGGAGCCGACAAGGGCGATGCTGAAGAACCAGCATGCCTACCACGAAGGCGTGAAAGCCGACGTTGCTGGCGGTGGTCCACCGCAAACAGGCGTCGGCGTGCAGACGTCGATACCCGCTAACCACGCCGATGGCGATTCCAAACCGGACCAGCGTGAACCCGACGTGGCGCACGTCGCCCACAGTTGCCCGATGCACGGCGAGGTTTCCCAGTCTTCGCCGGGCAACTGCCCGCGCTGCGGCACGAAGTTGGAGCCGACCGCATTGCCGGCGGCGGCCGAGTACACCTGCCCGATGCATCCGGAAGTGGTGGCCAGCGAACCAGGACCCTGCCTGAAATGCGGCATGCCGCTGGAGCTGCGTCAGCCATCACCCGCATCCATTGGCGGGAATGGCGATCACGACGCGCACGCCACTCACGAAGGACATGTCACACCTATGGCTCATGGCGGTCACGCGGGTCACGGCGGTCACGGCGGCGGCAACATGATGGTCGACGATCATCGCAAGATGCTGTGGCCGCATTACCTCAACATGATGCTCGGCTTCTGGTTGCTGACCAGCCCCTTTACGCTGGGCTACACGAGCGATTTCTCGCCTGACGCGAACCAGTTGCGGGTCATGGCGTCGCGGGGGCTGTCGTCGTTCGAACTGCGCAATCTGCTGATGAGTTGGAGTGACGTCCTCAGCGGCATTCTGGTCATCGCCTTCAGCATGTTGTCGGCAAACGCATGGCGTCGTCACCCGTGGGCACAGTGGGCCAATGCCTTCGTCGGCGTCTGGCTGCTGTTCGCGCCGCTGGTGTTCTGGACGCCGTTGCCCGAAGCCTATGCGAACGGGACCTTGGTCGGCGCCTTCGTGATCGCGCTGTCGGTGCTGATACCGATGATGCCGGGCATGAGCATGGCCGGCATGATGGGCAAGCCGGAGGTCCCGCCCGGCTGGTCGTACACACCATCGAGTTGGCTGCAGCGCATGCCGATCGGCGTGCTCGCGATGATCGGGTTCCTCATCTCGCGTGTTCTCGGAGCCTACCAACTTGGCCACCTCGATTCGGTTTGGGAACCGTTCTTCGCCGGCAGTGGCGCCATGAAGGGCGTGATGAACGGTACCGAGACCATCATCACCTCGGATGCGTCCAAGGCGTGGCCGATTGCCGACGGCGCCCTTGGCGGCATCGTCTACATGGCCGAGTTGGTGATGATCTGGATGGGGTTGAAAACGCGCTGGCGCACCATGCCGTGGATGGTGCTGGCGCTGGCCATTCTGGTCCTGCCGTTGGGCGTGGTAAGCGTCTATTTCGTGATCATCCAGCCGATCTTGATCGGTACCTGGTGCACGTTGTGCCTGATTGCCGCGCTTGCCATGGTAGTGATGATTCCGTATTCGTTGAACGAATTCGTGGCGATGGGCCAATTCATGGTCGATGCCCACCGCAAGGGCAAACCGTTCTGGCGCACTTTCTGGACCGGAGACGCGATGGAAGGTGGCAGTGAGGACACCGCCAAAGGGCTGGTTGCCACCACCAGCGAAAAAATTGCGCAAGCCACGCGCGGCGTCACCTATCCGTGGACGCTGCTACTCAGCATCGCGATCGGCATCTGGCTCACCTTCACACGGGTTACTTTAGACAGCGCCGGCGCAATGGCCAACAGCGATCACCTGGTTGGCCTACTGGTCGTGACGTTCTCCATCATGGCCTGGGCCGAGGTCGGTCGCGCCATCCGCTTCATCAACATCCCCTTCGGAGCCTGGCTGATCGCCGCTCCCTGGCTGCTCGAAGGCATCGCCTCGCCGCTGGCGGTCTGGAATGGCGTCATCAGCGGCGCTTTGATCATCGTACTGGCGTTGCCGCGCGGTCGGATCAGGGATTCGTATGGGAGCTGGGATCGCTACATTGTTTGATGAAACGAACCCTCGGCAATACGTGGGTCGTCCAGCCACGATGAATGGCGAACCTACGACACTTCCACAATTCAACGGGAGCTATTGACACACGATGATGCGAAGACGGTGGTGCTTTATCTGAAAAGGCTAACCTGGAAGTCCAGATAAGGTCACGCAGCCAGAAACTGGTCATCGAACAATTTGCGTTGATCGTCGCATCAGAGCACTTCACTACGGAGAGAAAGACATGTTTGTCGAAAATATTTTGCCCCAAGCGCGCGAGCGGCTCGCGACGATCGGTGCCGCGGCATCGGTCGCGGAGGCGGCAGAGGTAATGACCAGATTGCACGTCGATCTCGTTGTGGTTTGCAACGAGGCTGGCAGCATGGTTGGCGTAATCACCAAGACAGACATCGTGTCGCAGATCGGTCGCTGCGGTGCGGACGGCTGCAAGGCAATGGTGGATGTGATCATGACGCGTGAGGTCGTGTCCAGCCGAGCCAATAAGGCGTTGGAGGATGTTTGGACGACAATGAAAGATCGTGGATTGCAGCGAGTTCCGGTGGTAGGCGAGGATGGCAAGCCCATCGGTATCCTGTATTCGCGCGATGTACTGCAGAGCTTGCTGGGCGAAGCGACGGACGAGGAAGCGCTGCTTCGCGACTACGTGATGAATGTCGGCTACCGGTGAAGCCGTTTGAGCGGATCGCTCTACGCTTTGGGAGGAGAAACTGCATGACGGGCGAAAACACCGAGTGTGAAAGTGCCGCGCTGCAGCGCAAACGCTCGCTGGCCAGGTGGGATAACGACGGCGGTGCAGCGGCTGGCGACGCGCAGGTGAAGCCTGGATCGGCAGATCCGGCCACATCGCTGCCCGTGATGTCGGACTCCGAATTGATGGCGCTGAACAGTCGCATCATCGCCTTGGAGAGTCTGGTGACATCACTGCTTGCCACCGCGACGGGGCACCAACTCAAACTGGCTCGCGACATGGCGGACTTCATCACGCCGCGTGCTGGTTTCACACGCCACCCGCTAACGATCGACGCAGCGGCGCATATGATCAATCTCGTAGAGCGCGCCGAACTTTTTCGTAACGGCGAGTTGCCTTGATTGAACCTGTTGTGTCCTGCCGATACTTCCGCAATCCGTATCGACGACACTAAGCACGATTTACGTGCAACATCGCACTGCCGCGATGATCAAGAATGAGAGAGCAACGCTCGAAGTAGGCGATCGGTCGGTCTATGCCGAAGGCGATCTGCTCTATGAAGCAATTCTGGTGGACGTGCAGGCAGCCACGCGTTCGAAACGCTTTGAGAGCTATATCTTTGCCTCCGACGGGATCGGGGCGATCTTTATTGCAGCTTTGCTCGCGGCTGCCCGGCGGGGGTCTCGGTAGCGCTGCGCGCCGATCACGCCGGGTCGTTCTTCACGCTCTCCAATACCGACATCGGCCGTCTGCGAGAACACGGAGTCGACTTCCACTGGAGCTGCCGCTGGTCGTCTGGACGCCCACTCGTGTTCAATCGACGCAACCACCGCAGCTGCTGATCGTGGATGAGCAGGTTGCCTACCTGGGTGGATTCAACATTCATGCTCCGTCTTCGCTGCGCCTTCACGGTCCATCGCAATGGCGCGACACCCATTTGCGCTTCGTGGGGGCGATAGCCAGACGCAAGCCGATCGGGCGCAGGCAGAAGCCCCTGCAGTTCGTAGTAGCGGATGGTGTCGATGTTGACGTCGCAACGTCGGGCGAGTTCGCCAATTTTCATACCAGGGTCAGCCATGGACAGAAGTACTGCTTATGTATAACTCTTGGCTTGACTCCAGAGTCAAGCCTTCGTTTGCATTACAACCACGATTTGCTCCATTCGTTCATCTCACTCATGTTCCGATTGAAGCTGACAGGAGCGAGAAAAATGGGCGATAGCTGTTGCCAAGTGACCATCGATGTAAGCGCACTTCAGGCGCGCCAAAGGCGTGTCTTGAACATCGTGCTGGCCGTCAATGCTGCGACGTTCATCATGATGATTGCCGCATCCGTTCATAGCGGCTCGTCGTCGCTACTTTCCGGAGCGCTTGATAATCTTGGCGATGCGTTGACCTATGCCCTGAGCCTGGCCGTGATTGGAGCGAGTCTAGTCGCCAAGTCCAGGGTGGCTCTGGTCAAGGGCGGCTTGATATTTGTGGCCGCGATCGCGGTCGGAGTAAAGATCGTCTACCGGCTTTCGCATCCTGGAGTGCCGCTGTTCGAGAGCATGGGACTGGCGGCGTTGGCGAACCTTGCGGCCAATTCATTCTGTCTTTGGCTGCTGACCCCTTTCCGACACGGCGACATCAACATGTCATCCGTGTGGGAGTGCTCGCGCAATGATGTCTTTGAAGGGTTCGCGGTCCTGGCGGCAGCGCTGGGTGTTTGGCTGTTCGGGGCGGGTTGGCCCGACTTGCTGATCGCGGTCGGATTGCTGTTGATGTTCCTGCGGTCGGCTACGCGCGTACTTCGGAACGCATGGTCCGAACTCAAGGCGGCGAAGGCGTCATCATGAGGGAAGGTCGCGATCCCGGGCCGAGTCGTATCAATCGGCGCTCGCAACGTGCGGTTGAACGTAAACCGGCGCGAAACCGCCGCCCGGCGTACGGAAGTTGGTCGTCTGGCCTTGATAGAGCCGCGCTGCCAGCCACTGCACTGTCCCGTCGTATGCGTAGTTGCGCACATCGAACTTCAGCGTCTGCTGTGGTGACTCACGTGAGAGCGTGCGCTGTCCTGGTGCAACGATAGCCTGGGCCACATAGTCGCCAGCTAGGATTTCCTCCCAGACCCGACGGGTGAGTTTGTCCCCCCGATAAGCGGCACGACTGCCAAAGCCGCTGGCCGGTTTGAAGAACAGGCCGCGCCGCTGTGACCAAAGGCGCTCGGCGTCGGCGGGATCTACACGGTTCGTTGCAGGGATTCCTGCCAGAAGGATGTCGCGGCTACGCGTCGGTACGCCCAGCGCTTGCAGTTGCCGATCATTGCTGAGCAGTTCCAAGTTGCGCTTGTTGGCGTACAGCGCGTGCGCTTGGGGATGCGGCGTCAAAACCACGGCGTTCTGCAGGTAGGCTTCGCGTAGTGTCGCGTTGGCGGGGTCGTCCAACGAAAAATCTGTCAACCGGTTGTAGACCAGATCCACAGTCGTTTGGTCGTACCAAAGCACACCATCGCGCAGCGACAACTCGGATGGATCGGCAATGATGGCTTCGATGCCATTGCGCCGGAACAAATCCTGAAACAGCAGAAAATCGGCATACAGGTATTGCTGCTGCGGTGATTCATCGACGATCGCAATGCAGCGCAGGGTTCTATCACGTTGACTCAGCCGCCATTCGTTCTGAAACATGTCGACAATGGCGTGTTCCATTTCGTCAGCCGCGGCGCTCATGTCCTGCAATGGCCCGCAGCAGGCACGTTGCGCGCGCGCCAGCGCCACACTGAGCATCGCGCCGCCGGCATTGGTATTGATTTCGATCAGGCCGAGTCCGCCTTCTGTGACGTGGAAATCGTAACCAAGGAACACGCCGGCTGCGCCGCCTGGCTCATGACGGGCAATGTCCGGCGCGTATGCCAGTACAGCTTCGCGATACGTTGGCAATGCCACGACTTCGGTGACCTTGCGAACGATGTCCGCCATACAATCACGATGGACTGGAGTAACGAAAACCGGATGCGAGGCGAACAGGTGCGGACAGCGTTCTTCGATCAGGTCGAAAAGATCGGGGTTCTGCAGTTGCGATTGCAGTACACCTCGCAGGGCGGACGTATCCAGGGTGATACAGAAGCACTCACTGTTGAGCGACTCGGTCGCACAGCCGGCTAACGCGCTGGAACAGTCTGAAATTGGCGCAGGTCCCATCTAATGGAACCTGGTCACGCGTGGCTCGCGTACGCACCGTGCATGGCGCACTCGGGTCTCATCGCGATTGCTGGCGATCAATCCCACGTGGGCGGAATTTTCGTCAGTGCTCATCTAGTTCGCCGGCACGGCTTTGATATCCGGCGCATCGACTGGGACAGGGTTCGCCTCCAGATCATCAATCAACTGCTTCATTTCGGCGATCTCACGCACCTGCGCTTCGATGATTCCATCGGCCAATTTTCGAACGCGCGGATCGCGGATGTGCGCGCGACCGCTGGTGAGGATGGCGATCGAGTGGTGAGGAATCATCGCCCGCATGTACGACACGTCCTCGACCGTTGCCTGACTTCTGACCAGCCACAGCGCGATCCCGAAGACGGCCACGCTTCCCAATAGGATTGCGAGGTTGGCTGTCTTGTTCTCGTACATCTTGAGCATGAACAACAGCATGACCACGGCCATGGAAGCGCCCATGATGAATGCCATATAAAAACGCGTTTCGCTGAAGAACACGTGATCAACGGCATAGGTGTTGAGATACATCAGAACAAACATCACCGCTGTGGACGTGGTGATCATGGCGCCGAATTTCACGTACTTGGCCATTTTCTGTTCTCCCCTAATAGCGATTACTGGCCAGGGCCTGGACGCATCGACTTGGACGACCAATGGATGTGTACGATTTTCCACTGCCCGGCGTCGCGGCGAAGCACCATGGTTTCGGTATTGCGAAAGGCCATCGATTGGCCGTTAGGGGTGGCGTGTAGTTCGCTTTCCGTGCCGACCCAGGCCAGGTTTCCATCCGATCGAGCGACGCGATGCTTGATCTCGCTATGAGAGCCCTTGAGGAATGCAGAATCACTGATCGCGTGGCCACCAAGGTATTCGGTGCGGGATCGCTCCGCGCCACCGGTTTCAAGAACCAGAACGTCGTCCGCCAAATACTTCCCGGCATTCTCCACGTCGCCATCGATCATCGCTTTGGAAAACTGGTCGACTACCGCCACGGCAGCTTTTGCCGACTCATCGATCGTGCTCGCCGATGGCGCGGCCGTCTTCGACTCATGGGCACTCGCATGCAGTGGTATCGCTATCAGGCTGATTGCCAGGAAAAAGTTCAACGTGTGAATTCTCATCGTGTCCATCCTCATGATTGATGTCGCCCTTGGTTTAATGTTGATGACCATCATCGGCGTGGTGTTTGACGGTAGCTGATTTCTCGTCAGGCACGGTAGAGGGAGGATGGCGCTCGGTCGTCCCGTCGGCATGCGTGTGCATTTCACCCTGCTCGGCATCCATCGCATCATGCGAACTTTGTGGGGATTCATCGTGCGCTGCGCCGTCGTGATGATCGCCGCCACCCTCGTGCATGTGATCGTCATCCTCGGCCGGTGGCTTGCCTCCCAACCGCTCGTATTGACCAGGTGACATGCCGGGCAGTTTCTGCAGGAAGGCCACCATGTTCCACATCTGTTCGTCGGTATGAGTTTTGCCCCAGGCCGGCATCGCCGACATCTTGATGCCGTGCTTGATAATCCAGAAAGTGTGTCGAGGATCTTCAACTCCCGCCTTCGTAAGGTTTGGAGGCATTGGATACAAGCCCGGCCGGATTTCGGTGTCCTCTACACCGGGAGCCAAGTGGCAGCCGGTACACATGGCGCTGTAATTCACGGCGCCCAGCCTGATGCTCTCGGGGTTTTCGAGGTCGGGGGTCTGGATGCCGTCGAGGCGCGACTCAATCGACCGCTCCCGCAGACTGTCGAGGATCGTGTGAGTAACGCTCCAATGCGGATTGTCAGCGCCAATGTTGTAAGCGCCTGACCAAACGAACGCGGCTGCTACACCCGCGGCCAACAGTACGAGGACGGCGGTCGTGGTCAGTATGTTTCCGGTTTGTGACTTCATGGTGATTGTTCCGAAAGGCGTGCGGCGAGACACGGGTATTGGTTGGGTGAAGGTGATGAAGTAGCGGCGAGCAATCGACCTGACTTTAATGGAGAACCCGCGACGATGTGAACATCAAAGTCTGGACATGGCTCAGACTTTTTGCTTGCAGCGATTGCAATGAATTGATCGGCGTCAATTTGGGCTGCATCCAGCAGGGTTATGATGTTGCGTATGTCCCGGCTTATGCGCCATCGCTCGCTCCACCTTCTGTTGTTGATCGCATCGCTGCTCTACCAGCAGTTTGCGATGGCGTCTTACGCTTGCACGATGTCGGGTGTCGCAACGACAACGGCGATCGGGGACTGCCCGGCGATGGCGTCCAACCCAAGCCAAGCACCAGATGCGGTCTGCCAGAAGCATTGCACGCCTGACGCTACCTCGCCAACGACCTACGTTGTTCCGGCCGTCCCGGCGCTGGGCTTGCCGCCCGTCAGTTTCCTGCTGACAGTTTCAGATGGACTCGAGCACTCCGGGTTCCTGTCTGATGTCGCCGTCGTACGCTCGCATCCACCACCGCGGGTCCGCTACTGCCGCCTGCTAATCTAGGGCTCCGTCTCATATCCACTTCGCGCAGCTACTGCGATGCAGTCGCCGCGCACCCGTGTTTGTGTGATCGGAGTTGCTATGAACATTTCACTGTTTTCTGGCCGTACGTCATCACCGTCGCCCTTGGGTTCTCGTCGCGCCTTCGCGCGTTGGATTTTTTTGGCACTGCTGGCAGTCACGCCATTGCCGCGCGTGTCTGCAGCGGCCGATGTGTTGCAGCTTCAAGAAGTCGTGGAGCGGGCGGTCGAACGCGCCCCGATCCTCTTGGCACGCGATGCATCCAGTAGGGCGGCATCGGAAGAACTCGTGCGCGCCGATGCGTTGCCGGATCCCACGCTGGCTTTCGGCATCCAGAATCTTCCGATCAATGGTCCGGATGCGTTTACCGTTGCCGATGATCGGATGACAATGCGCCGCATCGGTATGAGCCAGGCGCTGCCGTCGCGAGCGAAGCGCAACGCCCGGCGCGACATGGCGCAGGCACTACTCGCACAGGCCGACGCACGAGCGATCACCACCACGCTGGATGTGAAGCGCGCGACGGCAACGTCGTGGGTGCAGTTGTGGGCTGCGCAGCAACAACGCGACTTGCTCCAGGATTTGAGCGATCAGGCAAAGCTCGCGGTGCGTGCGACGCGAGCACGCCTGTCCGGTGGAGGCGGTTCGGCGAGCGATGCGCTGGCGGCGCGCGGCACTGACCTGCAATTGCAGAACCGCATCGACGATGCCGAATCGCGCATTGAGCAGGCCCGCGCTGGTTTGCAGCGCTGGCTGGGAGAAATGCCAACAGGTTCCGTCGGTTCGCCACCCGATTTCGCAAAGGCCCCGGTGCCCGAAGCTCAACTGTTGTCGACGCTTGATCGCCAGGGACCGCTCTTGAGCTGGGATACGCAAGAAGCCGCGGCACAAGCTGCATTGACCTTGGCGCGTGCGGAGAAGAGACCTGACTGGAATGTTGGTGCGGGCGTCGCTCGGCGCGGCGCTGGTGCGTCGAACGTTGCCTGGCTGGAAATTGGCATTGGCCTACCGTTGTTTTCCGGCAATCGTCAGGATCGCGGCATCGCGGCCCGGAATGCCGATCTGGATTCCTTGCGCGCCAGCCGTGAGGATGCGCGTCGAACGCAGGCCGAATCCGTGCGCAAGGCGTTTGCCCGATGGGAGGGAGTTGGTCGACAGGTGACCCGCTCGCGCGACACCTTGCTGCCGCTCTCGGGTGATCGGACCAGCACTGCTCTAGCCGCCTATTCTGGCGGTGCTTCATTGCAGGAGTGGCTCGATGCGCGCCGCGATGAAATTGATGCCCGTCTCGACTACGCCGACCTGCTTGCGGCGTGGGGTCAGGCATGGGTTGAACTGGCCTATTTGCTGCCCGACAGCGATCCATTCGATGGCGCTGCTTCACGCAACACGGAGATCGCACGATGAATCGCTCCCGCAAAACTTCTGCTGCCTGGGTGGCGACGATGGTTGCTGCACTCGCGCTGGTAGGCGGCGCCGGCTATTGGCTCGGCACGCGTCACGCCGCCATGCCGGAGCCTGCCGCTGCCAGCGATAAACCGGTCCTGTACTGGTTTGACCCGATGGCTCCTGACAAGCATTTCGACCAGCCAGGTAAATCGCCGTTCATGGATATGGAACTGGTGCCCAAATACGCCGAGTCCACGACACCTGCCAAAGGCGAACCGCTCTATTGGTACGACCCGATGGTCCCCGACAAGCAGTTCGACAAGCCAGGTAAATCACCATTCATGGATATGCAACTGGTCCCGAAATATGCGGACGGCGGCCCTGCGGATGCGAACGTGGTCACAGTCGATGGCGGCACTCGGCAGAACCTGGGTGTGCGCACGGCGAAGGTGGAAATCGGCACCTTGTCAGCGGGCGCTCGCGTGCCAGGCAGCGTTGCCTGGGACATGCGAGCGGCGTACGAGATCAGCGCACGCGCCGATGGTGTCATTGAAAAACTGTTCGTACGCGCGCCGTACGAATCAGTGAAGAAAGGTCAGGCGCTGGCCGAAATGGTCGCGCCCGAGTGGAGCGCGGCCGCACAGGAATATCTGGCACTCGGCCGCGCCGATTCCGCCGATGCCCGTGCCTTGCAGAGTGCTGCACACAATCGCTTGCTGGTGTTGGGCATGGATGAAAGCCAGATTGCGGGCCTGCGCGGTGGCAATCCGCGCGTGGTGCTGCGTGCGCCGGCTGACGGCGTGGTCAGTACGCTTGACGTGCGACAGGGCCAACGCGTGCAAGCGGGCATGTCATTGATGACAGTCAACGGTTTGGACTCCGTCTGGGTGGAAGCTGCCATCCCACAGGAACAGGCAGCTGGCGTTGTACCAGGCAATCGCGTCGTCGCCACCGTCAGTTCCTTCCCTGGCGAAACATTCGATGGCGAGGTCGAATCGCTGTTGCCGAATCTCGACATTGGCACTCGCACCCAGATGGCACGCATCGTGCTCGACAATCCCGGTCATCGTCTTGCGCCGGGCATGTTCGCTGACCTTCAATTCGCCAGTGCTGCGGGCGAAAGCCATCCATTGGTGCCTGAAGAAGCGCTCGTGGCGTCAGGCAAAAATGCGCGCGTGATTGTGGCGGAAGACGAAGGTCGTTTCCGTCCCGTTCGCGTGGTCACCGGTCGCTCGGCAGGTGGCAAGACTGAAATTATCAAAGGATTGGCTGGCGGCGAAAGAGTGGTCGTTTCGGGACAGTTCCTGATCGATTCCGAAGCCAGTCTTTCGGGCGCTTTGGATCGATTGACCGCGCCGGATGTCGACGATAAGACTGGCGACACGCCGTCAGCTGATGACATGTCGGGCATGGACATGTCGGAAGCCGATCCCGGAGCCGACAACCCACACGACAAGCCCGCGATGGACGAGATGGCCGCGCCGCGCGACAACCCGAAGCCGGGGCAGCAGCAATGATCGCCCGCATTATTCACTGGTCGATCGCCAATCGCTTTCTGGTGCTGGTCGCGGCCGCCGCGTTGGCGATCGCCGGCGTCATTGCGGTAACACGCACACCTCTGGACGCGTTGCCGGACCTGTCCGATACGCAGGTGATCCTGCGCACCAGTTGGCCCGGCCAGGCTCCGCAAATTGTTGAAGATCAGGTCACCTATCCGCTGGCCACGACGATGATGTCGGTGCCCGGTGCAACCACGGTGCGCGCGTTTTCGTTCTTCGGCGACTCGTATGTTTACGTGCTTTTTGCCGACGGCACCGACCCATACTGGGCGCGTTCGCGTGTGCTCGAATACCTCAGCCAGGTGCGCGACAAGCTGCCTGACGGCGTAAGCCCGGCGCTCGGCCCAGATGCCACCGGCGTCGGCTGGATTTACGAATACGCACTCGTCGATCGCAGCGGCCAGCATGACCTCGGTGAACTGCGCGCGTTGCAGGATTGGTTTCTGCGCTATCGCCTGAAGACGGTGCCTGATGTCGCCGAAGTCGCCAGCATCGGTGGCATGGTGCGGGCCTGGCAGGTTGTCGTCGATCCGCAGGCTTTAGCAGCGCGCGGACTGACCGTGCAACAGGTCGAGTCAGCTATCAAGGACGCCAACGGCGCAACCGGCGGTTCGGTGATCGAGCAGGGCGAAGCGGAATTGATGGTGCGCAGTGAGGGCTATCTCGCCTCGCGCGAAGACTTCGAATCCGTTCCGATAATGACGGGTAACAACGCTGTGCCCGTCCTGTTGCGCGAGGTCGCCCAGATTCGTCGCGGGCCAACACTGCGTCGCGGTATCGCGGAGTTGGACGGGGAGGGCGAGGTTGCTGGCGGTGTGATTATTCTGCGCTCGGGCAAGAACGCGCTCACTGCCATCGATGCGGTGAAGGCGCGACTGGCGGAACTGCAACAAAGCCTGCCCAAGGGTGTCGAGGTGGTGACCACCTACGACCGTTCGCTGCTCATTCGCGCTGCGGTCGACAACCTGTCGCACAAGCTGCTCGAAGAATTCCTGGTTGTCGCCTTCGTGTGCGCGTTGTTCCTCTGGCACCTGCGCTCATCGCTGGTCGCCGTCATCACTTTGCCACTCGGTGTACTGGCGGCTTTTATCGTCATGCGCTGGCAGGGTGTCAGCGCGAACCTGATGTCACTCGGCGGTATCGCGATCGCGATCGGCGCGATGGTCGATGCGGCCGTGGTGATGATCGAGAACACCCACAAACACATCGAGGCCTGGCAACTGGCCAACGAAGACCGCAAGGAACCCACGACTACCGAACGCTGGAGTCTGGTCGGTACGTCGGTTGCCGAAGTCGGCCCGGCGTTGTTCGTCAGCCTGCTGATCATCACGTTGTCCTTTATGCCGGTTTTCGCCCTGGGTGCGCAGGAAGGTCGGTTGTTCAAGCCACTCGCGTACACCAAGACCTATGCGATGGCGGCGGCGGCGGGATTGTCGATCACCCTGATCCCGGTGTTGATGGGCTACCTCGTGCGTGGTCGCATCCGGCCCGAGCACTCCAACCCAGTCAATCGTGTGTTGACCGCCGCATACAGGCCGCTGATTGATTGGGTGATTCGCGCGCCGAAGATGGTCTTGTTCGCGGCGACGTTACTGATGTTTTCTGCGGTACTTCCGTGGAGCCGGCTGGGTAGCGAATTCATGCCGCCCCTCAATGAAGGAACCTTGCTCTACATGCCAACCGCACTACCGGGATTGTCGGCTGGCAAGGCGGCACAACTGCTGCAACTCACCGACCGCATGCTCAAGACCGTTCCGGAAGTTGATCACGTATTCGGAAAAGCTGGCCGCGCAGATTCCGCGACCGATCCGGCGCCGTTGACCATGTTCGAGACGACCATCACCTTCAAGCCAAAGGATCAGTGGCGCACCGGCATGACGATCGAGAAGCTCAAGGGCGAACTTGATGCGGCGGTGAAGGTGCCGGGTATCAGCAACCTGTTCGTCTATCCAATCCGCAATCGCATCGACATGCTGGCTACGGGCATCAAGAGCCCCATCGGTATCAAAGTGCTGGGACCGGATACAAACCAGCTTGAGCAGTTGGCCTCGAAAATCGAAGCGGTTGCGAAGGAAGTTCCCGGAGTCACGTCAGTCATTTCCGATCGTGCTGCCGGTGGGCGCTACGTGGATATCACCGTGCGTCGGCAAGCGGCTGCGCGGTATGGATTGAGTCAGGCGAAGGTGCAGTCGCTGATTGCCACGGCCGTTGGCGGTGCACCCATCGGCCAGACGGTCGAAGGCCTGGAGCGATACCCGATTGTGCTGCGCTATCCGCGATCACAGCGCGATTCGGTCGCCGCTTTGCGCGCAATGCCGATCGTGACGGCAAGCGGAAGCCAAGTCACTCTTGGACAAGTGGCCGAGATCGGACTTAGCGCCGGACCGCCGATGCTCAAGAGCGAGAACGGCCAATTGGCGACCTACGTCTACGTCGACACCAACAATCAGGATCTGGCGAAGCAGGTCAAATCCTTGCAGGCGAGCATCGCGCAAAAAGTTGAACTGCCGACCGGCTACACGCTGGCGTGGTCGGGACAGTTCGAGTATTTGCAAAGTGCATTGGAACGACTGCGCCTGGTCGTGCCGGCTACGTTGGGCGTGGTCTTCCTGCTGATCTACCTGATGTTCGGCCGAGTGGGTGACGCGTTGGTCATCATGGTCACCCTTCCGCTGGCTCTGGTCGGCGGCCTTTGGTTGGTCTGGCTGCTTGGCCACGCGATTTCCGTCGCGACGATCATCGGCTTCATCGCACTTGCCGGTGTCGCAGCAGAGTTCGGCGTCATCATGCTGCTGTACCTGCAACAAGCTTGGGACCGCCAGCTTGCCAACAACCCCCAAGCGGGCGAAAAAGAACTCGACGCCGCCATCCTCGAAGGAAGCCTATTGCGCGTGCGGCCCAAGGCCATGACGGTTGCAGTGATCCTTGCGGGCCTGCTGCCGATCCTGCTAGGAACGGGAGCCGGATCGGAAGTCATGCAGCGGATCGCCGCACCGATGGTCGGCGGCATGATCACCGCACCGCTGCTCTCCATGCTGGTCATTCCTGCCGCATTTCGACTGATGCGACGGCGCGAGCTTGCGTCCGGCAAAACGCGACGATCACCATGATGGATGGCGCATACATTTATCGTAGCTCGTCCCCACCATGTCTGGTGCTCTTTGAAATCTAAGCGACGCGTTGACGTTTCACCGAGACTGACCGTGATTGCAGTAAGCGTGGCCGGGACGTTTCGGGCAGCATTAGTTGAGTATGGATTCATCTTCGTGGCCGCAATCGCGGTCAGCACACAGATCGCCGATGGGCGTGCGCATCCGGAGGTTGCCGCTGTTTGAGCGATGGAACTGGCGTCGTTCGCGAACCTTGAGGTCGATCTATTCGTTCTCTGGCTGCTAACGCTTTTCCGCTACCGCGACATCAACATTTCGTCTATCTGTCAGTGCTCTCGCGAGGAATGTTGGCCCGATCAAGTTTCTCCGTGAATCACCAACGCGCCAGTTTTCAGGCTGAAGCCTTTCGCTCACGAAGCCGAGCAATCCGCCGTTGCAACTCACCAAAAACCCTTTTTCGGGAATAGGGTGGCATCGCATTCCAATTCCGAATTTCCTGAACTGTCCGCCCGCACCCGATGCACCAACCGCTTGGCCGATCGATCTTGCACACCTCAACGCACGGCGACGGCTTGCTCATCGGTTGGCTTGGACCGACGCTAGTGAATTTTCCTCTGCAAGAGATATCTCCGCGCCCGTGGCGGTGCGTGAGCGCGATGGAAGTAGCCGCGCCGAATTAAGGATGAAAGTCATTTCGGACGCTACGTGGATGAAAGCTGCAATCAGGGGATTGAGGAACCCGAACGCAGCAAGCCCGATACCCAGGACATCCACTGCGATGGTTCCAGCAAAATTCTGCCAGATGATCCTACGGGTGCGGCGCGCAATGGCCAAGGTCTCGGCAAATTTCAGCAGGTCGTTGCCGAGAAGGACCACGTCTGCACTCTCGCGCGCTACATCGGTGCCCGAACCCATGGCAACACCTACCGTGGCTTGCGCGAGTGCCGGTGCATCGTTGACGCCGTCACCCACCATTGCCACCTTCCGACCACTGGCCATCAAGCTTTTGATCCGCTCTAGCTTGTCTTCCGGCAACAGCTCCGCAGCTACTTCGGTGATCCCCATCTGGCTCGCCACTACATTGGCCACCGCCTGCGCATCGCCGGTCAACAAGATGGTCTTGATTCCCATTGCATGGATGGCATCGACTGCCTGACGGGCTTCGGGTCGCACGGTATCGGCAATCACAACGGCACCGAGCAACGTACCGGCGCGTGCCACGAACACCTCGGATGCATCGGGATGCTGGACTAGCAGATCATCGGCGACGTCGATTCCATGATCCCGCATGAGGGCCTTATTGCCGATCAAAACGACGTCGCCGTTTACAGTCGCGTTGATGCCGCGCCCGGGTGTGTATCCAAACGACTCAGGTTCCTTAATTGATCGCCCTTGCGATTGGGCATACGCGACGATGGTCTTGCCCAAGGGATGTTCGGAGCGAATTTCGGCCGACGCGGCGGCATCGAGCAGCGCCATCAGTTCGACACCCGCCGCTGGGAGCACTTCGCGCACAGCTGGCTCGCCAGAGGTGAGTGTGCCGGTCTTGTCCAACACCACCGTGTCCACGTGTCCGAGCTGTTCAATGAACAAGCCACCCTTGACGATAGCGCCTGCGCGCGCTGCCCGGCCGATCGCTCCCAAAATCGCCAAAGGCGTGCCAGCGGCGATGCCGCAGGCGCCGGCGACGATGACTACCGAGATGGTTGCGCGGATGTCACGGGTCAGCAGATAGGTCAGCACCGCGGCGCCCAGTGCCAGGTAGACAAGATATCCAGCCAAGCGGTCCGCCAGGCGTTGCACGGGGGCCCTGGAGCGCTCGGCTTGCTCAACCGCCTCGATGATCTTGCCGAAGCTGGTGTCTCGGCCGATGCGTTCGGTGCGGATTTCAAGTGCGCCCGATTGATTGATTGAGCCTGCGAACACGGATGTCCCGGCGATCTTTTCGACCGGCATCGATTCGCCAGTGATACGGGATTGATCGACGAACGAGTCGCCGGAGATCACGGTGCCGTCAACCGGAATACGGCCACCTGGATTGACCAGCACCGCATCGCCCACGGCCAACGTGTCCGCAGCTACTTCCGTTACGCTTCCTGCGCGGCGTACGGTGACAGCACGAGGCAGGAAGTCGAGCAGGTCCTTGATGGCACGGCGACCGCGCGACACGGTCATGCCTTCGAGCACTTCGGCGACCAGCACGAACAGAGTAATCACCAGCGCTGTAAAGAACTCGGAGATTGCCGCCGCCGCAACGATCGCGATGGACATCGACAGCTCCATCGTCATTCGCTTGACCAGGATGTTCTCGAAGGCTTCCTTGAAGATCGGCCAGCCACCAATCAGCAGGCCGACAACGCCAATCACACTCAGGTAAGGCAACGGCTCCCATAGCTGGAACCACACGGCCGCACCGGCGAGCGCGACCAAGGCGATTCGGACCATTTCGGTCCATTCCAGCACATGTTCGTGATCGCGCTCGTCATCAATCTCATGCGCTGCAGGCACGGCGGTCCGCTCTTTCGCCTGCTCCGCCAAGTCGGGCTTCTGAGCGTCATTGTCTTTTTGGCCCATCTTGGGTTCCTTTGACTATTTGAGGTAGGTACGAATAACGTCAATCAACTCATCAGCGCCCTGCGTCCGTTCGGCGACATCGGTGATGGCAGGGTTGGCGACGTGGGTTTGGATGTGGTCTTCAAGAACGTTCGACATCAGGCCATTGATAGCGCCACGCACGGCGGCAATCTGGTGCAGGACATCGGAGCAGCTCTTTTCAGCCTCGATCGTGCGTTCCAATGCTTCAATCTGCCCGCGTATGCGGCGCACGCGAGCCAGTAGCTTCGATTTTCCACGAACGGTATGACCCATGGCGCACCAACGAAATAGTATAGGTGGGTAGGGTATCATGCATTTAGGTTATCTGGAATGCGGGGAGCATTTCAGGCGGTCGCCAATGCACTGCCTTGGTCCGTTGTACAGACGCAGCGCTTGGCAGCCTGGCGTTGATAGCGAAGGTGTGTCGAACAGCCTCTTTCGCGGCTAGCGCACGCATTGCAGGCACGCAGAGTGCAGCGCGGGCCAGTTTGTCCCATGTTTCTCACCGTCGCCCTGATCCCTACCGTCCTGCTCCCCGTCCTGCTTGGCACCGGCGCAGGATCGGAAGTGATTCAACGCATCGCCGCCCCGATGGTCGGCGGCATGATCACCGCATCGCTGCTTTCCATGCTGGTGATCCCCGCCGCACTTCGACTGATGCGACTGCGCAAGATCACGTCAGGCAAACGAGCCCTGCGAACGGTCGACAAGTTTTCCGATGAAGCGACTGATCGGTGATTCCGCGCGTGTTTCGACCTCAGCCACAGACGGTCGGGCAGTTCTACCAATCCTGACTAGCGACTTGCAGGAGGGTCACGCGGTCAACAACGTGCCACTTCCGATGGCGTCGATGTGCAACTCAGGACCGCGCCTTTCGGCGCGTGCCGAGTACGTGTTTATACGTTTCCAGGTCACTTCGGTAACACACGCAAGCCGCCGCCTCCAGGCCCTCCCGATCAAGAACGTCCATGTGACCACGCGAATAGCGGATTAGATTTCTCGACTGCAGGATGCGTGCGGCCGCAGTGACGCCAACGCGTCGCACCCCGAGCATGTACGCCAGGAAATCCTGGGTAACGTCGAACTCACTGGTGCGCGCGCGGTCCTGGGTCATCAGCAGCCATCGCGCAAGTCAGGCCTCGACGACGTGGAAACGTGTGCAGGCAGCGTTCTGCGCCTGCTGGCCCAACAGAACCTGGACATACCCGAGCATCAGTTTACGCAGTGCAGGGCTGTCTTCGAGATGCTGCTTGAACGCCGAAGCCTTGAATCGCAGACTTTCGCCGGATCCTTGAACCAGCGCGCGCAGCGGTGCCGTATCGCTCCCCAGTACAAGCGAATGTCCGCACATGCCTTCGTCACCGACCATGCCTACTTCCAGGATCCGGTCATCGACGTTGGTGAGTAGTGAAATGAAGCTCGTCGTCGGAAAATAGACGTGGCGTATGCGAACACCTTGCTGCCACAGGATTTCGCCGAATGGCAACTCGATCAGCGTTGCGTCGGTGAGAATTCGTTCGCGTTCCCTGGGTGGTAGCAATGCAAGCAATCGGTTGCTAGGGTCGGCAAGCGGCAAGGTAGACATGGGTTTCTCTAGATTGGACGGGACGCAATCCCGCGACGGCACTGGAAGGTCACCGTAAAGTCCGGCGTGGATTTCCGACGAGTTGCCAAGCGCACGAACTGAGTCGAACGCGCCGACAGTGACGGTAAATCAGGAGGCTGTCTGTGTGGCAGCGAATTTAGGGAACGTCAGCACCGCTCCAGTCGCGACACCTTAACGTTGCGGCCCGCTATTTTCAGGGCCGACGAGCTGGGCGTCCTCCCAAGGCAGGAGGCGCGCGAATTCTTTCTTGACCACCTCATAGCACTCACAGGCCAATTGTTCCAAACGGGGACGGTCAAGAACCTTGATACGACCGCGGCTGTAGTTGATGACGCCCGCGCGCTGCAATTTGCCGGCGGCCTCGGTGACGCCTTCGCGACGAACGCCAAGCATGTTTGCGATCAACTCCTGCGTCATCGCCACTTCGTTTGACGACAATCGATCCAGGCTCATCAGCAGCCTGCGGCACAGTTGCTGATCCACGCTGTGGTGCCGGTTGCAGACGGCGGTCTGTCCCATCTGGGTGAGCAGTGCCTGGGTGTAACGCAAAAACAACTGCTGCACCGGTCCGGCCAGAACGAACTCATCGCGGATGAACTCCGCGCGCATGCGATAGGCTTGTCCCGCGCTTTGCACCACGGCCCTGCTGGGTGTTGTATCGCCGCCCATGAACAGGGAAATGCCGACCAGTCCCTCGTTGCCGACGATCGCGATCTCGGCCGACGAACCGTCCTCCATGACGTAGAGCATTGAAACAATTGAATTGGTTGGAAAATAGACCCAGGGTTGCGCTGTTCCTGATTCGTAGATGACATCGCCCAGGCCAAGCGTCACGGGTGTGAGGTGAGGCGCAAAGCGCTCCCACTCGATCGCCGGCATGGCGTCCAGCAGGTGGTTGCCTCTCAATCCGGGAAGCTTCGATTTCATTTAAGGTAATGGCTCATATTGCCGTCACAGGCCAGGCGCCGGCCCGAGGCGTTTACGCAAGGACTTCGCCGGGAAATCCGTGTGTTCGACACCGAACACAGCGTCCACCCTACTCCAAAGTGCCGTGACATGCCGAGCGACGGGGAAGGTTCAATCTTGCGGATACGCAACCTTCGAATCGGCGCGGCGCCAATGCGCGATGGCAGGACGTAAGCCAACGTCGCGACGGAAGGTGCACGCCATTCGCGCCCTTGTTATCTGACCACAATCCCAATCAGCGAAGGCTTCTTCGAGATCACCTGTTGATCCCCATGCCGCGCTTGTCGCGGCACCGCGCATCGAAGACTTCTCGATACTCCAGAAAAAATAACCAGTAGTACCCCGATATCGGCGGGTCCATCGTGGACTAGGCCGATAGATTCGCTAGTGTGGGATTGGCGCACCTTCGTGACCGGACCAACCCGGCCCGCGCACCACCTGCCCGGGCGTTGCGCCCGTGTGCTCGCCATCGCGCAGCACCTGCACGCCATTGACGAAAACATCGTTTACGCCGCTGGCGTATTGCATCGGCTTGTCGTAGGTGGCGTGGTCGATGATGGTGGCTGGATCGAATACCACGATGTCGGCGTGGCAACCCACGGCGAGACAGCCGCGATCCTTGAGCTTCCAGTTCGCAGCCGGCAGTCCCGTCAGACGATGGATGCCTTCGGCCAGCGACATCAACTTGCGATCGCGCACGTAGTGGCCAAGGAAGCGCGCGACGTTGCCATAGGCTCGCGGATGCGTGCTGGATTTCAGGAACACGTCTTCTGGTGCCGACGATTCCGCGTCAGAACCCAGGCTCACCCACGGCTGTTTCAGGCCTAGCTCGACGTTTTCCTCGCCTATCAAAAAGTACGCCGTGTCAACGCGCGAATCGTCCTCGATAATCAGGTTGATCAGCGTATCTTCCGCAGACGTGCCGCGCGTCGCCATCACGGCAGAGAGAGTCTTGCCGGTCAAGGGTTTGAGTCGGTCGCTCTTGAAGCCGATGAACTGCACACGATCAGCGGAGCCAGCCAGTTTGTAGAGATTTTCCCAGTCGCCGGATGGCGCTCTCATTTCGGCAATCACGCGCTTGCGCACAGCCGATTGCTTGAGCCGCGCGATCATTGCGTCGTGTCCGCCGGCCTGCACCCAAGGCGGCAAGCTCGCCGTCGCGCCCGTTGCACCCGCGGTGTAGGCATACATGTTTGAGCTGACCTTCAGGCCTTGCGCGCGCGCACCGTCAATTTTCGTGATCGCCTGCTGCATTTTCGGCCAGTTTTTTTTTTCCTGCCGCCTTCAAGTGGTAGGACTCGGCTCGCTCCCCGGTAGCGCGGGCGATGGCGATGTTGTCGTCGAGTGCTTCGAGAAACCGATCCGCCTCGCTGCGCATGTGGGCGACGTAGCCGCCACCGGATTCCGCTGCCGCTTGCGCGAGTGCGGTGAGCTCTTCAGTGTCCGCAAACGTCGCGGGCGGATAGATCAGCGATGCGCCGACTCCCAACGCTCCTTCACGCATCGCAGCGCGCACCAGCTCCTGCATGTGTGCCAGCTGAGCAGAGTCCGGTTTGACATCGCCTTCCCCCAGCTCGTGAATACGCACCGTGCTGGCACCAACGAATGACGCGATGTTCGGCGTCACGCCGCGTCCAGCCAGGAACTCAAGGTACTCGCCGAGCGTGGTCCACTCGATTGGATATTTGATGTCGCCCTGTTGCTTGAGCGCATCCGCTTTCATCGTGTCGTTCAGCGGTCCCATCGACCAGCCCTCGCCGAATATCTCCAGCGTCACACCCTGCTTCGTGTCGCTCATGCCGCGCCCGTCAACAATTAACGAATCGACCGCCCAGCTCAAGGTGTTGATGAAGCCGGGCGCGACCGCCAAGCCTTTCGCATCCACGACCTGCGTCGCGCTGGCATTGCTACCCGCCGGCAGCAACGCTCCGACGCGTTGGTTTCGCACGGCAACGTCAACGAGTTGGCCCGCACTGCCGCTGCCATCGTAGACCACGCCATTTCGGATCAACAGATCGTATTGCGCTGCCGCGTCGCGGGATGGCGCTGTCGACGCGCAACCTGCAAGTGAAATTGCCAGTGCAAGCGTAAGCAGGTGGGCGGACGGTCGATTCATCTTTACTCTCCAAAGCGTTGCGTGATTTTGATCATGACTGTTGCGCAGCCGTTGTCGCGGAATCCGTCTAACCCTAAAGCAATGGCGGGTCACGTCTGAATCGATACCGTCGGTTGCCCCCATCCACGATAGCTGCACTTCCAAATGGCCCGCCGAATCCGAATCTGCGCAGGCCGTCATTCTGCCACCGCTTGCGCACTCCATTGATCCGCGCGTTGGTGATTCAATAGCGCCACGTTTTTAATAGGCCGTGCCGTGAGTCAGCCGCGAACCGTTTCTCCGCATCATCTTTATCTGTGGGTGCTGGTCGCCATCATCATTGGCGGAAGCATCGGTCACTTCTTTCCAGCGGTCGGCGTGCAATTGAAGCCGCTGGGCGATGGCTTCATCGCTCTCATCAAGATGCTGATCGGTCCCATCATCTTTCTCACCGTGGTGCTTGGTATCGCGGGTGTGTCTGACTTGAAAAAAGTGGGCCGCGTTGGTGTGAAGGCGCTCCTGTACTTTGAAGTGGTATCCACCTTCGCGCTGGTCATTGGCCTGATCGTCGTCAACACCCTGAAGCCCGGCGCCGGTTTCAACGTCGACCCGGCAACACTCGACGCCTCCGCCGTCGCCGCCTACGCGCAACAAGCGCATGACCAGAGCACGGTCGGTTTCCTGCTGCACATCATCCCGAAAACCTTCACCGATGCATTCACCGGCAACGGCGACTTGCTGCAGGTGTTGCTGGTCGCCTTGCTGTTCGGATTCGCGCTGACGGGGTTGGGCGAACGCGGTCGACCCGTGATGGCTCTGCTTGAATCGCTTTCCACCGTGTTCTTCCGGATGATGTGCATGATCATGCGCCTGGCACCGATCGGCGCCGGCGGCGCGATGGCCTTCACCATCGCCAAGTACGGGCTCGGCAGTCTCGGCCCGCTGATGAAGTTGATGGGCAGTTTCTACCTCACCTGCGTTCTGTTCGTGGTGCTCGTGTTGGGCAGCATCGCGCGACTGGCCGGCTTCAGCATCTTCCAGTTCCTTCGCTACATCCGCGACGAGCTGTTGCTGGTGCTAGGCACCTCATCATCGGAAACGGCGCTGGTGCCGATGATGGAAAAGATGGAACGACTGGGCTGCTCCAAATCGGTGGTCGGCCTGGTGATTCCGAGCGGCTACTCGTTCAACCTGGATGGCACCAACATCTACCTGACCATGGCCGCGATCTTCGTCGCGCAAGCGCTGAACGTCGACCTCACTCTGACTCAGGAAATCACCTTGCTTCTCGTCGCCATGCTCACTTCGAAAGGCGCTTCCGGCGTCACCGGCGCAGGCTTCATCACCCTTGCCGCAACGCTGGCCGTGGTGCCATCCGTCCCCGTCGCCGGTCTCGCCCTGATCCTCGGCATCGACCGCTTCATGAGCGAAGCGCGCGCCATGACCAACCTCGTCGGCAACGGTGTCGCTACTGTCGTCGTCGCCAAGTGGGAGCGGGAAATTGACAATGATCGACTGCAACGAGAGCTGGCGGCTGGGCCTGATGCGTTCGAGTCTCGAGTGCTGATTCCGCAGAACGGAACAGCACTGTGATTTCTCACTCCTCGTCATTCCTGCGAAAGCAGGAATCCATTTTGACGTTTCTATGATTTCGGTGAAAAGCTGAAGATCACAATGGATTCCTGCCTTCGCAGGAATGACGAAGGAACAGGGAGTGACAAGAGTGCGCAGGCATAATATCCCGAAGCAGGGGAGATCTACCGCCACATGACGCCGCACGAATTCATTACCAAGTGGCGCGACGGTGGGGACGAGCGTCGCGA
>JBBSTF010000031.1:0-42374 GCA_038236135.1 Lysobacterales bacterium
CGACAGGAACGGGAGGGTGGGTCAGAAGACGAAGCATCATCCGCTGGCGGCGGACAACGCAGTGACGCTGCGTGCCTGTGAACTTCATACCGATTCGGGGAGGCGAGGTGGCGCAGGAAAGCCCGAAGGGTGGCCGAATGGATTCGGCCAGTTCGCTGCAGGTGCAGGGATGCGCCTTCAGCGAACCCCGTAGCCAACTCGCGTAGTCGTGCGGCTTCATTGCACGACCGACCCGCCAAGGGCGCATCTTTGGCCCACGTTTCTCTGCGAGGAGAAAGGTGGGGCGGCGGGCGGCAGCCCGGCGAAACGCTTGACCAGATTGGCAACGGCCATCGAACAGCGCGGTACGCGCTGCGCACCTTGCTGTGCTGAAGCAATCGATCCGCGAGGCCACTGGATCAAGGCGCAGGCTCCAATGCGACGGGTGCCGAAGGCGATGTCGAACCGACATCGACATCAAGTGCAGGCGCGGCGGAGGTCGCGCAGACGACAGCCTTGCGCGGGGACCTGTCGCTCGGCGCGACATAAGCCTGCCCAATGTTCGGCAGCTTGCTCGACAGCGGCGCGACCTTGCCATTGAGGTGCCAATCGTAAATCACGCTGAAGGCGAGTACGCGCGAAACATATTCGCGAGTTTCCTTGTAAGGAATGGTTTCAATAAAAAAGTCAGGCTCAAAACTGCCGCGTGCCGCCAGCCATCGATTCACTGGTGCTTCGCCCGCGTTGTAGGCGGCGCTGGCCAGCCAGGGGCTGCCGTCATAGCGCTGCGCCATCATGCCGAGATAGCGCGTGCCAAGCGAGATATTCAGATCGGTATCGAACAGGGCCGCACCCGAACCCGAAAACGCAATGTCGTAGGCACTGGCGACGAGCTTGGCCGTTGCCGGCAGCAACTGCATCAATCCGTAGGCGTTGGCCTGCGAGTGCGCATCACTCATCCATGCGCTTTCGGCGCGGATGATTCCATAGGCCCAACTGGGGTCGATGCCGGCTGCGCGCGAATCGCGCACAACGCGATTGCGCTCGCCCAAGGGAAAACGCTGCTCATACATGCGTTGAGTTTCCGGATTGCCCGACAAGGCGAATACGGCGCGATCGTACCAGCCCGTTCGATACGCCAGATCGGCGGCGAGAAGGCGGTGTTTGTGATCAAACTTGGTCAGCGCGAAATCCCATTCGCGACGCGCTTCGGGAGACATGCCCAGCGCGTGAAGTTCAAACGCACGCAGCAGGTCCGGCTGTTCGGCGATGCGTTGTTCCGCTCGCTTGTCTTCGGCAAGGGCGATCGGACAAATTGAATACGGCGCATTGATCAGATCGGCCGCGAGGAAGCCATAGAAGTTCGCTTCGCGCGCGAGGGCGGCATACAACGTGCGTGCTTCATCGTTGCGATTGAGCTTGCTCAACATGCGCGCTTCCAAGTAGCGCCACCGTTCGTCCCCGCGTTGCTTGCCTTTCATCGATCGCAGCGCTTTCAAAGTTGCTTCGTAGTCACCGCTGGCGAGTGCCGTGCGTACCAGCCATTCGCGCGACACGTCATCGGTCGCGGCCTCCGGTAGGGCGTTCAGACGTGTCAGTGCATCGTCCGAATAGTTGGTAGAGCGGTACACGGCGATGGCGTTGAGGACGCGATTTTTCTGGTCGGCATCCCATTTGAACCTGTCCTTCAAGGACGCCCAAAGCGTTTCCGCGGCGCCGCTGTTGCTCCGCGCGTAGCGACGCAGTCCGTAGCTGATTGCTTCGCGATTTCTCGGCAGGTCGGACCATGTTGACGCCTTTGCCAGCGTACCAGCCGGATTGGCGATGGCGTCGGCAGTGCGCAATGCGACGACGCGATCGGATGCATCGAGCAACGTAGCGGCACGTCGGATGGTTTCAGGCTTGGCCGCTTCCGAGGCGAGATCAATACGCTGCCAGATTTTCGCGCGATCAAGATAGCCGCTACCTTGCGCGTTCGCGAATACACTCGCGCACGTTTCGGGCGATGAATTGGCTTGCAGCCACAAGGGTTCGACCTGCATGGCGTAATTGATCTTCACGCCGGTTGCGATTTGCGCCAGCAGGTGCAGACAGGCAATGTCGCGCGCCGGCGTGGCTTTGAAATCCGTCAGGAAGGTTCGCCAGTCGCCGGAATTACCAAGCTGGCGGAGCCAGCGATCACGCAAGTCGCGAGCGGGCAGGGTGTCTGGCCAGCGCTTCAAAAATGCTTCGACAACATTTTTTTGTAGCGGCTGCTTGCTACGCGTGATCGCGGTGTATTCCAGGTATGGGAATAGCGGATAGTCTTCCAAGCCGACCGCCATCCGCATCCAGTCGTCGCGGCCGGTTTCGCTTGCAGCGAGTGCCGCGCCGAAACGTGCTCTTTGCACACTGCGATCAACGGCATGCGCAGCCAGCGGTAGTAGAGCCGCCAACGTGGCGAACGATGCAAGAAAACGACAGGAAAACAGGTGAATGGGTGAGCGGAATTTCATGCCACACAGTCTAGCCGAGCCTTCGTTATCGCAATGCGATGCGCAGCGCGAACCAGAGCAAACAGGCAAGAGCGTATGAGGCCCGTGTATACACATGTTCGACTAGTGTGCAGCCGTGGCGTCGTTGGTCGCGTCGCCCTCGCCACCAAATTTGACATCGAGAAACGCCAGGATGCGGTCGTACAACTCGCTCTTGTCTTGCTGCTTGCAGAAGCCGTGGCCTTCGTTGTCCGCATTTTGCACGCGGTGCCCGAAAATAAACCTGCGGTAGCAGCCGAATTTCTCGATCGATCAGTCGGTCATCGGGCGGTGCGCGAGCGGAATCTGGATATTCGCCGCAATCGGCAAGTGATCGGACACCGGATGCGGCAGCGTCCACAGTTTTTCGACGACGATATCAGGCGAAACGAGGATGTGGTCAATGGCCTTGCGCGGAGCCCAACTGGGAAACGTCGCCGGCGCCGCGACTGGCGTGAGCATGCCGCATTTATCGTGGAAGCGGCGCAGTTCCGGGCTGTCGTGGGTGGTGTTGAGATCGCCCATCAGGATGGTGCGGGGCGCGTCGGCGACCAGTTCTGCAAGGAAGTCCATTTGCTTGGCCCGCGCCTGCGCTCCTAGCGACAAATGCGCCACGATGACGATGAGGGCGTCATCGCCTTCGCCAAAGCGCGTCCACAAGGCCCCGCGGCCGGGGATGCGGCTGGGCAGTGGATAGTCGATGACCTCATCTGGCTTGTTACGCGCCAGCAGCCCATTGCTCGACGCCGCCAGTTTGGAGACGCGACGGTTCGGTTGATGGCTCCAGTAAGGAAAGCTGGCCGCTTCCGCGAGATATTGGGTCTGGTTGAGGAAGCCGGATCGAAAACTGCCGGCATCGGCTTCCTGCAGTCCGACCAAATCGAATTCGCCTATCAGTTTGGCAAGACCGTCGAGGTTGTCGCGCTTGCGGCTGCCCGGCAGCACCTGATGCACACTGCGCGTGATGTAGTCGCGATAGCGGCTCATGCTGCCGCCAGCGAGGATATTGCAACTGAGCAGGCGCAGGCTGCGCGGGGCGGGGGGACTGGATGTCATCGGCGCAACGGTAGAGCGCCGGCGCGAAAACGACAAGCTGCCAACCTCATCCAGCATTCAGCCGTCACGGGCGAGGAGCTCAAGCAAGGCCAGGCGATCCATTCGCTGCATCGGTTGTTCGCTGATCCGGTCCAGTGGCGGCTGGCGCAAGTCGTCGACGGCCAACACGGTCAAGTCGAACGGTTGACCATCGGCGGCAAAGCGAAGCACGGCGGCTTCGCGCCGATCATCGTGGCCATAGCGCAAGCTGCGCGAAGACTCCTCGAAGTCGATTCCTTGTTCGATCAGGAACACGTTGACATCGGTGTCGGTTTCCGCGAACACATGAAGGCAAACGGCGCTATGCACGTCGGCGCTGCCATCAAGCACGGCACCCACCAGGCGCGGCTGGAAGCGCGTGAAGAATCGCATCGCCTCGGCAGCGTTGCGTCGCAGTTCGGCGATGAGGCCGGCATGGTCGGGCTGGAACAACGCCTGATGCTCGCGCAATGCGACATCGATCTCTCGGTTGCTCGGTAACGCGGCCTCGTCGTTGATGCCAAGCCGTTGCGCCGCCTTGCGTTTGGCAGCGTGGAAATCGCGAAGACCCGATTCGCTCATCAGGCGCGCGGCTTCGACGGCGATGCGCCGGCGCGATTGATCGCCGTGACGGTTGCGTGTCATGGAACGACCCCTCAGAAAACGTCGTAGGCTTCGTGCTGCTCGGTTTCGTCGAGTTCGTAACGCGGCATCGCAGCGAGGCGGTCGACGTCTTCGGATTTCATGAATTCGTTCATGGCATCCGGATCACCGGCGTCGGCAAGATACCCGCTGTTGCGATTGACGCGCACGCTTACAACGCCGGTAGGCATATCGAGGTTGCGCTCGGGCATGTCGGCGAGTGCCTCGCGCATGTAGTCGATCCAGATCGGCAGGGCCGCCTTGGAAGCGAACTCGCCATTACCCAGAGAACTGAAGTCGTCGAAACCGGTCCACACCGTTGTTGCAACCTGATCGTTGAAACCGGAGAACCAGGCGTCGCGATGATCGTTGGTAGTGCCGGTCTTGCCGGCCAGGTCGTTGCGCTTGAGCACCATTGCGCCGGATCCGGTGCCGCGCCGGACCACGTCGCGCATCAGCGATGTAATCAAAAAATCGTTGCGCGGGTCCAGTGTGCGTGGCGCCAGTCGTGGCGTTGCTGGAACATCCAGCGCCGGCACCAGCACCGGCGCGCTGCCGTCCAGTGAAGATGCGGGCGGTTCGGCAGCGGCCTGGCCATTGCGTTCCGGGCAGTCACGACAAGCAATCCCCGGATTGGCGGCATAGACGACCTTGCCATCTCGGTCGACGATTTCGGAGATGAAATACGGATCGACCAGGTAGCCGCCGTTGGCGATGGTCGAATAGGCCCGGACCATATCCAACGGCGATACCGAAGCGGTGCCCAACGCCAGCGACAGATTCGCCGGCATGTGCTCCAGCGGAATGCCGAAACGCTGGATGTAGGTTCGCGCGTAACGAACGCCGATGGCGTCCAGGAGTCGCACTGACACCAGGTTGACAGACTTCGTCAGCGCTTCGCGCAGGCGCATGGGACCGCGGAAGCGGTTGTCGTCGTTTGACGGTGACCAGATGCCGTTAGGACGCGACGGATCTGGCAGCGACAACGGCGCATCGTTGACGATCGAGGCGGGCGTGAACCCGTGGTCGAACGCCGCCGAATAGATGAATGGCTTGAAACTGGATCCCGGATTGCGTGCGCTTTGCACGACCCGGTTGAACTTGCTGCGCTGAAAGTTGAAACCGCCAACCAGAGCCAGCACGGCGCCGTTCGCCACATCGAGCGATACCAGTGCGCCTTGCGCCTTTGGAACTTGCGACAGGGTCCAGGTCTCCTCGGTGGCGCGCGCGAGGCGCACGACATCGCCGCGCTTAAGCACGGCATTCACGCTTTTTGGAGCGGATCCACGTCGGGTTTCGTCGAGCTGTGGCCGCGCCCACGACACCGCTTCCATATCGAGTTTTGCGCTTTGCCCATCAGCCATTTGCACCGTCGCGGATTTCGCATCGACCTGCGTGACCAAACCTGGGATCAGACCGGCGACAGACCGGAACTCGGACAGTGCCGCCTGAACATCGGGGTCGTCACCAATTTCGATATGGCCTTCCGCACCCCGCCAGCCATGGCGGCGATCGTAGGAAAGCAAGGTGTTACGCACGGCGGCATTGGCGGCTTCCTGGCGCGGCGACTGGATCGTGGTGTGGATAACGTAACCATCGTCCATGGCCTCGTTGCCGAGCAGGGCAATCGCCTGCTGTCGGACCATTTCGGCGAGATAGGCGGCGTCGATCTCGATCGGTGGCTCGTGTGCGTAGGAAAGGTCAGGCTCACGCCGGGCCGATTCCAATTGATCGGCGCCGATGTATTTGTTTTCAAACATGCGACCCAATACGTAGTCGCGACGCTGTGTGGCTCGGGTGCGGTTGGCCAGCGGATTGCCGGTGGACGGGAATTTCGGCAACGAAGCCAGCATCGCGTTCTCGGGCAGGCTGAGCTGATCCAGCGTCTTGCCGTAGTAGAACTCCGCCGCCGCCGCAACGCCGTAGGCACGATTGCCGAAGAACGCCTTGTTCAAGTAGAGGGTGAGGATATCGTCCTTGCTCAGTGCGCTTTCGATTCGCAGCGCCAGAAACATCTCGGAGATCTTGCGGGTGAAGGTCACTTCGGAACTCAGGAAGAAGTTCCGCGCCACCTGCTGGGTGATCGTACTGCCGCCCGCGACGTGCTTGCTGCCCGTGCTGACCATCAGCCATACCGCGCGAATGATGCCGCCGAAATCCAGGCCGCCATGCGTGTAGAAATCGGCGTCTTCGGCTGATACAAACGCGTGTTGCAGTTGTTGGGGAATCTGCTCGATCGTGACCGGGATGCGACGGGTCTCGCCGTAGGTCGCCATCAGCTTGCCATCGCTGGAATAGACGCGCAGTGGAACCTGCAGGCGCATGTCCTTTAGCGTTTCCACTGAGGGGAGGCCGGGCACGATCAACCAGTAGACGACCCCGACAACGGCGACCGCAGCAATGACACCGGCCAGCACCATGTACAGCGCGAAGCGGAGAAAACGGGGGATTCTCATCAAAAGGATGGTTGCTGCATTCGAACGGATTCGGTCGAGTATAGAGCCTCAATATGATGTGGGACAGGCTCCACGCAGGCGGTTTGCGGGCAGATCAATGAAGTCTCCGCCTTGCACCAAGCCCGCCATCGGTCGCCCCGGCACGCTGATTTCACCCGTATCGTCATCGTCAGCAGAGCAATATGATCACGCCATCCGACGATGCGAACCATTACGGATGTGACGCACTTATCGCGCGGAGTTGTTGAATTTGTGTAAGCTCACTCAGAACAGGTTCACAAGTCGCCACGTCGTCAATTGGGTCAGGGTGAGAAAAACATGGGGCTACTGAGTTCAAATGCGCCCGCGCTTGTGGGTATAGACATCAGTTCAACGGCCGTAAAGCTGTTGCAGCTGGCGCAGGTTGGCGGGCGCTATCGTGTCGAGCATTACGCGGTCGAACCCTTGCCCCCCAATGCGGTGTCCGAGAAAAACATTGTTGAGGTGGAAGCAGTTGGCGACGCGATACGGCGCGCGGTTGCTCGCTCGGGCACCAAGACGAAACTGGCGGCGGCTGCCGTGTCTGGTTCGTCGGTGATCACCAAGGTCATCCCGATGACGGCCGATCTCGACGAAGCGGACATGGAAGCCCAGGTTCAGTTGGAAGCAAACCAATATGTGCCGTACCCGATCGAGGAAGTCAGCCTCGATTTCGAGGTGATTGGCCCGGTCAACCAAAATCCCGAGATGGTCAACGTGCTGTTGGCCGCGTCGCGGACCGAGAACGTCGACATTCGTATCGCAGCGCTCGACCTTGCCGGGCTGACCGCGAAAGTAATTGACGTCGAAGCGTTCGCCATGGAAAACGCGTTCCAGTTGATCGTCGATCAACTGTCCGTTTCGAAGGATGGGCTGATCGCGATGATCGATATCGGCGCGACCATGACCACCTTGTTGGTGCTGAAGGGTCAACGCACTATTTATTCGCGCGAGCAGGTCTTCGGCGGCAAGCAGTTGACCGATGAAGTGATGCGGCGTTATGGACTGTCTTATGAGGATGCCGGTCTCGCCAAGCGCCAGGGCGGATTGCCCGAGTCGTACGACGTCGAGGTCTTGCAGCCTTTCAAGGAAGCGATGGTCCAGCAGATCAGTCGATTGCTGCAGTTCTTTTTCGCGGGCAGCGAACACAGCCGCGTCGACCAGGTGGTGTTGGCAGGCGGCTGCGCCGCGATCATCGGCGTCACTGACATGGTGCAGGACCAGTTGTCAGTCCCCTGTGTGGTTGCCAATCCACTCGCAAGCATGTCGTTGTCGAGTCGGGTGCAGGCGCAAGCCTTGGCGCAGGATGCACCGGCATTGATGATTGCCTGCGGCCTCGCTTTGAGGAGCTTCGACGCATGACAACACGGATCAATCTGCTGCCCTGGCGGGCAGAGCGGCGCAGGCTGCGCGAGCGCGAGTTCTACACCATGCTTGGTGGCGCTGCGATAGTCGGTGTTCTGGTGGTGTTCCTGTGGTCCATGATCACCGGCGCGGTGGTCGACAACCAGACGGCGCGCAACGCCTACTTGGCGAGCGAAATCGCCCTGATGGACAAGCGGATCGAGAAGATCAATGAACTGGACAAGACCAAGTCGCGGCTGATCGGCCGCAAGAACGCCATCGAGCTGCTGCAAGCCAATCGCTCGCAGATGGTCCATCTGTTGGACGAGTTGGTCGTCACCATTCCCGATGGCGTGCGCCTGACTGGCCTCAAGCAGGTCGGCGACCAGTTGACACTGGAGGGTGTCGCCGAATCGAACACCCGCGTTGCCAACTACATGCGCAACATTGACCGCTCGAAATGGATGGGTAGCAGCGAAGTCACCAAGATCGAGAACCGGACCGGCATGAAGGATGCCGATCCGCGCCTGCCATATCAATTTTCGCTGGGCGTGAAGGTGCTCAAGGCCGGCGACCAGAAATCAGCCGAAGATATCGCCGCTGCCGCCGCAGCGGCTGACATGGCCGAGGCGATTCAGCTTGCTCCGGGTGATCTGCGCGTCACGCCGACGAAAACGACGGAGGTTGCCCAGCCCGAGGCAGTAACCGCCGATCCGAGCAATGCGATGCCTTCGGTCGAACCGGCTCCAGCGATGCCGGTCGGCACTGACAACCCGCCAGTCGCACCGACTTCAGGTCAGCCCGAGCCGACCCCAACTACGCCACCATCTGCGCCGATAGAATCCAAAAATGCGCAACCGGTCAACGACGCGGTGCAACCCAAGAACCCGCCAAGCCAGGAGCCGACTCGATGAAACTGATCGATGACCTGCGCGGCTTGGACCGCAATAACATCGGTGGCTGGCCAATGCCGGTCAAGCTGTTCTTTTGCGCCGTGGTGCTCGGACTGTTGATGGCATTGGGCTGGTACTTGCTGGTCCAGCCCAAACAGGAAGAACTGGAAGGCTTGGTCAATAACGAGCAGACGCTTCGCACCCAGTTCGTCGAGAAGCAGGGCAGGGCCGCCAACCTCGAGGCGTTGACTGAGCAACTGGAAAACATGCAGAAGATGTTGCGCGAGTTGCTGCGCCAATTGCCGAACAAAACCGAAATGCCCGATCTGCTGGTCGACATTTCGCAGACTGCGCTGGGCACCGGAATTACCACTGAAATATTCCAACCTGGCCCCGAGCAGGTCCGTCCCGAAGACTATTACGCGGAAAAACCCATTTTGCTGAAACTGCGCGGCAGCTACCACCAGTTCGGCAATTTCATCAGTGGGGTTGCGTCCTTGCCGCGCGTCGTCATCCTGACCTTGCACGACGTGTCGTTCCTGCCGGTTGTCGCGACTGCCGCGAGCAACCTGCCTGCCGGTGCGAAGCGTGGTGATCTCTTTCTTGAGGGCACCGTCAAGACCTATCGCTACCTGGAAGACGATGAAGTGGCTGCATTGGCTCCGCCACCAGGCACGACGCCACCACCTCCACCTCCACCAGCGGGGGCCAAGTGATGATGAAACTGGTTCGATGGATCGTGGGCTCCGCCTTGCTGCTCGGTTTTGTCGGAATGGTTGGGTGCAGTCGTGGCGACGCCGACCTGCGTGAGTGGGTTGCCCAGCAAAAATTGAAGAAAGGCCCGCCGCTGGATCCGATCCCGGTGCCGAAGACGTTCGAAACCTTCGCGTACCAGGAGGAAGGACGGCGCGATCCGTTCAGTCCTAGCGCTTCCGAACAGGAAGAAATAGTCAACAGCGGTCCGCGTCCGGACGAGAGCCGGCCGCACGAGCCCTTGGAATCGTTTCCGCTCGACGGCCTGAAAATGATGGGCACGCTTGGTAAGGGCGGTGGCCTTATCGTGCTGGTGCGCGATCCGGACAACGTCATCCACCGCGTCCGTCGCGGTAACTACATGGGACAAAACAATGGGCGCATCACCGTTCTGGCCGAGGACCATATCGACTTGGTCGAATTGGTCTCCAATGGCAATGGCGGATGGATGGAGCGGCCGGTATCGATGGTCCTTGGCGATGCGACACAGTGAACGAGGGTGGGGAACAACAATGAGCAATACCGAATTTGACGCACGTTCCAGCGGCGCTACCGGCGCACTGCGTCGACGCACTGTTGCGACCGCGTTTGCCTGCTGCCTCGGCTGGCTGGCGCTAGCCGCGAATGCGGCCCACGCCGCCAACGCGCTGAAGGATGTCGCGTACACGGCGCTGCCTGGAGGCAAGGTCGAACTGCGTCTTAGCTTCGATTCGCCACCGGCGCTACCGAACGGTTTCACTACCGATACGCCGCCGACAATCGCGCTGGATTTCGCTGATACCCGTAACGATCTTGGCAAGCGCCGGGTCGAGGTCAGCACCGGGGCAACATCCGCCTTGAGTATCGTCGAAGCCGGCGGTCGTACGCGCGTAGTGATCGGCCTGTTCCGACCCGCGAGCTACGTCAGCCGCATAATCGCAAACCAGCTGGTCGTCACCGTCAACAACGGCGTTGGCGAATCGGCCAATTACGTCGCGGCAGCGTCGGCCGGCAATCCAACCAAGACGGTTGCCGCGACGTCGCGGTCGAACACGCTGAACAATATCGATTTCCGTCGTGGCAAGGATGGCGAGGGGCGCATCGTGCTGAGCTTCGCGCAAGCTGGGGCCGCCGTGGATCTGAAGCGCGAAGGTGATCGCATCGTGCTCGACCTGCTCAACATCGATGTGCCCCCAGCGCAGGCTCGCAAGCTGGATGTCACAGATTTCGCGACGCCGGTGCGTAGCGTCGACGCCCACAATCGCAACGGCCGCGCGCAATTGGAGATCATCGCGACACCCCCGTTCGAGCAGTCCGCCTATCAGGCTGGCAACGATTACGTGCTCGAAATCGGCCCAAAGAAAGTCGACGACAAGATAGCGACCCGCGATGCGCCGCCGGTATACAACGGTACACGCGTCACCTTCAATTTTCAGGATATCCCCGTCCGTTCGGTGTTGCAGTTGATCGCCGAGGAATCCAATTTCAACATCGTCGTTGCCGACAGCGTCACCGGAAACGTCACCCTGCGCTTGTTGAACGTTCCGTGGGACCAGGCACTTGACTTGGTGCTGCGCGCAAAAGGCTTGGACAAGCGTTCGCAGGGCAATGTCATCTGGGTTGGTCCGCAAAAGGAAATCGCCGACCACGAGCAAGCCCTCGCCGATGCGCGCATGAAGCGCATGGAACAGGATGAGTTGGTTTCCGACATCATTCCGATTAGCTATGGAAAGGCCAAGGACATCGTTGAACTGCTGACCAAGGACACCCAGTCCGGGCAAACCGCCGGCGGGGGGCAGGGTCAGACCAATACCGCCCAGCGCGGCTTCCTGTCGACGCGAGGCAGCGTCACCTACGACGAGCGCACCAACACGCTTTTGATCAGCGATACGCCGGCCAAAATTGCTGAAATCCGCCAGTTGGTGGCGACGCTGGATCGACCGGTGCAGCAGGTGTTGATCGAGTCGCGCATCGTGATCGCCACTGACAGCTTCGCCCGTGAATTGGGGGCCAAGTTCGGCATCAGCGGTGGCTATACCGACAACAATGGCAATGTCGTTGGCGTGTCTGGCAATGCGGCTTCGGCCGGCGCGGTTGCGAACCAGGCTTATCTTAACCGGCTCGGCGTCGGAGGCCCTGGGGGCACATCACCGATCGGGGATCCACTGATCGCTAACGGTGTTGCAAATCGACTCAACGTCAATCTGCCGGCTGCAGCAGGTGGTGGTGGCAGCTTCGGCCTGGCCATCCTCGGCGCGGACTATCTGTTGGATCTTGAGTTGTCCGCCAACCAGACAGAAGGCCGTACGGAAGTCCTTTCCAGCCCGCGAGTTGTTACTGCCAACAATACCGAAGCCGTTATCAAGCAGGGCCAGGAAATTGGCTACGTTACCGTGCAGGGTGGCGCGGGTGGCGTGGGCACGGCAACCGTCCAGTTCAAGGAAGCGGTGTTGGAGCTGAAGGTGACGCCGACTATTACCGCCGATGACCGGGTCTACCTCAATCTCAACGTGAAGAAGGATGCACTCAACCGCTTCGTCGACAACCCGGGCGGTGGACAGGTGCCGCAGTTGGACAAGCGCGAAGTGACTACCGGCGTGTTGGTCGACAATGGCCAGACCGTGGTACTCGGCGGAGTTTATGAAGTCAGCAAAGCCGATAGCCAGACCAAGGTGCCGTTGCTGGGTGACATCCCAGTGCTAGGGAACCTGTTCCGCAAGAAGGGACGCAACGACACCAAGGCGGAGCTTTTGATTTTCGTGACGCCGCGCATCCTAAGCGACAGCCTCAAGTGAAATGATGGTCGGCGCGCCCGACGCGCGCCGCCATTACCGTTCGATTTCGCACTCATCAAAAGTTTTGTACTCATTAGAAGCATTTCGGAGATTGGTCAATGAAGGTTTTCTCACGTGTGGTCGCGATGCTTTGCAGTGCAGTTCTGCTCGCCAGTTGCGGGGGCGGTGGAGGTGATGGCGGAGCGTTCACGCCGGCAGCGGCGACTCTGACCGTATCCGCGACACCGAGTACTGTCGCGCCGCTGGGCGCGTCCAACGTCGAGGTCATCGCCAGAAAAGGCGATGGCGCGCCCGTCATTGACGGAACGGTCATCAACATCCTTCTTTCGCCTTCAACGCTGGCCAGCGCAGTGGCCTCGGCGACCACGGTCGGCGGACGTGTCAGCTTCCCGGTGACAGCGCTGTCAGCAGCAGGCTCGGTTCGGGTAACCGTTTCGATGGCTGATCCAGGCATCGCCAATCGTGTAGCCACGGCCAGCCTCGATGTGACCATCGCCGGCTCGCCACCGCCCACACCGGTTGCCTCGTTCACGGCTGTCCCAACGCCGGCCACGATCAGCCGCAACTCGCGCTCGGACATTCTTGTCACGTTGAAGCGAGCCAACGGCGATCCGGTTGCCGATGGCACCACGATCAATGCGATCCTTTCGCCCGCTTCGATTGGCCAGATTGCTGGAAGCGGCACGGCGGGTAGCACGGCAAGCAGCACCACCAGCGGTGGTCGCACCAACTTCCAGTTCTTCAGCGCAAGCGTCGAGGGCACGGCACAAATCGTGTTCTCCGCAGTCGATCCGGAAAGCGCCGGCCGCACGATTACCGTCACCGCGACCATCGTGGTTTCCGGGCAAGGTGTTTCACGCATCAGGGTCACCCCGACGCTGACCCAGATGACCCAGAATTCGACGACCGATGTCGCCGTCGTTGTTACCAATCGCGTGGGTGAACCGGTCGCTGACGGCACCACGGTCAACATCACCGTCAGCCCGGCCAGCATCGGTTCGGTATCCAATGTCAGCGGGGGTCCGCAGGGAAATCAGGCAACGGCAACCACGAGCGGGGGCCGCGCCAACTTCCGTTTCAACAGTGCATCAGTGGATGGCATCGCCACGTTGACGGCATCGTCAGCCGATCCGGACAACACCGGCGCCATCCTTACTGGCACCGCCACGATCACTATCTCTGGCGTCGGCCAACCGCGTCTCAGTGCCGTCGCACAAAGCACTGTATTGCCGCCCAATCTGTTCGGCGTCGCGCCGTTCATTGGGTCGCCGTACCTCACCGAAATTGACATTACCTTCCGTCGTGCGAATGGTCAGTTGGTCAGTGGGACGACGGTTAATGTCAGCGTTAGCCCGGTCACGTACGGCGGCTTCTCTACGCTGGATGACCCAACCACCCCGGACATCAACGAATTCACCACCATCCTCGGCCAGGGCCCGGTCAACGTGGTTGCCGGAAGGGCAATCATCTTTTTCCACGCTTTCCGTCTCCCAGGCAGCGCAACCGTCACCATCACCGCGGTCGACCCGGACACGCAGGAAGTGCTGACGACGCAAGTGGTTATCACCGTCGCCCCGACCGCCGTACCGCTGCCATCGTCGATCACCGCAGTGACGCAAAATTCGGCGGTGTATGTGCAAGGTGCTGGTGGCCGCACCAACGCCACGCTGATCGCCCGCGTCACCGACGGAGCCGGCAATCCGGTACCGAACCCGACTGCTGGCAACGAAAGCTGGAACAATGTTGCGTTCGAAATCAACAATGCTGCTGGCCTGGGCGGTGCGCGCCTGACCGCAATCGGCGCCAACGGTACCAACATGGTCGGCAGCCGCGTGCTGACGCGGACCTTCAACGGCCAAGCCACGGCGATCTTCGAAAGTGGAACGGTGGAAGGCACAGTCACGATCACGGTTACTGCCGACCGCGCTGACAACAACGTCAGCAATGGTATCCAGGACCCAATCACCGCGACGCTCACCCTCACCGTTTCCGACGGCAAGTTGTTCAGCATTGTCCTTACCAGCCCAACCCCGAACGGCCTCACTGTGAATACCGTTCCCGGTGCCGGCACGCCAACCACTCCGACCAGTCCGAACGCCGGTCCGCGCAACGCCGGCAATAACGACGGCACCTACAGCCTCACGGTCAGCGCGCTGGCGACCGATCGTCGCGGCAATCCGGTCATCGCCGGAACCGCGCTGCGCTTCGGCGTTATCGACTCGCCGCTGTTTGGCTTCCCCAACCTCGGCCACGGCATGTTCTTCCTCACCGGCGGCGACGGCAATCCGGCGGAAAGCGGCTCGCTGTTCACCGCACCGACCGGGCAATTCGCGACCGCTGGCGGCGGTGCGGGCCCCGGCGACACGTTGCTGGTATTCGGTCAACTGGTTCCGGGCAATCGCGACCTGCAGGAAGCACGCACGGTGGCATCGGTCAACAGCAATACCAGTCTCAACATTGTCAATACCTTTAATCCGAACGACGACACCGGCGTGTCGGTCGATAGCGGCCCTGTATTGCCGTATGTGATTGGTCGAGCCACCGAAGCGAACATCGGCGGAAACTCGGGAGGCACTGCTGTGCAAGCCGTCACCAACGACATTGGCGTTGCAACGGTGACACTGAACTACCCGGTCACCCGACTCGGCAAGGCCGCGTATGTCTATGCTCAGGGCGACCGCGTAGGAACGGGCACTCGCAAGGTGACCGGAACGGCCGGTATCGTGTTGCCAGGCGCTCGTCCCGCCGCGGTCACCGCCAGCACGACAGGCCTCCCGGGGAACATATCGGCCAGCATTCAGGTATGCCTGCGCGACGCAAACAACGAAGCGCTGCAAGGCTATTACCTGCGCTTCGCATTCCACGATCTCGGTGGCGGCACCGGTTCGGTCGACAACGTCACCGGCACCGGCATCACCGCGACGCCAACGGGCAGCGACGGTTGCCTGGTCGCTGCCGTCCGGACAAGCGGCATCACCGGCGCGAACACCATGGCCGGTGTGATCTTCTCGTCCGGCGACGCCACCATCGTCGATGTAAAGATCAGCACTGGCGCGAACGCGCAGAACGTCGTCAACGTCTCCCCATCCTCGCTTGGCGCGGACGGCGGGACGGTTACGATCCGAGTCACCGATTCAGCCGGCAACCCGCTCCCAGGTCTGCCGATCCAAGTGACCTGCACTGCAATGGGCGATGGTGCCGGCCTGTCTTCGACCACCCCGGCGCCAACTGATGCCAACGGCAATAGCACGGCGCAAATTACGGCGACCCGCTTCAGCGGCTTCGGCTACTCCGGATCGGGTAGCTGCAAGTACACCGTCGGCGGCGCAAGCGCGAGTGTCAACGTGTCAGGTGTGGACTTCTGCACCCCCGCCGGTGGCGCATTGCCTGGCTTGCCACCTAATCCGGCTTGTATGATGCCGCCACCGGTCATGCCGGTATTGCAAGCGACACCGGGCACTACGCCGGGGGGCACCATTAATCTGTTGCTGACGACCAATACCGGCAGCCCGATTCCGGGTGCGCAAATCAGTGGCAGTTGCGGTGCGGGTGCCGGTCTAACCGGCCCGATCGCACCGACCGGTGCCAATGGCCAGACCAGCGCCTCAATCGCGTCATCGTTGACGGCTCCGATGTGCCCGGCTGCGCCGCGGACCACCACCTGCACATTCGTCACCACCTTTGGCACCGGAACGAGCGCCGCAGTCACGGTACAGGGACCAGCGTGCGTGCCCTAGGCGGCTTCCTGAAACGACCTGATTCGCGGATTGGGTCACCCTGAAAACAACGCCCCACGAGTGGGGCGTTGTTTTGTATGGGCTCCTCCGCGAGCGGGATTGCGGGAGGGAAAGGGTTCGGCGTTCGTACAACACTTGAATTCATTCGTCTTTTTCGGCGGTGTCACCGTCTAGGCGTCTAGATGTTTACATGTCCAGGTGTTTTCAGATTGGCGACAGCAGGACAAGCAAAAAACCTACAGCGAACGCCAAAAGAAAATGGTTGACTCGCCAAGTTTTTCGCTTGCACTACAGGCCATTCGTGTTGCCGATGTTCCCTTCGGCGTCCTGCCTCCGCCGTTCCGCTTCCGCGAGGATGACGAAGGCGTGCGGTGGCACGAGCGCCAAATCATCACGCCATCACTGCGTCCCACTCTCTCGCGGCGCGAGAGGGAAACTACCGGAATCCACAGGGTGCAACCTCTGTCAATCAAATAGCGTGCGCGGCAAGATGCGCCCTTACCAATGAGCATCACGAAATGGCTTCTCGCATGTCCGCACGCCCCAGTCTGATCGAAGGGCCGATCGGCAAATCGCTGGCTCTGTTCACTCTGCCGATTCTGGCCGGTAACGTCTTGCAATCGATCAATGGATCAGTCAACGCGATCTGGGTTGGGCACTATCTTGGTGAAGCGGCGCTGGCGGCGACCTCGATTGCCAACACCATCCTGTTCCTGCTCTTGTCGCTGGTGTTCGGGATCGGTATGGCGTCAACGATTCTGGTCGGCCAGCGCATCGGTGGCGGCCAGACCGATGGGGCCAAACAGGTTGTTGGCACCGGGTTCTCCGCCTTCTCGATCGGCGCGTTGCTGATTGCGGTCGGTGGCAGTGTCGGTGCGGCGCAATTGCTCGCCCTGTTGCAGACGCCGGCGGACGTGCTGCCCTACGCGACGACGTACCTGCGCATTGTCTTCTTCGGTGTGCCCTTCACACTGATCTACATTTACCTGACCATGGTGCTGCGTGGCGCCGGCGATTCGAAAACGCCGATGCTGTTCCTGCTGTTGTCGGTATCGCTAGACATCGCGCTGAATCCGCTGCTGATTTTTGGTTGGGGACCGATCCCGGCGCTTGGCATTGCTGGTTCCGCGTGGGCGACGTTCATTGCCAACATCACCAGCCTGTCTGCTTTGCTTACGTACCTTTATCGCAGCAAACATTTCCTTTGGCTGCACGGCGACGAGTTGAAGTATCTGCGCCCGCAGCGCCAGTTGCTGGGTGCATTGGTTACCAAGGGCGTTCCGATGGGTTTGCAGATGATCGTCATGTCGGGATCGGCCGTCGTGATGATTGGCCTGGTCAATCGATTTGGTTCGCAGACCACCGCGGCATTCGGGGCGGCAATGCAGTTGTGGAACTACATCCAGATGCCCGCGATGGCGGTTGGCATGGCGGTGTCGTCGATGGCCGCGCAGAACGTGGGCGCCGGACTTTGGCACAGGGTGGATCAGATCGCGTTCACCGGCATCGGCTTCGGCCTGCTGCTGACGGGTGCGCTGGTTGGCATCGTGTTTCTTTTCAGCCAGCACGCACTCGGCTTGTTCCTGCCCAACGACGGCGACGCATTGGCGATTGGAGTGCATATCAATCAGATTGTTGTGTGGGCCTTCCTGTTCTTCAGCGTGGCGATGACGCTGATGGGCGTGGTTCGTTCAACGGGCGCCGTGATCCCGCCTCTGCTGATTTTGATCGTCGCGCTGTGGGTAGTGCGGATTCCGTTCGCAACGCTGCTGGTTGACGACTGGCCCGACGCCTTGTGGTGGAGCTATCCACTCGGCTCGGTGATCGCAGCACTGCTGTCGATCGGCTATTACCGCTGGGGCGGATGGCGCAAGGCGAGGATGATCGCGCCAGCATCGGCGGCCGGGACGTTGGAGACGTCGACCATGCCCGGGGCGGGCGGCAAGGCGCCACCGGTCACCGCGACGTGAGCCTTGGCATGGTCGGGTAAAGTAGCGCCATGTATCTGGAACATTACGGCCTCAATGAGGCACCCTTCTCGATCACGCCCGATCCGCGGTACGTGTTCCTGTCGGAACGCCATCGCGATGCGCTCGCACATCTGCTCTACGGCGTCGGCAAGGGCGGCAGTGGTGGCTTCATCCAGTTGACCGGTGAAGTGGGTACCGGCAAGACCACGCTGTGCCGCCTGTTGCTGGACCAGTTGCCGGACGATACGCGCGTCGCGCTGGTGCTCAATCCCAAACTTTCGCCGGTCGAGTTGGTCGAGTCGATCTGCGAAGAATTGAAACTTGACGTCAAAGAACAGCGCGGTAGCCTCAAAGGGCTGACCGACAAGCTCAACGCCTTCCTGCTCGACGCATATGCGGAAGGCTTGCGCGTGGTGCTGATTGTCGACGAGGCGCAAAACCTGTCGACCGAAGCGCTGGAACAAATTCGCCTGCTGACCAATCTGGAAACGCCAACTCAGAAGTTGTTGCAGATCATCCTGCTCGGCCAGCCCGAGTTGCGCGACATGCTGGATAGGCCGGAGTTGCGCCAATTGGCCCAACGCATCACCGCGCGCTACCACCTGACACCGCTGGATTCGGAAGAAACCGAAGCCTACGTGCGGCATCGCCTGGCTGTTGCTGGTTGCACACGCAGTCCCTTCACGCGATTGGGATTGAAAGCACTGTTCCGCCGTTCGGGTGGCGTGCCGCGATTGATCAATGTGATTTCGGATCGGTCACTGATGGCTGGCTACGCGCACGAGCAGGATGCCATCGGCGAGCGTCTGGTCGAGCGTGCCGCCAACGAAACCATTCCCGGCAATCGCCACTATTGGTATCACCGTTATCGCAACTGGGTCCTCGCCGCGCTGGCACTGGCGGTGATCGCGGCGATTGGAATCTTTGCGTGGCGATGGCATGTGCAGCAGTTGAGCATTCCCGCAGCGGTGCCCGTGGTGACCGAGCCAGCCGGACCAGATCCGACCGTTGCCCTGCTGGCAACCACCATCGAGCGCTCACGCAACAGCGAATTCGCCGCGTTCGGCGAGTTGCTGGCGCGCTGGCAGGTCGATGCGCAGCAAGTCACCGTGCGCAACGCGATCCGCTGCCCGGCCCAGTTGGCGACCGGCATCGCCTGCCTGCGCGGCCGCGCCACGCTGGAACAGTTGGCGCGATTTGATCGTCCCTTGGTGATGCAACTGGCGCAGGGCGAGGCACGCGCCTACGCCCTGTTGCGCGGAGTTGGGCCGACCAAATTGCGGATCAACCTGGCTGGCAGCAATTACGATCTCGACCGGGCTGATCTCGACCAGTTCTGGGCCGGCGATTTCGTCGTGTTGTGGCGCTTGCCGGACTACGTGCCGGCAAAGCTAAAGCGCGGTGACAGCGGGCCGGCGGTGGCGTGGGTGAACAGTCGTCTTGCCAGCCTGAACGAGCCGGGTGCCGAGGTACGAGTTTCTGACGATAGTTTCGACGCGGCAATGGAAGACCGCATTCGCCATTTGCAAACCACGTTTGGCGTAAAGGCGGACGGCATCATCGGGCCGGAAACGCTGTTTGCGCTGGCTGCACTCGATGAGACCGGGCCGCATCTGACCCGCGTTGTGTATTGACTGCTGCTGCAACTGCGACGGGCCCTAGTGGCAGCGCGGGTGTCTGGCCGGTAGAGTGCTAATTATCAACGACAGTGCCACTTGAGCGCTGTCCATCCCAGAACGGCAATCCATGTCCCTGATCCTCGAAGCGCTGAAAAAATCCGAGCGACAACGCCAGATCGGCTCCGCGCCGACGCTGGCGACGCCGCCGATGAGCCGTAAGCGAAAGCGCAGCCTTTTGCCGTGGCTGGTGGGCGCAATCGCGATCGCGGCTGTCGCCGGATGGTGGTTGTCGCGCGAAAACAGCCCAGAATCGGTGCCGCCGGCCGACGTCCAGAATGCAGCGCCTGCGTCGACACCGATGGCTGCGACGGCGAAAAAACCGGATGCGCCGATGACGACCGTGGCGCCGCCGCCGGTGGTCAATGTCGAGCCTACTGCTCCCACCTCGCCGCCTGTCGTCAGCACCGAAAAGCAAATCGCCGAGGCGGCAGCCGCCATTGCAGCAGCGGCCCCGCCCGCGTCCAAGCCGCCCGCCACGCCACCACCGGCACCGGCTCCGTCCGTACCGTCCAAGCCACTACCCGGCGTCGTAGAACCGGCGGCGTCGCCTGCTGCCGGGACGGTTCCGGTTGCCCCAATCGTCACCGCGCCAGCAACGTCAGCACCCCCGATCGCCGCACCGCCCGTCGCGGCACTACCGCCCAGCGCCACCGCGTCGCTACCGTTGCTTTGGGAACTGCCGTACGAAAAGCGTAAGGACATTCCTGCGCTGGTGATGAGCTTGCAAGTGTACGCAGCCGATCCAGCGCAGCGTTTCGCGATCATCAATGACGAGCGCCATGTCGAAGGTGACGTGCTCGGCGAGGGCCTGAAGCTTCAGGAAATCACGCCGGACGGTCTTATCGTCGAGTATCGCGGCGAGCGCTTCCTGTTCCCGCGCGGCGGCCGCTAGGCTTTCGGCGCAGCCGAATCCCCCACCCGACGGTCACGCGTGTTCGTCCAGCTACCCAGTCGTCGCAAACCGCATCCGCCTTGGGTAACGTTGGCCGTTGTCGCGGCCAGTGTGCTCACTTTCATGTGGCTGGCATCGCTGCCATTGGAACAACGCAGTGCACTGATCGCGAAGTGGGGAACGGTGCCGGCGACCTTGCTCGACACGCAGGTGCCGTGGCTGCAACAGCTCATCGAGCTGCGTGCGGCACGTCTGGTCACCGCCTTGCTGATCCACGCCGACTGGCTGCATCTGATCGGCAACATGCTGTTCCTGATCATCTTTGCCGTTCCAGCCGAGCGCGCACTGGGCTCGCCGCGTTTCCTCGGTTTGTTCCTGATTGGCGGCGCACTCGCCAACCTGATCGGCGCCTGGACACTGGCGGGAACGCGCGCTCCAATCATCGGCTCCAGCGGCGCCGTGTCTGCCGTGGTCGGTGCTTATCTGGCGCTGTTTCCGCGAGCGCGACTCGGGCTGGTCGTGCCTCTGGGCGTGTTCCTTGAATTCGTGCGTATCCCGGCGTCGATCCTGATCGCGGTCTGGATTCTGTTGCAATTGCTGTTCACCTATGTCGGCCCCGCATTCGGTGCCGTTGCATGGTGGACGCACATCGCCGGTTTCGCGGTCGGTATCGTGTTCGCAACGCTGTCGCGCAGTGCCATTGCGCGACGTTTACGAAACTAGATCCGCGTCGAAACTAGAGAATGTAACGCGACAGGTCGACGTTTTCGACGATGTCTGCCAAGTGCGCGTCGACGTAATCCGCATCGACGACGTATTTCTGACCATTGCGATCAGCGGCTTCGTACGAAACCTCATCAAGCAGCCGCTCAAGCACGGTATGCAATCGACGTGCGCCGATGTTCTCGGTGCGCTCATTCACCTCGAAGGCGATCTCGGCCAACCGCGCGATGCCGCTGTCGGTGAATTCCACGGTGACACCTTCGGTGCCGAGCAACGCGGTGTACTGCTTGCTCAACGCGTGCTCAGGCTCGCTCAGGATGCGGCGGAAATCATCCGCCGTCAGCGCGGAAAGTTCGACGCGGATCGGGAATCGGCCCTGCAATTCGGCTATCAGATCCGACGGCTTGGCGACTGAAAACGCACCCGACGCAATGAACAGGATGTGGTCGGTTTTGACGATGCCGTACTTGGTAGAAACGGCTGATCCTTCGACCAGCGGCAACAGGTCACGCTGCACGCCTTCTCGGCTGACGCCCGCGCCGCTGAACTCGCCACGCTGGGCGACCTTGTCGATCTCGTCGATAAAAACGATCCCGTTCTGCTCACAGGCTTCGATCGCCTGCGCCTTGATTTCCTCGTCATTGACCAAATTGCCGGCTTCTTCCTCCAGCAACATCGGCAACGCCTGCTTCACGCTGACGTTGCGCTTCTGGCTGCGGCTGCCGGCCAAATTCTGGAACATGCCGCGCAACTGGCTGGTCATTTCCTCCATGCCCGGCGGCGCCATGATGTCGACGCCAACGTTGACCGCGAGGTCGAGTTCGATTTCACGGTCGTCGAGCGCACCTTCGCGCAATTGCTTTCGCAGCTTCTGCCGCGTGTCGACATCGCCGCTATTCGGCACGCTGGGTTCGTGCGCGAAACCGACGCCCTGACGACGCGGCAACAACGCATCAAGCACGCGCTCCTCGGCACGATCCTCGGCTTGGCTGCGCACTCGAGCTTTGGCCTGATCGCGGACCATCTTGACCGCGGCGTCGGCGAGATCGCGAATGATCTGTTCGACATCCTTGCCGACGTAACCGACCTCGGTGAATTTGGTCGCTTCCACCTTGATGAAGGGCGCGTTTGCGAGTGTTGCGAGGCGACGCGCAATCTCGGTCTTGCCGACACCGGTCGGGCCGATCATCAGGATGTTCTTTGGCGTCACTTCATTGCGCAACGCGAGTGGCAACTGCATGCGCCGCCAGCGATTGCGCAGTGCGATTGCGACCGCGCGCTTGGCTGGATGCTGACCGATGATGTAACGGTCAAGCTCGTTGACGATTTCGCGAGGAGTCAGGTCGGACATCTCAAAGCTCCTCGATGGTCGTGGTGTGGTTGGTGTAGATGCAGATGTCGCCGGCGATTTTCAGCGCCGCTTCGACCACTTCTCGCGCACCGAGCTCGGTGTTCTGCAGCAGTGCCATCGCAGCGGCTTGCGCGAACGGACCTCCCGAGCCAATCGCGATCAGGCCGTTCTCGGGCTCGACCACATCGCCATTGCCGGACAGCAGCAGCGAATTATCTTTATCGGCAACGGCGAGCATCGCTTCAAGACGACCAAGCCTACGATCTGTGCGCCAGTCCTTGGTCAGCTCAACCGCCGCACGCACGAGATTTCCACTGTATTTCTCGAGCTTCTGCTCGAACAGCTCAAACAGGGTGAATGCATCAGCCGTGGCGCCCGCAAACCCGGCAATGATGTCGCCCTTGCCGATGCGCCGAATCTTCCGCGCGTTCGACTTCATCACCGTATTGCCCAGCGTCACCTGGCCATCGCCGCCGATGACGACCTTGCCATTGCGACGCACCGAAACGATGGTTGTGGCGTGGAAGGATTCCATCGCGATTCCTTGATTTGACGAACCGCAGAGGTGGGGTTGGGCTTGCTGGATACAAGCGGCGCGATGGCACCTGTGACCAAAGACGACGCCGCTACTCGACTAGGTCGGCGGTCCACATGACTGCCGCAATGATCGCCTCGGCCATCGCGGGGTCACGCAACGCCGGGAAGTCCCCGGCGAGCTTGTTCGAAATTTGTCCGTCGTGACCCTCGATGGATCGAATGATGCGATCAATTTCAGGATCGGGGCCTTCGACCACGCTCTTTACTCGCACACGCTGCGCATAAAATTCCTGTAGGTAGCGAGCTTCCTTCGGCATCTCGATGTTGATGGTGTGGGCGATGACGTCGGCCAGATACTCGACATGCGCCGTCAGGTCGGGATAGCGCCATGCCGGCCGTGCATCCGAGTACGCATCGAACTCAAGGTTGTACCTCACCCCATCGGCACCAAGCTTGTCGTCGCCGAATCTCCACGATCCTGCGTATGCGCTCATGAGCGGGCGCGAGTGGCGTTCCAGAATTCTGTCGTAGTCGCGCCGATGCTCGCGCGATTCCGCAATCGTCGCAGATACCGGCAGCACGAATGGTTCGGGGATGGCGCCGTCGCGGCGCAGCGTGTCGTTGATCAGAAATCGTGAAATTCGCCCGTTGCCGTCGGCCATGGGGTGGATGTAGACGAATCCAAATGACAAGACTGCGGCGCGGAGGACGGAGGAATGACTGCGAGTGAGTTCCTCGAAGCTTTCCAGTCCAGCCAGTAGCGCGGATATGTCGTCCCAATGCGGCGCGATGTAGTCGACGCCTACCGCACCGGGCGTGCTCCGACCTACGAAAACTGGCGATCGGCGAATCCCATACCGAAGTGCGCGTGGGCCGAGAATTTCGGCTTGCAATGCAGTCAGATCATCGTTCGACAAAGGGTCAGCAACGCGACCGCAGCGACGCTCCATCGCGGCGGCAAAGCGCTGGATTTGAGCAACGTGCTGAGATTCGTTTTCGATTGCGAAGCTCGCGCGGCTTTCCTTCGTCGTCAGCCAGACGACGCTGCGCTGCAGGATGTCGGTCCCGAAGCGGGCGTCAAGATTGGCAAGTTCCCGTGCGCAATCGTATTTCTCCGCCTGCCGCACGGCTTCGGTCCGTCGCACCAACGGACAGTAGTCGCGCGTTCCTGGCAGGTTGTCTCGGACCCGCCAGCGCGGGTGGTTGATCGGTCGGCTTGCCGTCAGGTAGTCGGCGGCGTCGAGTGCGTTGACGTAGTTGCCCATCGTCACGCCGGCAACATCCAGCCGCTTTCCGGTGAGATACTCGTAGAAGAAACAGGCGCGTCGAGCGTACTGGCCTGTGGGTTCCTCTTCGATCCACCCAATCATCTCTTCAGACGGAACGGCATCGAACAGGCGGGCCAGGAACTCCAGATGGATTCCTTCGCGCTTCAACGCGAAGGTGAGGTGCCCTGCCAGCGTGTTCGCTGGTCGGAGCGCTTCGGTGTAGTCTTCTTCCGTCCGGCCATCGGGGCTTTGTAGCGTCTTCCGCGATTTGGCGATGGAACTGTGGATAGCGAATGGCTGCACGGGTCGCACACCGTAGTGCTCTGCCAGCCATTCGTAACCTACCCAGTCAACCACTTAATTTTCCCCGTTTGGCAGAAATTTTGCTTAGAAAGTGAAAATTTTAATTACAAATTGCCAGTTTGCAACAAAAAATATTTATTTATTGACAAGTGCAACTCGGATCAGCGCCAACCCGAACTGATCGGATAGCGGCGATCACGCCCGAACGCCTTACTCGACACGCGTGGCCCCGGTGCGGACTGGCGGCGCTTGTATTCGTTGAGCAACACCAGTCGAAGCACTTTCTTGACGACGGACTCGTCGAAACCAGCGGCGATGATGTCGTCGTCGGACTGCTGCTTTTCGATGAAGCGTTGCAAGATGTCGTCGAGCACGTCGTAAGGCGGCAGCGAATCCTGATCGGTCTGGTCGTTGCGCAGTTCAGCCGACGGCGGACGTTCAATCACGACCGGTGGTATTACCCACTCATCATCGCCCGCCCCGTCGCGCGCATTGCGCCAGCGCGACAGCGACCACACCATTGTTTTGTAGACATCCTTCAGCGGTGCAAAGCCGCCGCACATGTCGCCGTAAAGCGTGCAGTAGCCGACCGCCATTTCGCTCTTGTTGCCGGTGGTCAACACCATCCGTCCGAACTTGTTCGACAGCGCCATCAGCAGCACGCCGCGAATCCGTGCCTGCATGTTCTCCTCGGTGGTGTCTTCGGCGCGTCCTTCGAATACTGGTTGCAGCGCGCCAAGCAGGGTTTCGTAAGCCGACTCGATGGCGATGACGTGATAGTCGACACCAAGCCGATCTGCTTGCGACTTCGCTTCGCGCAATGAAAGGTCGGAGGTAAAGCGCGTCGGCAGCATCACCGCGGTGACCTTGTCGGCACCCAACGCATCGACGGCGATTGCCAGCGTCAACGCCGAATCAATGCCACCGGATAGACCGAGCAACACTCCGGGAAAATGATTTTTTGTCACGTAGTCGCGAACACCCGTGACCAGGCCTTCATAAAGGACTGCTTCTGTGCTTGTGTCTGGAGGTTGCGGCCAGTCCACCACGAATCGACGCGTTTCATTGTCGTAGTCGGCGAACAACAACTGCTCGACAAATTGCGGCGCGCGTGCAGCGACCTTGCCATCGGGTTCGATCAGCATTGATCCGCCATCGAACAGCAGGTCGTCCTGTCCACCGACGCAATTTACATAGGCAATCGCAACACGATTCTCGCGCGCGCGCCGGCACAGTAAGCGCTCGCGCGAATCAGCCTGACCGACGTAATAGGGCGATGCATTGATGATCAGCAGCAACTCCGCGCCGGCTTCGGCGGCATCAGCAGCAGGCCCGTCTTCCCAGATGTCTTCGCAGATCAACAGCGCGACCTTCACGCCGTCGAGATCGCCAACGATGCTGTCGCTACCTGCTTCGAAGTAGCGGTCCTCGTCGAACACCGCGTAGTTCGGCAATTCCTGCTTGCGATAAGTGACACCGACCTCGCCATTGGCGAGCAGGCTGCCAGCGTTGAAGAGAACGCCATCGCTGCTTTCGGGGTGGCCGAGATATGCGCCGATTTCCTCATCGGTCGCTTCGGCGACACGTTCAAGCTCTTCATCGCAATCGTCGATGAAGGCCGGCCGCAACAACAGGTCTTCCGGTGGGTAGCCGCATAGTGCGAGTTCCGGAAAAAGCACCAGGCTGGCACCACCCGCTTTCGCCTGCGCGATCTGCTCACCAATCTTCGCACCATTGCCGGCGACGTCACCGACGAGGAAATCGAACTGGGCGAGGGCGAGTTTCAGTATGGACATGGATCGTTCGGTGCACGCGGCGTGGGGCGGCCATGATAGCCGTCAGGCCGAAGGCGACGCACTGCGCTTCGGAATGATCGACCGCGTTCCCCAACCTCGTTGCGACGAACGGGATTCGTGGCGTCGGCGGCACGGTCGACTTCAATTTCGCGGCGCGAAACGACCTGCCAGCCTTGTCATTGCCGCGAATGCGGGGACCCATTTTGATCTCTGATAAGCCACCGAACGAGAAGCAGATTCACATTGGATTTACCAGCCTCCGGCTTTCGAAGATCGCGGATGTCTTCGCAAGAATGACGAGGCTCGCGGGCTTGGGAAATCGTCTGAACTATTTGCTGGCAACCCGCACTGCCTCCACAAACGGCTTGATCCCCAATTCCCTGTGAATCTCCGCCGGGTAGTAAACAACGTCGCCCTTGATGACCGTGGTCACCTTGCGGATATCGGCGATGTTCTCGGTTGGATCGCCATCGACAAGGATCAGGTCCGCACGCTTGCCCGGCGTGATGCTGCCGAGCGTATCCAGCACTCTGGAATATTTGGCACCGTTCCAGGTTGCGACTTGCAGCGCCTGCGCCGGAGTCAGGCCGGCTTTCACGTACAGTGCCAGCTCGTGTTGCAAGGTAAAACCCGCCACTTCATCCGTGCCCGCGACCAAGGGCACGCCGGCGCGGTAGGCGCGGCCGACAAAGTCGACCATCTTGTCGAATGACTTGGTGTAGCGCGCTGCGGTGGTGTCGTCGGGGATGTCCATTTCGGCGGCGCGACGACTGCGTTGCACATCCGGCGGCATATGGTCTTCGATGCCGACGAAAATCGGTGACATCTCGCCATTGCGCTGATGCAGGAATTCGAACGTCGACAACGTTGAATCGATCACGATCTTCTTTCGTGCGAGCGTGGCGATGAATTCCTGCACCGGCTTGGAATCAAAATCGAGATCGGCCACGCCCTTGGCCGGCAGGTAGAAGCGTTCCAGCGTGCGTGTGTCGGTGTCGGGTTTGACCAGAAAATTCAGCATCAACTGATTGATGTGCTGGATTTCGTCATAGCCGTCATCGATCGCATCCTGCGCGCGCAGGAACACCGGAATGTGCCCGCTTACACGCATGCCCTTGCTGTGCGCGTAGGCAACCGTTTCTTTAAGAATTGCCTTCGGGAACGAGTTGTAGATCTTGATCTGCGGGTACTTGTGCTCCGCATACCAATCCACCGCCTTCTTCGCTTCGTCGAGCGTGCTTATGACGAAACCGTTGCGCGCCGACTGCTTGCTTTCACCTTCGATGAAACCAGCCGGCACGATGCGCGGCGACAGCAATGTGCCCGCGCGCTCTTCGGCAATGATCTGCTGCAAGGTCTTGTTGTCGTTGCCCATGTCGCGCACCGACGTCACACCTGCGGCAAGGTTCAGCCCACCCTCCCAGCGCGAGACATGCGCATGCATGTCGAACAGCCCCGGCAGCAACGTGCGACCAGCGGCATCAACGATATTGTCCGACGCGATCGTCTCTCCGCCAGTGGTTGCGATTGAGACGATCTTGCCGTCGCGGATCAGCACGTCGGATGCCTTTTCGAGCTTTCCCTTCTCGCTATCGAAAACGCGCGCGTTGCGAATCAGCGTTGAACCCTTCAGCGGATGCGCCAAGCGCTTTTGCAATTCGACCAGCGCTTGCCCTTCGGCAGTTTTCTGGCGCGTTTCGAGCAGGTCGCCGCTCTTTTCCCAACCTTCTTCGATCAACTGCAGGTAGCCAGGCGCAATGAAGGCGAACAGACGCGGGTCCTTGTCGGTGGTTGCCCACGCGAATTGCGGCGTAAATCCGACACCGGTAATCGCCAGCAACGCCACCTTGCGCTTGTCACCCTTGGCATTCGTGATGTCGACTTCATCGACCTTGCGCTGGCTCAACGATCCGCTCGGGATCAGCGGCAAGCGCATGCCCGGACGCTTGGCCATCGCGCTGATCGTTACCGTTGCCGTCTGCGGCGTGCCGGCCAATGGCGCGTAAAGCGCACCTTCCTCGTACGGCTGGCCGCCCTGGTCCGATGTGGATTTCCACGTCGCTTTGCCGTCATCGACACGAAAGCTTTCGTCGATCTTCGCACCAAATGTCGCCGTGCCCTTCACCTGATAATCGCGATAGGTGCCGTCCGGGTTCAACGTGTATTGCTCTTTCAACTCCGGCCCGCGGCCGTTGTCCTTGAATACAAACTCCACTCGCGTGACGCCGTCATCGCCGACCGTCACCACTTGCTCGCCCGCCTTCTTGCCGCCATCGACGAGTGCGACGTAACGCAGCGGTTCGGTGGCGTGAATTGAGATCGAGCAGGCCAGCAAGGCGGCGCTGCAAAACGGGGTGAACACGCGAGACAGCAAGGGCATGGGGTTTCTCAATGAGGTAAACAGTGGGCGGAGCGCCAGCGAAGGTCTCAGTAAGGATATCGCGTCGCAGTCATGGCGTAGGCAACGAAAGATTGGACTTGCTGGACCCGGCGAGTTTCTCTGATGCCGCGCACAGCGGCAAGCGCATTCCTTCGTCCACACTTGCCAAATTGCGTTGATTGGGGGAATGATGTAAGCGGTTTCGCTGTGCGCAAGCCCGCGCTGCTGCAAGAAAGCTAGGCTGCCTGATCAGTTCACTGCCAGCACGATTGATACACGGCTGAACCAGAACTGCCGCCTTCCCGACTAAATACTGTTCGGACTGGAAAGGATCGCGGTCATTGGACTCCCCTTGGGAAGACACAGCTATGCGTATTGGACTTGTGGTTGACGCGACTTGTGACATGCCGGCGAGCGTGCTCGAGCGCTATGGTGTCGTCATCCTTCCGATCACAATCAGGATTGGGGAAACCGTTCTCGCAGACACCCGCGATGAGGACGCCGCCCTGGCATTCATCGAATCGGATATCGCAGAACGCGGTGCGGATGCAGAGACCGCTTCCTTCAGTGTCGAACAGATCAGAGACCTCTTCCTGCAGAAGCTGGTGATCGACTACGACTACGTTTTCTGCCTTACGGTCATGAAGAACCGCAGTCCAATCTACGACAACGCCATGCAGGCGAGCTTTGCCATCCTAAGCGAATACAAGCCGATTCGATTCGCGGCCAACCACTTCACGCCGTTTTCGCTTCGCGTCATCGATACCCAGAACGTATTTGCGGCGCAGGGTGTGACGATGATCGTCGCCGCCGAAATGATTGCCGCGGGAGAACCCGCGTCGAAGATTCGTGCGCGCGTGGAGGAACTCGTACAGCACACGCACGGTTACCTGGTCGTGCAGGATCTACATTACATGCGCGCGCGTACACGCAAAAAAGGTGAGTCCAGCGTGAGTTTGTTGAGTGCCTCTCTCGGCACCATGCTGGACATCAAGCCAATCCTGCACGGCAACATGGGACAAACCGAACCGGTCGGCAAAGTCCGCGGCTTCGACAACGCCGCGAAGAAGCTGTTCGCTTATGCGGCGTTGCGCGTCCGAGAAGGGCTGCTCACGCCACATCTGTGCATCAGTTATGGCGGCACCCTCGTCGACATGCACGCGCTGCCAGGCTACAGGGCGCTCCGCGACGTTTGCGGGCAGAATAATGTGACGCTGTACGAGAGCATCATGAGCCTCACCGGCATGATCAATCTAGGCAAGGGTGCGCTGATGCTCGGCTTCGCTGCGGAAGGCGAAAAGTTCAAGTGAGTGTGCGCGAAGCCCTCAATCGGCTTGTCAGCACGTTTCCACTTTTTCGCGACTGCTGACAACAACAAGCTGCCGCATCCGCCGCCTCACTCGACCGATGCGAAGGATCAAAAACTCGCCGGTTGCGGCGCAACGTCCGCGTTGAGACGCTGCGCCAGCAACCACTTTGCCGCGGCACCGCTTCCGCTCACTGACTCACGCTGCGCACATACACCTGATCAAGTTTGAAGCTGCTCCATGCGATCCCGCCAGCAATCACAGGATTGTCGAACCACAGCGAGGTCGGGCGCGTCAGCTAGGTCATGGGCGACTGCAGTTTACGCACACCGTCAACCCACACCTCGACCATGCTCTGGCCAGCAATCCAGCAGTACTCAAAATCATGGGAGACGTTCTGCGGTGGTTCTGCACATGTACGCTGTTGCAGGTGCTTGCATTGGTACGTGCGCGCACATTGAAACCGCTTCCATCCTGCCAGGCATCATCAAGCAACGAAGTGCGGTCACAACTGCCATGTTTATACAAACCAGGGGTAAATCCTGGTCTGCGTGCACATTTCCTAAGGCAGGTTCAGGTGCGTTGTGATTGCAGGGGGAAAGTTCAGTCTGGCCTGGATTTTGGCGAGTAAACTTGTAATCATCTCTCCTGAACACCCGTATCCATTCCATCCGACCCATGCCGTCCGAGGAATTCCCATGAACCGTTTTTCTGTTGCCGTCTCAACAGGGTTCTCCGTCGCCCTTCTGGTGTTTGCCCATCCCGCCGTGGCTATTACATTTCCGGTAAATGACGCGACGCAGGACTTGGTCGACGACAATCCCGGAGATGGTATCTGTCACACGATAGCCAGCACCTGCACGCTGCGTGCAGCGTTCATGGAGGCCAACCATTCCTCCGGTGCCGGCGCGACGATAACCATTCCGGCGGGTATTTATCGGTTGACGCGATCGGCCACCATCACGGGATGTGTCAACGATGACGAAACCTGTGGAGACCTGAACCTGACCACCGGCAGTCCAGTCATCACGATCACCGGCGCCGGTGCGGTGACAACCATCATCGATGCCAATCAGATTGATCGCGTGCTTAATATCGACGGCGGGCGTAGCGTGATTATCTCTGGCGTGACGATGCGCAACGGCTATCGAACTTGCTGCTACGGCGGTGGAATTCGCAACTACGGAACGCTAAACCTTAGTAACAGCACCCTGCAAGATAACGAAATTCATTTTTCTGGCGGCTCCACGGGTATCTTTGGCGGAGGGCTATACAACAGTGGAACGGTAACAATAAGTGCCTGTACGTTCTTAGGCAACACGTCAGAATCTTATGGCGGCGGAATATTCAATAATGGCACCCTCAATCTTGTCAATGGTACGATTATCAATAACGTCGCATACATCGGTTCTGGTTTCTCAAACTATACCGGCACTGCTACCATCAGCGCTGCCACGATCAATGGCAACACGGCGGTAGAAGGGGGCGGTATCTACAACAATGACCCAGCCAACTTGAACGTTTCTGCCAGCACCATCAACGGCAATGCTGCGACAGGCGGTAACGGCGGCGGGATTTACACTGGCGGCACAGTGTTTGTAACCAACAGCACGATCGCTGGGAACAGTGCGACCGGCAACGGCGGCGGTATCTATCAGTACAACGGTCCTGCCAACATCTACAACTCGACGATTGCCTACAACGACGCCAATAGTGACGCTGACTCCACTGGCTACGGAGGAGGAGTGTATATCGGTAACAGTGTCACCTTGAACCTGCGCAACAGCTTGGCGGTCGGCAACTATGTACGCGGCGACCCTCAGTTCAATAGCGACTGTTACGGGAGTGGGACGCTCGTCCCCTACGGAAGGGATTTGACCACCACGCTTGGCGTCTGCAACGTCGCGACGAGCAGTAGTTGGGCTCTGCTCAACTCGCTCGCGCTTCTCGGCCCGCTGCAAAACAATGGCGGACCAACGCAGACGATTGGATTGCGCAGTGGGAGCAACGCGATTGACAATGGCGCCCCAGCATTCGGCTGCACCGATCAGAATGGCAATATCATCCAGAACGACCAGCGCGGTTATGCGCGCACGGTCGGCAGCGCATGCGACATAGGCGCGTACGAATTTGATCCCAACCGCATATTCACGAACGGCTTCGAATAATCCCTGCGGTTCTCAGGGCATTGGCGCACCTGGATTTGGGACGACTCGCGCGATGGCGATGATATCCAGCAGTTCCGGATCGCCACCGGCGCGATGCGCTTGATGCGCAAGCCGCTGAGGTGAGAGGCATGCACTGCCTGCTCGGGATCGATCGCCAGTTTTTCGGCATCAAGTTTCGGTAGGACAGCGCGGCTGGGTCATTTCTCATGCCCATGCCGCCGTAACCGATGATTGGCTGAGTGCCGTGACGGAGTCAGGAAAGGCCATAGTCGTATGAGAAAACTCGACGCTGACCTCTGGCTTGATCCGAATCAGTCCCGCTGCGTGACGCTTAAGGCAATCAAGCGCGACACGACCAGCGCGATGTACATCACGCCAACAAACATCTCCAGCGCAGCCACTGCGCGAGTGTGAACGGTGATGGGAATAACGTCGCCTATGCCAGTACTGGAGAGCAACGCAAAACTCAGAAAGAGCATCTCCGTCCATGTACGCGGAGCATCGGGATTCACGGCGGCGGACAAGGAACCGGGCTGCAGCGTCTGGCACAAGACAAAAACAAAAGTGAATGCCCACGCCAGCAGCGTGAATGTCGCCCCGGCCGCGAAGATTTCATCGGTGGTCGCGCGTCGATCCGCAAGCATGTAGCTGATCAGGCAGCCGGCGGCGTAGAAATAGAACGCTGCTTCGAAGGCTGCCCACCACGGACGTAGTTGCGGGACATCCAGCGCCATGTCGATCACGTTGAAAGCGACGGCTGGCACTGCGAGACAGAAGCTGATCCATGCGCGCCCTGGTGTTCGCCGCACCATCGAGATCGCAAGGCCCAGCACCAGTACACCGAACGCGCCCAATATCGCTCGCCCCATCCGCGCGTGTTCGATGAAGGGATAGAGCAGCAATCCCGCCAGCTGGACGAACAGTAGGATCGCCGATGGGTGCCGGATGATTCGCACCAGCAAGCGCCTGCGGGAGAACCGGATCGTCGACGGAACCGCCACGGCGTTATCGGGTTTGCTCATGGTGTCTCACTCGCAATGTTTTGACAGTACGGGTCTGAATCGACCCGAGTTCTACCGTGAATTGTGCAGCGATGGCCGAGCGGAATCGATCCGTGCTTAGCGGTATCGTCGACGCGCGTGCTGGCGGGTGACGTCGCTTTCCCTACGAATCCCTGATTCTCCTTACCCATGCTCGCCAATCAAACCACCGTTCGGAATGACCCGTGTTTCGCGCGTGCCATCCGCGAAGTAGAGATTCCGGCACCCGGATCAGGCCATCCACATACCGGGCCCGGTTTCCCGAGCCGGCGCAGCAGCTGGGCGTATATCGGAACCGGGTGGCAGATCGACACTTTTGGAATCGACGCAATCCGGGCGCATCTGCAGTGTCGGCACTGGCACGGCGACGAACGCTTTCGCTACCTGATCGACGCCCGTCTTGACCGCCGCGCAGTTTCCGCAAAGATCGCTCGGCCGAGAATGGGTGAGGGCCTCAATACGCGGGAATTGCACGCAGACCCGCGTTTTCGTTGCGCTTTGATCGCACGCCGGCAACGATCCTGAATTTAGAGACGCTGACGTTGCAACTGCCGGCGGACCGCGTCTATTCCGCGGAGCGCTTGGACATAGAGTCCCTAGGCCGGATGGGTCACCCTGCCCACGTCGTCTCCTATTCGTATTTTGGGAGCGCCCTCCAACAGATTGGGGGCCATCGGGTTAATCAGAACCGGCATCAGGATGATGTCGCGGATGAGATTCTGGGCGATGCGATCGTCCTCCCGGATACCAACCATGCGACAAATTGTCGGTGCATCCAGCGAGCATTGATCGGCGTACAGGACAATCAAGGTGCGCCGCACGGATAGTGCGCGCGGGTGTTTCATTCTCAGGGGAAAACAATGCTTACCAGACTTTGCGCGATCTCGGTCGCGCTGGCCCTCATGGCCGGCTGTGCCACGCCGACTTCCACGCGCAGCACTGATCAGGTTACTGCCGCTCCGGCCGGTCCTTCTTCTACTTCATCGGCGCCGACCGACGTGCCGGACGTCGTCTCCAGGCAAGAGCCGGACGGGCGCGTCGCCACGGAGCTCGCTCCAGCAATGCCACCTGCGCCAACAGCTACCCCGGCAGCCTTGCCAGAACCCGCACCCGCGCCCACTCCAACGCCCGAGTCAAAGCCGGCCTTAGTGTCGGAAACAAAGCAACCGGCTGATGCACGCCGCAAGGATATTGCGCCGGAAAAGGCGTCTGTTGCGGTGTCGAAAGCGCGCGTTAAAGAGCCCAAGGCTCGCGTTGCCGGCGAGCCGAAGCCGCCCGAGCCGGTGGCCCTGGAGACGCAAACGATCAAAGGCCGTCTAGAGCTGGTTGCCGGCCCGCGCCAGAGTGTGACTTCCGACGAAATTACCGAGGGGCTTGTCTACTTCCTGCCAACAGGTGGCGCACCCCTCCCCAAGCCGGGTCGATTCACCATTTCCACGCAAAGCAAGGGCTTTACACCAAATTATCTGGTGGTCCCGGTTGGCAGTATCGTGACGTTTCCCAATCGTGACACCGTCCTGCATAACGTCTACTCGCGCACGCCGGGCTCCAGCTTCGAGCTGGGCACGTTTGGCCCCGGTGAGTCCAAGCAGGTGGTCATGAAGAAAGCCGGCCTGGTGATCGTCAATTGCAACGTGCACTCCTCGATGCGGGCGAACGTGTTGGTTCTGGCCACGCCGTACTACACGCGTCCTGGCAGGGACGGCAGCTTTCAGCTAAAGGATGTGCCCGTGGGTTCTGGGACTCTGGTGTTCTGGCATCCACGCTCCAACGCCGGATCACTGCCGATCGAGGCGGGTCGAAACACGCCGGTGGTGCAGCGTCTGGTAGCCACCAAGGTGCGGATTGAAGCGCATTCGGCAGCGGGGCACTGACGGCCATGGCCAATCGTGTTTCACGCATCGGCCCGCTCTGGGTTGTTTTGGCGTTCGGACTGGTGGCGGGTTTAGCGCTGCTGTACTGGCAACAGGCCCGGTCCCAGGCTTTCGTTACCGAGTCACGTCTTAACGCCGCGCGTGCCGTGCAGGAACTGGTCGAGCAGCAGATCAAGCAGGCGCTTGATACGCGAGTCGAACTCATTGCTGGCAACCAGGCTTTCATCGGCTACATCACCCAGGCATTGGGCGACAGCCTTCCCGGCACCGTGGTCGACACCGCTTCCATCGTCGACATTCTGGAAGAACGACGCACACAGCTGGGCCTGAGCATCGCTGCAGTGTTCGACGGGCAGGGCCTGCTGATCGCTTCGCGGGACGGCATCTCTGAGCGGCAAAACTCCGCCAGCAGATTTCTGATTGAGCAAGCGGGAAAGGCCAACGTAACTGCTCATGGTCTGTGGACGGATGGCGAGCGCATGTACTTTGTCGCCATGGTGCCGTTGGCCGCTTACGGCTCGGACGCAGGTTTCCTGTTACTGGGGAACGTGCTGGACGATGGCATGGCGACGACGATCGGCAAGGCTTCCGATGCAGACGTTGCGCTGTTTGCAGTCGGTGGGCCGGAGCCGGTGCTCACCGCAAAGAGTGCCGGCGCCGCGTCCGACCCCAACGCCTGGGACAGCGAACGTAGGGACGTCGGGGCAGAAGGCCGCTTCGAAACACGAAAGGCGAGCGGATATTTTGCGCCACTCTTCGGTTCTCCTGCTGGCGAACTAAAGGTAGTTGTGCACAGCGCGAGCCGGTGGATGAGCGCGGTGATGCAGGGCTTGCCGTTGCTTATCGGCCTTGGCCTGGGCGTGGTGGCGATGTTCCTCACCGTGCGCCTTTCCAACGCACGCGTGACCAGCCACGCGCAAGAGCTGGCGCGCGTGTTGGACCATGCGGCTAAAACCGGCGACTACCACCTGAAAGTGTCCGTGTCGAAATCAGTCGTGCTGCGGCCGGTCGCTGCTGCCTTCAATAGCCTGATGGAAAGACTCAACCGAAGCGAGCCGTGACAAGGGCCGGGTGTGAACCCGTTACTCGCGTGCCATCAATCGGGCGGTGCAGCAATAGCGCGCTGGCAGTCCAAGGTCCATTCAAAAAGGTGATGAAATGAAGGTAGTAAGCAACTCGTTCGCAACGCGCCTATCGCTGGCTATCGCGGTGGCGTGCGCCTGCGGCACGGTCCAGGCACAGGACGCGAACGCGCTGAACGCCGCCGACGAAACAGCGACAGAGCCAGAGCCGGCGATCGGCACCAGCGGCAAGCTTCTGCTTACCGGTGGCGTGACCCAAATTGAGGGGTCCGCAGGAGGCGGACTGACGCCGTGGGCCGTCATCGGCGGCTACGGCACGCGCGACCAGATCGGTGGCAACGCCTATTACACGAATGTGGCGGTCGACGACTATGGGCTGCAGAGCTACGGCGCACTGGTTGGCCTGTTTGATCGGGTCGAGCTGAGCGTTTCGCGCCAACTTTTCGACACGCAGCAGGTGGGCGCGCTGCTTGGACTCGGCCGCGGGTTTACCGTCAGGCAGGACACCTACGGCGTCAAGGTGAAGTTGTTCGGCGATGTACTGCTGGATCAGGACAGTTGGCTGCCGCAGGTCTCGATCGGCGCGCAGCACAAGCGCAATGCCGAAGCTGGGGTGCTGGCGGCAATCGGCGCCAAGGATGACACAGGCACCGACTTCTACGTCAGCGCCACCAAGCTCTTTCTAGCGCAGGGCCTGCTGTTGAACGGCACCGTGCGTTTAACCGAAGCCAACCAGTTCGGCGTCCTCGGCTTTGGCGGCGACAAGCACGACGGCTACAGCGCGCAGTTGGAGTTATCGGCCACTTATCTGCTGACCCGCAAATTGGCCTTTGGCGTCGAGTACCGCACCAAACCGGACAATCTCAGCATCGCGAAAGAGGACAACGCGTTGGACCTCTTCGTCGCCTGGGCACCGGTCAAGAACGTGTCGCTGACCGTGGCCTATGTCGACCTCGGCAATATCCTGATCCGCGACCAGCAGCGCGGTTTTTACGCGTCGCTGCAGTTTGGGTTCTGATCAACTTCTCACAGGAAAATCACACCATGAAGACCTCATCCATCCTGGGCGCCCTGCTGGCGTATGCCGCGTTATCGATTTTGCCGGTGTCGGCGCAGGACATGCCGGCTGCAGCGGTGGTCGCCGCGCCCGCTCCGGCGCGCACAGTCGGTGTGCCCGATCCCGCGCCCGTGCACCCTGATCTCACTGGCGTGTTCGCAGACTTCGGCGGGATGCCGGGCATGACCGCGCTGATGGATGACTTCATGGCGATCATGCTCAAGAACCCGCGGCTGCGACCGTTTTTCGAGAACAGCGAACAGGACCGCATCAAACGACAACTGGCCGAGCAGTTCTGCGCCATTCTTGGCGGCGGTTGTGTCTACAGCGGTCGCGACATGCAGGAATCGCATGCTGCTTTGAATATCCGCCGCGCCGATTTCAATGCGCTCGTCGAGGATCTACAGACCGCGATGGACCGAAAGCACATTCCGTTCCGCTCGCAAAACAAGCTGCTGGCGGTCCTGGCACCGATGAACCGCGAGATCATTACGCGCTGATCATGAAAGGCAATTCTCAGGCCGCGCGCAAACAGCGCGCCACGTGAATCCAAGCCATGTGAAATGAGCGGATCCACTTCTACCCACCGGCGGCAGGCGAAGGCGCGGTGATACCCAGCCGGGTTTCAAAAAACACACTCTGATCCCAGCTTCGTGCTGCCTATTCGAATCCGTCTGCGAACAGTGTGTCCAGCGGCTCGCCGAAGAGGAAGTCGTCGTTGACGACAACGTCCGAACCGGTGCCGTTGTCGTTGGCGCCGATCGCCATATTCCCATTCGTAATGCGAACGCGCGCGATGGCTCTTTTGCCATTGGTGGTGAACCCACCTAGAAACGAAAGCCCGCTTGAGAGCGCTGGCACAAAAAACCTGCCGAGGCTTGAACCGGCACGGTCAAAGAACTGTGCGCTCGTCGTGGTGGATAGATCGACGTCTTCGAAGACCGCGCCAAAACCGTCCACCACGGCAGGAATCGATGTGCCTGGCACGTAGAAGACCACGTCAAAAACATTGCTGCCCACGGAGGTGAACATGCGCTGCGAACTGAAGGGCTGGAACGTATAAGAGTTGAAATTGCCGAAATTGATGGGTACTACGGCACCGCCCGAAGCGCTGACCTGAAAGCCTGTGCCCGGCGTTACCACCACTACGCCGCGGGGCGAGTTGATATTGAAAAAGTCTGCCGGAAAGGTATTCGGCGCTGAAAAGCTATCCGGCACACCGTCCCAGTTGATCTCACGGCGCAGTCCGCCGTATGAGCCGTTGGCTGATGGCAACGTTCCGCCGCCAAGATCGGTGCGAAACTGGTCACGCACGAGCGTGATCGCTGCGGGGTTCGCGCCGGTGCCGCTGCGGATGGTCAGCTGCGCCTGCGCGTTGGCGCTGAAGGTAACGACCGAAATGGCGACAAGGATCCTGGTCTTCATTGTGACTGGCCTTTGAATCTGCCGAAAGCGTGCGCTCGGGCTGCCACTACGTCAATTACTTGCCGCAGATTTTGTCGCGTCGATGGTCACCGAGCCACGTGACTACCAGATGGTCCAGTTATAGAGCGAACACGCTCGGACAGCATGACCCGCACGTCCATCCGCATTCCGAATATCTCGCTCTGTCCCCGAACCGGAACAGCAATCCCGCCAACTGGACAAACAGAAGGATCGCCGATGGGTTTCGGATGACTCGCACCAGCAAGCGCCTGCGGGAAAACCGGATCTTCGGCGGAACCGCCACGGAGTCGTCGGGATTGCTCATGTTCGCTCACTTGTAACGCTTCACGTGTGACAAATCCGGGGCCAAAGTAGACATTTCCCGCAGCAGTTCGAGCTACTGTGTGATTGCAGCGGCTGGAAGAATCGTGAAGTGTGATCGGCACCTACCGCAAGCAACCCGGCCATGTCACGCCAGCTCGAATCGACGTGTTCGGTATCGCCCAACACTGCGGCTGCCAGAAGGCTGACGGCCCCGAGCGGCGGGAAAGAGCATCACCCGGTCGTTTAGTTCGGAAGTGCAGCTGACTCGATCCTTGCACTGCGAACAGCATCCGGGACACCTGCTGACCCTCACCATCGCGTTGGGCGTCCTGAAACTTCCCCTTCCGTTTGGGTGTCCTGAGCGCTTCTCGCTGAGAGCTTCTCCGCGGAAACTTCTCCTCCGTGTTTCGTCTCACACTTTAGAAGCACCTTGAGGATCCGCCACTTGACGCTTTCCCCTACCGCCGACGGCATGAGCACGAAGCCGCGCGGGGCCGTCAACCATGCGTTGGATCGGACCGAGCGCGTGCAACGCTGGGCGGTCGCACTGCTAACGGTGCTGCTGCATGTGCTGTTCTTACTCTATTTGATGGCGCCGCCTACACCGATCACCGTCACCACGCCGCCTGGTCGAGCGGGCGGCAGCGCGATGGAGGTGACGCTGATTGACGAGTCGCTCAGTCTGCCCTCACCTTCGCCGCCGCCCGAGCCTGAGCCCCCACACCGCAAGCCGCAGCGCTCCAAAAAACCGAAGGCCTCGCGCGTAGTCGCGCCTACTCCCGTGGTGCAGGCCGCCATGCCCATGCCTTCCCCCGTAGCCGACAGTTCCGTCACCCCAGCCGAACCGCCCACCACCGATGACGAGCCGCCGGAGAACGCGGAGCCACCTGCGCATGACTGGTCACCTCCAACGGGCATGCGCCAGGATGACAACGCCCGCGCAAACGCGGCATTGGCGGCCAAGCTCGGCGGCAACCGCGGGCGCAGCAACACTGCGGTCCCCGTCGGAACCAACATGGGCGTCGATGGCTTTAACGTGTACTACGACCTGTTCGACGAAGACCGTTTGCGCGCCTGGCGCAAACAAGGCATCACCGAGCTCTTTCTTCCGATGCCCGGCACGTATCGAATCATGGTCTGCCCGCTGGAGGTGGCGCTGCGGCGTGGCTCCGGCGAGTGTCGCATGGTCGAAATGGTCTCACCGGAACTCAAGTCTATCGGCGACGCCCGCGAAGTCATCCATATACAGCGGGTCTACCACTTGGGCGAAGAGGTCTGGAGCGGACCGGGGCCGTACCGCTAAGCCACACGTTCGCAACCGGAATGCGGAATTACTTTGGAGTAGCGGACTTACTTGGTCACCTCACACCGACTCCAACCGTGAGCGCTCCGGCACATCGCTCCTTCCCCACCATTCTCGGAGCGGCCGGAGCGACATGGGAGAAGATCGCGTGATATCCGACGGTAGCTGGACTCAGTCCCAGAACTCTGCGGTCTACCTACGCTGATAGAATCCTGATGGGCGAATCACGTGGGGCGCGCAGTTAGATGACATCGGAAATCGACGCCCTCGGCGACGTGACGACGGGCGTGCTTGTGGCACGTGCTGTCGAGCCATCGCATGGCGATCAAAACGTCGCCGTTTCAGGAAAATGTCTCAATTGCGGGACGGCGCTCGTAGGCTCGTACTGCCATGCTTGTGGGCAAGTTGGGCGGCTGCATCGCACCATCGCCAGCTTTATTCACGACCTGCTGCACGGCGTCTTCCACTTCGAAGGAAAATTCTGGGAAACGTTGCCGATGCTGCTGTTCAAGCCCGGCGAGTTGACGCGTCGCTACATCGACGGCGAACGTGCGAAATTCGTCTCGCCGCTGGCAATGTTCCTGTTCTGCACGTTCCTGATGTTTGCCGTGGTTGGCAGCTTGGCGGGGACAATGAACGCGTCCGGGTTCGATCCGAAAATCGCCGAGATTGCCAAGCGACCACTATCCGAGATTGACCGTGACATCGCGAAAGAAGCGCTGGCCCTCGACGCGATGCGCGCGCAGATACAAGAACTTAAAAAGCGTGACGGTGATACGACAGCACTTGATAGCCAAGCTGAAGAGATCGAGAAAAATATCGAAGGGCTGAAAATCGCGCACGACACGTTCTCGGGGATAGCCCACGGCACAACCCCTGGTGAGGAATCGAGCGAGGCGGGCAAGGCGATCGGCAAGGAATGGTCAAAAAAAGACGATTTCAAGGTTTTCAGCGCAATAGATACAGGGTGGCCAGCGCTGGACCGGGGCATTCAGTCCGCAAACGCAAACCCGGATCTTTTCCTCTACCGCATGCAAACCAGCGCCTACAAATATGGCTGGCTGCTCATCCCCATCTCGACGCCGATGGTGTGGTTGCTGTTCTTCTGGAAGCGCAAGTACAAAGCCTACGATCACCTGGTTTTCGTGACCTTCTCGCTGACCTTCATGTTGTTGCTGGTGGCCCTGCTCGTTGTTGCAGGCGCTGTCGGATTGCCCGCAGTCGTCATCGCGCCGGCGGCGATGATCATTCCACCGATCCATATGTACAAGCAGGTACGCGGCGCCTACGCCAGCAGTTGGATCATGGCGTTGATCCGAACGACCATCCTGATTTTCTTCAGCTTCATCGCGCTGGGAATCTACGTGGCCATCCTGTTGGCGCTGGGTGTGGCGCATTGATGAAGCCTGAGCCAGCTGAGTCTGAAACTACTTCTGCGGGGAAGTGAACCTGACTCCGTTTTCGCCTATGGCCATTCGGACCCCGAGGTTTTCGCGTGGGCTGGCGGCGATCCATTCCTGAAATCCAGAAGTGAACCTGACCCCGTTCTTGACCTTCCGTTCTTGGCCTTCTTGTATGGACTGGACACATAGCTGACAGGTGTGCGGAGACATGGTTGACACTTTCCCTCAGCGCCGCTGTGGGGAATCACCATGCCTTGGGATGTACAAAACACCATGAGTCTTCGTCAAGAGTTTGTCCGTCTGGCCTCG
>JBBSTF010000032.1:0-42335 GCA_038236135.1 Lysobacterales bacterium
GATGTGCCTTCAGCCGAACCCGGCCAGTGCTTGCGCACCCGCACGGCTTCACCGTGCGGGCGACAGGCCATCGGGTCGCATCTTTGGCCTACGTTTCTCTGCGAGGAGAAAGGTAGGGCGGCGGGCGGCAGCCCGGCGAAATGCTTTACCCGTCTGGCGATAGCCAATCCTCGCCGAATGGCGATTCACAGAGCCGAGCCTCATCCCCAACCCTTCTCCCGGCGGGAGAACGGAGAACAGCAGCGGCGAAGCCGCAACAAGAAGCGGCTATTTCAAGTTGTCCTCGAACAACTTGAGGATGCGCCGATATTCGTCATACCAGGAATCGGAATGCACGAATCCATGGCGTTCCATAGGGTAAGGCGCGATCTCGAAATTTTCCTTACGCAGTTCGATAAGGCGCTGATACAGGCGAACCGAATCCTGGAACAGCACGTTGTCGTCGATCATGCCGTGCGCGATCAACAAGTGGCCTTTCAGCCCATCGGCATATTCAATCGGTGACGAGCGGCGATAGGCGATCGGATCATCCTGTGGATTGTTGAGGATGTTCGAGGTGTATTCGTGGTTGTATGAGGTCCAGTCGGTGACCGGGCGCAACGCAGCGCCGGCCTTGAACACGTCGGGCTGACGGAACAGCGCCATCAGGCTCATGAAGCCACCGTAGGAGCCGCCGTAGACGCCGACGTTCGCGCGATCTACCGCCTGATGTTTCACCAGCCAGTCGACGCCATCGACCAGGTCCTGCAATTCAGGCGTACCCATCTGCCGATAGATCGCGGTGCGCCAATCGCGCCCATAGCCCTCGCTTGCGCGGTAGTCCATGTCGAGTACGACATAGCCGCGCTCGGTGAGCAGGTTGTGGAACATTTGTTCGCGGAAATAATTTGGATAGCTCAGGTCTGTGTTCTGCAAGTAACCCGCGCCGTGCACGAACAGCACGGCGGGATAGCGCTTGTTCGCATCGAAATCCGCCGGCTTGTAGAGTTTGGCCCAGATCGGCAAGGTCGCCCGCGATGACGGCACACTGACGATGGTCGGCGCCTGCCACTGCATGGCCTTGAATGCTGGCTTGCGGGTGTCGGTGAGCTCCGTCGGCGTGCCGCTGCCATCGGCGCTCAGTACAGCTAGTTGCGGCGGAATGTACGACGAGGAATGCAGGACGGCCAACTGGCGATCATTCGGCGAAAGTACAAAGTTTTCGACACCTTGATACTGCGTCAAGCGCTGCAAGTCGCCGCCGCTGGCAGCGACGCGATAGACGTCGTAGCTGTATGGAGCAAGCTTGTTGCTGCGCACGTAAAACCAGTGTCCGTCCGCGGACTCGACGGGATCGGAAACTTCGAACGAGCCTCTGGTCAAAACTTTCGCCTTGGAACCGGGCGCCTTCACGTACAGCTGTGAGTAGCCGGTTTCCTCGGACAGATACCAGATCGCGCGACCGTCATGCGTCCAACCGAAATCGTTGAAGTTCCAGTTGATCCAGGCCGGATCAGTGAGACGCTGCTGCTCAACGAATCGGTTGTTGGCGAAGTCGACGCTGGCAATCCAGCGATCCTTGTTGTCGATGCTGCGCAATTGCACGGCAACGTTGCGGCCTTCGGGCGACCACTTCATCGCGGCGATGGTGAAGGCGCGCTCCGTTGATTTTTCAGCGTGTTTCTTGTCTTTGTCCTTGTCGGACGCCTTATCGTCGCCATCGGCTTCCGACTTTGCCGCCAACTTGATCGCCGCGATTTCCGTGGCGTTTTCGTCGCGGATCATTTTCAGCGGATCGTCGCTGATGCCACCTAAGCCGGTCATTTTTACCGGTGTTGCTTTGCGTGTAACGAGGTCAATCGACAACAACGATTGTGGTGCGGGATTGCCGCGACCGACGCGTGTGCGCTCGTCTTCACCTTCCTCATATCCCGATTCCGTCACCCAGCGTTGTAGCTTCACCACTTTGCCGGCGTCGTAGCCTTTCGGTGTTGTCACCAGCAACAGATGCTTGCCATCCGGCGACAACGAGCTGTCGGTAATGGCGATGTCGTCGCCAACGTAAATCGGCAGCGGTGCGCGAGTCGGATCGCCGCTCGCGAAATTTTTGTCGTGAGCCTTCTTCGCATCCTTGTCGGATTTGATCTCGCGCAAGGTAGAGAACAGTCGTTGCTGCAACTGGGCAAGGTCGTCGGGCTTCTTTGCATCGGGATCCTCTTCCAGCTTGATCACTGCCGCTGGGCCAGACGTGCCGGATCCAATGTCGTGGACGAACCAGTCGTTTTCCTGGCGATAGTGCAGAGAACGACCGTCGGCCGAAAATTGCGGCGATGATTCCGTTTTGGGCGTGCGCGTCACTTGGATCAATCGACCGTTGCCCATCTCGCGCAGGAATACATCGCCATTGCGGATGAAGGCGGCATAGCGGCGCGTCGTGTCGAATACCGGGTTGGCGCCGTCGGCCGTCGCCATCGCTTTCGGATCGACGATGCTCGCATTGGAGCCATCCACGCCAATGCGATGCAGATCGCGAATCGAGTTGCCGTCCTGCTTCAGGCCGTAGTAAATCCCGCGCCCATCGAGCGCCCAGTAAGGTTGCTCGACCGGTGGGCCGATCCAGTCCGGATTCGCCATGGCCTGCTCCAGCGTAACCGCCGAAACGGGCGTTGCGGAGAAGGCGGCAACGAGGCAAAGCAGCGTGGAACCGACAACCGTTGCACAGCGCGACATGGGGAACACTCTGGAATCGGGGTCGGCAAGGATAACGGCTGCCGCTTAACGGTCCATCGGCCAAAAGTCAGGCGCCGACCCGGTTCACTAGTTCGCCAGCGCCGCCTTGTAGCGGGCACGCAGCTCGTCGACCTTGAGCACATAAGCTTGCGTTTCCGCGTATGGCGGCACGCCGCCATAGCGCGCGACTGCGCCGACACCGGCGTTGTAGGCGGCGGCCGCGAGGGTGTAGTCGTCGTTGTAGAGCCGCAAAAGGTTGCGCAGATGCTTCGCACCGGCGTTGATTGACTGCTTCGCCGACAAGGGATCGATAACGCCGTACTGGACGGCTGTCTCTGGCATCAACTGCATCACGCCGAGCGCACCTTTTGGCGATACCGCGCCGGCATCGAAATAGCTCTCCGCATGGGCGATCGCTCGCAGCCACGCATCTTCGATGCCGTTCGCCTTTGCCGCCGAACGAAATTGCGCTGCATAGGGTTTGAGCCGAGGCTGGCCGATCGGCCCCAGGCCAAGATGGGCCGGTTCATTCTCGGGCGTCTTGACCGTAAACGCCTGCAATGAGGTTGATCCGGGCAATTCGCGCGTGCTGTACACGGTTTTGCCGTCCTGCTCGCGTCGGTAGAGCGTGCCGCGCAGGATGCCGAGCGAACCCCACAGGTTCGGCAGTGCGGCGGCTTGGTCGTCGATTTCCTTTGCTTTGCAGCGCGAGCCGGGCTCGGGCGCAGTGGCGAGACTGACTGTTCCATCGCGCACGCATCGGTATACGGTTCGCGCGTTCGCCGCCGTGCTCACAACGGCAAACAACAGCAAGGCGATGAATAGGCGGGCCGGAATCACCACTGGAGTATGGGGTTCAGCGGCGGCCGGCTCAATTGCCATGGCTTGAAATAGAGTCGATTGGGCCAACCTCTGTAGGCATCCGAAGTGAACGGTGAACTCATGTCCAAGCCTGTGCGTATCGATTTTGTTTCCGATGTTTCATGCCCGTGGTGCGCCGTCGGGCTGGCTTCGTTGCAGCAAGCGATCAGCCACGTCCCAGACGTGGACGTGGACCTGCATTTCCAGCCGTTCGAATTAAATCCAACTATGCCTGCCGAAGGGCAGAATTCAATGGCGCATATTGCTGCGAAGTACAACATCGGTTTCGATGAAGTCACCCGTAACCGCGAGCGCATCCGCGAGCGTGGTGCGGAACTGGGCTTCGCATTCAACACGGATCAGGAGACCCGTGTCTACAACACCTTTGACGCGCATCGCCTGCTGCATTGGGCGGGAACTCTTGACGCGGGTGAGCAAGTGGCCTTGAAGTGGAAACTGCTGAAGGCTTATTTCAGCGACAACGAAAACGTTTCCGATCGCGAGACGCTGTTTCGAATTGCCCGCGATTCCGGTCTCGATCCGGCCATGGCTGGCGACGTTCTCGACAGTGATCGTTACGCCGACGACGTACGCTCCAGCGAGGATTATTTTCGTGAGCGCGGCATCCAGTCGGTACCGGCGATCATCATCAACAACGAGCACCTGATTTCCGGTGGCCAGCCGCCGGAGGTCTTTGAGCGAGCCTTACGGGAATTAGGCAAAGGCGCGGCGAAGGACTAAATGCATTCAAACGCGACGACTGCGTGCAGGTCGTCGATTGGTTACCATCGCCGCCCCTTTTCGTCGTGGTCAAGAATGAATTCTCCTGTTCCCTCGCTGCAATCCCTGATCGAGCGCTTGCCCTCAGTCGTTGAGGCGGGCAATGGCGAACATGCCATGTCGCAAATGCTCGACGCATTATCGAACGCAGCCTGGCCGACGTGGGAAGAGGTTGTCACGCGCCTCCAGGCGGCATCTGCGCCGGCGAATCTGGCACTGCTCAAAGCCGCACATGCGCGTTGGCCGGAACGTAGCGATATCGCGTTCCTGCTCGGCAACCACTTGCGTATCCGTGGTGAGCTCGCAGCGGCCGAACAGGTTCTTCGCGATGCGATTCGTCAACACCCTGGGGACGTCAACGCCGGCTTGTCGCTGTCCTATTTGCTGCGCGAACAGGGCAGCTTGAACGCCGCCAACCAGGTCGTGCTGGAAACCTGGCATAACGCGCCGCGAAGCCGCAGTGCCGACATGGCGACCTTGACTCTTCTCTGCGAAAACCAGGGGCACGCGGCTGCATCATCCATCGTACCGGCCGTGGTCCAATCCAATCCGCGCGACGGTACAGCGCTGGCGCTTGCTGGAGAAATCGAATTGCTGTTGGGTCATTTTGATCAGGCGGCAGGATATTTACGCCGTGCCGTCGAGATCGATCCATCAGCGGCTGCATCGTGGTTGCGATTGGCGCAGACGCATCGGTTCGGGAATCGCGACGACTCCGACTACGGCTTGCTATCTGCGGCGCATGAAAAAACGACGCTGCCGGAACCAACGCGCAGCGCGATTGGCTTCGCGCTCGCAAAAGCAGAAAGTGAGCTTGGCGATCCCGCTAGCGCCGTGAAGCTGTTGCGTGTTGCCAACGCGGCCGAGCGCAAACGGATGGCTTGGAATCGCGACGCATGGAGCGATTTCGCACGCAACGAGGCACAGGCGACACCGCTGCTCGGTTCCGATCAATCGGTGCCGTTCACGCCGGTCTTCATCGTCGGCATCCCGCGTTCGGGCACGACCCTGGCCGCCGAATTGCTTTCGCGTCACGGCGGAGTACACAACCGCGGCGAGTTGAATTGGATCGCATCGATTGCCGGGCGTATTGGACCAGCACCGGACCGCGCTGCATTGCGCGTCGCCGGCAAGATGATCGCGACGCAATTACAACGCGATGACGCGCCGGCGCAGGTTTACCTCGACAAGAATCCACTCAACTTCCGTCACCTGCGTTTGATTGCGGCGATGTTTCCGCAGGCACGTATCATCCATTGCCGACGCGGTCGCCGCGACAGGGCGCTGTCGATCTGGAGCCAGCATTTCGAGCATGCCGACCTCGCATGGAGCTACGACTTCGACGACATCGTGGCATTCGAAACGGGCTACCAGAAATTGATGGCAACCGCACCGCGCTTCAATTTGCCGACGTTTCAACTCGACTATGCCGATCTGGTTGGCGATACCGACAAGACACTGGCCAAGCTGCACGAGTTTGTTGGCCTGCAGGCGGAGCCCGCCCGCGCAGCGCCACGAGAGGAAAAGGCTATCGCGACCGCCAGCGTGTGGCAGGCGCGACAGCCGGTGCATCGCGATTCACTAGATCGGTGGAAGCAATACGCCGAGTTCATGCCCGAATTACTTCGAGCATTTCCGGATTAGATCCGGTTAAGCCAATGCGGCTTCGAGTTCCTCGCGCAAGTCGGAAATGTCTTCGACGCCAACCGACAGACGAACCAAGCCATCGCTGATACCTAGCTTGTCGCGATTGGCTTTGGGGATCGACGCGTGGGTCATGATCGCCGGATGCTCGATCAGGCTTTCGACGCCGCCCAACGATTCCGCCAGCGCGAACAGATGACAGCGCTCCAGCATCTTGCGTGACTTGCGCAGACCGCCCTTCACTTCGACGCTGATGATGCCGCCGAAGCCGTTCATCTGTTTCTTTGCCAGCGCGTGTTGCGGATGCGATTTCAGTCCAGGGTAGTAAACCTTGTTGATCGCTGGATGCTTCTCCAGCCACTGCGCCAGTTCCAGCGCGCTGGCGCAATGTGCGCGCATACGCAGGTGCAACGTCTTCAGGCCACGCAGGGCCAGAAAGGAATCAAACGGGCCGGCAATTGAGCCGACCGCGTTATGCAGATACGCCATCTGTTCGGCAAGTTCCGGATGATCGCCGACCACGACGACTCCACCAACGATGTCGGAGTGGCCGTTCAAATACTTGGTCGCCGAATGCATCACCAGATGCGCACCGGATTCGATGGGTCGCTGCACGATCGGAGATGCGAAGGTGTTGTCGACGACGAGGATCAGGTCGTGCTTGCGCGCGAACGCACCCAGCTTGGCCAGGTCGACCAGCTTCAACATCGGGTTGGTTGGCGTCTCAGCCCAGATCATCCGAGTGTTGGGCTTCAACGCGGCTTTCAGTGCGGCCTGGTCGTTCAAGTCAATGAAGCTGAAGTCGAGCCCCGCGCTGCGCTTGCGGACGCCGTCGAACAGGCGGTAGGTGCCGCCATAAAGATCGTCCATCGCGATGACGTGGCTGCCGGTGTCGAGCAGTTCCAGGATGGTTCCAGCAGCGGCCAAGCCGGACGCAAATGCGTAGCCTTGCGTGCCACCTTCAAGATCGGCGACGCAGCGTTCGTACGCCATCCGCGTCGGGTTCTGCGACCGCGAATACTCATAGCCTTGGTGCTTGCCTGGGCTTTGCTGGACATACGTGGATGTCGCATAAATCGGCGTCATGATCGCGCCGGTCGACGGATCGGGCGATTGGCCGGCGTGGATGGCACGCGTGCCGATGCCGAGCGCGGCTTTGGGTTTTTTGGACATTGAATTCTCTTTTGAAATGGGTTCTATTGGCTGCGCCGACGCAGGAAATTGAGCAGGTCGATCTGGGTGATCAAACCCAGGAAGCGCTCGCCATCCATGACTATGGCAACGTGACCGGCGCGGAAAACGGGAAGCAGCGCTTCGATCGGCGATTTCACGTCAAGCACTTCCAGATCGATGTTCATCGCACCGGCAACGCTTTCGCGGAACCGCGCATCGTCGCCGTAGACGTGCAACAGCAGATCGGACTCGTCGAGTATGCCGACCAGCGTGTCGCCATCCATCACCGGCAACTGCGAAACGTCGTAAAGCTTCATCCGGTTGTAGGCCGTGATCAGCAGGTCCTTTGGCGCGACGACGACCGTGTCGCGCAACGCGTAGGGCCGCAGGATCAAGTCACGAAGATCGCCGTGCAGCTGGCGTTCCAGGAAGCCGTTATCTAGCATCCAGTAGTCGTTGTACATCTTCGACAGGTACTTGTTGCCGGTATCGCAAACCATGCTGAGCACGCGCTTGGGCTTGGTCTGTTCACGGCAGTAGCGCAGGGCGGCGCAGACCAGCGTTCCCGTCGATGAGCCGCCGAGCAGGCCTTCCTTGGCCAGCAGTTCGCGCGCCATCAGGAAACTATCCTTGTCGCTCACTGCATACGCTTTTTTTACGCGACTGAAGTCACTGATTGACGGCAGGAAATCTTCGCCGATTCCTTCCACCATCCAGCTGGCCGATTTCTCGGACAACGTGCCTTCGTTGATGTATTCAGTGAGGATCGATCCGACCGGATCGGCAAGGATCAATTCCGTGTGCGGCGACACTTTTTCGAAGTAGCGCGAAAAGCCGGTCATCGTCCCGGACGATCCGCAGCCGAACACGATGGCGTCGATACGGCCTTCCATCTGTTCGAAAATCTCCGGACCGGTGATGCGTTCGTGGGTGTCGGGATTGTCCGGGTTCCCGAACTGGTTGATGAAATAAGCGCCTGGCGTTTCCGAAGCGATTTTTTCGGCAAGATCCTGGTAGTAGTCCGGATGACCCTTGGCGACATCCGAGCGCGTCAGCACCACTTCGGCGCCCATCGCCTTGAGATTGAAGATCTTCTCGCGGCTCATCTTGTCGGGCACAACCAGGACGAGACGATAGCCCTTCTGCTGGGCGACCAGTGCCAGTCCAAGACCTGTATTGCCGGCGGTGCCTTCGACGATGGTGTCGCCGGGTTTGATTTTGCCGGAACGCTCGGCCGCTTCGATCATGTTGAGACCGATGCGGTCCTTGATCGAACCGCCAGGATTGGCGCTTTCAAGCTTGAGGAACAGTTCGCAACGGCCGGTATCCAGGCGTTGCGTCTTGACGATCGGTGTCGCGCCGATCAGTTCCAGCACGGATTGGTGAATCGTCATGGGCACTCCGTTTGACTTGCCGGAAACGCAATGCGTCAGGGGGCGGGCTGGATAGGACGGTGCTCGCGACGCTGTCGCGGGCATCAATTCAGATCAGGAAGTCGCCCATGATAGCGGCTGAGCGGCGACGGGCATCGCCAACGGCGATGCCCGTGGTTATAAATCTCAACAATCAAACTCAGGATGCAGAGGGACGCAACTCCGACCAGAGTTCATCGAGTCGATCCTTGGCGTGCAGCTTTGCTTTTTTGAGCGCATGCAACGCAGTTTCGTCCATCGGAATCTTGGCACGCTCGGCGGTGTCGACTTGGTCGTCCAGCTCACGGTGGCGTGTATACAACGTGCGGAATTCGTAGTTGCTCTGCATGAGAGCCTCGACTTCCTGCTCATTCTGGTTTTCAAACATTGGAGTCCTCCTCAGGAGTGGCCGGCGAGGCAGCATGACGCATGCCAATTCCGGCGAACGGTGGGTGGGAGAAGATGCCGCGCATCAGTGCTTGGCACCTGGGCTGGTTCGGCGTGGCGCGAAGGCATGGCGAGATCGCCAACGCTGGCGAAAGGATGGCCTTTCGATTGAGATCAACGTCAAACGACAACATCGGCAGATTTGCACTCCGACCACTTGTCCAACCCGCTCGGGCAAGCACGGAATCGTGGCTGCGGGAGCGCCTTCGACCCTACACCGATGCCGGCAAACTGGCAATCAAGCCTCTGCCGAGCCTGACTCGGGCTTTATTTGCCGCCGACTTTCGACTTGGCCTTGGCCTTGGCTTTGGATTTGGCCGCAGCGGCGGTGAGCTCGGCTTCCTTCTTGGACAGGGCAGCGGCGCGCGCTTGCGCGACGGCAATCTTCTTCTGCTGGGTGGCCACGTTTCGAGCGGCTTCGGCGTCGGCAGCCGAACGTTCGCTTTCCAGACGCGCTTGTTCGGCGTCCTGCGCGATTTGTGCAGATTCTTCAGCCTGGATCTGGCCCAACAAACGCTGCCGTTCCAGTTCGCGACGCGCGTTTGTCGCATCACGGCGTGCGGCCCGGACCAGCAGTTCGCTGTGTTCCTGGTTTACCTGCTGGCGCTGGTTTTCCATGTCACGCGCCTGAGCAGCGGCCCAAGCGGTGTCCACTTTTCGCTCAGCAACGTAGATTTCACTGAGAGCATCGGGACCGCGGGAATTGCTGATACGCAAGGCCTGCACCGCGCCGCGTGCGCGATCCAGTTCCGCTGTCGCGAGCTGACCGAAACGGCGATCATTGGCCAATTGGTCCAAGCTGCGCTCCAGTCGCTGAACGTCCAAGTCGCGCTGAGGTGGCGCAGATTCACAGCCTGCCATCAAGGCAAGGGCCAACAACAGCAAACCGCGGAACAGGATTGATCGGGTCATCACTGGTTCTCCTCGACCACGCTGTCGAGGTCGCGGCGCAACTCCTCGTTCTGGATTTTCAGCGCGTCAACCGCTTCGCGCGATTTGCCCAAGCGTGATTTGACGATCGCCAGTTCACTGTTGGCGACCGATTCGCGCGACAAACGCGCGGCGGTCCCATAGTCGGTGGCATTCATCGCCGATTGCGCTTGCTCGTAGCGCTCGGTTGCGAAGCGCAGTTCCAGTGGTGCGTAGGTTCGCGCCTCGGCGAGTTGCGCGTCCTCCAGACTTCGCATCGCGTTGCTGAGCAAGTCGGGCGGTGGACGGGTCGGCGCGCAGGCAGCGAGCATGACGCCCGTCAAAATGGCGATGGTCACGTGGATTTTTTTGCTGACTGATGGCATAACACGGGGACTTGGACGTGCCGTAAGGCGATCACGCTATTGTGGGAACCTCGGGTCGGGTTTGGCAACAGCGCTGGAATAATGAACTCATTGAAAGGCTGAACACCCGTGGATATTGGATATTTCCTGAAATTGATGGCTGAACGTGGCGCGTCGGACATGTTCCTGACAACCGGTGCGCCGGTGAACATCAAGGTGGAGGGCAAGCTCTACCCTCTGGGAAACGCGGGCTTGCCGACGGGCATGGTGAAAAAAATTGCCTACTCGCTCATGGACGAAGGCCAGGTTCCGAAGTTCGAACGGGAACTGGAACTCAACATTGCGATCGCTATCAAGGATGTCGGTCGGTTCCGCGTAAATGTTTTCAAACAGCGCGGCGAAGTTGCCATGGTCATACGTGCCATCAAGCTGGAGGTCGCAACCCTTGAAGAGCTGCGCCTGCCGAAAATCTTCGAGGAGCTGATCATGGCGCCGCGTGGTTTGATCCTGGTGGTCGGCGCTACCGGTTCGGGAAAGTCGACGACTCTGGCTTCCATGATTGACCATCGCAACAGTACTTCGGCGGGACACATCCTGACCGTCGAGGACCCCATCGAATACCTGCATCGACACAAGAAATCGATCGTCAACCAGCGCGAAGTCGGACTGGACACGCACGGTTTCCATGCCGCCCTCAAGAACGCGATGCGCGAAGCGCCCGACGTCATCATGATTGGCGAGATCCGAGATATCGAGACGATGGAAGCTGCCATCGCATTCTCCGAAACGGGCCATCTGTGCTTGGCGACACTGCATTCCAATAATGCCGATCAGACCCTTGAACGCATCCTCAACTTCTTCCCTGAAGCGGCGCACAAGAACATCCTGATGAACTTGGCTCTGAACCTGAAGGCTGTCATCAGCCAGCGCTTGGTGGTCGGAATCAATCGGCGTCGTATGCCGGCGGTCGAGGTGCTGATCAACACACCGATGATTCGCGACCTGATTCGGCGCGGCCAGGTCCACGAGATAAAACAGGCCATGGAGCGTAGCCTGCAAGAAGGTATGCAGACTTTCGACCAATCGCTGTTTCGCATGTACAAGGAAGGCAAGATCGATCTCGAAGAAGCACTCGCCAAAGCCGATTCCAGCGAAGGCCTGTCGCTTAAGATTCGCTTGACCGAAGGCAGCAACGACGTCAATCACGGCGGCGATGTCTACGGCACTGGCTCCTATTGAGCAGGTACCGCGAGTCGGACGGTGCGGTGTCAGGAAAACTGTTGGATGAGCTCGCGGATCTGCCCCGGGCCGAGCAATTCGCCGACGCCGGCACGCAGGTTGTCGGTTTCGCGATCCGGCTTGCTGGTCGCTGGAAGCACCACGGTGACGGCCGGGTTGCTGATCGCGAACTTCAGGAACATCTGTGCCCACGAATCAATCCCACGTTCCGCCGCCCAACTCGGTAAAGGCAGGTTGTGAACACGGTCGAATAGCCGTCCATCCTCGAAGGTGCGATTGATCATCACCGCAATGCCCAATTCGCGAGCGAGCGGCAAAACGCGCAATGCCGCTTGCGGGGACGCTACCGAATAGTTGACCTGGATGAAATCTGGTTTTTCCGATTGCATGAGCCGCGCCAGTTCGGCGTGGGCGCGCGGCTGGTAGTGACTGAGCCCGACATACCGCGTCTTGCCGCTTTCCTTCAACTCCCGCGCATAGGCGAGTTGGGTCTTCCAGTCGATCAGGTTGTGGATCAGCAGCGCATCAACGCTGTCGCTGCGTAAGCGAAGTAAGGAACGCTGAAACTGGGCTTCTCCAGCTGCACGGCCATTGGCACCGAGCTTGGTGACCACAAATGCACGCGGCCGCAACTTGAGTTCAAGCAGTAGATCGCCGATGACCGCCTCCGCCGAACCGTACGAAGGCGCCGTGTCGATCACGCGCGCGCCTGCCAGCAGGAATCGGGTGAGCACGTCGCGTACCGCCAGTCGTTCGTCCGCGGTTGCACCCACGTCGAAATTGTCGGCGGTACCAAGCCCGATCACCGGAAGCATTTCGTCAGTACCGGGAATCGGACGCTTCAACAATTCCGATGGAGCAACCTTGGTCGGTTGCGACCACGCGCTGCCCAGTGGCAGTAGCGTCGCCGCCGAAAGGGTCGCGGCTTCAGCCAGGAATGTCCGGCGATCAATCATCGGTTATCTCCCATTTCGCGCATTGTGCAGGAGTGGCGTTCGACGCGTAACGTTGGAACAGGCAGCTGTCAAGGTCAACCAACCAGAGCTCCTGCTGGTTAGGCGTGGACTGCGACTGCGAGTGCCGGCGGATTAAATGGCTCGCGCGCCTGCAGGCACGAGAAACGCGCGGCCACTCTGGCGACAGTGGACACTCGCCGGAAGGCGGCGCAGGGACCAAACGTTCCTGCCGCCGGGCGAAGAAAAATCCGAGCAGCGCGACGCCGGCGCGTAAAGGAAATCCGATCGTCAGCGCTGAAGAAGTGGTGGAAGTGGGCAGTGCAGGCAGGCGCAGATGGTCCGCAGCAATTCCGCTTCGGAGACATTGACGATACCGTCCGACGAGATGGCGCGGACCAGACCAGCGACGACCAATTCTTTGCCGGCTGGCGCCAATCGGTCAAGTTTGGGCAGGGCCTCGTCGAGTGACGCAACCCAGTCGGATGGAGGTTGATACGCGAAGGTCGACATCGGCATCGCTTCTTCGATGCCAAGCTGAAATGCGCGGGATGCCGCGGTGTCGTCATCGTGGCCGTGCTGCGCGACGATGGAATACAGATTGGCGAGTTCCGTTGTCAGCGACGACAGCCGAGTTCGTCCGATGGCTGCGTGCGAAGACGGATCTAGCGATTCAATGACCTGGCTGCGTACCAGGGTCGCCAGACAATATTCGGCAAGACTGACCAAGCCGTCGGCGGCAATGATCACGGCCAACGCGGCGATGAGTGCATCCAGCTGCGCGCGCGGTCGGCGGCGCAGCGTCGGAAAAGCCATCGCGGCAAGCGGCAGCCGTTGTAGCGGATGAATTTTCTGCAACGACTCGCTTAGGCGATCAACCGATTGCAGGGTTCCTGTGTCATAGCGATCCGCAAGCAGGGCGAGCCCTTGGTCGCGGGCCGTGGTCCCGGCACCCAGCGCCAGCGCGAGGATCAACGCGACGGCGTGTTCCTGTGTTTCGGCGGCCTCGCGCAGTTCGCTCGGGATACTCTGCGAAATGGAATTGGCTACGCTGCGATCGTCCTCGCCGGGGTTGCCGACCTGGCGGGTTACACGATCGGAATCCAGACGGAATGCTGCGTTGGCGTCCGGCAACGATGATGCAGCGCTGCTGGCGACAGCGCTTGATGCGTCCACCGGTGCGAAGCCGGCCAGCGACGCGAACTCTGAATCGGTATCGCCGACCTGCACCGGGTTTTCCCAAGCCGCGCTGATGCGAGTCAGTTCGGCTGGATCAAAGCGCGGTAGCAGTCGCTTGATCCGCTTGATCAACGGCGGGTGCGTAGCGAACAGTGACGAGTAGCCGACGCCGTCGCCGAAAAGCATGTGCGATATCTCTTCGCGATCTGCCGCTTCAAGTTTCGAGCCGGCACTGAGCGCGCCGATCTTTTTCAGCGCTCCGGCGATGCCATTATTGTCGCGGGTGAATTGCACGGCAGATGCATCGGCCAGATATTCGCGCTGACGCGCAATCGATGCCTTGATCAGCCTCGCGCAGACCACGCCGAGCCAGCCCAGCACCAGCAATGCGATGGCAACGACGGCAATGCCGCCGGAGTCACGATTGCGACTGCGGCCGCCGCCGTAAAACAGGATACGGCGACCAATCGCTGCCAAGACGACGATGCCGAACACCACGCCAATCAAGCGGATGTTGAGGCGCATGTCGCCATTGAGAACATGGCTGAATTCGTGCGCGATCACCCCCTGCAGTTCGGATCGGGTCAATTTGTCGAGTGCGCCACGGGTCACCGTGATCGCGGCATCGGCTGGCGTGTAACCGGCGGCGAACGCGTTGATGCCGGCTTCGTGTTCGAGCACGAAAACCTCCGGCATCGGAACGCCCGACGCGATGGCGATTTCCTCGACCACGTTGCGCAGGCGTTGGTAGGTCAAATCCCCAGTGCCGGGCAGGGCAGGCACAGCGCCGAGTTGCACCGCGACCGCGCTTCCGCCACCACGCAGCGAGGTAATTCGATAGAGCGATGCAATGCCCACCACCGCGAGCGTGCCCAGCGAGACTGCAGCAATCACCTGTCCACGCATCTCCGGCGCAATACCGAACCCGACCAGGATGACGACATTGGTCGCGGCAACCAGTGCCGCGACCGCCAGCGCAAACAGCACCAGCATGCGCCGGGTCTGCTTGCGCGCAAGCTCCTGATGGGCAAAGAAATCCATCTGCGCGATCAGCGTTCCATATCGATCAGGTGAAGGAAACCTTGACCGCTTCGCGCTTCTCGGGCGATTCGATATCGAGCAGCTGCGCTGGCTGGAAAGCGAATCCGTTGGCGATCACCGATGTTGGGAAAACTTCGCGGCGATTGTTGTAATTCATCACCGCGTCGTTGTACGCCTGCCGAGCGAACGCGACCTTGTTTTCCGTGGTCGTCAACTCTTCCGACAACTGCATCATCGTCGTGTTGGCTTTCAGGTCCGGGTAGGCCTCGGACAATGCGAACAGTCTGCCGAGTACGGATCCGAGCGCGCCCTCGGAACTGGCCAACTGCTGCATGGCCGCGGCATCGCCGGGATTGGCCTTCGCCGCAGCCAGTCCGCTGGCCGCTGCGTTGCGTGCAGTGATCACCGCTTCGAGCGTTTCGCGCTCGTGCTTCATGTAGCCCTTGGCGGTTTCGACCAGATTGGGAATCAGGTCATAGCGCCGGGTCAATTGAACGTCTATCTGTGCAAACGCGTTCTTGTAGGCGTTCCGCGCAGTGACAAGGCCGTTGTAGAGACCTACCGCCCAGAACACGGCGAGGCCTATCAAGCCGAGAAAAATCAGTGTGCCCATGGTTTGCTCCTGCATATACATCAAAGGCTTGCTTTACACTGGTGACAAAGTGCATAAACAAGTGCCGAATCCGACAATAGCATGGGTCGGTCATCGTTCCGGAGGCTGTTGGCTTGAATCGCTTTACCAAATCCATGGTTGCGCTCTGCGCAAGTTTCGCACTCGTTGCCAGCATGGCTGGCAGTGCTGATGCGGCGACACCCAAGACGGCCAAGAAACCGGTCGCGGCGCAGAAGCATGGAGCGCCAAAGAAGTCGACCGGCGCGAAGAAGCCCGTGGCTAAGCCCGCGAAGAGCCGCAAAACTTCCACGACAACGAAGGTGGCAGTCACCACAACGAAGGTGGCAGTAGCGAAGAAAACTGGCTCCGTCAACGCGCAGCGCATGGGGTCCAGTCGTGGCAACCAGCGGGTCACGGCAGCGAAGCCGCAACCGGTGGTCGTGCGCGATCCCAATCAGGCGCCCCCTGTCGTCGCGGGCGCCATCGCGCGCGACCTGAAGCCCTTGGTGAAAGACGCCAGCGAATGGGTCAAGACGGTTGGTGCGTCGTCACAGATGGCGGGCTTGGCGATCGCGATTGTCAAGGACAACGACATTGTTTTTGAGAAGGGCGTCGGTGTCGTCGACAAGGCAACCAACACGCCTGTGCTCACCAGCACTGTTTTCCGGTTGGCGTCCTTGTCCAAGGCGTTCGCGGCGACGTTGGCAGGGTTGCTGGTGCGCGATGGGGTCATCCAGTGGGATACACGCATCGTCAACCTGCTACCGACATTTGCACTCGCGGATACGGCAGGCGAGACGCTGACGGTGCGCGACATCATGAGCCAGCGCGCCGGACTTCCGCATAACGCGTTCGACCATGACCTGGAAGGCGATGAGCCTTACCCGATGCTGGTCGACAAGTTGCGCAGCGTGCCGTTGGCTTGCCCCGTCGGCGATTGCTACGCGTACCAGAATGTTGCTTTCAGTCTGATCGGCGATGTCACCTACGCGGCGACTGGTGACTTTTTCTACTATCAGGTGGAGAAGCGCATATTCCATCCGCTGCACATGGATACCGCCACCTACGGCCGCGAAGCACTGGAATCGAGCGCAAGTTGGGCACGCCCTCATGTGCGCTCGGGCGGTGGCTGGCGCGCCATTGCGCCAAAGGACAACTACTATCGCGTGCCACCCGCAGCCGGTGTCAACGCCAGCATCAACGACATGGCGCAATGGCTGATCGCGCAGATGGGCGGACGGACCGACGTGTTGCCGGCGAAATTGCTGGACGAATTACACAAACCGCTTGTCAACACCCCGCGCGAGTTGCGTTCGTCGCCGTGGCGTCGGGCACGCCTGACCGATGCCCATTACGGCCTTGGCTGGCGTGTGTTCGACTACGCCGGCGAAACCATGATTTTCCATGGAGGCGCTGTGCAGGGCTATCGAAGCCTGATCGCGTTCCTGCCCAAGTATCGATTCGGAATGGTGATGCTGTGGAACAACGAAGCGGCATTGCCATCCGGCCTGATGCCGATGGTGATGGACCGTTATCTCGGCTTGCCGGCAACCAACTGGGCCGGCATTTACTCCGACGACAGCGAAGCATCCGTGACCGGCGGCGGAGACTGACTTTCGACCCTCCCCGACATGGTCGCATCCGTGCGACCCTCGCACTTTCGATCAACTCGGGGACATCGATGAAATTTGCATTCTGGCTGGCGGCGCTAATTGCGGCATCGAGCGCGCACGCTACGATTCCCGCTGCGCCACCTCGCGCTGAAGGCGATGGACCCTACACGCAACTCATCCTGCGCGGTGTCACCGTTATCAACGGCACAGGTTCGCCAGCATTTGGGCCGGCCGACATCGTGGTCGAGGGAAACCGCATCGTGGAGGTGCGATCGGTAGGCAGTCCGGGTTCGCCATTCAACGCCACGGCACGGCCGAAGCTGAAAGCAGGTGGCCGCGAGATCGATCTTGGCGGTCATTACGTGATGCCCGGCATCATCGACGTGCATGGCCACATCGGCGGCGACGAGCAGGGCGTGCCCGCCGAGTACGTCTACAAACTCTGGATGGGTCACGGCATCACCACCATCCGTGATCCCGGCTGCGGCAATGGCGTCGATTTCTGCGTCAGCGAAAAGAAGCGCAGCGAAAAGAACCAGATCACGGCACCAAGAATATTTCCGTACGTGTTTTTCGGCCAAGGTCGCGACACGCCAATGACGACGCCCGAGCAAGCGCGCCAATGGGTACGCCAGATGCACGCCAAGGGCGCGGTCGGCATGAAGTGCTTCGGCTATCGACCGGATGTGCTCGAAGCGGCATTCGACGAGGTGAAAAAACTCGGCATGCGTAGCGCCTGCCATCACGCGCAGCTCGACGTATCGCGGGTCAACGTGCTGACCACGGCGCGGTGGGGCCTGAACTCGATGGAGCACTGGTATGGCTTGCCGGAAGCGCTGTTCGACGACCGCACCGTGCAGGATTACCCGGCTGCCTACAACTACAACAACGAGGCGGATCGATTCGGCCAGGCTGGCCGTCTGTGGGCACAGGCCGCCCAACCGGGTAGCGAAAAATACGAAGCGGTCATCAAGGAATTGCTGGCTCTGGATTTCACGATCGATCCGACCTTCACTATCTACCAGGCCAGTCGCGATCTGATGCGCGCGCGCCGTGCTGACTGGCACGACGAGTACACCCTGCCATCGCTCTGGAATTTCTTCACGCCCAATCGCGACAACCACGGAAGCTTCTTCTTTGATTGGGGAACCGAAGATGAGGTGGCATGGAAAAACAACTTCCAACGCTGGATGGCCTTCGTCAATGACTACAAGAATCGCGGCGGACGTGTCACCGTCGGCAGCGATTCCGGCTACATCTACAAGCTGTATGGATTTGGCACGATTGAAGAACTGGAGTTGCTGCGCGAGGCCGGCTTCCATCCGTTGGAAGTGCTGCGATCAGCCACCTTGAATGGTGCCGAGTTACTGGGCGTCGCAGATCGGATCGGCTCGATCGAACCCGGCAAGCTCGCCGATATGGTCGTGCTGGCCGACAACCCGCTGGCCAATTTCAAGGTGCTTTATGGAACGGGCCACATCCGGCTTGGCGACGATGGCAAGCCTCATCGCACTGGCGGCGTGAAGCTGACTATCAAGGACGGCATCATTTTTGACGCGGCCCAGCTTCGCGCTGACGTGCGTCGCATGGTTGCCGACGACAAGGCCCAGCGCGGCATCAAGATGTTGAAGCAGCCTGGCGATGCGTGAGTGATGGCGGCGGCGTTGCGCCTTCGCCAAGCATCAAAAATCTCCCACGCTCTAATCGATGTTAAAGCGTGCACTGTTCGAGACGATCAAGCGCATCGGTAATTTCCGATGGCTGGACCACTTCGATGATTCGATCCGGATCGCATGCGTGTGTCGTTACCGCTTCATGCGCCCAAGTCGAGTGATAGGGCATATAGACGCCACGACCACCTAGCTCGACTACCGGTTCGATATCCGAACGCATGGAATTTCCAATCATCACGAACTGCGCGGCTTCGACCTCGCACTCGCGAAGCACGCGCGAGTAGGTCTGGCTGTCTTTCTCGGAAACGATTTCGATGCGGGTGAAGAGGTCGGCCAAACCTGAGTGCGCAACCTTCGCCTCCTGATGGAAAAGGTCACCCTTGGTGACCATGATGATTCGATACTTCGATGCCACCGCCTCGACGGCGTCTCGAATGCCGGGCAACAGTTCGACCGGATGCTCCAGTAGCGCTTTCCCCAATCTCACGATGCGATGCAGGTCGCCGGCACTGATCTTCTCGTCGGACAGGGTGATTGCGGCTTCAATCATCGACAGCGTCATGCCCTTCGCGCCATAGCCGAATAACGCGATGTTGCGTGACTCGGTTGCGTAAAGGCGCGCCGAAACGTCGCTGCGATCAAGATCGATGTAAGGCGCCATGATGGTTTCGAATTGCGCCTGCGCGTCGTCGAAATATTCCTGGCTACGCCACAAGGTATCGTCGGCGTCGAACGCGACCAGATCGATGCGGTTCATCAGCCGCTCTCCGCGCGAAACAGGCTGTGGTAATCGAACCGACGCCTGGTGGTGGCGATCACACTGGCACCATCAGGGTGGAGGGGGTTGATCAGCACGGCGAACTCCTCGGGGACGATGACAGAAGGCACCAGCAGCAGAGCAGATCGCACGTCTGCCAGCCAGCGCGAGCCAGCATTGATGCTCGCAATTCCTGCGGGGATCGCGTCCCAACCCGGGTCAAGATCAGCCGGATGTAGTTGCATGCGCGATTTCCACGTCACGTCCGGCACATCGATGGCGATGACAAAACGATTCAAGGGTAGCCCTCCAGCGCTGACGTAAGCCGTCGTCTCCAGTACTGCGAGCGCCAGCGATTGTGCGCAGTAGACGACGCGTTCGCCTTCGCGATTCCAGCGGCCCGGTCGTAACGCTGCTCCAGTTCCGGAAATTTCATTGGCGGCATGCGAGCGGGTTTCCGTCGCGATCCGCCACAGCCTCATTGGTAAGCGCCGCTCTGCAGCGAGCCGAGCAACCGGGCGACTACTTCAATGCCAGTAGGCGTGTCGAGAATATCGGCAGGCTTGCGTCCGCCCAATGCCGGCTGTGGGCTTTCAATCCAGCGCCCCAGCCATTTCGCGACGTCGAACTTCGCTGCTTTCTCGTCAGTACTTTCGGCAACGATTGTCTGCGCAATCCCGAGCAGGCTCAGCACGCCGAGTGCCGATTGGCCACCGCCGCCGGCAATAACTTCGTTTTTCTCGGCCTTGCGTTCGGCGGTCGCTTTTGGCACGCCGATGATCTTGAACATGCGAACTGCCGGTATCGCCATTTGGCTGGCGAGATCCTTGACCAAACGGGCAGCGACACCTTCGCGTTCAGCGGCGACGCGCTGCATCGGCGTGGCGTCCCGCAGGCCGGTAGCGACTGCGCCGATTGCCATTCCAACCTTGTACCGAGCCAACGCGGATTCGGCAATCTGGTATGTGGATTTTTGCGCTGATTCCCTTAGAGCGCCTACGCCAGATGCAGGTTTGTTCGGTGCCGGCACGGGTGCCTTCAAGATCGCGCTTCGTCCCTTGCCGCCGGTGGCTGGCCGTTGCCGCCCGTTCTTCGCAGTTGCCGTAACCATCGCTATCTCCGTCTCATGTGATGCTAATGATAGCACCACATGGGTAGAGTGGCGCTACACGCACGATTTCGTTGGTTACTGGCGGTTTCACTGCCCATGGTTATTGTCAGTGTTTACGCCGCCAATTCGTGCGTCGACCTGTCAGGAGAAAAAACGATGACATTGCATCAACTTTGCGTCGGCGTCGTGCTCGGCTTTTCTGCAAGTATCGCCAGCGCCGCCGACACGCGGCCCGTCGTCGTCGAGTTGTTCACGTCGCAAGGGTGCTCGTCGTGCCCACCGGCTGATGCCTATTTGAACGAACTGGCGCGCAATAAAGATGTACTGACCTTGGCATTCCATGTGACGTACTGGAACGATCTGGGTTGGGCAGATCCATTTTCACTCGAAGCATCCACGCAGCGGCAACGTCGATACGCGGCGCGCTTGGGCGAAGGGCCGTACACGCCACAAATCGTGGTCGATGGGGTTACCGGAATGGTTGGCTCGAATCGTGGCCAGGTTGCCGCCGCCATCGACAAAGCGAAGAAGCAAGCCATATCCTCGGCACTAATTTCACTGGCGCGTGAAGACGGTCGACTGTCGATTGCCGTCGGCGCGGGGCAGGGCAACGGTGAGTTGCTATTGGTTGGTTACGACAGTGAGCACACGACAAAGGTCGGACGAGGCGAAAACGGTGGCCGCTCATTGACCGAATCCAGCGCCGTAAGATCGCTGCGTTCCATCGGTAAATGGAATGGAACAGCGCTTGCGTTGCGCGAAGCAGTTCCTGAAGGCGAAAACGCAGCCGTGCTGCTACAGAGTGCCGATGGCAGCATCCTCGGCGCGGCGAGGCTGGAAGGCAAATCGAGCCCGCAAGCTGCGGGCGCGTTGTAGCTGACCGCCGGCGAGTCAATTGCGGCATGGCTTGCGAAAGAGGCCACCGCTGGTGGTCTTTTCCAGTGACTTCGCGTTGCCTTGGCTTTGTACTTCGTAGTTGGTGTTAAAGATCACCTGCACCATTAGCGCTGTTGCCGCGAGTTCGAGAATTCGTGGTGCAAGCGTTTGTAGTTCTTCGTCGCTGTAGTCGTAGTTGAAGCGGTCTGATGCCGCCTGAGCCTCCTTATCGTCCCAGGTTTCCACGTTACGGCCGTGCAGCCGCAAAATTGCCAGTGATGGATTGGTAACTTCCCATACTGCAGAAACCGCCTTGGCCTGATTGGGTGGCGCATCGACCACGACATGGACGAGCTATCGCGCGCGCTCGAACTCCAGGGTCTGCTGTCGGTGCGCAGGGTCGAACCAGGTGTCGCGCCGAAACTCGGTGGCCAACTGGTAGCCATCCATGCGTTCGACGCACTCGTCGATGTGGTCGAACGCTAGCGAACTCGGAACCAGCCACGCCGGGAACTGGAACAGAAGGGCTACCAACCTGCCGGATCCAAGCACGACGAGACGTTTGCTTTCACCATCATGATTACGCGGATCTTGATTGACCGATTGGGTTGGGATAGGTGAAACGGTTTCCACGAACAACCGCGCGCGAGATCGACAGCGTGTTCTCAAGTGATTTGCGTCAATGATTTGCCCACAGATCGGAACTCGAAGTAGGCAGCCGTTAGACTCCGCCGATGATTCGATTTGGTTCCTGGAGCACCACGCTTGCGCTGGGCGCGTTGTTCGGCCTGTTGGTCGCCGGATTGCTTTGCTGCACGCCACGAAATCGCAGCGCGAATCGGCTTCTAGCGGTGCTGATCGTGCTAATCGTTCTCAAACTCGGCCCATATATTCTTGGTTTCGCCGGCTTCTACGATGTCTACCCTTGGCTGTCGTTTGCGCCGTTCACGGTCGGCCTTGCGTTCGGGCCTTTGTTGTATCTGCATGTAAAGCGCTTGACCTCGTCAGCAATGCCGCGTGGGTGGGCGTGGCACCTGCTGCCGGGTGCGCTGCAGTTTGGATATCGGGCCGTGGTGTTCGTCCAACCAATAGCCGTCAAGAATGCATGGAACGCCAGCATCCACGAGCGCTGGGTCGATCCGGTCGAAACTGTGCTGGAAATCATGTCGATGGCGCTGTACCTGTGGCTCGCGCTGCGCGCCTACCGTGGTTATCAGCGCTGGCTCGACGGCCATGTTGGCAACCGCGAGGACTATCGCATCGAGTGGCTACACAACATGCTGGTGCTGTTCGCACTGGCGTTGCCCATGTGGTCAATCTACGAAACGACGAGCGCCTTCGACGCCTTCAACTACTACCAACGCTTCCCGCTCTATGTGGGCTTTTGTGCGCTGATCGTGATCCTTGGACTAGAGGGTTGGCGTCACGCTGGCAGTCGATATCCCGTTCCGAGCGATGTCGTCGAGACGGCAACGCTCGCCGAGAATGCGCTGCCGCCTGCGCTATCCGATACGCCGACGCGGGACTGGCATGCGCAGGGTCAGCTTTGGCTCGACCGCACCGCTGCGGAACTCTGGTGGCGCGATCCCGACTTGGGCCTCGATCGGCTGGCGCGGCTGGTTGGCACCAACACCGCGTACCTGTCACGCGCGCTCAATGAAGGTCTCGGCTTGAGCTTCAACGATGCGATCAACCGAATGCGCGTCGCCGAGGTCGAGCGCCAGTTGGCTGACCCCGCAGCTGATCACGATTTGTTGGCGGTCGCATTTGCCGCCGGGTTCAGTTCGAAAACCAGCTTCAACCGTGTTTTCAAGGCGAAAACCGGGATGACTCCGACCCAGGTTCGTGCGAAGGCGATGGCGTCGCGTCCCAAACAATAAAACAGCAACGATTTTCAGATATTGGGACGACGCGGAAAGCTGCGGGTGGCACGTTGGTGGCCTCCGTTCCATCTCGAGCCGGTCATGTTCCGAATCCTCTGCTTTCTGTTGCTGTCCCTGTATCCCTTCCAAAGTTTTGCGACTTCAGAAGTTGCAACGTTGACTGCCAAACAAGCGGCCAGCGAACTCAAGCTGCTCCAGCGTGCGTTAACCGAGCTGCATCCGGGACTCTACCGATACATCAGCGCCGATCAACTCGACGCAGACTTCGCGCGCGCCGCAGTTGAAGTCGCCGACGGCGTCGACGCCGTTCAGATGTATCGCATTGCATCGCGCCTTTCCGCTGTCGTGCGCTGCGGGCATACCTGGACAAACCCTCTGAACCAGTCTGAAGCCATGCAGGCCAGACTGGCCGGCTTACCGATCCTGCCCGTGCACGTCAGATTGCTGGGTGACCGCCTGCTGGTGACCGCGAGCTCGGATCCGGCCGTCCGCGCCAACGACGAAATTATCGATATCGACGGCCGCAACTCTGCCGAACTCGTGGCCGATCTCATGCCTTATCTGCGCGCCGATGGGAGCAGCGACGGCAAGCGCCGCTCACAGATCGACAGCACGTTCGACGGCGGCGCAATGGACCGCTTGTTGCCGCTATTGCATCCGCCGGTTGATGGCCACTATCAGATGCGCCTGCGAGATCGGCGTGGAGTTGCCCGAAACGTTGCGGTCGCGACGACAACGATCACGGCCCGCGAGTCGGCGCTACTCGCCGCAGGTGTCGTGCCGGAATCCGACGCATGGCGATTTCAGATCGACGGCGGCGTGGCGACGCTGACTCTGCCAACCTTCTCGTTCTGGCGAGACGACTTTGACTGGAAGGGTTTTCTTGATCGCAGTTTCGAGTCGCTGGCGGCACGGCGCATCGAGCGCCTGATCATCGACCTCCGCCAGAACGAAGGTGGCGACGACGCGATCGGCGGAGCACTGCTGTCCCATCTCATCCGTGGCCCTCATACATTTCCTGCGTCGCGCGCGGAGTCGGCATACGAGCGAGTGCCCTATCGACTAGCGCGCTACCTGGACACCTGGGATTTCGACTTCTTTGATCGCACCGGCCAAGTGTTGCAGGGCGCTGGCCGCAACTGGGTGTTGCGCGAGCAGCCAATGGACCGAGTAGTTGCGCCCGTCGCCAAACTCTATCGCGGTCGCGTCGCGGCGATGATCGGGCCACGTATGAGTTCCGCTGGTTATCTGATTGCGCGCGATCTCAAAGCTACGGGCGCCGCAACCTTGGTGGGTCAGACGACCGGCGGTAACCTACGCGGACTCAATGGCGGGCAACTTGCGTGGATAACGCTGCCGTATTCCGGCGTCGCGGTCGACATCCCGCTACTGGCGTGGATGCCGAAATCGGCGCAGCCAGATCGTGGCGTCGATCCAGATATCGCGGTCGTTACCACCGTCCAGGACGTCATTGCCGGGAAGGATGTCGAACGTGAGCGGGCGTTGACTTGGCTTTCGCACGGCAAGTAGGCGAGCGGACTACCTCGCGGCTGCTGTTTGTCCGGAGGTCCGTTACGATGCGCACCTGTTTCCCGCGAAGCGAGCAAGCGTGACTGCCATTCTTTCGATCCAGAACGTGAGCAAGACCTACGCATCCGGTCACCAGGCGCTGAAGTCGATCAACCTCGACATCCACAGGGGTGAAATCTTTGCGCTGCTCGGACCCAACGGCGCTGGCAAGACGACCTTGATCGGTATCATCTGCGGTATCGTCAACGCCAGCGAGGGCAGCGTTACTGCCGACGGCCATGACGTGGTGCGTGACTATCGCGCCGCACGAGAGAAGATTGGCTTGGTGCCGCAGGAGCTTTCCACCGATGCGTTCGAATCGGTGCTGGCGACGATGAAATTCAGTCGTGGCTTGTTCGGAAAGGCACCCAATCCCGCGCATCTGGAAAAAGTGCTGCGCGACCTGTCGCTGTGGGACAAGCGCAACAGCAAGATCATGACGTTGTCCGGCGGCATGAAGCGGCGCGTGCTGATCGCCAAGGCGCTGTCGCACGAACCGCGAATTTTATTCCTCGACGAGCCCAGCGCGGGTGTCGACGTGGAACTGCGTCGCGACATGTGGCGGATGGTGCGTGAGCTGCGCGACAACGGCGTCACCATCATCCTCACCACGCACTACATCGAGGAGGCCGAAGAGATGGCCGACCGCATTGGCGTGATGCGCGACGGCGAGCTGATCCTGGTCGAAGACAAGGATGTGCTGATGCGCAAGCTCGGCAAGAAACAATTGACGCTGCAGTTGCAACATTCACTCGCGCAACTGCCGGAAGCGTTGTCAGCGCTTCCGCTGGAACTTATCGACGAGGGCAACGCACTGGTTTACACCTTCGATGCGCAAGCGGATGAATCGGGAATCGTCGGATTGCTTAAGCGGCTTGGTGAACTTGGCATCGACTTCAAGGATCTTCGCTCCAGCGAAAGCTCGCTGGAGGAAATTTTCGTCGATCTGGTCCATTCCGATCGCGAGTCCGACCGCAGCGAGGTGCGCGCATGAACTGGCATGGCATTCGCGCGATCTATCGTTTCGAAATGGCGCGCACGTTCCGCACGCTGACCCAAAGTATCGCATCGCCAGTACTTTCCACATCGCTCTACTTTGTTGTATTCGGTGCAGCGATCGGCTCGCGCATGGGCGACATTGGTGGAGTCAGCTACGGCGCCTTCATCATTCCCGGTCTGATCATGCTGTCGTTGCTCAACGAAAGTATTTCCAACGCCTCGTTCGGCATCTACATGCCGAAGTGGGCGGGCACAATCTACGAATTGCTGTCGGCACCAGTGTCGTGGATTGAAGTGGTGCTCGGCTATGTGGGTGCGGCTGCAACCAAATCTCTGGTGCTGGGCATACTGATTCTGATCACCGCTCGATTATTCGTCGACTACGAAATCCAGCACCCGGTCTGGATGATCGGCTTCCTGCTGCTGACAGCAGTCAGCTTCAGCCTGTTCGGTTTTATCATTGGACTCTGGGCCGATGACTTCCAGAAACTGCAGGTGATTCCGCTGATGGTGGTGACGCCTCTGACCTTTCTGGGCGGCGCCTTCTACTCCATCAACATGCTGCCGCCTGTCTGGCAGAAAATCACCTTGTTCAATCCGGTCGTCTACCTTATCAGCGGCTTCCGATGGAGCTTCTACGGCGAATCCGACGTCAATATCTGGATCAGCCTCGCCGCCATCCTCGGTTTCCTCACGCTGTGCCTGATCGGCGTTTGGTGGGTATTCAAAACCGGTTACAAGCTGAAAAGCTGAGTCGTCGGTTCATTCGTTTTAGTTCCGTAGCCCGGGTCGTGCGGCGCGCCGGGTAGGCGCCCCGAACGTCCTCACATTGGGGGATGGACGTCTCGGGCTTTCCTACCCAACATCCGGTGAAACGAGTCTCCGTAATTCGGGTAGTCGACCGGCCGCACTCGTCGTTCTATCTCGACGTCAAGGATGGAGTGCTGGCAGCTGATTAAGTTGAAAGTACCGATGAAGGTTGGCGCTGTGGTGCGCGTTGATCCCGGCGCGCTTCGCGTGCCGGACTACGACGGCAAACACCGCGACTTTGCATGCCCACGAATGTCGGCGTCAGCCGTCTCAGCGAAACCTGGCGGTCGCATTGAGAAGTTATGGCGCTTCGGGTTGTTCGATCTCTGCGTCGGTCAGGCTGACATCCAGTACGGCACGTGGACCGTCGAGATCCCTGATCTTTGATGCGCCTATGGCCGAGCTGACGACCGATTTGTGCAATAACCACGCCGGCGACCTCGGCTCGGGCAATCCCGCGCGCCGCCGCCGCCGCTGCCCCCGCTTTGACGACGCAGCACAAATCAGCCCGCGTTGGCGCCGCGTGCAGACAGTCGGCGCAGCAGGGGCACCAAGGACGTCGCGACGAGCATGCCGAACAGCGCAAGAACGCCCAGCTTCTGAAACAGGCCGGTATAGATCGTCAGGCTGTGCATGGGGTCGACAATGCCCTGCGGCAGGCTGGCGATATTCGCCACCAAGCTGCCCAGGTACTGCGATACGCCGATCGCAATGAAGTAGGCGCCCATCATGAAGCCACTCATCCGCAGAGGGATATAGCGCGAAATCATTGCCAGCCCCAGTGCGCCGACTAGTAGTTCGCCGAGGGAATAGAAGCCATAGCCCCAGATCATGTACCACGACGACACCTTGCCTTCGATGGCGCCAGTCGCGCTACTGGCGAAGATGAAGAAACCGGCGGCTACGGCGGCAAAGCCTATCGCGAATTTCGCGGCGATCGGCAGGTCGCGGCCACGTTCGCCAAGCGCGGTATAGGCCCACGCCAGCAACGGTGAAAGCAGCATGATCCATATCGCGTTGAGCGCCTGGTACTGACCAGGCGACCAAATGAAAAGATGGATGCCGAAAAGAGTCTGGGCTGGATCTACGTTACGCAGCGCGAACAAGGTAAGTGACGTCGACATCTGCTGATAGAAGATGAAGAACAAAACCGACTCGGCGACCAGGATTAATGCCGCGACCATTCCTGCGCGCTCACTGCTGCTGCCGCGTGTAATCATCCAGCCGAAGATTGCAAGTACTGCGACGGCGGCAAACTGTACGAAGGCACGCGCGATAGCAGGGTGGCGGATAACGAATGCGACGATTACGACACATAGAACGGAACCCAACAGTACCCGCAGCAGTCGACTGGTTCTCAGTGGTTGGCGGTCTGCGTCCGATCCGATACCGTCAAGCGTGCGCGCCATCCATAGGAAATTGGCCAGTCCCAGCAGCAGGCCGGCGGCACCGACCGCAAACGCCGCATTCCAGCCCCAGCGATCCTTGATCCAAGGTGCCAGCAAAATCGACGCCGTCGAACCGATGTTGACCGCCATGTAGTACAACGTGAAAGCAGCGTCGAGGCGTGTGTTGTCGCCCTCGTAGATGCGCCGAACCATGTTCGCCGCGTTCGCCTTGAACAGGCCGTTGCCGATCACGATGACGGCCATCGCCGCATAGAGCCTCTGGACGTCGGCCGAAGCCAGCGCGAGCAACCCGTAGCCGATGGTAAGTACCGCAGCGCCTACCGGTACGGCGCGGCGCGTGCCGAGCACATTGTCGCCGAGCCATCCGCCGAATGCGGAAGCTGAATACACCAAGGCCGTAAATGCGCCCCACGCAAGGTTAGCCTGAGCATCGTCGAAACCTGCCTGCTGGACCATGTACAGGACCAGCAGCGAGGCCATGCTGTAGTAGCCAAAGCGCTCCCATGCTTCGATCAGGAAAAGCGTGTAGAACGAACGCGAGCGTCGGTCCCGCGATTGCGCAGGCAGCTGATCCACAGGATTCCAGAGCTGGATTGAGTAGCCAGCCTAACCGATTGAATCGCAGGCGCAGCGATGGCGCCCCGCGTATGAAGAAACCGCCTGAATACCGCTTACAGCCATACTGAACGGCTAAACAGGGCGAGCGGTTGCGCGTGCTAGTCTTGGTCGGCAGGTCGGCGCGTTAATAGACGCGCGCTGCGCTCGCCTCACCCGCCATCCTGCGGCTGCTGTTCCACCCGAGACCCAGCCTCGGGTCGGGAGTCTCATGAGTCCATCCTATGACGACGTCGCCACGTCAGATGCCTTGCGCGCGCTTGGCCTCGGAGCGAACGAAGCACGTGCATATCGCAGCCTGCTGACGCATGGCGCTTGTAGCGTGGCCGATCTCGCCGCCGAACCCGGGGTCTCGATGCGCGGGGCGCAGCGCGCCTTGGTCGAACTGGAGAAGCAGGGCCTGGTGACGTTTTCGCCGGAAAAGGTGCCACGTTACTCCGCGGTGCCTCCGGACATTGCCGCAGATGTGCTGATCGCCCGCCGTAACAGCGAGCTGCATCATGCTCGCCAGGCAATGGAACGATTGCGCGAGGCCAGTGACAGCGACGGTCGAGTGCGCGGCGAGGAAGAACGCTATGTCGAGCTACTGAGTCGGCAGACCGCGGCACAGATATTCGTGCATTCAATCACATCCGCGCAGCACGAAATCTTGGCGCTGGAGCGGCTCCCCAGCATGGTTTCCACGTTCGACGAGCCCGATCCGCGGATTCTCGAATGCATGGCGCGCGGCGTGCGCTGCCGGGCGATCACAGACAGCAACCTGCTGAAGGCGCCGGGCACCTTTCATCGCATGTGTCTCGCCAGCGAAGCCGGTGAAGAGTTCAAGATCCATCCGTCACTTCCGTTCAAGCTCATCGTGTTCGATCACCGCATGGCGATCATCCCGCTGCACCTCGCCCAGCAGGACGGACCCGTCTTGCTGGTGCGGCCATCTTCGCTGCTGGATGCCTTGTGCGAAATGTTCGAAATGTACTGGCAGGTTGGCGCACCCTTCATTGTCGGTGACGGCGAACACGCTGCGGATCGTGAGGCCGACGCTGCGGGACCTGATCCACTGCTTGGCCTGCTGGCGTCGGGCATGAACGACAAGTCGATCGAACACGAGCTGCAGATATCGACCCGAACCCTGGCCCGGCGCGTCGTCGAGCTGACACGACGCCTCGGCGCGAGCTCGCGGTTCCAGGCCGGCTGGTTGGCCGCGCGCGAACACTACGGCCACGACACCGGCGACGATTGATCGCGGGAACCCTGCCCCTGCAGCATAGCGTCGCGCTCTGGGTCGTCCTTGAATCGTGCGCTGGGGTATGAGTCGCCAGCCACGTCATGCGTTCAATTGCCAATTGGCTGATTTCTGCCAATGGCGCAAGTCCGCCATTTCTTGAAGAAGCTTGCGCACGTTCCGAGCGCATAGTCGGTGAGCGCCCGACCACCCCGCGTTCGTCGCGCTCATCCATTTTCAGGAGTTACAACACATGTTGCAGACATCTGCGCCAGCCAACCGATATTCCAGCCCGCCGTCCCTGTCACGTTTTTTCGCCGCGATACCGCTGCTGTTCGTCTTCATGCCGATCGCCCATGCCTTCGATCCGCTTTCGGATATTCCCGATAGCAGCTACGTCACCGATGGCCCGGTCAACGCGATCGTCCGCAGTGACAGCACGGTCTACATCGCTGGCCAGTTCAGCCGGATAGGGCCGCGCACCGGTCCGGGCATCGAGGTAGCGCTGGATGGCTCTCAGCCTGCCGGCCAGCCGCAAATTTCTGGCCGCGGCGCAAGCCTGGGCTTTGGTTCGGTCACAGGGCTCCGTGCCGTCGTCGACGACGGTGCCGGCGGTTGGTACGTCAGCGGCTTGTTCGACCATGTCGGCGGTCTGCCACGCAGCAATCTCGCGCATATCCTTGCGAATCGCACCGTTGACGCCAACTTCGCGCCGACTGTCGATGGTGCGATCACCTCACTCGCGCTGTCGGGAACGACCCTGTATGTCGGCGGCCTGTTCACGACGATCAGTGGCGAGGCGCGCAACAATATCGCCGCGCTGAGCACAATAGATGGCAGCGCGACCCCGTTTAATCCGAACGCGGACAAGGCCGTAACGGCCCTGGCGTTGAGCGGCGATAACGCTACGCTGTACGTCGGCGGTTCCAGTTTCACCAGCATCGGCGGCCAGGCACGCAATGGACTTGCCGCCATCGACACCGTCAGCGGCACCGCGAATGGCAGCTTCCTGCCATTGCTTGCGCGCACGTCGGCGACTGCTGCGAGTGTGGATTCCATCGTATTGGGCGGATCGACGATCTACGTTGCCGGCAACTTCGACAATGTCGGCGGCGTACCACGCCGCACATTGGCAGCGCTGGACCTTGTCGACGGCAGCCTTGTTACCGCTTTCGCTCCGGCGCCGACGTCGGCGTCGGGCTGCGCCGCGTGCGCAAGCATCGTCTCCATCAGTCTTTCCGGAAACACCCTGTTCGTCGGTGGTTCATTCGGCAAAATCGGCGGCCAGTTGCGCAAGAACCTGGCTGGCCTGGATGTCGCCACGGCCTCCCCACCGCCTTTAACCCGACGCCGAGCTCAAACCTGCAGGCTGTGAAGGCAGTTGGTTCGACCGTCTACGTCGGCGGCGGCTTCCAGACCATCGGCGGCCAACCGCGCAGCTATATCGCAGAGCTGGATGCGAGCACCGGTTTGGCAACCGCGTTCAACCCGAGTGCGAACGGCTCCGTCTTCGCAATTGGCGTCAACGCGACTGGCATCTACATGGGCGGGTTTTTCAGCTCGATCGGCGGCGTTGCCCGCGCCAGCCTTGCGGCAATCAATCCGGCCACTGGCATTCCCACTGAGTGGAACGCAAATGCGGCCAATGGCACCAGCAGCGTCATCCTCGTCTCGTTGGCCCTGGACGGAGAGCTGCTCTATGTCGGTGGCACCTACAAAACCATCGGTGGGCAGACGCGCAAGAACCTTGCAGCGGTCTCGACCGTCGACGGACTCGCGAACGCCTTCGACCCGATTTCGTCCGGTGGCGTCAAAGCTATCGTGGTCACCGGCAACTCGGTGTTCGCGGGCGGCGCCTTCACAACCATTGGTGGCCAAAGCGGCCGCTTCTTCCTCGCCGAACTGGACAGGGCAACCGGGCTTGCCACGACGTTCGATGCGCACCTGGACAGCACGGTGGAAAGTTTGGCGTTGGTTGGCACCACGCTCTACGCCGGCGGCAGCTTCCTTAACATCGGCGGGCAGGCGCGCAATAAACTCGGTGCCGTCGATACGCTGACCGCTCTGGCTACGGCCTGGGATCCGGCGCTCGCTGGTGGAACATCTGGCACCTTTGTGCAGGCGCTGTCGTTGTCCGGCACGACACTTTATGTCGGTGGCGGATTCGGCTCGGCAGGTGGCGCGGTACGCGATAACATCGCCGCATTCGATACCAGCACGGGCAATCTGACCAGCTTCAACCCTGCATCCAGCCTCGGTAACAGCGGTACGGTTTATGCCATCGCCAGCGTCGAAAGCAAGGTCTATCTTGGCGGTTCCTTCGGCGCGATAAACGGCGAGCCGCGCGGCATGGTGGCAGGGGTAAGCGCCGCCGATGGGAGCCTCTTGTCGTTCAATCCGAACGCCACTGGAACCGCCATCTACACGTTGGCAACGTCCGCCGACGGGAGCCTCTACGTCGGCGGTTCCTACCTGACCTACAGCCTCGCCTACCAGCAGGGATTCGGCAAGTTCTCGCCGGAGCCTCCGTTTGACTTGCTGTTCCGGGACGGATTCGATTCGACGCCGTAAGCGGCGCCGTCGACCCCCGCATCTTCATCGCCCGGCACGGCAACGTGTCGGGCTTTTTGGTTTAATCGCAGATCGCGCGAGTGTAACTATTTCTCCGCTTATCGCTCAGCCGCGTGGGCGTCGGCGCCTTCGATCGCCACTGGGATGTCGTCGCCGCCTGATTGCATCAGGATGTCGGGCGGCCGTGCGCGATATCTCGTCACCACAGCTCTACACGTAACCCGCATGCGAGGTAATTTCTGGGATCGCCTGCGCGTGTGAGTTGCGCACTCAGCGAATTCCTGCGATTGCGTGTGATAGGTAAGGAGCTTCGAGTTGTTCGATCTCGGCGGGACTCAGCTCGACATCCAGTGCGGCTAGCGCGTCGTTGAGATGGTTGATCTTGGTTGCGCCAATAATGGGCGATGTGACGACAGATTTGTGCAATAGCCAAGCCATCGCAATCTGCGCTCGTGACACCCCTCGCGCTTGCGCAACCGCTGCGGCCGCTTCGACGACGCGACGGTCAGCGTCTTCACTCGCCGCGTAAAGATGTTTGCCATAGACATCGCTACCAACCCGTTCCGTGCTGGCATTCCAGTCGCGGGTCAGTCGTCCGCGGGCGAGTGGGCTCCACGGCATTACAGCGATTCCCATGTCTTCGCATAGCGGCAACATCTCGCGTTCTTCTTCGCGGTAGATCAGGTTGACGTGGTTCTGCATGCTGACGAACTCGGTCCAGCCATGCGTTCGCGAGGTGTAGATGGCTTGCGCGAATTGCCAGGCATGCATTGACGACGCACCGATGTAGCGCGCCTTGCCGGCTTTGACCACGTCGTGCAGCGCTTCCAGCGTTTCCTCGATAGGCGTGTCGTAGTCCCAGCGGTGGATCTGGTAGAGATCAACGTAATCGGTACCGAGCCGGCGCAAGCTTTCATCGATGCCATGCAGGATCGCCTTGCGCGACAAGCCCGTTGCATTCGGCTTGTTCGAAACATCATCGAAGCCCGGTGGAAAATAGACCTTGGTCGCGATCACGGCTTCTTCACGCGGCAACAACTTCTTCAGCGCACGTCCGACGATTTCTTCCGACGTCCCATCGGAATAGCTGTTTGCTGTGTCAAAAAAATTGATGCCATTCTCGACGGCGTGACGCAACAGCGGCTGGCTGCTTTCCTCGTCCAGCGTCCACGGATGCGCACCGCGTTCGGGGACGCCGTAGCTCATGCAGCCCAGGCATAGTCGCGAAACCTTGAGGCCACTATTGCCGAAGCGAACGTATTGCATCCTCGTCACCAGACCTTCACCCGTTGATCTGGGGCGAGATACAGTTTCTGGCCTTCCTTCACATCGAAAGCGGGATACCACGCGTCGTTGTTGCGCACAGTCTGGGCGCGGAACTGGCCGGGTGAATGCACGTCGGTCAGAACACGGTTTCGCAAAGCAGGTTCGCGGTACTTGCCGCGCCATGCCTGGCCAAATCCGAGAAAGAAGCGCTGATCCGCTGTGTACCCATCAATCGCCGCGTCCGATTTGCCCACCCGTGACTGCGTATACGCGTCGTAGGCGGTCGCGAGGCCAGCCACGTCCGCGATGTTTTCACCGAGGGTCAGCTTGCCGTTGACGTGCAGGTCCGGGAACGGTGCGTAGGCATCGAACTGGCTCGCCAGCGCAGCACCAGCCGCTTCGAATTGCTCGAGGTCTTCAGGCGTCCACCAGTTTGAATATCGACCTTTTTCATCGAACAGCGCGCCGCTGTTATCGAAACTGTGAGTAATCTCGTGGCCAATGATGGCGCCGATCGCACCGTAGTTCACCGCATCATCGGCCGCTCCGTCGAAAAACGGTGGTTGCAGGATCGCAGCCGGGAAAATCAGACGATTTTCCAGCGGCACGTTCAGCGCATTGACCGTCTGCGGCAGCATGAACCACTCGTCGTGATCGACCGGCGTTCCGAGCTTGGCCAGGTTGCGTTCGTACTCGAAGAGCGACGCACGTTCGGCGTTGCCCAAGGCGTCGTCGCGGCGCACTTCGAGAGCGGAATAATCGCGCCAATTCTCCGGATAACCCATGCTCACCGTCAAGGCGGCGAGCTTCGCCTGCGCACGTGCCTTGGTCGGTGCGGTCATCCACGTGACCGCGTCAATGCGTTTGCCGAATGCGGCGAGAATGTTGGCGACCATGGTATCGGCGCGCGCCTTGGTCTCTGGCGAGAAATGTCGCTTCACGTAGACCTTGCCGATTGCTTCGCCAAGTGCCGAGTTGGCCTCGTCGATGCCGCGCTTCCAGCGCTCCCGCTGCTCCGGAGTGCCGGACAGCGCCTGGTCGTGAAACGCGAAATGCTGGTCCGAGAATTCCTTCGGCAAGTAGGCTGCCGCGCGATCGATGGCATGAAAACTCAGCCAGTCCTTCCAGGCTTCCAGTGATTCACTCTTGACCAGTTTCGACAAGCCGGTGATCGCAGCCGGTTGCCAGACCACGAACGATGATTGCCCGCCCAATCCGGCGGCCGTCATGAATTCTGTCCAGTTAAGTCCGGGTGCCTTCTTCGCAAATTGGACGTTGGTCCAGACATTGTTGCCCTTGGCAACATCGTTGGTTTCCAGTTGCGATGCGTGCACGCGGGCCATCGCTGTTTCCAGTGCTACCACGCGCACCGCTTTTGCATCGGCATCATCAACGCCGGCGAGCGTCAGCATCTTCGCAATGTGTTCCTGGTACTGCGTGCGCAACTCGGCCATGCGTCCGCCTTCCAAGTAGAAGTCGCGATCGGGCATGCCCAAGCCGCCTTGGACCAGGTAAGCCGCGTAGTCACCGGGCTTGTTGAGATCCTGCGAAACCCACAAACCGAACAAATGATCGGTGTGGTAATTGGTGCTATTGAGAAGATCCACATCGGCACGCAACGTTTCGCCCAACGCCGTGGCCAACGCTTTCTTATCGCCAATGGCCGCGATAGCAGCCAACTCGGGCTGGATCGGCGCAACGCCTTTCGCAGTAATGCTCTCCTCGTCCATGAAGGCGGCGAAGTAGTCGCCCATCTGGCGACGCTCGCCATCCGCGGCGCGATCCGCGGCCGCGCCTTCCAGCATGACTTTCAGGTTTTTTTGAACGGTTTGGTCGATCAGCGAAAAATTGCTCATGCCGGAGCGGTCGGCTGGGATTTCCGTGTCCTTCACCCATTTACCGTTGACGTGATCGAAAAAATCGTCACCCGCCGCGACGCTGGCATCCATCCCCGTGGCATCGAAACCGAAGCTGCCAAATACAGGTTTTGGCGCGTCAGGCGTTGCCGGAACTTCCGCATTCGGTGCCGATTTGACGGCTCCCGACGTGGACGCTTGACGCTCGCATGAGGCAGCCAGTAACACGTAGACGCCAATCAATATGCAGCGAAAAAATTTCACGAACACGGCAAGCTCCTACACAAGAACAGTACGTGAGCGTATGACGGTAGCGCTGCCTGTGCAAAGGGCAGCGCGCTTGGCGGCATAGCGCTGGCCTTCAATCTGCTGGTAGACATGAAATCATCGAGCTGATTTAACACCGAGACCAGTCTGATCCGGGCACAGGCACGTAACTTGAAGGGCCGGATCGGCCCGCGGACCGCGTCTAGCCTTTTACGGTGAATTCAGCGGCGCGTTCTTCAGGTATTTATCGAGGAAAACCAGCACCTTGCCGTAGCCTTCGATCTGGTTTTTCTTCTTGCTGAAGCCGTGACCTTCATCGTCGAACACGATGTATTCGACGGGCGTGCCGTTCTTGCGCGCGGCAGCGACAAGGTCATCTGATTCCGCTTGAAGGACGCGGGGATCATTCTTGCCCTGCAACACCATCAAGGGTTTGGTGATCTTGTCGCCGTGAAACGCCGGTGAAATTTCTGTCAGCATCTCGCGCTGCGTTTCGGGATTGCCGATCTCCTGATAGAGCGCCTCGCGCTGCGCCTCCCACCACGCCGGGATGCCTTCCAGCGTGCGCAGCCAATTGGTGACGCCGAAGATATCAACGCCAACGGCAAATTCATCCGGTTTGAAGGCCAGGGCAGCGGCGACCATGTAGCCGCCGTAGCTGCCGCCTATGATGCCGATACGATCTGGATCCACGTAGTCCAGCGATTGCAGGTATTTCTTCGCGGCGATGGTGTCCCACAACGGCTCGCGACCATGCTTGCCGTCGTCGGCAGCGTAAAAGGTCTTGCCGTAACCGGAACTGCCACGGTTGTTGATGCCGAGCAGCACGTAGCCATGATTGGCGAAGAACTGCAGCAATGCGCTGTGTCCGCGCGTGGTTTGCCCACCCGGACCGCCATGCACCCAAACCAGTGCGGGCGCCTTGGCCGTTTTGCTGGCTTGGTGGGGTTTGTAGAGAATGTTCGGAATGACCATGCCGTCGAAACTCTTGAACCGGACGACCTCGGATTCGACGAGGTCTTCTGGATCAATCGCGGGGTTCAAAGTATTGGTCAAGCGCTTCGGCTGGCCGCCAAATTCGAGCACGTAGAGATCATTCGGCGAACGATCTCCGTTGACGTAGAACGCCATCTTCGTTTCGGAGTTCGCGATTACCAATCCCCGTATTTCACCGGCAGGCAACACCGGTAGTGCGACCGCTTTGCCGCTGGCGACATCGTCAACCCGAACCTTGGTGCTGCCATCCTCGTTGGTGGCAGTGACCAGATACTTTCCGTCGTGCGAGAAGAACGCGTTGCTGACGTCCCATTCGGCCTTGCGTACCAATTCGGTCTTGCCGTCGGCGAGGTGGTAACGACGCAGTTGCGAGAATTCCCCGTCGTCATTCGCCGTGTAGTAGATCCATGCCGAGTCCGGGCTGAAGTTGCGCGATTCGAAATTCGCATTGCCCTTGTGTTCTGAAACTTTCGTGCGCTTGCCGTTGGCGAGATTCATGACAAACAGGTCGGAATCATTCGAGGTACGGGTTTTGCCGAGCGCCAGCCATTTTTCGTCGGCGGAAATGTCACCCAGGTCGAAGCCCTCGGTGTTCTCGAACACGCGCTCGCGCTTGTAGTCCTTGCCGTCGTATCGGTAAAGGTCGAAGTATTTTGGATCGCGTTCGTTGGTGGCGACGAAGAAGCGCTTGCCGTCCTTGCTGAACCCACCGAACTGAGCTTTGAGTTTGTCGCCGGGCGTGAGGTCTTTCAGCTTTCCATTGCCATCAACAACGTAAAGATGATCCAGCTCGTTGCCGCCCTGGTCTCGCGTCACCAGCACGCGGTTGTCGTGCGGAAAGTAGGCAACGGCGTAATTGTTGTCGGTTGTGGAGCGTGTAACCGGCGTCCAATCGCCGCCGCCAACGGGGATCGAATACGCATTCCAGATTCCGGACTTGTTCGACGAGAACAGGATCCTGCTTTCATCAGCAGAAAACGAGGCACCTTGCAGGCCCAGCGTGTCGATGAAGGCTTCTATGGGATATTGCTTGGATGGCAATTGCGCTGCAAACAAGCTGACGTTCGCGATCAGAAAAGTGGCGCCAGCCAGCAACATGGCGCATCGTCGATGGAATGGTGTTGGCAGATTCATTGCGGCTCCCCGGTTTGAGTGAGCCGAAGAATGCCACAACGTCTACAGCTGCGATTCGATGGGAAGTATCTGGGCCAGCCAGGCCTGAACCTTGCGGCTGAGGCTGGCGTCCGGATCGGTATGCGAGATCACTTCGCCATCGCTCCATTGCAGAGACCCGTTTGCATCGATGCTGACGCGCCAGGCACGGGCGCCTGAAGTCTGTGTTGCGATCAGCCGGTCCACTTCGGCCGCTATTTCAGGTTGTTCAATAAGCACACCCATCTCGGTATTCAACGCCGTCGAGCGCTGGTCGAGGTTGTACGAGCCGACGAAGGCAACCCGCCGATCAACCAGCGCAGCCTTGGTATGCAGGCTGGCTTGCGACGAGCCGATCAGGCTCAGCCTGGACTGCGGACCGACATTCTTGAGCTCGTACAACTGGACGCCCCCACGCAGCAGTTCGCGCCTGTGCGAGGCATAGCCGCCGTGAACCAGGGCCACGTCGGTTGCAGCCAGCGAATTGGTGAGGACGACCACCTGAATGCCGTTTTTTGCCCGCGTCGTCAGCGCCTTGGTACTGCCTTCGCCGGGTACGAAATACGGCGACACGATGATCACACGCTGCTTGGCGCCGTCGAAGGCCTTCGCCAGCCCAGGTAGCACCGCCGAGGTACCTTCCTCCTTGAAGATCTTGCCGGGCAAGTCTGATAGCAGTTTCCATTTGCTGGTCCATGACAGCGTCCAGTCGCCTTCCATCAATCGCTGCACCGAATTGTCTTCGCGAATGCTTTCAAGGAACGGACTCGCACGGTCGTCGTCGCTGGCGGCGTCGAGGTCCTTGCGTAGCGTTACCAGCGCCTTCGCTGTCACGCGACCAGGACCGAGCGCTGCGATAGGCCAGGTTGCGGTGCTATTCCAGAACCTGTCAAAGACTTCACTGTGGGCTTGCACTACCGGACCCACCATGGCGACATCCAGATCAAGGAATTCAAGCTCCTGATTCGCCCCGAAATACTCATCACCCAAGTTGCGTCCACCGGCGATGGCAATGCGGTTGTCGACGATCCAAACCTTGTGATGCATGCGCCGGTTCAGTCGCTTGAACCTCGTCAATCCCTCAACGAACTGGAACAACGCACCGCTTCGCGTCGCAAATGGATTGAACAGTCTCACTTCAATGTTCGGATGCGCGGCCAGCGCAGCAAAGCCAGCGTCTTTGGCGCGCGCGTCGTTATCGTCCATCAAAAGTCGCACGCGCGCACCGCGATCGGCTGCGGCCAGCGCTTCGCGCGCCATCAACCTGCCGGTGAGGTCGTTGTGCCAGATGTAGTACATCGCATCCAGACTGCGCTCCGCACGGCGCGCAGAGGCGACGCGCATTGCGAAGGCATCTTCATTCGCCGAGAGCAGGCGAAACCCGGACTGGCCCGGATGCTGGTCGAGTGCTGCCTGGACGACGCGATCGAGCATCGTCAACTGACCGCTGGGCAAGCTGTGTTGCACGATGGTTTCGGGTCGCGGCGGCAGCTTCGCGCATGCGCTGGCGAGCAGGGTCACCAATAACAGTGAAACGAGTTTCCTGAACATGCAATCAGCCAGAACGAGCGAGCCGATAGCTTATACGGCGAGCCAACGACGTGGCCAGTAGCACCACTTATCGTTCATCCTTCATCGTGACTAGGTTGCGCTGGCGTTGTCGAGATCGGCAATATCAACAGCTGAAAGTTCCAGCTTCAAAGCGCCGGCAATGTCATCAAGCTGCTCGATCGAGGTCGCGCTGGCGATTGGCGCGGTGATACCCGGCTTTGCCATTAGCCAGGCCAGAGAAACTTGCGCTGGCGTAGCCGCGTGTCGCTCAGCGACCGCATCAAGCGCTTCTACCACGCGCATGCCACGTGGGTTGAGATAGTCCTTCACGCCACCGCCACGCGCCTTGCTCTTCAACAGATCTGCCTCGCTGCGGTACTTGCCGGTGAGAAACCCCCTGGCCAGCGAGAAATAGCTGATGACGCCGACATTTTCCTTGCGGATGAGTGGCTCCAGTTCGGTTTCGAAATCGGCGCGATCCATCAGGTTGTAGCCAGGCTGCAAGGTTTCGTAGCGCGGTAGATTGTGTTTTTTGCTGATTGCCAGTGCTTCGGCCAGACGCGATGCCGTAAAGTTTGAAGCACCAATCGCACGAACCTTGCCTTTTTCGATCAGTCGCGAGAATGCGCCCAGAGTTTCCTCCATTGGTACGCTGTCATCGTCTTCATGTGCCTGATACAGGTCGATGCGCTCGATGCGCAGCCGACGCAGCGAATCGTCGACCGCCGCGTTGATGTTGGCTGGCGACAAACCCGGCCGTGACTTCAACTTGGCGACCTTGGTCGCGATCACAACGCTGTCGCGCTTGCGCGATTTCTTCAGCCAGTCGCCGATGATGGTCTCCGATTCTCCGCCCACGTGGCCCGGCACCCAATCCGAATACATGTCGGCGGTGTCGATCAAGTCGATGCCAAGGTCGACGCAGCGATCAAGCAAGCGCATCGACGTTGCCGCGTCCGCGCTCCAGCCGAACACGTTGCCGCCGAAGGCGAGCGGTGTGACGGAAATTCCGGAATTGCCAAGGGGACGTTTTTGCATGGAAGGATTCCGCAGGCGAAGAGTGCTACGACTTGGTGTCGGCGGCACTCACATTCAACACGCGCAGGTCAACGCTGCCATCGACCAGTCGCGCCTTGATGCCATCGCCCGGACGCATTCCGTCGATCGTACGCAGCGTGGATCCGGATTTCGGATCGAGCAGGATCGCGTAGCCACGTTCCAATGTCGCCAATGGGCTGACCGCATTCAGCCCACGCGCGAGTTCATGCAGGTGGGCACGCTGACGAGCCAACCTCGATGTCGTGAGTGCTCGCAGGTGAGCGGCAAGTGTGTGCAGACGCTCATGCATGCGTGCGACGCGCGGCTGCGGCGACACTCCGCGCAATCGTGCCAGCAAATGATCGACACGCGCATGGCGCTGTTCGCCACGACGCTGGCTGATCTGCACCAATCGTGCCTGCAACCCCTGCAAGCGTTGCCGTGTTTGCAGCAGCTGATTGCGCGGATGCCTGGCAACCAATCGCGCCTGTAGATGATCGACGCGTTGCGCCAGTGTCTCGATCCGTCGACCTTGCGCGCGTAGAACGCTGCGCCGTGCATCGCCCAGTTGCCGCAGCAACGCGTCACGCTCGGGGACCAGCAGCTCCGCAGCGGCCGACGGCGTCGCTGCGCGCAAGTCGGCGGCAAATTCGGCAATGCTGAAATCGATCTCATGGCCCACAGCTGCGACCACTGGAATCGCACTCGTACGTACGGCGCGAGCAACCCCTTCATCATTGAACGCCCACAAGTCTTCCAGCGAACCACCGCCGCGCGTGAGCAATAGCACATCGTGGCGAGCGGCTGCGTTGGCTGCTTGCAACATCGCGACGATTGCCGCCGGCGCATCACGACCCTGCACCGGGACTGGCAGCACATCAACTTCCACCAATGCAAAACGTCGTGCCAGTACGCTCAGCACATCGCGGATTGCCGCACCACTAGGCGAAGTGATCACACCAATTCGACGCGGCCACGACGGTAATGCCCGTTTAAGTGACGCATCGAACAAACCTTCGGCAGCAAGACGCGCCTTGAGTTGATCGAATTCGCGCTGCAACGCACCTTCGCCCGCTGGCTCCATGTGTTCGGCAATCAACTGAAACTCGCCGCGAGCTTCATAAAGACTGACCTTGCCGCGCACCAACACCTGCATGCCGTCGACGGGCTTGAAGCGCATGCCGAACGTGCGCGACTTGAACAAGGCCCCGCGAACCTGCGCGCCTGCATCCTTGAGCGTGAAGTAGACATGGCCCGACGCGGGCCGCGATACGTTCGAAAGCTCACCCTCGATCCAAACCGAATGGAAAACATCCTCGATCAATTCACGCGCATGCCGATTTAGCAGGCTCGGCGTCAGCACCTCTCGCTCGGGGGCCACTAATGGTTGGTCGATCATCGACATCGGATTGGTCGTGTGGTGGCCCGATAGCCTATCGCGGCTCCGCCTTTTTTTCTTGTCTGGCTGAGGCCATGTGGCCTAACCGTGTTTTCTGCTGTCGCCAGACGGGTCAACTTCCGAGCTTCGTCATCCCCGCGTCTTTCAACAGCCGAACGGCTGGTCAGGCGGGGACCCATTTTGACTTGGCTTTTGGCTTTTCAATTTCTGCGTGTTGGCTGTCGCCAAACTGGTAAAGGGTTTCGCCGGGCTGCCGCCCGCCGCCCCACCTTTCTCCTCGCTGTATGGACTGGACACATAGCTGACAGGTGTGCGGAGACATGGTTGACACTTTCCCTCAGCGCCGCTGTGGGGAATCACCATGCCTTGGGATGTACAAA
>JBBSTF010000033.1:0-42172 GCA_038236135.1 Lysobacterales bacterium
AAATACGACATGTAGGGTTGCGTTGGAATCTCCTACGGCGGTTGTACAGCTCCGCAGTTATGAAACGCCTCACCCTACGAGCTCGACACCACCACCAATACTGCCATCGATTGCTTTTGTAGGGTGGAACCCGCGCAGCGGATTCCACCGCAACACCCGCTTCTGCTTAGAACTTCGTTTGGCGTTTCACCACCGGTGGAATCTCCTGCGGAGGTTCCACCCTACGAGTTCGAACTGGCTGTAAGCAATCGCATCGGTTGCCTTGGTAGGACCAGGCGCTTCTCAACATCGCAACTGGTCAACCTCCACATCAGATTCCACTGCAATCTCGCGACAACGCCGCCACGCTTGTGGTTACTCGTTGTCCGTCGACGCATCAATGCCAACCAACTCGTCGTTCTCATCAACGCTCACGCGCAATTCGATCGGCCGACAGCAGACCGCGCAGTCTTCAATAGTGAGGTGCGAGCCCTGCGACAGGTCCACGGCGCTTTCATAGCTTTCGCCGCAATACGGACAATGGATGACGACGGGTTCGATCATGTCTTGTCGACTCAGGGTAGGAAGAGGCTGACCAGATTGTTGAGCAGGCGTCGGCCCTCATCGGTCGGGCGCAGCATATTCTCATCGCGTTCCAGCCAGCCACGGCGATGTGCATCAGCGATTGGCGCTGCAATGCTTTCCAACGATAACCCGCTGCGCTGTGCAAACCAGGCTGCCGGCACGCCCGTATTCAAACGCAATGCGTTCATCATGAATTCGTAAGGCAGGTCGACCGCATCGACGACATCGTCGCCGCCTGTCCGCGCAGCTTGATTCTCGGCAGCCAGATAGCTGCGCGGCAAACGCTGCTTCCAGCGGCGCTTGATCGTGCCATCTTGCGCATCGCTCACCTTGCCATGCGCACCTGCGCCAATGCCAAGGTAATCACCGAACTGCCAATAGTTGACGTTGTGTCGACACTGTCGATCTTCGCGCGAATAGGCCGACACCTCGTACTGAGCGAATCCCGCATCGGCGAGCGCTTGCTGGCAACTCTCCTGCATCGTCCAGGCGCTGTCTTCATCGGGCAAAGGCGGCGGTGACGCGGCGAAAGGCGTGTTCGGCTCCAAGGTTAATTGATAGTGCGAAATGTGCATCGGTTGCAGCGCAACCGCACGCTCGATGTCGTGCAACGCCTGCGCTTCGTCTTGATCCGGCAGCGCGTACATCAGATCAAGATTGATATTGCCGATGCCCGCATCCTGCGCCTCGCGCACCGCGCGTTCCGCTTCAACCGCAGAATGGATGCGACCCAGCCGTTGCAACTTGGCATCGTCGAAACTCTGAATACCAAAACTGATCCGGTTGACGCCAGCACTTCGATAGCCATCGAAGCTGCCATGCTCGACCGTGCCGGGATTGGTCTCGAGTGTCACTTCCGCATCGCTTGGCAACGTGATCTTCGACGCAACACCATCGATGATCCGCGCGATCGCATCCGGCGCGAACAGGCTCGGCGTGCCGCCACCGAAAAAGATGCTTTGCAGCGGACGCCCTACCAGCGCGTTTTCGAATGTCTCGACGTCGCCATCCAGATCCGCCATCAACGCGGCCACGTAGTCATCTACCGGCAAGCCGCCACGCTGCGCATGCGAATTGAAATCGCAATATGGGCACTTCTTCACACACCACGGAATATGGATGTAAAGCGAAAGTGGCGGGGCTAGCATCATCAATCGACTCGATGGGCGAATGACATGAAGTTAGCCACCAGCCAGCGTAGCCCGCAAGGCGACCAGCGCCTTGCCGCGGTGACTGATGCGGTTCTTGTATTCGGCAGGCATTTCAGCTGCGCCCAGGCCTGACGGCGGGTCGAAGAACAGCGGGTCGTATCCGTGACCACCATCGCCGCGTGGCGCATGCAGGATGGTGCCGTGCCAGCGACCTTCGGCGATCAAGGGTGACGGATCGTCAGCGAATTGGAGCAGGGCGAGGCTGCATTGGAAATGTGCGTTGCGCTGGCCGTCGGGAATGTCTCGCATCGTGTCGAGCAGCTTGCGATTGTTTGCCGCCGCATCGCCGTGGGTCCCGGCGTAGCGCGCGGAATAGAGCCCGGGTGCTCCGCCTAGCGCATCGACGCAAAGGCCCGAATCGTCGGCGAGCGCAGGCAAGCTGGAAAAACGCGCAGCATGGCGCGCCTTCAGGATCGCGTTCTCGACGAAGGTGAGACCGGTTTCCTCAGCATCGACGATGCCGAGTTCCGATTGCGCGATCAGATCAATGCCACTATCGGCCAGCAACTCGCGCAGCTCGATCAGCTTGCCCGCGTTGCTGCTGGCGAGAACGACACGCTGCATCAGCGACCTAACGCCGCCTGTTGCATCGCGCAGAGTTGGGCGATGCCTTTTTGGGCGAGGGCAAGCATCGCATCGAGTTCTTCACGTCGGAACGCGTGGCCTTCGGCGGTGCCCTGCATCTCGATGAAGCCGCCGCCGTCGTTCATCACGACATTCATGTCGGTGTCGCAATTTGAATCTTCTGCGTAATCGAGATCAAGCACGGGCGTGCCTTGATAGATTCCCACCGAAACCGCGGCGATGGCTCCATGCACGGGGTCACGTTTGATCGCACCGCGTTTTTGCACGGTGGCGATTGCATCGACCAGCGCGACGTAGGCGCCAGTAATTGCAGCGGTCCGCGTTCCGCCATCGGCTTGCAGCACATCGCAATCGAGCGTGATGGTGCGTTCGCCCAGCGCAGCGCGATCGACGCACGCGCGCAGGCTGCGTCCGATCAGCCGCTGGATTTCCATGGTGCGTCCGCCCTGTCCACCACGTGCCGCTTCGCGCTGTGAGCGCGTGTTCGTGGCGCGCGGCAGCATGCCGTATTCGGCCGTGATCCAGCCTTCACCCTTGCCTCGCAGGAAGCCCGGCACCTTGTCTTCGACGCTGGCCGTGCAAAGTACTTTCGTGTCGCCGAAGCTGACCAGCACCGAACCTTCGGCGTGGCGCGTGTAGTGACGTTCGATGCTGACGGCGCGCAGTTGATCGGGTTGGCGGCCTGAAGGTCGGCTGTTACTCATGCGGTTGGTTGCCTTGTAAAAGATGGCCAGTTTACATGGCGTCCCAACGACGCCATTTACAAAGGCAGCAATATCTCGGCGATGCAGCCGCTGCGATCTTCGCGATCAAGCAGGGCGAGTGTGCCGCCGTGGCCTTCAATGATCTGCCGTGCCAGCACCAGGCCAATGCCGGAACCGCCGGGCTTGGTCGTGAAGAACGGTACGAAGAGATTTTCGCTGGACGGTCGGCCGAGGCCGTCGTCGATGACCTGCACGCGCAGCCAGTCGCCTTGGCGACTCCAGCCCAGGCAAACGCCGCCGCCGTTGGGCAGCGCCGCTTCGGCCGCATTGCGAACCAGGTTGATCAAGGCCTGTTCGATCTGGTCGGCGTCAATATCCAGTCGCAATGCAGGTCCGCTATCAATCGTTATCGGCACGCGATCCTCAAGCAGGGCGACGCGCTGGATGACGTCCTCGAACGCCACCTCGCGCAACTGCGGCGCCGGCAATCGGGCCAGCGCGGTGTAGCGCGCCATGAAACGCGCCAATGCTTCGGAACGATCGCCGATTACCTGCAAACCACCACCCACATCGTCGCGCCAGTCGTCGGGCAGCGGATCGTGATCTAGCAGGCCGCGCAGCGTTGCCGACATGGAACGGATCGGGGTCAGCGAATTGTTGAGTTCGTGGCCGAGTACGCGCAGCAAGCGCTGCCAGGCGAGACGTTCTTCTTCGCGTAGGGCACGACTAAGATCGCTGATGACGATCAGGTCGTGTGGACGGCCATCTTCACGAAAGCGCGCGTGGCGAATTTCCCAGCGACCACTCGCACCGGGAAAACTGCGTTCGACAAGGCTGGTTAGCGGCACGTCGATGTACTCGGCGAGTCCGAGTTCGCTGGCGCTGCGTCGGTCGAGGTCGGTCAACTTCGCGCCGAGCAGGCGTTCGCCTGCCGCATTGGCAAGCTTCAGTGAACCGTCGCTGTCGAAAGCGAAGACGGAGATATCCAGTGTTGCGATGACCTTCGCCAGCAGCGCACTTTTTTCCTCGACCGCCAAGCGTTGGTTACGCAAGGTGTTAGCCAGCGCGTTGATTTCCCAAACCACTTCGCCAACCGCATCGTGACGGTGCGCGCGCGAGCCACGCAAGCTGTAGTCACCTTCGCGCAACGCTTCCAGCAGGTTAGAAAGCGTCTGCAAGGGATAGATGGCGCGGCGACGAACCTCCAATATCAACGCCAACGTCACCACTAACACCCCCAACCAGATGGCGGAAGCCGTTTGCAACGGCAGGAGCATGGCGAGCGCAATGGCCAAGCCAATCAGCCCCGGAAGCGTTGCCAGCAAGGTGCCGAGGAACGTGCGGGTCTGGTAGCGCCAGCGGAAAACGGGTGGGGGCACGGCCTTGCTCGAAAAGGGGAGGGTGCGCGAACAGCTCAGCGACAACGCTACGGGATACCGTATTTTTCCATCCGTCGATACAGGGCCGGCCGGCTCAGGCCGAGCAACACAGCGGCACGTTGGATGTTGCCGCCGGTGGTTTGGAGGGCATCACGAACGAGTTGTTCCTCGGCTGCGCCAATCGTTCCGACAGCGTTCGATGTGCTTGAATCACTGCTTCCAGCGTTGGTTTCAGCCGCCAATCCTTGTCCAGGTTTCAATCCCAATGCGTCGCCGTCAATCTGATCACTCGCTGTCATCAACACTGCGCGTTCAATTGCGTGGGAGAGTTCACGAACATTGCCGGGCCATTGATAGCTGGCCAGTGCATTGATCGCCGACGTCGAGAAGCGCAGTCCGTCGCGGTGATAGCGCTTGCTGAAACGATCCAGAAACGCCTTTGCCAGTAACGGAATATCTTCGCCACGTTCGCGCAACGGCGGTAGGCGCAATTCCACCGTGTTGAGACGGAACAGCAGATCCTTGCGGAAGAGACCGCGCTCGACATCAGCAACCAGATTCGCATTGGTCGCAGAGATGATGCGCACGTCGACGGTCAGTGTTCGCGACGAACCAACGCGTTCCAGCTCGCCGTCTTCCAGCACACGTAACAACTTCGGTTGTTGGGCAATCGGAATGTTCGCGATTTCGTCAAGGAAAAGGCTGCCACCATCGGCGAGCTCGAAACGACCGATGCGATCGGACTTGGCATCGGTGAACGCGCCGCGCACGTGGCCGAACATTTCCGCCTCGAAAACGCTTTCCGGAATGCCACCCATGTTGACCTTCACGAGGGTCTGCTTCGCGCGCCGCGAACGCGCATGCAAGCGCGTCGCGATCACACCCTTGCCGGTGCCGTTCTCGCCGAGGATCAATACATTGGCATCGGTGGGTGCAACCCGGTCGAGCTGATCCAGCAAGCGCCGCATCGGTGCCGATTCCGCAATGAAATTGTCGTCACCGTTGCCGCGCAGGATTTCGTTTTCGCGGCGCAGTTTCTCCGTCTCACCGCGCGACTGCGCCAGCGCCAACTGGTTGCGCAAGACGCCGAGCAGGCGCTGGTTGTCCCATGGCTTCTCGATGAAATCGTTCGCTCCTGCACGCATTGCCTGCACGACCAGATCAATACTTCCCCACGCTGTCATCGCCACGATTGGCAAGGCTGGATCCAGCTTGCGAAGCGCCGCAATCAGCTCCAGACCTTCCTTGCCAGAGGTGGTATCGCGACTGTAGTTGAGGTCCATCAGCACCAGCGCCGGGTTGTCGCTGGCGAACAGTTGCAGGGCTACCTCAGGACTCTGCGCCGGCAGCGTCGGTATGCCTTCGCCTTTCAGCAAAAGACGCAATGCCTCCAGCACATCCGGCTGGTCGTCGGCGATCAGAATCGGTGGACGGGTCATTGCCATGGGTTGAACAGCTCGACGTCGATGTCGGAAAAGTCCTTGGTGTTGCGAGTGACAAGTACCAAGTCATGCTCCTGCGCGGTGACTGCCAGCAATGTATCGATCAACGGCAGGGCCCGTCCCTTGCGTTTTGCTGCGCCGAGCGCTCGACCCCAGCGACCCGCTATGCGTGCGTCTATGTCGAGCGTTCGTGATTCGAACAATGGCACCACAATGTCATGCAGCCAGCGCAAGAGCTCGCGTGATTTTCGGTTGCTCCCCAATTGGCTGATGCCCTGTTCAATTTCCCCAAGGGTTACGACACTGAGATAGAGGCTTTCTGGTGCCCTCGCGTCCAGCCACGAAAGTACGTCGACAGATCCCTTAACGCGTGTCGACTCGGAGATGACACAAGTGTCGAGCAAGTAGCCGCGCATCAGTCGAAATCCACGTCACGACCTGTGTCGTGCGAGCGCTCAATGACCAAGTCAACCTTCGGGGCGCTTTCCCATAATGCCGTGCCGACTGGGGACTGGTTCTTCTGGAGTCGACGCAAGTCACTGATCGACACGACGGCCACCTCATCCTTGCCGCGCACGGTGATGATCTGCGGACCCTTTGCCTTGGCCGCCTTCACCACTTCGCTCAAGCGATTCTTCGCCTCCTGCAATTGCCAATTCATGTTCGATGCTCCAACTAGCCCGTCTGGCTAGATGATACACCGGGCTTTTCCAGCCAACCGTCGAACAGCTTCACCACGCGCTGCGCTTCGTTGCCGTATTCCGTGTTGTGGGTGACCTGCACGATGCTCATGCCATCGCGATGCAGTTCGTGCAGCAAATCCATGATGATGCGCGCCTGGCTGGAGTGCAGCGCGCCGGTCGGTTCATCAGCGAGCAGCAGGCGTGGCTTGGTAATGACCGCACGAGCGACCGCGACCAATTGCTGCTGACCACCGGAAAGCTGGTTGGGGTAGAGATCCTTCTTGCCGACAATCTGGAACCGATCCAGTAAATCAGCGACGCGCGCGGCGCGTTCTTTCGCAGGCACGTCGCGATATTGCAAGGGCAGGTCGAGGTTTTCCCAGACCTTCAGATCGTCGATCAAATGGTAGTGCTGGAAGATGAAACCGATCTTCTCGCGTTGCAGGTCCTGGCGCTGGCGCGTATTGAGTTTCTCGACGGCAATGTTGTCGAACACGTAGCTGCCCTCGAATTCCGAATCCATCAACCCAAGCACGTTGAGCAGCGAACTCTTGCCGGCGCCGGACGGCCCCATGATGCTGATGAATTCGCCCTCGGCGATGTCGAGGTTGATGTTGCGCAGCACCCAGCTACGGCCACCAGCCAGCGGATAGGATTTCTGGATATTTTCTAGTTTGATCATGGTGATTTGGTCCCCGTGGATTGGCTTTTCTGTTGACGACGAATGCGCCAGCTATTCGCTGCGCAGCGCCGCCGCCGGGTCGATCGACGCTGCGTATCGTGCCGGCAACCAACACGCGAGCAGCGTGGTCGCGGCGAGAACGACAGCGGCGACGATAAATACCGACGCGTCGGCGAGCGTCGCTCCGAACAACAGGCTCGAAATCATCATGGCGCAACCCGCTGACAGCACCACGCCGACGACAAGGCCAATGAGCAACAAGCGTGTGCCACGACGCATGACGTCGCGGCGCACACGGCGCGGACTTGCACCCAGCGCGATTCGCACGCCGAATTCGCGCGTGCGGCGTGCAACGTACATCGCGATCACGCCATGCAGGCCGATCGCCACCAGCAGCAAGCCGATCACGCCAAGAGCCGTCGAGACCATCCCCGCGATACGTTGCGGCAACAAGGACAACGACAGCACGTCCGTCATCGGACGAACCTGGCTGGTCGGTAGCAAGGGATCAAGGCTGTGCAGCGCATCGCGCAACTGTGTGGCGAACGTACCGGCTGGAAGTGACGTCGCAACAATGAGCGAGGTTTCTGCGCGCGGCCATTGCGTGAGCGGCAGGAACATGAATGGCTGCGTGCTCTCGCCTAGCGAAGCATATTTGCCGTTGGGCACCACGCCGACAACCGTCAACGTCATCGCCTCATCGCCCGAGTCGAACGGAAAGCTACGGCCAACCACGTCACCGTCGGCTGCAAGCAGATGCGCGAGCGCCGCGTTCACCACGCAAACGCGGGCGCCGTCGCGCAGGTCGTGATCGTCAAATGCGCGACCCTGCACACTGACTCCGAGTGTCGCAAAGTACGTCGGTGACACGATATTCGCATCGGGTGTGACGGGTTGGTCTGATCCCTTGCTAGCGCTAAAACTGCCGAAGTTCATGTGGCTCAGATCCATCGGCACCAGCGCTGCGAGCGCGGCATGGCTGACGCCCGGGATGGTTTCGACATTCGTCACCAATTGCTGTTGCGCTTGAAGTTGGCGCACCTCGACGTAGCCGCTGGGTTCAAGGTTGAAGCCCGCTGCCAAAAGTTTGTGCGGATCAAAGCCGGGATCAATTTCAGCAGCACGCTGCAACGCACGTGTAAACAATCCGCCACTGATCAGCAACACCATGGTGAAGGCAACCTGGGCGACGACCAGTGCGCCCGCTAGTCGCGAACGTGATCCTGTCACTTGGCGGCCGACCAATGCGTTGCCCGCTTTCGGCGCGCGCCGCGAAACGCGCAACGCCGGTAGCAAGCCGAACACGAGCGCAGTGACGGCGCTGGAGGTTAGGGCGAACAACAATGCATTCGCGCTGATCGGTATGTCGATAGCAATCGGTATCGGCGTCGGCAGGTCAACATGCGCGAGCAACTGGCAGGCCCAGATGCTGAGGAGAACGCCGATGGTGCCGGCGCCGAGCGATAGCAAGGCGCTCTCCGTCATCAACTGGGCTATCACGCTACGTCGGCTGGCACCGAGCGCAAAGCGCACGGCGATGTCGTGGCGTCGACTCTCGCCGCGTGCGAGCAACATCGACGCGACGTTCACGCAGGCGACCAGCAGGATCAACGAGATCAACACGGTCAGCACACCAGAAAACGCCATCAGGCCGCCACGCATCTCGCCGGGCACGCCGCGCAATGGCGTCGCCGTGACAGCGGTGCGCGCGTGATCGCTCCGTTGCGGTGGCGGATATTCAAGGGCGAGTTGATTCGAAATCGCTGAAAGCCTTGTCTGCGCGACGGCAGGCGTGGTGCCCACTGCGAGCCGTGCGCCGAGCATCAGCCACGACGACTCGCGTTGATCCAGCAGGCGCTTGGAAGCGGGCAACAGCAATGGACGTTGCGTCACCGGTACGAAAAATTCCGGCGAGATCAGCGCAATCGTTCCGCGAAATTCTTGCGGCGCGACGCCGACCAGGGTGAACATGCTGCCGTTGATGGAAACCGGCTTGCCGACGATTGACTCATCGTCATTGAAATACTTTCGCCATGCCGCGTAAGTTGCGATGGCAACCGGCGGCGCACCGGCGCTTGCGTCGTTTGTTCCCAGCATGCGCCCACGCCAGGCCGGTACCTTGAGCGCATCGAAATAGTTGCCACTGACCAGCAGTCCCATCGCACGTTGCGGTAACCCGGCGCCACCCACATTGAGCGCTTCCAGTCGATACGCGAAAAGCTCGGCAAACGATTTCGATTGCGCGGAGAAATCCTCGAAGTCCGGATAGGAGAACGTCTGAAAACCCTGGCCGTCATGTGTCCCTCCCAGCTCGACGAGGTCCTGCGGCGTGCCGATGCCGCGCACCGGCGAAAGCAACAACATGTCGATCGCGCTGAACAAGGTTGTGCTCGCACCGATGCCGATGGCAAGCGAGAGAATCGCTGCGATCGAGAAGCCGGGTCTTGTGATCAGATTTCGAACGCCGTGGCGGATATTGCGGGTCAGATGGTCAAACATGGTTTTCTCCGGCAGCTATTTGTGGCGCAAGGCTTCGATGGGAATAGGACATGCGCGTCGCTCCTACTCATTGCGCAACGCAACCATTGGATCGACGCGCAACGCGCGGCGCGCCGGGATCAGTGCGGCGGCGATGACGGCGAGCAGCAGCACGCCAGTGACGCCCAAATAGATGAGGGGATCGGCGGCTGTACCTGCAATCACCATGCTGTCCAGTGCGCGTCCAAAAACCAGCGCGAGAGGCGTGCCGATGGCGATGCCGATCAGCACCTGGATCACGCCGCGTCGCAAAACCATGCTGAGCACGCCGCGCGTGTTTGCGCCCAGAGCGCGACGGACGCCGATTTCGCGGGAGCGTTGGGCGACATCGAATGCGAGCACCGCATAAATTCCGGCGACCGCAAGCAGCAGTGCGAACGCTGCGAAGACGGCGAACAGGTTGGCCAGAATATCGCTGCCCCAAAAAATGGTGTCGCGCCATTCGCTCATCGGTCGCACCCAGTACACCGGCAAGTCGGCATCAACCGCTCGCACGGCATCCTGCATGCCGTTCCCCAGTGCGCTCACGTCGCCGTCGCCACGCAAGGCGACGCTGACGAACGACGGTGGATTCTGCGCGATCGGTCGGAAGATGTTGCCGTCGCCGCGATGCGCCGCGATGGTGACGTTGGTCGCGAGGTAGTCCGCTTGCACGCTGTCGCTGACCACGCCAACCACTTCCAGCCACTCGCTGGATTCATCCTTTGGTGAAAGTCGCACGCGCTTTCCGAGTGCAGACTGTCCCGGCCACGCAGCATTGGCAAGACTGGCGCTGACGAGGGCTACCGGGACGGCATTGGCATTGTCGCGGGCATCGAACATTCGGCCTTCGCGCAGTGCGATTCCGTAAACGTCGAAGAAGCCGTTGTTGACGCTGGAAGCCCATGCCTGCGGCAAGTGCGCGTCGCGGTCGGTGGAGTCGCCGACCTTTCCATACTCCTGGCGCTCGTAACCCGACAACGGCAAGGCGCTGGCGAAGGCGACTGCGGTTACGCCGGGCAGCGCGGCGAGGCGCGGTTGCAGCGCTTCGACGAAACGCTCGCGTGATGCGTTGTCGGGATAGCTTGATGCAAACAGTCCGACGCGGCCCGTTAACACGCCATCGATCGTGATGCCGAGCGGCGTTTCCTGCGCCGTGATCGAACTGCGAATGGCGATGCCCGAACCAACCAGCAACACCATGCACAGCGCCACTTCGCCCGCCACCAGCCCACGCGACAATTTGCTGCGTTCGCCGATGCCGCCGCCTTGCCGAAGAACGCTTTGCACATCCACGCGACCGGTACGCATTGCCGGCAACAGGCCGGCGGCGAGTGCTGACAACAATGCAATGCCACCTGCAAAAAGCACATCGCGCAGGTCAGTCGAGCGATCCAGCCAGTACGGCATTTGCGCGGGGGTGGATTGCATGAAGCGATCCATCAGATTTGCCGCGATGGTGGCGCCGAGCCAGCCCAGGGCAGTCGCGCACAGCGAAATGATGATGGTCTCGGCCAACACCTGCACGATTAGCCGGCGTCGGCTCGCGCCGAGTGCCGAGCGCACCGCCAACTCACGCGTGCGCGCCGCGAAACGTGCCATCACCAGACTGGCGACATTCGCGCAGGCGATCAGCAAGACCAGCGACACCGCGATGAACATGGCGGTATTGGCGGCCTTGATTTGCGGCAGGATGAACTCGTCAGCAAACGGCTGCACCTTGGCTGCATCACCCCGAAGCGGCTCGCTTCGTTCGGTCGCCAATACTTTGACCATGCCTGCGAAATCCGATTTCGCCTGAGCAATCGACTCGCCATCGCGCAAGCGACCGAAGGTCTTCACGTCCTGCGCGGCATCGCTGGCCGCGAACGCACGGTCGTTGGAGAGCGGCATCCAGATCGCCTCGGCGACAGGAAACGCGAATCGCTCGGGCATCACACCGATGACCGAGGTTGGCTTGCCGTTGATACGCATCTGCCGCCCGACCACGTTCGGGTCGGCATTGAATTGCAATTTCCACACGCGCTCGCCGATCAACGCAACGGCCGCTGCGCCCTTGCGGGAATCTTCCGCCGTGAAGCCACGTCCCAGCGTTGGTTGCGTGCCCAGGGTGGAGAAGGCGTCGTCGCTGACCCAAGCGCCTGACAGCCGCTCCGGCGGTCCGTCGATGCCGCCGATGTTCATCGTCCCGACTGCATACGCTTCCAGCGATCGTAATGACTGCTGGCGATCGCGCAGGTCCAGCCAGTCGATCAAGGGGACCGCAAGATTGCGCCGCCCGGTTTCGCTGTCGGTGTACTGGATACTGACCAGCTCATCGGCCTTGGGAAACGGCAAGGGCTTGAGCGCGTAGATGTTGATCGCGCCAAACATGAAAATTGCCAGGCCAATGCCGGCACCCAGCATCAATACCGAGACGCCGGTAAAAACCGGGCTACGCACAAGTGCACGGAAAGCAAAACGCAGGTCGTGGATCATGGATTTTCCTCAGTCATGGCGCAGCGCGATCATGGGATCGACGAGCAACGCGCGGCGGGCGGGAACGAGGATGGCGAAAAGCGCGGCTACAACAAGAACGCCGACAACGATGGCGTAGACCTGTGGATTGTCCGCATCAAAACCCTGCAGGCTGCTGATGAGTTGTCGCGCGAACGGCCATGCCAAGGCCAGACCGAGTGCCAGACCGATGCCGACCTGCAAGGCACTACGTCCGAGCAGGCTGCGCAATACGTTTCCGGAAGGCGCGCCCAGTGCGCGGCGAACACCGATCTCGCGAGTTCGTTGGCGCACATTGAAAGCGATCACGCCGTACATGCCGGCACCAGCAAGAAACAGCGAGATGCCGCCAAAGACGAGAAAGAGTTTCGCCAAGATGTATTCGCCGAAGGTGGCTTCGCGGATCACCTGATCGTAGGTCCGCACCCAATACGCAGGCGTGTCGGGTTCCACCTCGCGCAGGATCTCGTTGAAGCGTGGCGCAAACGCCTGCGGATCGCCGCGTGTTCGCATGGCCAGGCTGACATAGCGCTCCGGACCTTGCCGCATGGGAAGCAGGAGTGCGGGACGTACCGGATCATCCAGATCATCGAGTTGGACCCGTTTGATAACGCCGACGACGGTGACCAAGGCGCCCTTCGGATCGTCTGGATCAACGCGAAAGCGCTGGCCAAGTACCGATCTGCCCGAACCAAGTTTTTCGACAAAGGTGCGATCGACAATCGCTACAGGCGGTGCATTCTCGGTGTCGGATGCGTTGAAGAAGCGGCCCTCTTCGAGGGTGAGTTCGTACGTCGATGCGAAGCGGTCATCGATGCGTCCCGAATAAACCACCGTCTGCGCATCGTCGGGACCGGCGCCATCGCGCACCACGCGCTTGTCGTCCGAGATCAAGCCGGGCAAGGTCGTGCCGATGCCGGCATCGACAATGTCGGGTTCTGCCCGCAGTCGATCTTCCAGTCGCTCGAACAAGGCCAGTTGATCTTCGGCGTTCGGGAATTTTGTCTCCGACAAGCCGATACGCGCAGTCAACAGGTTGTTGGTGCGAATGCCGAAATCGTCGGTCGCGAACTGATCCATACCACGCACCATCACGACGGCAGCAACCAGCAGCACGCAGGAAATTGCAACCTGGCCAACCACCATCCAGCGGCTGACTTTTGCGAAGCCGCCTCCGGCCACCGAACGACTCCCGTCACGCAAACTGGCATTCACTTCCTTGCCGGCGCGCAGCGCCGGCAGGATTCCGGTGATGAGTCCGGTCAGCAGCGCGGCGAACACGGTGAATAGAACAAGTTGTGCATTGACGTTGAAGTGCATCCAGAGTGGTGGCCCTTCCTCGCTGGTGCGAAACACGCGATCAACCCAGTTCGCGGCAGCCCAGCCAACAGGCAGCGCGATGGCGGCGGCTATCGTGGCCAGCATCAGGCTTTGGCCCAACAGGTGGATGGCGAGGCGCGCACGGCTGGCTCCAAGTGCCGCGCGCAGGGCCAGTTCCTGGCGTCGCGCCAATGTTCGGCTCAGCATCAGGTTGGCGGCATTTGCGCAGGCCACCAGCAAGACCAGCACGACCGCGATCATTAGAAGATTGAAGAATCCGCGGGTACTACGATCGACGAAGAGGTAACTGGACGGTTCCACGCCGACGCCGCGACCCTCGAAATATCGAGCTGCCTCGGCCTTCGCATCGGCATGCCAGTTGTCGAGCAGCGAGTTCAGCGCTGCCGGGCTCGCGTCGGCATGGCGACGTGCAATGACCGTCCAGTCACTGCCTTCGTTGCGCGCGATATCAGCGTTGATGGTGCCGGGCGTCCAAACCAGTTCCTTTTGTGGATAGCTGAAATCCGGCGGCATCACGCCGATCACCGTCGCGTTGCGACCGTTGACCCGCACCACGCGGCCAGCGATGGCCGGATCGGCGTTGTAGCGCTGCCGCCAGATGGCATCGGAAAGGATCACCGTCGGGGCGGCACCGGCCAAACCTTCCGATGCAGTGAATGCCCGACCCAGTTGCGGTGATACGCCGAGCACGCCGAACAGGTTGCTGCTGACCGAAGCCCCCGAATAGCGCTCGGCCCGTCCTTCGTCGCTCAGGTTGATCGTGGTTTGCTGATACGCGGCGACAACGGCCACCGACTGAAGGCGAGACTGCCACGCGGCCACATCGCGTTCATTCACGCCGCTGAGTCGATCAGGACGATTGCTCAAGCTGTAGCCGATGTGCAGCAATTGATCGGGCGCTGCGAAGGGCAGTGGTTTGATCACCAAGGCGTAGATCAGCACGCTCATGAAGAGGACGCAGGCCAGGCCCGCTGCGAGCACGGCAATCACCAGCGCCGAGAATCCGGGCGTGGCCAGGATTCCTCGTGCGCCGTCGCGTAGCTCAAGTCGTAGTGCGTTCATGGCAAAAACTTCCTCAAGATCGGGTTAGCGGTATGCATTGAAATTCCGGTTGTCGGCGCAGCGTCGAGCAGGTCGTGGCCAACGGGAAAGTTGGAGCAGTTGAATCGAGGGATCGCTTCATCTCATTCATTGCGAAGCGCAACCATCGGGTGCAGGCGGGCCGCACGCCATGCTGGTACCAGCGCCGACAACACGGCGGCAACGGTCATTGCCAGCAAGCCGAACACGATCAACAGCGATTGCGAAACCTGTTCGATGCCGGACCATTGCGACTCAAGCAAGCGCATCGCCAGCGCGGCCGCGAGCAGGCCGCAGCCAACTCCGAGCGCGCTGCCCTTGATGCTGTCGCGCACGATGGCCAGTGCGAGGGCGGCCGGGGATGCACCGATGGCTAGCCGTAGTCCGAATTCACCAACGCGGCGCTGCTGCTGCAGCGAGGCAACGGCGTAAACGCCGAGCATGGCGAGCAGCAAGGCGGCGAGTGCGAACGCGCCAACGGTGCGTGCGAAGAAACGCGCTGGTGCCAGTTCGCTGGCGAGATCGTCGGCCAGCGCGTATTGACGGGTGATCGCCTGCCGCGGATCGATCGCGCCGAGTGCATCGGCCATCTGCCGATCAATGCCGGCAATGTCGCGATCACCGCGTACCAGAAACGTCATCGCCACGTGTGGCGCCTGTGCGAATGGCACCAGCACTTCCTGCGATGCCGGCATGCGCAAGCCATCGTTGCGGATGTCCCCGACGACACCGACGATTCGGCAGGTAACGAGTTCTCCGCGATTCAAGGGAAGACTGACCTGCTGACCGAGCGGCGACGCATCGCCAAAAAGGCGTTTCGCCGCCGAGTGATTGATGATCGCGACCGGCTCGCTGCCGGCGCGATCGCCGACAGAAAAGTCGCGACCGTCAATCAGCGGGATATCGAGCAACGCGCGGTAGCCGCTCGACACGCGCCGGAACGCTACCTGCATTGGTTCGGCCTCGCTGCGACCGACAACCAGCAAATCCATGCGATTCGGCCCGATCACCGACAGCGGTGCGCTGCTGGTCAGCGCCACATCGCGAACCCCGGGAATCGCCGATAACTGCGTCTGCATTCGCTCGGCAAACGTGTTCCATTCGGCTGGAGGCGTGCCACGAAAGATCTGCAGCGCATGCACGCCTGACGCAGAGAATCCCGGATCGACATGCTGCAACTGCCAGAGCACCGCAGCAAAACCGAGTGACGCAATCAGACTCATCGTCGACAAGGCCATCGCGACCGCGGGCAGCAGACGTCGTTCCTGACGCTGACCAAGAAGGCTGCGAGCGCCACCGCGAATCGCTTCGCTGGCATCGGCGTTGACGCGCATTGCGCCGCTGACCAGTGCCACCAGTGGCATCGCCAAGCCAAGCAGCAATGCAATCGCGACGACACCCCAATCCAGCGTGATGCCATCAACGCGTGGCACGTTGCCGCGAGCGAATTCACGCAGCACGCCGATACCGAACCAGGCCAAAACAATGCCGAGTACCGACGCGATGCCGGCTATCACCAGCAGCTCCGCCAGCAGTCCACGCCAGATGCGTCGGCGACTGGCGCCTATTGCCTGCATCACTGCCTGCTGGTGACGACGCGCGGTTTGCCGGCCGTCCACAAGAATCGCGACGTTGGCCGCTGCGATCAGCAAGATCAATACCGCAAGCGTCAACGCGCCCCACAGTGCTGGACGCACATCGCCCACCAGCAGGTCGAGCATCGACTGCGGCTCGAACTTCCAGTCCGATTGCGTGAGTCCATGCACGCTGCGGATCGAAGCAGCCTGCGCATCGAGCGCGGCAATCGCCTGTGGCATCGACACACCGTCTTGCAGACGCGCGACCATCAACAGATAGCGCTGGTTGAGCTGGCGCGCGCCATCGCTCGGGATGTCGGCTTCGGAAAACGGCCGCCAGATACCGGCGTCGCCAGCGAAGACCTCGAACGCCTTCGGCATGACGCCAATGATCTGCATCGGCGCTGCGCCCGCGATGTGCAGGCTGCGACCGATCACGTTCGCATCACCGCCGAAGCTGTGCTGCCATTCGTCAAACGAAATCACTGCCAGCGCGCGACTGTCGCGCACGTCCTGCGCGTCAAGCACACGCCCAATGAGCGGCTTCATGCCGAATGCGCGAAAGAAATCGGCACTGATCTTTTGTGTCGTCACGTCGCGCGGGCGCTGGCCATCAATCTCGACGGTATCGCTCCAGAAGGTGAAGTAGGCCAGCGCGTCGAAGCCCGTTGTTCCCGATGCAAGCTGCCGTGCTTCGACGGCGGTGATGTTGGCGCGCCCGACGTGCTGGGCGGCACTGCTGGCATTGAGCATGACCAGCCGATCGCTATTCGGAAACGGCAATCCTCGCAGCAGCACGCCACTCACCGTGCCGACCATCGCGACACTCAGACCGATGCCGAACGCCAACATGGCGATTGACGCCACGGCGAACAGCGGTGAGCGCGACAAGGCACGCACGGCAAATTTGAAATCAGCGATCACGTGTCTGTCCTTCATTCGTCACGCAAGGCAACCAACGGATCGACGCGCAGTGCACGACGGGCCGGAACCATGACGGCGAGCAGTGCCGCAAGAGCCAGCGCGCCGACCGCGCCGAAGACGACCGAAGCATTACCCGATTGCATCCCCTGCAAGGATCCGGTCAGTAGACGCGCAAACGGAATGCCGAGCGCAAGACCCACTGCAAGGCCAATTCCGAGTTGCACGAGGGTGCGTTTGAAAAGACTGCCAAGTATCTGGCGACCCGGAGCGCCGAGCGCTCGCCGCACACCGATTTCGCGTGTTCTCTGGCTGACGCCAAACGCGACCACGCCATACAGCCCTGCGCCGGCCAACAACAACGCGAGGACGCCAAACGCGCTGAACGATTGCGCCACCATGCGCTCACCCAAGGTGCCGCTGGCGATGACCCCGGCGAAATCGCGCACCCAGTACAAAGGTGTGTCGGCATCGACGGCATGCATGATCGAAGCAAGGCGCGGCGCGAAAGCGAACGGCTCGCCTCGCGTGCTCACGGTGACGCTCGCAACACGGAAAGCATCCTGGCGCATTGGAACGAGCAATGCAGGCTTGGTCGCGTCGGATGGGCCTTCAAGCTTGAGCGAGCCGATCACGCCGACCACAGTCACGGTCGCGCCTTTCGGGTCGCGCGGATCCAACCGAAAGCGTTGGCCGATCACGCCGGCGCCGGCACCGAAGCGTTCGGCGAAGCGCTGGTCAACCACGGCGACGCGCGTGCCGTCGGCCAGGTCGCGAGCGTCGAAAAAACGACCCTGCTGAAGTTGCAAGCCGTAAGCGGAAAGGAATTGATCGTCGACTGCTCCGTAGTTGGTTAGTGGCAGCGCGCTATCGCCGACCACGGTCCCGTCGGCAACCACACTATGTACGTCGCTGGAGTTCGCACCCGGCAACACCGTGCCGACCGTTGCATCGACCACGCCTGGGTCCGCACGCAATTGATCTGTCAGGCGTTGGTACAGCCGTGCCTGGTCCGCTGGTGTCGGGTAAGCGCTGGTCGGCAAGACGATGCGTGCCGTCAATAAATGCGTGGCATCGAAGCCGAGGTCGACATGGTCGAGCGCCGACAGGCCGCGCACCATGCTGCCGACGCTGATCAACAACGCGCAGGACAACGCAACCTCGCCAATCACCAGCGCCCGGCTGACGCGTGCGAACGAGCCACCTGCCACGCTGCGCGTGCCATCGCGCAGACGTGTGGAAATGCCTTCAGCACCAACCCGCCATGCCGCCAGAATTCCGGTCAGCAATGCGGTCGTCAGCGCAGCCGCCAGCGACAGGCCAATCACCGTGTTGTCCATGTTGAAACGCAGCCACTGCGGCGGCCCGAAGTCAGCCTGATGCATAAGCGTTTGCTGCCAACTCATGCCGGCGCCGGCCAGCGGGAATGCGATGGCCGTTGCGATCAGACTAAGCAGCAGGCATTCGACCAGCAGGTGGACGGCCAAACGCCGTCGGCTGGCACCCAGTGCCATGCGCACTGCCAGTTCCTGGCGGCGGCCGAGGGTGCGCGTCAGCATCAGGTTTGCGGCATTCGCACACGCCACCAGCAACACCATCAGCACCGCCGCCAACATGATGCCGAGCACGACGCGAGTCGTTTTGGCGACAGCAAGATACGCGAGCGGTTCGATGCCGGGTTGCATGGAACGAAAGTGCTCGGGATCGCGTTGCGCAGCCTGCGTAAACCAGTTGTCGAATGCGGCGGAAACCGCAGCTTCGCCCGCATCTGAATGCCGCCGCAGCACGACCCACCAGGAAAGATCGTCGGCCGGTGCGTTGTCGGCCAGCTGGCCGGCCAGCCAGAGCACTTCGTTGTTGGGGTAGCTGAAACCTTCGGGCATCACGCCGATCACGGTGGCCGGTTTCGCATTGATGCGCACTTGCCGACCGACGATGTCAGCGGCGCTCCCGTAGCGGGAGTGCCAGAGCGACCACGACAACATCGCGACTGCCGGTGCGCCGACGCGCGCATCGTCATCGGAAAAGTCGCGCCCTTGCTGCGGCGTGACGCCCAAGGTGCGGAACAGATTTTCACTGACGAACGCGCCGCTGACGCGTTCAGCCTGATCGAGGTCGCTCACGTTCATAGACGAACGTGCGAAACCGGCTGTCTCGGCAACATCAGCGAGCTGGCGCCGAATGTCGATCAATTCGTTACCACGTACCGGATTGAGATCGTTGCCGCCATCGCCACGTACGCCGGCATGCAGCAACTGATCCGGTTGCGCAAATGGCAGCGGTCGAATCACGAAGCCATTCAACATCGCCAGCATGAAGATGACGCAGGCCAATCCCGCCGCGAGTACGGCAACGACCAGTGCTGAAAACACCGGTCGGCTTCGTAGTTGCTTCCCGGCATTGGCGAGTTCTTGCCAGAACGTGCTCATTATGTGGAAACCGAGTCAGTGCGCGCTGGACGAATCAACCGCTGGTCTTCCTCGTGGCGTAGGCGGTGCATGGTCTCTTCGTCGACGACGCGACCGTCAAACATGAAAATGCGACGGTCGGCGAACTCCGCATAGCGCGGGTCATGGGTAACCATGCAGATGGTCGAGCCGGCCTTGTGCAGTTCGTCGAGCAGGGCCATCACCGCCTCGCCGTTCTTGGAATCAAGGTTGCCGGTCGGTTCGTCGGCGAGGAGGATCGAAGGCTGGCCTACCAATGCACGCGCAACCGCGACTCGCTGCTGTTGACCGCCTGAAAGTTGCGCCGGGTAATGCTTCACGCGATGCGCCATTCCAACCCGTTCCAGCGCGCCGACAGTGCGTTCGCGGCGCTCCGCTTTCGACACGCCATCGCGATAGGTCAGCGGCAGTTCGACGTTCTCGAACACGCTTAAGTCACCTATCAAATTGAACGCCTGGAACACGAAGCCGATTTCCTGATTTCTGATCTGCGCGCGCTCACCGGCGTTGATCGAAGCGACCTCGCGATTGTTCAAGGTGTAAGTGCCTTCGCTGGGCGTATCGAGCAGGCCGAGGATTGCGAGCAGGGTCGACTTGCCGCAACCGGACGGGCCGGATATCGACACGTATTCGCCGCGCGCAATGTCGATGTGGATGCCGGCCAGCGCATGGGTTTCCACTTCGTCGGTGTGAAAGATCTTGGTGATGTTGTCCATGCGGATCAGCGGCGAAGTGTCGGGTGTGTTCATGGCGTTGCCCAATGAGAAAGGAGTGTGGTGACGCTTGCTTCGGCGCTATCGGTTTTCATGAATGCTTATTTCAGCTTGATGCGGTCGTACTGATCCAGCGCGCTGGTGTCGGACAGGATCACGTTGTCGCCGACATTCAAACCTGCGCGAATCTCGATGAGATTCACCGAGCTGCGACCCAGTTGCACCGGTACGCGCGTGGCGATGTCACTGGCCGGATCGACGCGGAACAGACGTTGCTCGGAATCGGGTTGGCCAAACGCCGGCCGGCCCATATAGAGCACGTCTGCAAGGCGTTCGATCTCGATGGTGCCGTCGACGGAAAGATCGGGACGCGCGCCAGGCGGGAGCTTGCCCACCAGATCCACGTCGACCTGTACCGTGCCGTTTTGAACGGCCGGATCGACGCGCAATACCTTGCCCTCGACGATGCCGTTGCGCGTGTCGACCTTCACCGGCTGGCCCAGCGCCACATCTTTCGCCTGCGTCTCGGCGATGCGAAGTTCAGCGATCAAATCACCCGGCTTGGCGACGCGGGCGAGATTGCCACCGGCCGCAACCTGCTGGCCTTCCTCGACCGGAACCTGTTGCAGGATGCCGGCAATGCCGGCGCGCACTTTCAAGGCATCGGCTTGGCGCTGGCGTAGGTCGAGCGTGTTGACGAGCTGATCCAGGCGCGCCTGTTCGGCGGCCACTTGTGCGCTGATGTTGCGCTTGAACTCGGCAACGCGTTGCTTCTCGATACTGACCCGATACTTGAGCTGGTCGAGCACCACCAGACTCTTCTTGTACTGCACGGCCGGGATGATGCCTTTTTCGGCAACGCTTTTTTCCGACTCGGCCTGCATGCGCGCGGTTTCGAAATCGGTGCTGGCCTGGGCCAGTCCCGATTGCTGGTCGAGCAGGCGCGATTGCAGGTCGGTGCGCTTGGCGGCGAGGTCTGATTTCGATGCCGTCAACGCGGATTTCGCGGCGAGCAACTGGTCGTCGACTTCTGGATTGCCAAGTTCCAGAATCACCGTGTCGGCTTCGACGGCCGCACCGGGCTTGACCAGAATGCGTTCGACTCGCGCCGAGGTTTCCGCCGAGATCCAGCGAATCTCCTTGGGTACCAGCGTTCCCGGCCCACGCACTTCGCGCAGAAGTTCGCCGCGCTTGACGACACCGAGCAGCACGCTGCTGCGTTCGACACCGGGCAGTGCCGGTCCCAGCATCGAAAATCCGATGGCGGCGGCGATGACAAGCACAATGGCGACTGCGCCAGCAATGATCTGGCGACGGCGTTTTTTCTTCTTGAGGTCGGGGCGGGCGATATCCATGCGGTGATGATCGCAAGTGCCGTGCCAACTGATGACAGTGATACAAATCAAGCGCTTGCACGGAGTGCTGCTGATTGAACGTCCGCCTTCGTAGCGTTCACTGTCCGTTTTCGTACGCCCTCTCAGCAACGGTCGTACACTGCCAACTGCGGTACCATCGCAACCCTTTTTCGCAACGGTACACCGCATGATCCGCAGCATGACGGCTTTCGCCAGCGCAGAACGCGAGGCTGACTTCGGAACGCTCGCTATCGAACTGCGCTCGGTCAATCACCGCTATCTGGAGCTTGGGTTGCGCCTTCCCGAGGAGCTGCGGGCGCTGGAGCCGGCAATTCGTGAACGCGTCGCCGCAAAGATCAGTCGCGGCAAGGTGGACTTGGGCCTGCGCTACAAGCCGATAGGTGGCAGCACCGCGATGGTGCTCGACGATGCCGCCGTTGATCGGCTTGCGGATGCGGCGACGCGCTTGGCGGCAAAGTTTCCTTCGATGCGCGTGGACTTCACGTCGCTGCTGCTCGTCCCCGGCGTAATCGTGCAGGACGAGATCGATCAGGGCGCATTGCGCGATGCCGCGCTGGCCGTGGTCGATGAAGGCATCAATGACATGGTCGCCGCGCGCGAACGCGAAGGCGAAAAGCTGGCCGGCTTCCTGCGCGAACGCTTGGACGGCATTGCTGCAATATGCGTCAGCGTACGCGGATGGTTGCCGGAAATTCGCACAGCTTTGCGCGAGCGCATGGATACGCGGCTGGCTGACTTGAAGCAACCGCTCGATCCGGGTCGGCTCGAGCAGGAAGTCGTACTGCAATCACAACGTATCGATGTGGATGAGGAGCTTGATCGACTCACCGCACACATCGCCGAGGCGCATCGGATCCTTGGTTTGAAAGAGGCCGTTGGCCGTCGACTGGATTTCCTCATGCAGGAATTCAATCGCGAATCCAATACCTTGGGCTCCAAATCCATCGATTCGCGAACCACCCAAGCCGCCGTCGAACTGAAGGTGCTGATCGAGCAGATGCGCGAACAAGTGCAGAACCTGGAGTAGACGGTGTCGGGAACGCTCTTCATCATCGCGGCACCGTCCGGGGCAGGCAAAACCAGCCTTGTGAGGGCGCTACTTGAGCGCGAGCCCGGCATTATTCTTTCTGTTTCGTACACGTCGCGTGCGCCGCGTCCGGGCGAGGAAGACGGCAAGCACTATCACTTCGTCAATCGCGCCGTGTTCGAGCGCATGGTGGCGACTGGTCAATTCTACGAATCTGCCAATGTGCACGGCGACTACAAGGGTACCGCGCGCGCTGCCGTGGAACCGGTACTTGCTGCCGGTGGCGATGTATTACTGGAAATCGACTGGCAGGGCGCGCAGCAAGTGCGAACGCTGTGCCCGGAAGCGCTGAGTATTTTCATCCTGCCGCCGTCACGGGCGGAACTGGAACGGCGATTACGCAATCGCGCGTCCGATGGCGAAGAGCAGATCAAGCGTCGACTTGCGGATTCACGCACTGAAATCGCGCGCGCTACTGACTTTGACTACCTAGTCATCAACGACGATTTTGCGACCGCGCTGGCTGACCTGCGCGGTATCGTCCATAGCCGTCGCCTGCGGACCGATGCGCAAATACTGCGCCATCGTTCCTTGCTGAACGATCTGCTCAAGCCGGAGTGATTTCAGCGAGGAGATAACCGGGTGCCTGATAGACTCCGCGCCGATGACGAACCCCAACCCCACGCCAGCAGATGCCGGTGACAACGCCTTGATCCGCATTCGCGGCCTGCACACCAAGTTAGGTGACCGCACTATTTTTGACGGCATCGATCTAGACATCGAGCGCGGCAAGATCACCGCGATCATGGGCCCAAGCGGCACAGGCAAGACCACCCTGATGCGCCACATTACCGGCCAATTGCTGCCGGATCGTGGCGAGGTGGTGGTTGACGGTGAAAATGTTGCTCGACTGGGCCGCAGCGATCTTTTCGAGTTGCGCGAACGCATCGGCTACCTGTTCCAGAACTCCGCGCTGCTGACCGATTTCGATGTCTACGAAAACATCGCATTTCCGCTGCGCCAGCATTTGAAGTTGTCCGAAGAACTCATCCGCAACATTGTGCTGACCAAGCTCGAATCGGTAGGACTGCGGGGCGCGGCACGCTTGATGCCGAGCGAACTTTCCGGCGGCATGGCGCGTCGCGTGGCGCTCGCTCGCGCCATCGTGCGCGATCCTATGCTGGTCATTTACGACGAACCGTTTGTCGGCCTTGATCCCGTTTCGCTCAACCAGATCGTCACCTTGATTCGCACCTTGAACGATACCCTCGGCATCACCAGCATTGTCGTTGCGCACGAATTTGCAGCTGTGCAGCGTGTCGCAGATCATGTGGTGCTGCTCGCGCGCGGCAAGGTCGTTGCACAGGGTACGCCAGCAGAATTGGCGAAGGGCGAATCGGATTGGACGCGGCAGTTTTTCGGTGGAGAGGCGGACGGACCGGTGCCGTTCCACTATCCCGCGCCGGACTACGCGACTGATTTGGGCTTCAGCGAGGCTGCGCGATGAGCGACAACAGCAAGATGCCGTCGCCCTTGATGAACGGCATTGCACAAGTCGGTGCCTGCGGACTGTTCTTCTTCTCGATCCTCGCCGCGATTCCGCGCAGCATGGTCCATTTCGCGCAGACCGTGAAACAGATCTGGTTCGTCGGCGCGATGAGTCTGATCATCATCATGACCTGCGGCTTGTTCGTCGGCATGGTGCTCGCTCTGCAGCTTTATTACGTTTTGTCGATTTTTGGTGGCACGGGTGCGCTGGGCACGGTCGTCGCGCTGTCACTGTTCCGTGAACTGGGGCCAGTGGTCACCGCGCTTTTGTTTGCGGGTCGCGCCGGAACGTCCATCACCGCCGAGATCGGCTTGATGCGCGCGACCGACCAGCTTTCCGCGATGGAAATGATGGCAGTCGATCCGCTTTCATACGTGGTTGCGCCGCGCTTTCTTGCTGGTTTAATTGCAATGCCCTTGCTGGCCTGTGTGTTCAATGCGATGGGCATTTTCGGCGCTCACCTTGTCGGCGTGACCTGGCTGGGCCTGGACAACGGGACGTTCTGGTCGAACATGACTTCGAGCGTCGACGTCTGGAAAGACGTGTTGAATGGGGTCTGGAAGAGCGTTGCGTTTGGCGCCGTCATCACACTGATCGCCGCTTTCCAGGGTTACACCACGGCCCCCACCAGTGAAGGCGTTGCGTATGCCACGACCCGTACCGTGGTGCAGTCGTCGATCGTGGTACTGGCGCTCGACTTCGTGATGACCGCATTCCTGATGTAACCGGAATACTCCGGTCGTTTCACCCTCAGATCATTCCTGATTGATTGCTACACAACGGACCTATCATCATGGCTCAGCAACGCTCCTTCCAGCTCGGCACCGGCTTGTTCATTCTGCTCGGCTTTGCTGCCCTCGCTTATCTCGCAACGCAGACCACCAGCGTCGCCAATTTTCGTCAGGGCGACAGCTACACTTTACAGGCCAGATTTACCAATATTGGCCAGCTCAAGCTGGGTGCGCCAGTAAAAATGGCGGGCGTGCGGATTGGTTCCGTAAGCGCCATTGACCTCGACCCGGTAAAACTTGACGCCACCGTGAAATTGGCCGTGTCGAACCGGTTCAATACGCTGCCGGATGATTCCGCGGCGGCGATATTCACCAGCGGTTTATTGGGTGATCAGTACGTTGCGATCCAGACCGGTGGCTCGCCTGAGGTTTTCAAGGACGGCGACGAATTCATCCTCACCCAATCCTCAATGCAGCTTGAAGACCTGATCGGCAAGTTCCTCGCCGGCAGTGGCGGGTCCAAATCCGACAAACCCAACGTCGCAACACCCGAGGCCGAGACCAAGCCCGAACCTGCTGCGGCCATTCCAAATCAACCCTAATCCAGCACGTTCCCACCGGAGAAAAACCGATGCGCAAATTCCTGACATTGCCACTGATGACGATCGCGTTCGCGCTGACTGCGCTGTTCGCCGCACCCGCTATCGCCGCTGACCGCACGCCGGACCAGATCGCGCAGGCGATCGTCGATGAGTTGGGCGCCGCCATCGAAGGTCATCGCGACGAATTGCAGACCAATCGCGGCAAATTGATCGATGTCATCGACGACGCGTTCCTGCCGCATTTCGATCTCGACTATGCCACCATTCTGGTGCTCGGCCAGAATGCGAAGACGGCGACTGCGGACCAGCGCTCGCGCTTCGCCAAGGCCTTCTACAAATCGCTGACGAGCAAATACGCGGAGGGCTTGCTTAATTTCTCGCGTGGTGCGGTCAAGGTGCTGCCATCGCGTGGTGAGCTCAACAGTAAGCGCACTATTGTGCGCACGCAGATCACCCTCGATGACGGCAAGCTGGCGTCGGTGGATTTTGCGTTCCGCAAGGGCAGTACGGGCGCATGGAAGGCTTACGACGTGATTATCGAAGGCATTTCCTACATCACTAACTATCGGAACCAAGTTGCGGCTGAAATCCAGAAATCCGGAATCGAAGCGCTGATCAAGCGACTCGAAACGCAAGGCGACGAGGCGCTGGAAACGATGGATAAGGACCAGAAAGGTTGAATCGCGACGCTGTCGCCACAGCGGTCGTCTCCGATGACGGCGTTCTGCGACTGAATGGTCGCGTCGGCTACGCCAACGCCGAAACCTTTTTGCCGGTGGGTCGTCAGGCGTTGGCTGACCGCACCGTCACGCAAGTCGATCTGGCTGGTTTGAAAGGATCAGACAGCGCGACCTTGGCGATCTTGCTGGTCTGGGCAGCCGAGGCCAAGCGCGACAAGCATCGCTTGACCATGTTAGGCGCACCCGAAGGCTTGCGCGCACTGGCGCGACTCGCCAACGTGGAAGCTCTGCTCCAATTGGCCTGAAGCAGTGGTCTGCTGTTTGAAGCCAATGATGTGGTTTAGCAGCGTCGTGAGACCCGTTTGAAAGCGCCCTGATCGCCACGTGGCCACCGTTATCAACGACTTTTCCAACGCGAAATGCTGACGCGAATCAATGGGCCGGTGGCTGCTTGCCCTTCTGCGTCTGCTCGTATTGGCGTTGCTCCTCCAACAGCGCATCAACATCAATGTCGTCGCCATCAACGCCTTGGCCCTGCATGGTTTCGATCACGCTGGCCGGTGGCTGGCCTTCGTAGATTGTGTAGAGGCGACGCTGTCGATACGCATCGCGCAAAAATACGTAAGGGTCGTAGTTGCCTTCCAACATAGCCTCTGCGTCAAGGCCGCTGGCCCGCAGCGCAACCAGGTAGAAGGCGCTGGGCAGGAATTCGGCGTTGTATTTAAAATCGTTGTTGCGTGCGTAGGCCGCAAGCGGATCGAACTGGCTATCCACTGGCAAGCGGAATACGTCGCGACCGGTGGTCGGGCCAACCATCGGCAGCACCAAGTAGGGTCCCTCCGGCAGACCCCAGCGAGCCAGGGTGACGCCGAAGTCGGTTTCGCTGGGCGGCATTCTCATGTTGCTTGCCGGATCGAGGAAGCCAAGGAAACCGACGGTCGTGTTGACCACGAAGCGACCGGTGTTACGCAACGCCAGGCCCGCCTTTCCTTGCAGCACGTCATTGACGATGGTGATCGGCATGCGCACGTTCGAGAAGAAATTGCTGATCACCCGACGCGCGTTCTGCGAGGTGAACGTCTTGTAGGCGACTGCTGCCGGACGAATGGCGATCTTGTCGACCGTATCGTTGAACGCGTACATGCGCCGGTTGAACGATTCGTAGGGATCGTCGGTACGCGGTGGTGCGATGGTAGCGCAGCCAGCCATGGCGGCCACCAGCACAGAGGCAATCAAGCGATAGGCAGGGTGTCGAAACAGCATCAGTTGTCGTCCAAGGGCGGCATTCGGTCGCAGCGGTCGAATTTCCGCTGGTTTGTTTGCGCCGCAGTCTACCTTAGGCATGCTCCGATTAATCCCCGGCAGGCCGCATGGTGTGCGAAAGGTTCATAGATGCGCGCGTCTGGCGCGATCGGAGCGGACGACCTGAAGAAGTGCGCGCGTTGACCCGGAGGACCCTTCGTACGTCATCTGGAGGGTCGGAGTAAATCGTTGATTTCGAAGTGTCTGCCCACGCCCGGCGTGCAACAGCCTCGACAAAATTCAGTGTGTATATGCACCACGTGTGGGTCTTCGGGGTAGACAGTTCGGTGATGCATGCTCGTCATTGATCACGGCAACCCAAACGCGGCCTTTGCTGTCGAGGACGGCAATGGAAACGGGTGTTTAGGGTTTATATGGCGTCGCTTCCCGCGCATCTTTTTTGGACAGCACGGCTACGCTGCGGCTACAATCCACGGTAAGTGTGCGCCCGTCGTCGGCGCGGATATATTTTTGAGGTGTCGAAGATGGCCCGCATTACCGTTGAAGATTGTTTGCAATCGGTCGACAACCGATTCGAATTGGTATTGATGGCGACCAAGCGCGCCCGCCAGCTTGAAAAGGGTGCCGAACCAGTCATCGATCCCGAGCAGGACAAGCCGACCGTGATCGCCCTGCGCGAGATCGCAGCCGGCAAGGTCAGTATGTCGATGATCGACGAGATCGACCAGGTCAACCGCGAGCGCTCCGAACGAGAAGCGCTGGAGTGGGCCGCAGCGGAAGTTGACGATGACCTTTCCAAGGGCGGCGACGACTAGGGGTTTGCCCGCGCGGCATTGCCATCGCACAATGCCCGATGAGCACGGCCGCGTCCGACACTGATACCGCCAGCACCGTCATTCCTGACGATGTGCTGGCTCTTGAAGCACGCATTTCAAGCTACCTTGCGCCGGATCAGGTTGCCAGCGTGCGCCGCGCTTTCTTGCTTGGTGCGCACGCCCATCGCGACCAGACGCGCAAGAGTGGCGAGCCTTACATTACCCATCCGGTTGCCGTCGCCGCGATCCTTGCCGATCTGGGCATGGATGTCGAAACCCTGCTTGCCGCTATTCTGCATGACACGCTGGAAGACACCGAACTGACGCGCCGGGAACTGGTGGCGCAGTTTGGGGAAACCGTAGCCGAGCTGGTCGACGGCGTCACCAAGCTGGACGGGGTGAAATTTCGCACCCGTCAGGAAGCTGCTGCGGAAAGTTTCCGCAAGATGCTGCTCGCGATGGCGCGCGACTTGCGCGTCATCCTGATCAAGCTGGCCGATCGTCTGCACAACATGCGCACTCTGGGTGCCATGGCTCCAGAATCGCGCCGTCGCATTGCCCGCGAGACGCTTGAGATTTACGCGCCGATCGCTCACCGCCTTGGCATGAACCGGTTTCGTTCCGAGTTGCAGGACCTCGGATTTCGCGCGCTTTATCCTGATCGATATCGCATTATCGCCGGGGAAATCCGGAAACTGGTTGGCGACGACGACCAGACCCAAGTGCGGCGACGGGTCGAACAAGAGATCACCGCGCGGCTGAACGCCGAAGGCATCACGCATCGTGTGATCAGTCGGGTCAAGGCGCCCTACGGCGTCTATATGAAGATGTCGACCGATCACAAGCCGTTCACCGACGTAACCGATGTCAACGGCTTCCGTGTGGTTGTCGAGCGCGTGCGCGAGTGCTATCACGCACTCGGCGTCATCCATGCACTTTACAAACCGCTGGATGGACGATTCAAGGACTTCATCGCCATCCCCAAGGCGAATGGCTACCAGTCCTTGCACACGGTGGTGTTCGGGCCTGCGGAAAAGGACGAGAAGGCGGGCAAGGCAATTGAAGTGCAGATTCGTACCGACGCCATGAACAACGTAGCCGAGCGAGGCATCGCCGCGCACTGGGCTTACAAAAGCGGCGTCACAGGTGGCTCCAGCAGCGCGCAGGCGCGCGCCCGCGAGTGGCTTTCGACGATGGCCGATGGCCAGAAGGCGATGCCCTCGTCGCTCGAATTCATCGAAAACGTTAAAGTCGACCTGTCCCCGGACGAGGTCTACGCATTTACGCCGAAAGGTCGAATTTTTGATCTCCCGCGTAATTCCACGGCGCTTGATTTCGCTTACGCCGTCCACACTCACGTCGGTGATCACGCGGTCGCGGCGCGGCTGGATGATCGCTTGGTGCCACTGCGCACTCGCCTGAGCAGTGGCCAGAAGGTAGAGATCATCACCGCCAAGTCGGCGATGCCGTCACCGCAATGGCTCGATTGGGTGGTCTCTGGAAAGGCGCGCACCGCCATCCGCCATCACCTGAAGCGCCTGCAGCACGAGGACGCGATCGATTTCGGCCATCGGATGCTGGATCGCGCACTCGACGCGCTCGGTGCTTCGCTGGAAGTGGTCCGCCGCCCGATCCTTGAGCAATACCTTGGTGAACATCGCTACAAGCGTCTGGAAGAGTTGCTGTCTGACATCGCCCTTGGCAACGTAATGGCCGACAACGTTGCCCACGCGCTGCTGGATTCGCAGGGCCACCCGGAAGCCAGCAACCGGATCAGCGAGAAGATCCAGATTACCGGCAGCGAGCGCGGTGTTCTGTCGTTCGCCAACTGCTGCCATCCAGTGCCGGGCGACGAGATCATGGGTTATCTCACGACCGGCAAGGGCATCGTCGTCCATCGCATCGAGTGCCCGAACGTTCCTGAATTCCGAAAGTTATCTCAGCGGTGCGTCGAAATTGCCTGGGATCGCGACGTGGTTGGCGACTACAAGGTCGAGCTGCGCATCGGCGTCGGCAATCACCCGGGCGTGCTTGCCCAGGTCGCCAGCGCCATCGCCCAGACCGGAGCGAACATTGAGAACGTCGAGTATCAGGAACGCGACCTGATGACGGCCAACCTCGTCTTTACCCTTGAAGTGACCAATCGCAAACATCTCGCCAACGTGATGCGCGGGGTGCGTCGGCTGGGCGTGGTCAATTCTGTACACCGCCATCCGGCGTGATCGGGTGACCGCGGCGGTGTCTAGTCGAGCGCGTAGCCGAATTGCTGGCGGAACTGGTCGGCAAATTCGCGCCAGGTAAAGCGTTGGTTTTGGGTGCCAGGGTGTTCCACTTTCAGAGCACCCATCAGTGAAGCCATGCGACCCACCGTCGGCCAGTCCATGCCCTTCATTATGCCGTGGATCAAACCGGCTCGGTATGCGTCGCCGCAGCCCGTCGGGTCAGATACGCGACGTTCGTGTGCCGCCGGAATCTCGTGGCTTTTGCCATCGGCATGGATCACCGAACCTTTCGGTCCGCGCGTCACAATGTAGGCTTTCACGCGCTGCGCGATCTCGTCGGCGCTCCAGCCCGTGCGGGTTTGCAACAATTCCGACTCGTAGTCGTTGACGGTGACGTACTGGGCCAGCTCGATGAACGCCTTGAACTCCTCGCCGTTAAACAGAGGCAACGCCTGGCCTGGATCGAAAATAAATGGAATGCCGCGTTCTGCAAAGCCATTGGAGTGCTGCAACATCGCTTCGCGACTGTCCGGCGCAACAATGCCAAATGTCGCCCCGGCGACATCGGCTACGTTGTTCTCGAAGCTGCGCATCATCGCGCCGGGGTGGAACGCAGTAATCTGGTTGTCGTCGAGGTCGGTGGTGATGAACGCCTGCGCGGTGTACAGATCGTCGATCTGCTTGACGTTGTCCATGTTCACGCCGCACGCGGTGAAGTGCTCGCGATAAGGACCGAAATCCTGGCCAACGGTAGCCATAGGCAACGGATCGGCACCAAGCAATTTCAGGTTGTAGGCGATGTTGCCGGCGCAGCCACCAAACTCGCGGCGCATGCGCGGCACCAGGAAGGCCACGTTAAGCATGTGCACCTTGTCCGGCAGGATGTGGTTCTTGAACTGGTCCGGGAACACCATGATGGTGTCGTAGGCAAGCGAGCCGCAAATCAGGGCAGACATAAGTTTCCGTTGCAGTTATCTGGGAAAGGTGCCGCCGTCGGATGCCAGCGACAAAACGCGGCAAGTGTGCCAGAAGTTGCCGTAGCGTAGCGGCCGTGGATGTCTTGGTCCCGTCTCATGCTGTCGTCATTACGCGTGAATTCCTTCGCGCGCCCTTCCGGCCATCTTCGACGGGGTGTTCTCTTCGGCATCCTGCCTTCGCAGTCCCGCAAAAGCGGACGCGCCTTTCAACGGCCGCAGCCGGGTCAACCCAATTTGATCTTCGACTAGTCACCCAAAGAAGAGCAGATTGAAAGTCGAAGCAAGCTTTTCGCGAGGACGGCGAAATGCTGGGATTCCGCTATCAGCCTGATAAAATGGCGCAACGCAGCATTTTCCCCAGCTCCCATTTTTCCATTCTGTCGAGGTATACCAATGAACAAGTTGCTCATCACCGTCGCCTTGCTGGCGACACTCCCGTCGGTTGCCATGGCCGACGACGGCTGGAGCGGATCGGGCGAGGCCGGCCTTGCTGCGTCGCGCGGCAACAGCAAGTCCGAGAACGTGAACGTGAAGCTGAAGTTCGCCAAGGAAGATGAAACCTGGAAGCATCAGGTCTTCCTGACCGCACTGCGCAGCAAGGGTCAGAACACCGTATCCAACGCCGTTATCGGCCCCAATGGCCAGCCGATCATCGTCAGCTCGACGGAATACAACACGACAGCCAACCGTTTCGAGATCGGCGGCTCGTCGGGCTACAAGCTTGATGAACGTCGCTACATTGTCGGCGCCCTGCGCTATGAAAACGACGACTTCTCGCCGTACAAGTATCAGTGGACCGCATCGCTGGGCTACGGCTACACCGCGATCAAGAACGAGCGCACCGAACTCAGCTTTGAAATCGGCCCCGGATACAAGCGTTCCGATGAGCGCCCGTTCGTCAGGAACACAGGAACGCCGCCGGTCGCGACAGTCATCGATCCTGAAGTCCGCGGTGAAGTGATTGGCCGCGGCCTGATCGCCTTCAAGCACCAGTTGACCACCAGCACCGCGTTCGAGAATACGTTCCTGGTCGAAGCGGGTTCAAATAACCAGTTCATCCAGAACGACACCGGTCTCGCCGTATCGATGACCGATGCGCTGGCGCTGAAACTCGGGTACCAAGTCCGCCGCAACAGCGAAGTGACGCCAGGTTCGAAGAAGACCGACCAGCTGTTGACCACCAACCTGGTCTACAAGTTCTAATCGAACCAGCACCATCAGGCAGCAAAAACCCGGTCCTGGCGACGGGTTTTTGGAGCCGCACGTCAGTCGGCCCGCCATGCCTCACAATGCCTGCTCAAATTTCAATATGCGCACCGCCCATGCTGCTGATGATCGACAACTACGACAGTTTCACTTTCAACCTGGTGCAGTACTTGGGTGAGTTGGGGCAGGTGGTGAAGGTGATTCGCAACGACGAGATGAGCGTCGCGGAAATCGCGGCTCTCAAACCGGAGCGGATCGTGATTTCGCCGGGGCCGTGTACGCCGAATGAGGCAGGCGTATCGCTGGACGTGATGCGTGAGCTGTCGGCAACAATTCCCGTGTTCGGCGTCTGCCTGGGCCATCAGTCGCTGGGCCAGGCGTTCGGCGGAACGGTGGTGCGCGCGCAGCGGATCATGCACGGCAAGACCTCGCCGATCCATCACAACAGTACGGGGGTGTTTCGTGGCCTGCCAAGCCCCTTCGAGGCGACGCGCTACCATTCGCTGGTGGTCGACAAGGCTTCGTTGCCAGACTGCTTCGAAGTGACCGCGTGGACACAAAACCACGACGGCAGTTTTGACGAGATCATGGGTCTGCGCCATCGCGAAACGGGTACGGAAGGTGTGCAGTTTCATCCGGAATCAATCCTGACCAGCCACGGTCACGACCTGCTGCGTAACTTTCTTGGCCAACCCATTTCATTGCCTGCAGCAGCCTGATCTCGCTGCGGAAGGCGTGACGTCCCGGCGTGGCTACTGCATCATTGCCGACCCCGCACGGAAACCGACATGCCGATCACGCCGCAACAGGCGCTGCAGCGCACGATTGAACATCGCGAAATCTTCCACGACGAAATGGTCGAGTTGATGAGGCAGATCATGCGTGGTGACGTATCACCCGTGTTGTTGTCTGCATTGCTGACCGGCCTGCGCGTGAAGAAGGAAACGGTCGGCGAAATCGCCGCCGCCGCGCGGGTGATGCGTGAACTGGCAACTCCGGTCCTGACGCCTAACTATCCGCACTTCGTCGACATCGTCGGTACGGGTGGTGACGGTACAAGCAGCTTCAATATTTCAACCGCGTCGATGTTCGTGATTGCGGCGGCCGGTGCGCGCGTCGCCAAGCATGGCAATCGCAGCGTGTCGTCGAAGTCCGGTAGTGCGGACGTGCTGGAAGCGTTGGGTGCCAACATCGACCTGGATTCCGCACGCGTCGCCGACTGCATCGACGAAATCGGCATCGGCTTCATGTATGCGCCCAACCACCATCCCGCCATGCGCGCGGTCGCCGCAGTGCGCAAGGAATTGGGCGTCCGCACCATCTTCAACATCCTCGGTCCGCTCACCAATCCCGCCAATGCGCCGAACATCTTGATGGGCGTATTCCACGAAGACCTGGTCGGCATTCAGGTGCGCGTGCTGCGCGAGCTGGGTGCACAACACGCGCTGGTCGTGCATGGCCGCGATGGGCTGGACGAGCTTTCGCTGGGCGCCACCAGCCTGGTCGGCGAACTGCGCGACGGCAAGGTGAGCGAGTACGAGCTGCATCCTGAAGACTTTGGTCTCGCCATGGCATCGACCCGGCAACTCGCCGTTGCCGATGCGGGTGAATCTCGCGAGCGCGTGCTGGAGGCGCTCGACAATCGCGCTGGAGTTGCGCGTGACATCGTTGCATTGAATGCCGGCGCTGCCTTGTACGCAGCTAACCTGACCGATTCAATTGCCGGTGGCATAAGGCTGGCGAGCGATACCATCGCCAGCGATGCGGCACGAGCGAAACTCGACCAGTTCGTGACGACCACGCAACGCCTCGCTGCAGCATAGCTCGCACTAAATGCCGGACATTCTGCAAAAAATTCTTGCACGCAAGGCTGAGGAAGTCGCTGAGCGAAAGGCGCGCGTTCCGTTGACCGAACTGGTAGCACAGATTGCCGGCTTGCCACCGACGCGCGGCTTCGCGGCGTGGCTGGAAAGCACGATCAGCGAAGGGCGAGCGGCCGTGATTGCCGAGGTCAAGAAAGCCAGTCCCAGTCAGGGCGTGATCCGCGCAGACTTCGACCCGGCCGCGATTGCGCGCAGCTATGAAAGCGGTGGCGCCAGTTGCCTCTCCGTCCTCACCGATGCCGATTTTTTTCAGGGCAGCGAAGCTTTCCTGCAGCAGGCGCGCGCGGCTTGCAGGTTGCCGGTGTTGCGTAAAGATTTCACGATCGATCCCTACCAGGTCTACGAAGCTCGTGCGATCGGTGCCGATGCGATCCTGTTGATTGTCGCCGCCCTGGATGACTCGAAACTGCTTGAAATGGCCTTGATTGCCGCCGATCTAGATCTCGACGTGTTGATCGAAGTTCACGATGAAGCAGAACTCGAACGCGCGTTGGAAATTCCCGCGCAGCTGATCGGCGTCAATAATCGCAACTTGCGCACGTTCGAGGTATCGCTCGAAACCACCTTGCGTCTGCGTGATCAGTTTCCATCCGATCGACTGCTCGTGGCAGAAAGTGGTATCCATGCGCGTGCCGATGTCGAACGTTTGCGCACTGCCGGAGTCAATGCCTTTCTGGTTGGCGAAGCTTTCATGCGCAGCGTCGATCCAGGCGTACAGCTCGCCAAGCTTTTCCAGGGCGCCTGATCAGTGCCGGTATTGAATCGGCGCGTAGCGTCAGCCGACGGCATGAGTAGGGTGGACGCGGATGACAACGAAAGTGACCGCCTTGCAACATCGCCATCGCCTACTGTCATCAAAGCGAACGAACCACGCATCGTCCTTTTCGATTTCGATGGCGTGCTCGTTCACAAAGACTTGTTCGAAAGCTTCCTGCGCAATCGTTTTCGTCGTCAGCCATGGCGCTTGCTGCCACTGTTGCTGGTGCTGCCCATCGTGTGGTTGCTGGTGGTCCTGCCAACCGGGCGTCGACTGCTGATCAAGTCATTGGTGCGGCTTGGGCTGTTGGGCAGCTACCTGAAATCGCTCGAACCCGAACTGGAACGCTGGGGCCGCAAACGAGCGCGCTTGCCCGGCGTGGTCGTTCGCGATGGCGTGCTCGCCTTGCGTCGGCATGTGGCGAGCGGTGATCGCGTGGTGGTCGTTACCGGTTGCGAACAGGGCTTGGCGCACAGTTTGCTCGACGAACTCGCTCTGGGCGACATTGAAATTATCGGCTCGCGACTGCGCGACGGCTGGTTCGGTGCAAGGCCTTTGCGGCACGTTATTGGTCGTCAAAAGATACCGGCACTGGCCTACCGTGGCATCCACGCACCGTGGGCCGTTGCCTACAGTGATTCTTCGCGCGATACGCCGATGCTGAAAGGAGCGGACGAGGCGATTCTGGTCAATGTTGATGCGAGCAGCCGCAAGCGAATCGAACATCGCCTCGGCAGGAAACTGGTGCAGGTGAGCTGGCGTTAGCCGCCCGGGAAATCGCTAGTCGCGCGTGCCCAAGAGCACGATCGTCTTGCCCGATGCGGTAATCATTCCGCGCTCTTCCAGTTGCTTCAGGACGCGACCGACCATCTCGCGCGAACAACCGACGATGCGGCTGATTTCCTGTCGCGATATGCGAATCTGGGTCCCTTTCGGATGGGTCATCGCATCTGGTTCCTGGGTCAGGTCCATCAAGGTACGGGCGACCCGGCTGGTGACATCCATGAACGCCAAACGACTGACTTTCCGGTTGGTGTGCAGCATACGCGTCGCCAACTGCGTGCCGATGGCGAACAGCAGCTTCGGGCACTCCTGGCGTAATGGCCCTTCGAAAAGTTTGAACAGCCGTTCGTAGCTGATTTCGGCGAGGTCGCAAGCGGTGCGCGAGCGCACACTCACTTCACGCTGGCTGGTCTCGACGAAGATGCCCATCTCGCCGATGAACTCGCCGGGATTGATGTAGGCGAGAATCAATTCGTTGCCGTCCTCGTCCTCCGACGAGACCGTCAACGAACCGCTGATTATGTAGTACAGCGTGCTCGCCGAATCGCCCGGCCGCATGATGGTGGTCTTGGTCGGATAGCGCCGGCGATGGCACACGGCAAGAAACGCGTCGACCGCGGGGCGATCGAAATTTAGCTGGTCCGGCGCAATGAATTTCGGGCTGCTGTTCTGCAGCGGATAGCGCAATGGCACGCTGTTCATCGGTCAAACCCCCGCGATCAAAATCAAAGTTCCAGGACTGGCCAACTTGCCGTTCATTTGCGCCGATCGAATTGGTCCACTCGATCCACCTGGCGCAATGGCATGCGGGCGATTTGCCATCCATCTTACACAGGCAACGCCGCAAGGCGAATGCGTCGGCTATGAGGAGGCGAAAACACTTTTCCGGCAGGCTGCGCTCACGCGGTTACATCGCCCATGCAATTCCTCCATAATCGGCACCCTTCTGCGGCCAAAAAACCGAGGTTCATTGCAGTGGTCAAACCTCTTCCACGGCTGCGTCTCCAGGGTTTCAACAACCTGACCAAGGCGCTCAGTTTCAACATCTACGACATCTGCTATGCGGTGTCGGGTGAGCAGCGTTCGCGCTACATCGAATACATCGATGAGCAGTACGACGCTGATCGCCTCACCAAGATACTCACCGACGTCGCCGAGATCATCGGCGCGAATATTCTCAACGTATCCCGCCAGGATTACGATCCGCAGGGGGCGAGCGTGACCATCCTGATCTCCGAAGAACCGGTGATCGAGAAGATGAGTCGCGACATGATTTCCGGCGCCATGGTCGCGCATATGGACAAGAGCCACATCACCGTCCACACCTATCCGGAAACGCATCCGCACAACGGCATCGCCACCTTCCGCGCAGATATCGACGTGGCGACCTGCGGCGTCATTTCGCCGTTGAAGGCGTTGAACTTCCTGATCGACAGCTTCGAGTCCGACATTGTCATCATGGATTACCGCGTTCGCGGCTTTACCCGCGACGTGAAGGGCAAGAAGCACTACATCGACCACAAGATCAACTCGGTGCAGGAATATCTGGCACGGCACATCCGTCACAAATACGAGATGTTCGACGTCAATGTGTATCAGGAAAACATGTTCCATACGAAGATGCACATCAAGGACTTCGACCTCGACACGTACCTTTTCGAGGCGACCGCCGACGAGTTGTCGTTCAAGGAACGCCAGCGCATCGAATCCTTGTTGCGTCGTGAGATCGAGGAACTCTTCCACGGTCGTAACCTGACCTGATCGCTGTCCCGCATTCGCTCTTCGTCGAACCCACGAACCCGCACCGGCAACGGCGCGGGTTTTTCCTTTCAGGGCTTCAGGATCAGACGCGATAAGCGACGGCACGCATCACGTTCGCCGCGCCGCGCATCAAGGCTGTCACCGGCGCGGGCAGGGCAGTGCCACCCGCCGCTTCAGCCTGCTCAGCGTGGCGTGCCTCGTCGGCTTTCATCTGCTGCACGATTGCGCGACTGGCTGCGTCGTGTTCCGGCAACTTCTGTAGATGGCCGTCGAGATGCGCTTCGACTTGACGCTCCGTCTCGACCACGAAACCAAGACTGAACGCATCACCGACCAGTCCGGCAACCGCGCCAATTGTCCACGCGCCGCCGTACCAAACCGGATTCAGCAAGCTCGGCCGGCTATCGAGTTCGCGCAGGCGTTGCCCGCACCAGGCGAGGTGATCGGTTTCTTCTGCGGCCGCATCGAGCAGATGCTCACGCGTCGCCGCATCGCGCGCCACAAAAGCTTGGCCGAAGTACAACGCTTGCGCACAGACTTCGCCGACATGGTTGACGCGCATCAGTCCAGCACTCTGGCGGCGTTCGGCATCGTCCAACGGTGTCGAATAATTCACGAGTAACGCGGGCGAAGCGCGCGTGGCGACTGGCGCGGGCTCGAACACAGCACCGAGCGAGCGCTCGACCTCACTGATCAATCGATCCAGGCGACTGAGGCTTCGCAGGTTCATGGCATCTCCAGTTGTTGCGCCAGCAGTGTAAGTGGATGAAGAACCAGCAAGTCCCGACCGCGTTGTCGCAGCCCGTTGCCAAGGTGGATACGACAGCCGATGTTGCTTGTCAGCAGCACGTCTGGTGTTTGCCCATCGAGCTGATCGAGTCGCTCATCGCGTAAGCGATCGGCGATGTCGGGATGCTCAATGTAGTAACTGCCAGCCGCGCCGCAGCAACGTGGCTGCGTTGGCAGGTCGACTACGGTCAGTCCCGGGATTCGTGCCAGCAGGGCGCGCGTCGCAACGACCGAATGCGCCGCGTTGATCTGGCTGCAAGGCACGTGCAGCGCCGCGCGCTGATTCAGGGGCCGAAAGCGCAGCGATTGCAGTGCCGGATCATCCGCAATTCGTTGCGCTGCATCGACGACGCTCAAGCTTTCTTCCCCGTCAGGACGCTGCAAAGCATCGGTCAGCGCGCTGAAACATCCACTGGCGCTGACCACAACTTCCGCCGCGTTCAACGCTGTGAACGCATGACGTGTTCTTGCAGCCACCTTCACGGTCGCATCGGCGTGTCCCGCATGGCGCGGCAATGCGCCGCAGCAGAGCGTTTCGGTGGGCGTTACCACGCGATGGCCTAGCGCCTGAAGCAACACCCGTGTCGCTGCCAGCGTGTCTCGATCAAAGTTGCTCGCAACACAACCCTCAAACAGGGCAATCGTCTGTGTGCCACTCGACGTGGAATTTGGCCGCGAAGAATGGCTGAGCGCCTGCGGAACGTGCGGCGTGACGGGCAATGACGTCAAAAGCCGTCGCAGCGGCGAAAATTTTGGCAATCCGCTTGCCAGCGCAGGCAGCCAGCGGCCAGCGCTGATCAGATTCGATGCCATTGCCAGTCCCGTCAAAACGCGCGGGTACGCCGCCAACCGATGCATCACCGTCCGTCTCTGCCGCGCAGGCTCGATCAGCGCCCGTGTCTGCACCAAAAGGTTCTCGTACTGAACATTGGAAGGGCAAGCCGTTTCACACGCCAGGCAGCCAAGACACTGGTCCAGATGCTTCAATACCGACTCGCTGACCGGAATCGTCCCGGTCGCCACGGCTTTCGCCAGCGCAATCCGACCCCGCGGCGATTCCGCCTCGTCCTGGGCTAGCACATAGGTGGGGCAATGCGGCAGGCACAGCCCACACATCACACATTGGTCGGCCAGTTGAACAACGGCCTCGGCATTGGCCGCTAGTCTCATGCAAAGATGCTATCATCCTCCGGCTGCGCCACCGGCTTTGTTCGGATGGTTGCCGAGGGATGGTCGAAACGGTCAAAACGCCTTGCGTTGCCCCGCTTTCGCCCCTACAATCCCGCCCCTTTCTTTGAACCCGTGCCCGCGGTTGGGGCATCAACAGGCTTTTTCCATGAAGACCATGAGTGCCAAGCCCGAGACAGTCCAGCGTGACTGGTTCGTGGTCGACGCGACGAACAAGACGCTTGGTCGTCTCAGCTCCGAGCTTGCTTTTCGCCTGCGCGGCAAGCACAAGCCGTCGTTCACGCCGCATGTGGACACCGGTGACTATTTCGTCGTGATCAACGCCGAGAAGATCGCCGTCACCGGCAACAAGCTCAATGACAAGATGTATCACCGTTTCACCGGTTACATCGGCAACTTGAAAACCACGCCGCTCAAGGATTTGCTGGCCAAGCACCCCGAGCGTGTCATCGAGATCGCCGTCAAGGGCATGCTGCCGAAGAATCCACTGGGCCGTGCGATGTTTCGCAAGCTCAAGGTCTACGCCGGCTCCGACCATCCGCATACCGCCCAGCAGCCTCAGGCGCTGGACCTCTGATCGACAAGGCATAGTCAATGGCGATTCAACAGAATTACGGCACCGGCCGTCGCAAGTCTTCCACCGCCCGCGTGTTCCTGCGCAAGGGCACTGGAACCATCGTGGTGAACGAAAAGAACCTCGACGAATTTTTCGGTCGCGAAACCTCGCGCATGATCGTGCGCCAGCCCTTGCAACTGGTTGACGCCAGCGACAAGTTTGACGTGTTCTGCACGGTCGAGGGCGGTGGCATGACTGGCCAAGCCGGTGCCATCCGCCTCGGAATCTCCCGGGCTTTGGTCGAATACGACGAAACCTTGAAGTCGCCGTTGCGCAAGGCGGGCTTCATGACCCGCGACGCACGCGAAGTGGAACGCAAGAAGGTCGGTCTGCGCAAAGCGCGCAAGGCGACGCAGTACTCCAAGCGTTGATCGAACCGCACCCGGCGACGGGTGCATCGGTCACCGGACCGTCAGCCAGCGGCCGTATCCTGCCGCTGTGGTCCACAGTCATTGGGGGATCGTCTAATGGTAGGACAACGGTCTCTGACACCGTTAATCTAGGTTCGAGCCCTAGTCCCCCAGCCAACAAGACTTCCCAAGACGTTTCAGGAAGTCCCAAGAAAGCAAAGAACCCCGCTAAACGCGGGGTTTTTTGTGCCCATAGGGTTCCCGTGGGTTCCATTGCATCCCGCCCAGAATGCGGGGTACAGTGCGGGGTAAAGATGATTTCGAACGGTGGTTTACCCCGCATTTCTCGTTCGAAGTTTGGTTCGTTCACCCGAAAGCCGCATGGTTGTGCGGTTTCTTGGCCACCGGATTACCCCACATGGCTGCCAAACTCACCGATATCGCGATACGCAACGCGAAACCCCGTCCCAAGAAGTACAAATTGTCGGGAGGTCGCGGCCTGACCCTGATCGTGATGCCGGATGGGGCCAAGTACTGGCGCCTGCGCTATCGCTTCGCCGGGAAGGAAAAAGAACTCTCGATCGGCCGGCCCTACCCTGAGCTGTCATTGAAGGCTGCCGAGACAGAGGCGGATCGACTACGCCAATCGCTGGCCGCGGGGCTGGATCCCGCTGAAGAGCGATTTCAGGAAAAACTCGAGCGCAACGCGCGCGCGGCGAGCTCCTTTGGTGAAGCGGCTGAGGCATGGATCGAGTTCCGCGGCCGAGCCTGGGCCGAGCGTACCAAGCGTCAAGTACGCGAATACATGGACAAGGATTTGCTGCCCGCACTATCGCAGCGGCCGCTCGCATCAATCACTACCAAAGAGCTTGCCGCGCTCACACGGAAGATGGAGGAACGCGGCGCGCCGGACGTAGCCAAGAAAGCGCGGCAGTGGCTTGCGTCCATCTTCTCGTACGCGCGCGCCAACGGCTGGGTGCAAACCGATCCCGTCCGCGACCTTCGGGCCGTCGTGCTCCCGATGACGGGAGCGAGCAACTACCCACACCTCACGCTGGCAGAGCTTCCCGAATTGCTGCGCAAGCTTGATACGTTCAACGCGTCGCCCCTCGTGAAGGGCGCCGCCATGTTGGCACTTTGGACCGCTAACCGCCCTGGGGTGACCCGCACGCTGCGTTGGGACGAGCTGGACCTTGATGACGCCCTATGGACCATTGAGAAGAACCGAGAAGGGATGAAGCGCGGCTACTCCCAC